>CAKSJY010000006.1 GCA_934464585.1 uncultured Eubacteriales bacterium
TTTAACGTTGAATTCATATGTGATTTCATTGAAGTTACATCACCTAAAGCAACTTGTAGAGCTGTAAACTCACTACTGCTTTCAATTGCATTATCATTCATAGATTTCTCCACATATAAATTGAGGCCCTTAATTTTTAATGTTTCTCCGTTTTTAGAAACTACCCTTATTTCCGCATCCCTGTATGTACCATGAGCATTCGACATTTCTGATGTCAGCTCTAATAATACAGTCCCTCTTTCTACATCAAGTATAGTTGCTGAATTGTAGATTTCCTTGCCATCGGGTTTGATTAAATAAACCTGTACAGACTTATCTGCTAAATTAATATTATTTCCATGATCTGTAAGAGAAATCTCTAAAAATCTAGAATTAACCTCACCCTGAACAGCTTTTACAAAAACATTATTTTTCCCCCATACATCAAGTGTAATCTTTTTTTGAACCATTTTTATTTCCTCCTAAATTTATATTTCTCCATAATACAGCAAAAAAACTATGTTTTTTGCATTTTAGAAGGCAACAAATAGAAAATTATTTTTATTGTTTATTAGAATAGTTAACTCAAATAAATATTTTATATCTAATTTCTGACTCTATTCCTCACATTATATTCCTCAAACTTCCTATAATTATATGCATCCCACTCAGCAACTATAAAAGATTCAATTTTATTCAGTTGTTTAATTTGAAATTATATTTATCGATAAACAGATAACCCAACACTATGCGTGGGGTTATCTGCGTTTTTAGTATACACTAATACCACTCTTACAAATAAAACGGGTTTATTTTTATTTATTACAATAAATTTCTATTGCCTTGGCTGAAAAATCTGCAGTTCCAGCTCCTCCAACCTTATCAATATTTTCGGTAAACTCACCACCACTTGCGTACATCTTGCCAAGTTCACTAAGAATTTCATTTGAACAATTATAAAAATGCTCTGAAATGTAATCCTGCAATTTTTTTACTTGAAGTTGTACCTCTTCATCTGCGGGATCCTTTGATTTCATTTTTCCGAACTCTGCGAAAATTAGCATAAAGTCCTTGAAAATATCCCGCTGATTCTCATTCGTCCAATCTTTTGTTCTTTCCTTAAACTCTTTATACTCTGGTGTTTGACCCCATCGCTCCTCGGCACGATTCTCATATTCATTAATCTTCTTTGTATCAAATACTGTAAAGTCCATTCCTCTAACTCCTAGCAATTTTACTCTTCGAGCGAAATTAATCAAATTATCTAAATGCTCTCTTTTCATTGTTAATAAGTTTATCTGCCCTTCTATCACCTTACTTCTATCAAAATTAGGTGCATCAAGAATTGACTTAATTTCCTTTAATGAGAACTCCAACTCTTTAAACAGTAAGATCTGTTGAAGTGTATCTAGGGCTATATCATCATATAGTCTATATCCAGATTCAGTATAACCGCTTGGCTTTAATAGTCCTATACCATCATAATATTGCAAAGTGCGCACGCTTACCCCTGTTAATTTACTTACATCATTTACTGTCATCATTGGTACTTTCTCCTCTCGATAAGTACATTCTAAACTATTACGTAACGTAAGAGTCAATAACTTTTATAAAACTTTACATTATTGAAAATCCATCTACGACTCTGTAACATTATAAAAAATATTTGGCATAATAAACTGTGTAAAAACAATATTAAAATATGAAATTCAAAGCTAATTATCATATTTTTCATTGTAATTTTTGTGAATGTATTTTTATCCCCTCTTCATCTGTTTTAGAAATGCAAATACCGCAAGCAAGATACCGAGCACCGAATAACCGAGTATCCAGTAAATGTGTGATAAAATATCCGTGTAATGACCATTTAATACAGCGCGTTCCAACTCAACCGCATGTAGGAATGGGAGTACATTGGCTATTTTCTCAAAAGCATTTCCTACAAGTGCCGGATCAAACCATATACCAGAAAGCCATGCCGTTAGATTTGTTAATAAAGCACCACAGATACCACCGACTTGCTTTGAATTAAAAATACTACCGCACAAAAGTCCTAACGCAATAAAAAATATTGCAATTGGAATCACATACAACACTGCATAGAGAATTGTAACTGTTAAATGTAACCCAAGAAACAACGCAACAATGTAGCATACTAAGCTCTGCACAACAGCAATAGGTAAAATAGGTAGCATATAGCCTAGAATGAAATCAGAAGCGGTAAGTGGCGTAGTATAAAGACGTTGCAATAAAGCACTTTCCCTATCCTTTGAAATCAGGGTTGCTGCGAATAACGTCATAAAGGATAAACCGAATACAGTTATACCCGGCGCTAGACTTTCAATTTCAAACAAACTGACAGGAATATTAGCCTGCATTGCAGAAAGTAGGAGTAAAAGTACAATTGGGAATCCAAGTCCAAAAGCCAAGTTTAGAGGATCACGCAAAATTTCCTTTGCTGTACGTGTTGCAAATGTCAGCATCTTCATTTAGATTTCCCCCTTACCACAGCAACAAATGCATCCTCAAACTTTTCCTTATCTGTTGCCGTTTTGATCTCGTCTGCCGTACCAAGCATAAGCAATCGTCCATCTTTCATAATGCCAATGCGGTCCGAAAGTTCTTCAGCTTCCTCCATATAGTGCGTTGTTAAAATTATGGTAATACGACTCTTCAGCGAACGAATAGTATCCCACAACTCCGCTCGAGCGATTACATCTAGTCCCAGCGTAGGTTCATCAAGGAAAAGAATTTTAGGATCACTAATCAACGCCATAGCTATACTAAGTCGTCGCTGCCAGCCGCCTGATAGTTTGCATGCCCTTTTTTCAAGCACTGTATCTAAACCAAACGTATCTGAAAGTTCCTCTACCTTCTTTTCACGAAGTCCTTTTGAAAAGCTATGAATACCACACATAAGTTCCAAATTTTCCTTGACTGTCAAATTTGGAGCAATCGCCGTTTCCTGCGGTGACACACCAATCATTTCCTTAATTTCTGTACGATTAGACAGAATGCTTTTTCCATTCAAAATTGCATCACCACTTGTTGGTAGCAACAGACCGGAAAGCACTTTAATTGTAGTAGTTTTCCCAGCACCATTAACACCCAGCAACGCAAAAAGCTCTCCCTTTTTTATTGCCAGATCAAGTCGGTCAACTGCTGTTAAATCCTTAAATTTTTTCGTAAGTTGTTTTGTAATAATTGCGTCCATGGATTATTCCTCCAAAGTATGAATAAAATTACTCACTTAAACATCACAAATTATTTTAAGTTATTAATGTTTCCTAATTGAATCGCACCAATATTACGCTTAATTTTTCTCTTAGGCCAATCCCACCATTTAAGTCTTAATAATTCTGAAATTACATCATCTGAAAATCTCTTTCTTATTGGTTTTGCCGGTATACCTCCAACAATTGTATAGTGAGGTACATCTTTAGTAACAACTGCTCTTGTCCCAATAATTGCACCATCACCGATTGTCACACCAGACAAAATTACAGCCTCAAATCCAATCCAAACATCATTACCAATTACAATACTACCTTTATTATCCCATGCACTCGTAATATTTTTTACATTCAAATCCCATTCCTCAAAAAATATTGGAAATGGATATGTTGAAAGCGAATCCACCTTATGATTTGCACTTGTAAAAAGGAACCTTGCCCCACAAGCAATTGAGCAAAATTTACCTATTTTTAATTTATCGCCATTAATTGGATAATGGTATAATACATTATTCCTCTCAAAACCACGTGGATCATTTACAAAGTCATTATACATTGTATAGTCACCAACTTCAATGTTTGGATCTTTAATTACATTTTTCAAATAGACTGTTTGATTATCACCTGTGCGTGGATATATACCTTTCTCCGATATAGTCATTTAAAATCCTCCATATTTTAGCATTTATTACACGACTATACCGGTTACTACAATACAACGTTTCACCTTTTCATCTCCACCTTTCTTAATTAAAAGTGTATTATTCTGGTATTATCTACCCCGATGTTTTTCTTTTTTTCTTTGCCTTTTCAACCGGAATATACGTTCTGCTTCGGCCTTTTTCCTTTCTTTACCTTTTAATTTACATGCCTGTTTATTCTTCTCATATTGAAGCTTAAGAGCCTTTTGAGACTTTGTTCCTACCCCAATATTCTGTAGCTGTTTTTTTGCCTCACGCTGCATTCTCTTCGGATTCTTCTTTATTTCCTTCGTAACAGCTACCACAGTTTCTGAACTAAATTGTAAATTATAGTAATTACTCAATATAAATGCATACACTTCATAATCCTTCGGTTCAGCACCAAATGTCACCTTTGCTACAGATACCCTACTTTCCTTAAATTGCTCAAAAACACCTACCCAAAATGGTTCTTCAAAATACACTGTCAGTTTGCCACTTACTTTATTCATGACAATCCCTCCTTAATAATAGATTGTTAAACAAAGAACGGACAACCCGGAGGGGCAGGTTACTTACCACAGATTTTTCTGTGACGGCCGGGCTACCTACCGGCTCTAGTGTATCTATCGATACACATTGCGTTTTTATCTTTGCTGTTTTTGTATAATCAAGCTAATAGCTTAATCAGCACTTTTTAATATTATACTTTAACACTTCAATTCTGCATCATATATTAATCAACTTCTGTTTGCATAGTATATACTTTAACATATTTCTATACTATTTTCTATTATTCATCCCCCTTCACTCACTAATTGAAATAAATCTCGTTTTAATAAAATTTATTATAACTGACTCACAGGTATTTCTCAACCACCTTCTACCAAAACTTACATCTTATTTATAAAAGTTTTTAAATTTAACCTATTTAAAGGTACCCTTTCACTTAACTACTAGTACCATTATTATAGCAACCCTTCCTCCATCATCAAACCTTTATATATACCTAACTTTAGTAATCACACTGCACTTCTTTATTATTGTTATAAACCTACCCACTTGCTCATACCTTTAAACTATATCAGACACCAACTGTATTTTTTATAAATTTGCAGTAAAACTCCGCTATATCAATCAGTCAACAAAACAAAACTTGATTCAAGATAAATATAAAAAATATATCACGATAATCACTTGCAAAAAATAAGTAAAAAATGGTATAATTTATATAATAAAATCAAAAGAGGAAAAAATTAGTTTTTGTGCATACAGAAAAATTTATTTATGAACGGAGGCTTTTTATGAGTAAAGTTTTAAAAAGAGTACTGGTCGCAATTTTAGCTGTTATTTCCTTTATTGTTATTGCATTTATTGTCTTATATTTTTCAAGGTTTCAGACAATAGAAACCATAGAAAAACTGACAAATTACGAAGAGTATAATATTTATAAAATGAACGTAATGTATGATTATAATCTTGACAAAGTCATAGATCATGGTATCACAGACACCCAAAGCATGATAAACAGTGTGGTTAAAGAATCTCTTCCTTATTTACCTGTAAAAATAAAAGTACCAAGCTTTGGATGTAGTGCTTTTAGTGTGCAAGATACCAACGGAGACTCCCTTATGGGAAGAAACTACGATTTCAAATATAACACCTCTGCGCTTATGGTGTATTGCAAACCTAAAGGTGGATATAAATCTGTAGCATTTGCTGCTCTTAACAACATATCTGCAGATGATCCTGAAGCAGGTCTAAAAAAGAAGATGGCATGCCTTACTGCTCCTTTTATATGTCTTGACGGTATGAATGAAAAAGGAGTATCGATGGCAGTTTTAACACTTGATTCCGAACCAACATATCAGCAAACAGGAAAGCCTGTTATAGCGACATCTCTTGCTATAAGGCTCGTACTTGATAATGCAGCTTCTACCGATGAGGCAATCGAATTGCTTAGCAAATACGATATGCTCGCTGTAAATGGACGTGACTATCATTTTTACATAACAGATGCATCCGGAGACAGCCGTGTGGTAGAATACGACTGCAACAGCGGAATTAGAGAAACAGTTGTTACCCCTTCAAGGTCTGTTACAAATTTCTTTATTATGTATAAAGACTTAGTACTTCCAAACCAACATAATGATCCTTATGGCCACGGAAAGGAACGTTACGATAGTATGGAAGCTATCTTTGATGCTAACGAAGAAAACATTACCAAAGACATCGCATGGGAAGCACTTAAGGCTTCTTCACAAGCACCAAAAGAGGGCGATGTAACAAGTAATACACAATGGTCTATACTTTATGATAATACAACTCGTACAGCGGATATCGTGTTACGCAGAGATTGGAATTCACCTGTAAGCTTTAACGTAAGTGATAACTAAAAGTCGTTTGAAATATAAGGCCCCTATAGAACTTTTTCTATAGGGGCTTTCTTATACCTTTTAATAGTTCCACTTGCATACTTTCACTTTATGTGTTATAATAATAAAATTCGTTTATTGATCAAAGGCAAATACATATGGTTATGATCATGGATGTAGCTTCAAACTCAAACTACAACTTCCTTATAACCAACAAAGTAAATTGAAAACTTAATGCGCAAATGCGTTTTAGAATTTTTCTTTTTAAAAGCTCTGTCATGTATGTCAGGGCTTTATTTGTCTGTGTAATCAATAAATAAAAACAAATCTTAGTTTCATGGAGGAAAACCAACACATGTTAGAAACAGTAAAACAAAAGGCATTTGAAATATTGCAAAGCGACAATTCCGGGCATGGAATAGAGCATATTAACAGGGTTTTAGAATTATCCTTAAAATTTGCTGATAAAGAAAATGCCAATAAAGACATAGTTTCTTTAATTGCTCTATTGCATGATGTAGATGATTATAAATTGTTTGGAGCTGAAAACTCAAAGCAATTGACAAATGCTAGAAATATTCTATCGAGTTGCAATGTAAATGAAGAAATACAAAATCAAGTTTTAGAAGAAATTAGCCGTATTGGATACAGCAAAATCTTAAAAGGAGAAGCTAGACCTCAAACAATTGAAGGGCAAATCGTGTCTGATGCAGATATGTGCGATTCACTTGGTGTAAATGGTGTAATAAGAACATATACATACAGCATGAAACACGGAAACCCCTTCTTCGACAGAAAATATTTCCCGATCGAAGACATTAATGCTGAAGAATATACCAAAGAATGCGTTAATACCAGCGTATGCCATATATTTGAGAAAATATTGAAACTCAAAAACCTAATGATGACTAATTCTGGCAAAAAAGAAGCTGAAAGTAGGCATCAAATTGTTGTAGACATGCTATATCACCTATTCGAAGAAGAGAACGCTCCTGAATGGACTGAATATTTAGATAAATACCTACAACAAAACAAAAATCAAGCCGCATTATAAAGATATCCTTTTACTGTAAATATTTAACTCTGTGTTGAGTATATTCCAATTCATTTTACTAATAGAAAAAGGAGGTAATATCCATGCAAAACTCTTGGGAAGAATTAAAGAAAAAATGCCTCGAATGTCATAGATGCGATCTATGCGAGACAAGGCATAATGTCGTGTTTGGTGTTGGTAATCCAAATGCAGAGGTCGTATTCATCGGCGAAGGACCGGGAGAAAACGAGGATTTGCAAGGCGAGCCATTTGTTGGTAGAGGCGGTATGTTACTAGAAAAAATGTTGAATGCGGTAGACCTATACCGTTCAAAAAATATATACATAGCAAATACCGTAAAATGTCGCCCACCAAAAAACAGAGATCCACTACCTCAGGAAAAAGAGGCCTGTTCTGTTTGGATTAATGAGCAGCTACGCTTGATAAAGCCTAAAATCATAGTCTGTCTAGGCAGAATTTCAGCGATGGAATTTATAAAGCCAGACATCAAGATAACCAAAGAACACGGCATATTCTTTAAAAAAGGCGATACTCTTTTAATGGGTACATTGCACCCGGCAGCATTGTTGCGAAATCCACGCAACAAGCCTGAAGCGTTTAGCGACTTCTTAAAGCTACGCGATAAAATAAAGCAAGTATGCGAACATACTTATTAGTCATGTTTTATAACTAAACATAGAAGTCCCACCCTGCAAATTAATGCAAGGCGGGACTTTTCATATATATTAATTGTTTGATTATTTTAAGCTTAAGAATTTTTAAGTGTTACGGTCACACTACCGACTGTTGTAGGTGTTTCGATATCAGTTCCGGCTTTGGAGTTCGGTATACCTTCTATACCTAGTTTTACTGTCTTTTGGCTGGTAGCCGGTGTAGCTGCTGTGTATACAGCTAGTGGTACTGTGTTTGTAGTGGTATCTAATGCGGGTTCATCTGCTACATTTGGATCTGCAAAGGTTCCCTTTGTACCGGGCTCACCATCACTTGGTGACTTAAACTCATCATTAGCGTTGAAGTTAAACTCTACCTTACACGGTGTTGCCGAGCCATTTTTTACTACGATTTGGTCACCACCATCGACAGCTTCCCATGTTCCAACCCACTTCGATTCATCTACATTCCACTCTGCGTTGTATGTATATTGTGGGGCGCTCCACTCTACATCTAGCCTATAAGTATTTACAAACTGTCCTGCACCGGTTACGTCTCTGCTGCCTTCGCCTAAAGCTAATAGGCTATCTATATCCGGTAATATTATATAACCAATCGTTGTAGATTTTGTAAAGGTCAATACATTATCGGTTCCTGCAGCGTCTCCTAAACCTAGCTGGCCTTTGTCATTCTGTCCTACACCATATAGACTGGTTGTTGTATTCTTTCCGCAGATTGACACGGTGTTAGACCATCCACAAGCTATCTGCGTTGCTCCGGTCATATTGGAACTTTGTACAAATACTGGACTATTTGTTGTACTATTATCGCCGAGCTGACCATTACCATTATCTCCACTCTGCCAAACTGTACCATTATCGAGAAGTACTGCGGTGTGACAATCTCCACACGCTATCTGCGTTGCTTCGGTTATTGGTTCTGTATTACTACTATCTGGACTTTCTACTCTATTCCCGTCCTTCGATTTATAACTTTTTACGAATACTTTACTGTATCCACTTACACTCGTATTACCAAGCTGACCCTTATTGTTATTCCCACACTGCCAAATTTCTCCATTAATTATTATTGCAGTGTGTTGGTACCCAGGCCATATCTTCGTCGCTCCGGTTACGGCTTCTGTGTTGTCACCACTGGGGCTTGCTACATAATTTCCATCCTTCGACTTATAACTCTTTACAAATACTTTACTGTGGTCATTTATAGAATCTGACTTTATACTCGTATTACCAAGACTACCACAGTAATTATTTCCACACTGCCAAACTTCTCCATTAACGATTACCGCAGTGCGACCATTTATACAAGCTATCTGCGTTACCCCGGTTATTGGTTCTGTATTACTACTATCTGGACTTTCTACACTATTTCCATCCTTCAACTTATAACTTTGTACAAATACTGAACTATCTGTTTTACTATTATTGCCGAGCTGACCATCATCATTATCTCCACACTGCCAAACCTCTCCATTAATGATTACCGCAGTGTGATAACCTCCGCACGCTATTTGTGTTGCTCCAGTTATTGCTTCGACATTGGCACTATCGCCGTCGGTTACTATCGAATCTTTATCTATAAAGTCACCTGTCTTAGATTTATAACTTTTTACGAATACTGTACTGTCACGACTCACACTCGTATTGCCGAGCTGACCATCACCATTACCTCCACACTGCCAAACTTCTCCGTTACTGCGGATTATTGCGGTGTTATTCTGTCCACACGCTACATCTGTGGCGTCCTTTATTGGCCCATCAGCATCTACACATTGAGTAAAGGTGGAGGTTTTTCCCACCATAGATAAAACAGCATTACCAACTCCAAGCTGGCTGGCATCGTTATAACCTGTCGCCCAAACAGTACCATCTGACTTTAGGACAACGGTTTGATATTTACTCGCTGCAACCTTAGGCGTTACGGTACCCCCCCGCTGCATTTGAGGCTATAAAGGAGGCAGGAACCGCGGCGGCACAAAGCATAACGCTGAGCGCTACTGAAACAAATTTTTTAAACGTCTTTTTCATAACTTATTCCTCCTATTCTTAAATAAAACTTAAATATTAAAATACACGACTAAGCTATTAATTTTAACGCATAAGCAGTTGCTTAGATAGCTGCTATGCCTATATATAAAAAGCCCGATCTGATTCCTTTGAAGTGCATCCCCTCAAAAGCCGATCGGTTCTAAATTTAAACTATTGGGGGATTTTTCACACTAATATCTTCCTCTGACATTCGTTTTATAACATCACCACACTTTATTCAACCTACAGGAAGAATAATATAGACAATATTAACTATATCTTTCCTGTGATTATAGGATAACACTTACAAAACGAATTGTCAAGTATTTTGTAGAATTTTTTTAACAAAAATTATATATTGTACTAAACCCTAGTATACATAAAGGTTTTGGCGTATTTTTAGTTCTAATTTTGGTTAAATCCATTGAGTTTTGTTGTGAAAGATATCCACATTTGAATCTACTTTACAATTGTCTTAATTTCTACATCGGTAATTGTCCTTAAAAGAGCAAAAAATGAGGTTTTTTGTCGGTTATATGTACACATAATTTTTAATGCAAAAGAAAGGATGATTACAAATGTTTAAAGGAATTGATGTCTCCCAATGGCAAGGAGAAATTGACTGGGACGCCGTAAAATCCGGCGGGATCGATTTTGCGATAATTCGCACAGGTTTTGGCAGAAATGAACCAAATCAAATTGACCCGTACTTCAAAAAAAATCTAGATAATGCCAAAAAAACAGGTATAAAAGTAGGTGTATACCACTATTCATACGCTGAAAGCCCCGAAGATGCAGCAGAAGAAGCTAAGTTTTGCTTATCTATCTTAGATGGAGCAAAACTGGATTTGCCTATTTATTTCGACATCGAAGATGCCTCTATATCAGACAAGCACAACCGAGACATACGAACGCAAATGTGCATAAGTTTTTGCAAAGAAATCGAAAAATCAGGGTATTGGGCTGGAATCTACGCAAACAAAAATTGGTTCGATAACTACTTGGATTACGATTTACTTAAGTCAAAATATACCATTTGGCTTGCACACTACGGTATAGATAGTCCCTCGCTTGACTGTGACGTTTGGCAATATCGTTCCAACGGGACAATCCCTGGAATTGCCGGTAACGTCGATATGGACTATATGTACAGGGATTTAATTTCTGAAATACAAGGCATTAATACTACCAACACTGAAAGCGAAACGCAGTATACTACATACACCGTTGTATCCGGTGATACACTAAGTTCCATCGCTTCTAAATATGGTACAACGTTCCAGTCATTAGCGCAAATAAATACAATTAAAGACCCAAATCTGATATACACAGGTCAATGCCTTAAAGTTCCCAAAACAACTACCTCAAACACCACTATATATACAGTAAAAAGTGGTGACAGTCTTTGGGATATCTCAGAAAAACTACTTGGCAGCGGTACAAGATACAATGAAATTAAGTCCTTAAACGGACTTTCTAGCGACACAATATACCCAGGCCAAATACTAAAAATCCCAAACTAAGGAGAAAAAAATACTATGTACATAATAGAAGCAAGCCTAAACTGGCTCAAATCGAATCCTCTTATGATTTGTCTTATAGATTTAATTACTATCGATATAATCCTAGGATCTTCAAAAGCTATATTAGAAAAGAAATTCAATTCAAGCATTGGTAAAAAGGGGATTATTATCAAAATCACAATGATACTTGTCGCTATATGTAGTGTAGGTATTGACTACATGCTAAATATAAATTTTTTATTTCTATTACCTGACGAAGTCAAGTCTATGTTAAACATCGGTGAACCCGGACTTTGCGAGATAATCATATTACTTCTTATCCTATATGAACTTACTAGTATATGTAAAAACTGGTCAGCATTAGGACTCCCCGGAGCTCAAAAATTAAAAAGATTTCTTCAAAAATTCTCAAACGAAATGAAATAAACACATCATTAATTTTTTATATTAAAAGCAATTTATTGAATAAATTAAGGTATAAATGTCCAATATATCGGCATATATATTTTAATAAATGAGAAGGATATCATCATATCCTTTGAGAAAGGATTGCTTTAATATGGAATTTGTTACTAAAGTCATAAAACAGGTTGAAGAAAAGTATGTTAAGCAAAATCAAAAAAAAGAGGAAAATCGTATTCTAAATGAAATATCCGATGTATGCAAAAAGCTACGATGCACCGACAGATGGTTTAATATGGAAGCTGATCAAGATCTAATCGAAGCTTGTATATATCAACGAGAAGAACTCTTAGCAAGATATCGGTATTTAATGCGTGTCGCAAAAGAGGCCGACACCTATTCGTCATCTCTTTAATCAAGAATATTGCAAAACTCATCAATACAGGGAGATAATATAAATGTCACCAATGTGGTTAACAGCTACTATTTCAGCCGCCATCCTATTAATATTAATAATTATTCAAATATGCGCAAGGTCAAAACGCCCTATAAGGCAGACATTTAGCGGAATATTTATGGGGGTCGGAACTTTAGCACTTGTAAATATATCCGGAATGTTTACGGGGGTAACTTTACCGGTAAGCCTACTAAGTTTGGGTATATCTGCCGTATCCGGCATACCGGGAGTTACAATGCTTTTAATATTAAAAATGATAGCCAACTAAATTTAAGTTAAACAAAAAATATCCATGTTGCATTTAGCGTAACATGGATATTTTTATTATTATAAAACTTTTGACAAAAATTCTTTTAATCTTGGATGCTTAGGATGTGAAAAGAATTCTTCCGGTGCTTCATCTTCCATAACTTGGCCTTTGTTTATAAAGAGTACTCTTGTAGCAACCTCTTTAGCAAAACCCATTTCATGAGTTACAACTACCATCGTCATTCCGTCGTCTGCAAGCTCTTTCATTACACCAAGTACCTCTCCAACCATTTCCGGATCCAATGCCGACGTAGGTTCATCAAACAACATAACCTTAGGTTCCATCGCAAGAGCTCGCACAATCGCTATCCTTTGTTTTTGACCACCGGAAAGTTGTATTGGATAGGCATCTGCTTTATTATTAAGACCAACCCTTTTTAGCAGTTCAAAGGCCTTTTCCTTCGCATCTTTTTCCGACATCAGTTTAAGATTAACCGGTGCTAAAGTTATATTTTCAAGTACTGTTAAATGCGGAAATAAATTAAAGTGCTGGAAAACCATACCCATATGCATACGAACTTTATTTATATCGCATTTAGGATCTGTTATATCCATACCGTCAAATATAATTTGACCTGAAGAAGGTTCTTCCAATCTATTTAAACATCTTAAAAATGTACTTTTACCTGAACCAGATGGACCAACTACAGCTATTTTTTCTCCCTTTTTTATATGCTGTGTGATTCCATTTATTACAGTAACTTCACCATTTAAAGTATTAAAACTTTTTTTCAAATCATTAACGTATATCACTTTTACGTAGCCTCCTTTCAAGCTTAGAAAGCAATGATGATAATCCCACAACGAATACCAAATATATTGCCGCTACAGTAAATAGTGGAATTAGTGCTTCGTATGTCTGACTACGTATAACATCCCCCGCCTTTGACAAGTCCATAATTCCTATAAATCCAGCAACAGATGTTTCCTTTAATAAAGTAATAAATTCGTTTCCAAGTGCGGGAATTATGTTTTTAAGTGCTTGAGGAAATATTATTTTAAACATTGTCGTTTTATAAGGAAGCCCCAAAGATCTTCCCGCTTCCATTTGACCTTTATCTACTGATAAAATACCTGCTCTTACTATTTCAGCTATATATGCACCTGAATTTATTCCAAAAGCGAATATTGCCGTTGTAATTTTATCGACTCCCGACGAACCTAAAATTATATAATACATAATAAATAACTGTACTACAGCAGGTGTTCCCCTTATTACAGTTAAGTATAAATTCGCAATAATTTCAAAAAATTTAAGTTTTTTATTATTAACACTTGCAAACTTAACTAGTGCAACAGAAACACCGATAACTATACCGATTATAACAGCAAAGGCTGTTATTTCTAAAGTTGTGCCCAAACCTTGCAATATATACATATATCTATCTTTATATATCAAGTTATAATATATTTGATCCCATATAGAATACAAAAAGTCCATTTAATACTCCCTATCCAATCTTTATAAAATACTATTACTCTGTTAAATATTTTCCAATAATCTCATCAAGTTTTCCGTTTCGTTGCAGTTTTGTAATTGTCGAATTTATAGAGTCTAAAAGCTGTTCATTCTGTTTATTTACGCAAAGCATATATTCTTCTGTAGTTAATGGTTCGTCTAATTTTTTTACAGTATCTTTATTTCTTTCAACCAGCTTATTAGCGGGAAAATCGTCAACAACAACTGCATCTATTTTGCCATTAATCAAATCAGAAACAGCATCAACTGATTTATTATATCTTATAACATTTGATGATTTCAAATTTTCAGTACAGTAAGTGTCGCTTGTTGTTCCGAGTTGAACCCCTATAGATTTAGAATATATATCGCTTGCACTATTAATATCGCTGTCTAATCTTACTATAATCGCTTGAGAAGCATTAAAATACGGCACAGAAAAGCTTACATTCCTTGCCTTATCAATATCATAACTCATTCCTGCAGCAACAAAGTCACACTTATTAGCTTTTAGTTCAAAAATTAATGCATCAAATGAAACATCGTTAACAACCAAATCAATACCCAAATCATCAGCAATAGCCTTAGAAATATCTATGTCGATACCAACTATTTCGTTTCCGTCTCTATATTCAAAAGGTTCAAACTCAGAATTAGTCGTCATAATTATATATCCACGCTGTTTTATTTCATCAATCGAAACAGGCTTAGAGGAACACCCCGATAAGACCAAAGAAAATGCAAACACAAAAACCACCATATAAATAATTTTCTTAATTTTCATGTGTTCCCTCCAACATAGTTAGTCTTTATATTATACCGTATATTAATAAATAAAACAAGAAAAACGAAAATAAACATCATTTTCAACAAATACATATATATTTCTAAACGTTTTAATATTGTCAAGTTGCTATAGTAAACATATATAGGTTGTCCATTAAAGCTATAAATTTGACTTTTTCCAATTATAGTAATATCATTTTTAATAGTATGTTAAATTAAACTTTTATGGAAAAGAGGGCAGGTTTTGAACCCAACAATAATTATAACAATAAATTTTATAATCAGAATAATATTAGCATTATTATCCATTCTCATTGTATATAGATGCTTTTCTTCTATGTTAAGAAGTATACGCGGTAATAACCCACTTATTATGTTATATAACAAACTTACTAAAAAGGAAATTCCCATTATGTATTGGGAAAACTCTATAGGCAGAAGTAAGAACTCAGATATCGTACTTTCAGATCCTACTGTGTCAAGAGACCATGCTGTTCTTCTTAGACGTGAAGAAGGTTGGATTATTAGTGATACAAATTCCAAATCTGGAGTGTATGTAAACAATCACAAAATATCAGACCGCAAACAGGTATATATAAATGATACTATAAAGGTAGGAACAACTGAACTTGTTTTGCAAAAATATATTGGAAATCAATTTAAAGGTAAAGAAAAAGTAAGGAAGACCATATCGCAAGGCATCCTACTTTTTTTAGTAACTATATTTATTGCTCTAGAAGCGACCGAATTGTTTTTATGTGATCTTTCTTACAATTACGAAGCATTTATACCATTCTCTATATTGATAGTTATTGCATGGTCATTTTATTTAATAAACAAATATATATTTAGACGCATAAACTTTGAGCTTGAAACCTTAGCTATATTTTTATCCTCAATAGGGATTGGGATAATTTCCAGTGAAGACATCCAAGAAACCTATATTCAACTTGCAGCAGTTTTCCTTGGTGTTATCACCTTCTACTTTATCATTTGGTTCATTGAAAAACCGGACAGGGTAATGAAATGGCGTTTGGCTATATCTATTATCGCGATATTACTCTTCGCATTAAATTTAACACTTGGTACTGTCCATAATGGAGCTCAAAACTGGATTCAAATTGGTCCAATATCAGTTCAGCCCTCTGAATTTGTTAAGATAGCATTTATATTCGTCGGGGCCTCAACTTTAGATAAATTGCAAACCGGTAAAAACTTAACTGAGTTTATTGTATTTTCAGCAATATGTATTGGTGCTCTATTCTTAATGGGCGATTTTGGTACTGCTTGCATATTCTTTATAACATTCTTGATAATATCCTTTATGCGTTCCGGTGATATAAGAACAATAATCCTAATTTGTGCTGCTGCAGCATTGGGAGCATTTATGATCTTAAAATTCAAGCCATATGTAGCAAACAGATTCGCAGCTTGGGGCCATGTATGGGACTATGCTGACACTTTAGGATATCAACAAACAAGAGTTCTTACATATTCAGCAAGTGGTGGATTGTTCGGGCTTGGGCTTGGTAATGGTAATTTAAAGTATGTATTCGCCTCCACAAGTGACTTAGCCTTTGGTATGGTATGTGAAGAACTTGGGCTTATAATCGCATTTGTTGCAGCCTTAACTATTGTTGGATTTTTAATGTATACAAGAAAAGCTAGCACCAAAAGTCGGTCTACATTTTATTATATTGCGGCCTGCTCTGCAGCAGGATTACTTGTATTCCAAGCATGCTTAAATATATTCGGTGCAACTGATGTTTTACCGTTAACCGGTGTAACACTTCCATTTATAAGCATGGGCGGATCCAGCATGATTTCCGTGTGGGGATTACTTGCATTTATAAAAGTGTCCGACGAAAGAACATATGCAGCCAGGAGGTAAATAGATGAAAAAAACTAAGGATAGATCCATAATAATATATTTTTTAGTAATTTCATTTTTTATTGGAATGAGTCTTTTCCTTGGAAAAATGTTTATACATGCCAAGGATTGGGCAATGAGCCCTATAAACACTCACCTTTCCGGAAGTGAATTTGAAAATGCAGGCAAAATCTTAGATCGTAATGACGTAATTTTAGCGCAGTCCGTTGACGGGGAACGTAGATATAATGACGATGCCGCAACAAGAAAAGCCATGCTTCATGTTGTTGGTGATGATTCAATTAACATTACGACTGCAATTCAAAATGTCTTTACCGCAGATTTATTTGGATATAATATTGTAACAGGCATCGGTGCACCTGAATATTTTAACACCTCAAAAGATATTAAGCTTACGTTAGACAGCTCTATATGTAAAGTTGCATCAGAACAACTTGGCAGTCGAAAAGGTGCTGTATGCGTATATAATTATAAAACCGGAGAAATATTGTGTATGACAAGCAGGCCGACATATGATCCATATAATAAGCCGGACTTATCCGACAGCTCTAATGAAGCCTATAGCGGTGCATACTTAAATCGTGTTTTGTCATCTTCATTTACTCCTGGTTCTACGTTTAAAATAATAACCTCTGCCGCCGCAATAGATAATATAAGCGACATATATACAAGAAACTTTAATTGTCAGGGAAAAGAAATAGTCGGCGGAGAAAAAATCACCTGTATGGAATATCACGGTAACATAAACTTTAAAGATGCTATGGCTCAATCGTGTAACATAGTCTTTGCAGATATCGCTATGGAACTTCAAAAAGACAAAATGACTCAAGAAGCCGAAGCAATGGGATTTAATCAGGCCATGGAAGTCGACGGAATAAAAGTTTCTGAAAGCCACTACGACGTATCAAAAGCAAGCGAAGCAGACCTCGGATGGTCGGGAATTGGTCAACAAGACGACCTCGTTAATCCTTTTCACATGATGAAAATAATGGGTGCAATCGCTAATAATGGTACACCTGTAGAACCATATATGATTGATTCTATGTCGGTATATAAAGGAATAAACACATACACAGCAAAAACCAAGGATTCCGAGCAAATGCTTAGTGAATCAACTGCTCAAAAGTTAAAAGAACTCATGCGGTATACAGTTGAAACTAATTATGGAAACTCGATGTTTTCTGGATTGACAGTTTGTGCAAAAACCGGTACTGCAGAAGTAGGCGAAGGCAAAAAGCCCCACGGTTGGATAGTAGGGTTTTCTACTGACGAGAAGTGTCCTGTTGCATTTGTTGTAGTTGTGGAAAACAGCGGATACGGTTATACCCAGGCAGGACCTATAGCTACAGCAGTTTTAAAAGCTACAAAGGCAAGCATGGAAAAGTAATATCTCTCGATTATTTTAAAATATTGTAAACGCAAACTATCTACGCAAAAAGTCCCACCCTGCAAATTAATGCAAGGCGGGACTTTTAATATATTGTTAGTATCTTGATTGGTTAAATTGTTTAAGAATCTGCATTTTTAAGTGTTACGGTCACACTACCGACTGTTGTAGGTGTTTCGATATTAGTTCCAGCCTTTTCATTTGGTATACCCTCTAGACCTAATTTTACTGTCTTTTGGCTTGTAGCCTGGGTGGTCGCTGTGTATACTGCTAGCGGTACTGTGTTTGTAGTGGTATCTAATACAGGTTCACCTGCTACATTTGGATCTGTAAAGGTTCCCTTTGTGCCGGGCTCACCATCACTTGGTGACTTAAACTCATCATTAGCGTTGAAGTTAAACTCTACCTTACACGGTGTTGCCGAGCCATTTTTTACTACGATTTGGTCACCACCATCGGCAGCCTCCCATGCTCCAACCCACTTTGAGTCTTCTATGTTCCACTCTGCGGTGTATGTATATTGTAGGTCGCTCCACTCTACATCTAGCCTGTATCCACCTACAAACTGTCCTGCACCTGAGGCATCTCTGCTATTACTTTTGCCCAAATCTACTATTGTGTCTATATCTGCTGTTGAGCCTATATAACCAATCGTTGTAGATTTTGTAAATGTTAAGACATTGTCAGTTCCTGCATCATCGCCCAAACCGAGCTGACCTTTGTCATTCTGTCCTACACCATATAGACTGATTGTTTTTGTATTCTCTTCACAAATTGCTGTGGTGTTATAATATCCACACGCTACTTGCATTGCTCCGGTTATATTTGAACTTTGTACAAATACTGCACTATTAGCATCCTCTCCTGTGACTACACTCGTATTGCCAAGCTGACCATACTGGTTATGCCCACACTGCCATACCTTACCATTATTGAGAAGTACTGCGGTGTGCCAATACCCACACGATATCTGTATTGCTCCGGTTATTGCTTCTGTATTGTCACCACTCGGACTTTCTAAATAATTTCCATCCTTCGACTTATAACTTTTTATAAATGTCTCACTTCTACTGCCGTTGAGATCTGTTTTAGGAATTACACTTGTATTACCAAGTTGGCCTTTTCCATTAGATCCGACCTGCCATACCTCGCCATTATTAAGAAGTACTGCAGTGTGATATCCCCCACACGCTATCTGTGTTACTCCGGTTATTGATGTAGTTGTAGAGTTAGAGGGGTTTTCTAAATAATCTCCACTATTTGATTTACGACTTTGTACAAATACTGAACTCTCTTTTATTGTATTAATACCGAGCTGACCACCGGAATTAGATCCACACTGCCATACCTCACCATTATTGAGAAGTACTGCGGTGTGACAATACCCATACGATATCTGTATTGCTCCTGTTATTGCTTCTGTATTGTCACCACTCGGACTTTCTAAATAACTCCCATCTTTCGACTTATAACTTTTTACAAATACTGAACTATAATTGTTTGATGCAGTCCACCCTGAAGCTACAGTCGTATTGCCGAGCTGGCCATAGACATTCCATCCGCACTGCCAAACCTCTCCATTAATGATTGCCGCAGTGTAATCACTTCCACACGATATCTGCGTTGCTCCGGTTATTGCTTCTTTAGATCCACTACTTCCATTTGTATACTTTAAACTCTTTACAAATACTTCACTACTTGTTGTACTGTTGTTGCCGAGCCTACCATACATGTTACTTCCACACTGCCATACCTCGCCGTTAGCGCGGATTATTGCGGTGTGATACTGTCCACACGCTACATCTGTGGCGTCCTGTATAAACTGTCCATCGGTATCTACACATTGGATAAAACTTGATCTAGTATTCTGATCATTAGTATTAGATCCAAGCTGGCCACTTCCGTCAGATCCTGTTGCCCAGACAGTACCGTCTGACTTTAAAACAACGGTGTGATATCCACTCGTTGCAACCTTAGGCGTTACGGTACCCCCCCTGCATTTGAGGCTATAAAGGAGGCAGGAACTGCGGCGGCACAGAGCATAACGCTGAGCGCTACTGAAACAAACTTTTTAAACGTCTTTTTCATAATTTGTTCCTCCTATTCTTAAAAATTTAAATAATAAAATAACCCTATATTAATAATTAAATTTTAACGCATAAGCAGCTGCTTAGATTGCTGCTATGCCTATATATGAAAAAACCCGATCTGATTCCTTTGAAGTGCATTCCCTCAAAAGCCGATCGGTCCTAAATTTAAACTATTGGGGGATTTTTCACACTAATATCTTCCTCTGACATTCGTTTTATAACATCACCACACTTTATTCAACCTACAGGAAGAATAATATAGACAATATTAACTATATCTTTCCTGTGATTATAGGATAACACTTACAAAACGAATTGTCAAGTATTTTGTCGAACTTCTTTAATAAAAATTATATATTGTGCTAAACTTTAATATACATAAGGGTTTTAGCGTATTCTTAGTTTTATTTTTGGTTAAAGTCGTTGAGTTTTGTTGTGAAAAATATCAACACTCGTGGGACACAAACGGGACACATTATATAGGCATCAAAAAAGCCCCGACCAAAAGTGAGGCTTCATATCTATATATCATTACTAATAATATCATCGAATGTTTGTCGTCTTACAATCAACCTCGGTGTACCATCTTTTACCATAACAACCGCAGGTTTAGGAATTCTATTATAGTTAGATGCCATGGAATAATTATATGCACCCGTCGAAAATACCGCTAAGATATCACCTAGTTCCGGACTTTGAATCATAGTATTTTCTTGAATTAAGTCACCACTTTCGCAACATTTTCCGGCAATCGTAACCTTAGTATCTGGGGCCTTACTTGCCTTATTTGCTAAAACAGCTTTATATTGCGATTTATATAAAGCATATCGTGGGTTATCTGTCATCCCGCCATCGACCGATACATAGGTGCGTATATTAGGTATATGCTTTATTGCACCAACTCTATAAAGTGTAATACCCGATTCTCCAACAATTGAACGGCCGGGTTCTATATAAATAAACGGGACTTGCAATCTATATTCATCAGCTTTTAGCTTAATAGTTTCCATAACTCTTTTTATATATTCTCCATAAGGTGCCGGTTTATCTTCATCGACATACTTTATGCCAAATCCTCCGCCTAAGTTAAGCTCTGTAATATTAAACTCAAGTTCATCATGTATACGTTTAATAAAATTCATCATTACATCGGCGGCAAGAACAAATGGTTCAATTTCAAATATCTGGGAACCTATATGGCAATGAAGCTCTTTTAAATTAAGATTTTTATATTCTAAGGCTCTTTTAACTGCCAAAAACGACTCATTATTCTCTATAGAAAATCCAAATTTGGAATCAATTTGACCTGTCTTAATAAACTCGTGAGTATGTGCGTCAATCCCCGGTTTTATCCTCAACGATATATCACAAACAACATTCTTTTCATTAGATAATGAATTTAAACGTTCCAACTCCTCAAAGTTATCTACTACTATTCGGCCAACGTTATTTTCAAGAGCCATATTAAGCTCGTCTAACGTCTTATTATTACCGTGGAAGTGAATTCTCTCAGCCGGAAATCCCGCTTTTAAAGCTGTATATAACTCGCCTCCTGAAACTACATCGAGGCCTAATCCCTCTTCGTCAATGATTCTGCACATTTCAAGGCAATTAAAAGCCTTACTCGCATAAATGGGTAGTCCATTTCCACCACAATACTCATCTATAGCTTGCTTATACATTCTGCAATTTTCTCTTATTTTATCTTCATGCATAACATAAAGAGGTGTCGCAAACTCATCCGCAAGCTTTGTTGTATCGCAGCCACCTATAGTTAGATTACCCCTTTCATTAACATCAAAAGAGCTCAAAAAAGCCATCTAAAATTTCCCCTTATCAAAATCGTGTGTTATATACAAGATAGTATTATCTCTTTTAAATCGTCTAAGCCCTCACCGGTAACAGACGAAAACGGCAATAATGTCATATTTTCATACTCTGAAAATATATTCTCAAAATCACTTAATTGTTCCTGTCGTTTGGTCTTATTTAGTTTATCACTTTTTGTTAAAACTATTATAAACGGAAATCCGTTCGATATAAGATATTCAATCATCTGCATATCATCTTTAGAGGGCTTATGCCTCATATCAACAATTTGTATTACCAAACTGATATTTCTATCTGAATTGAAATAGCCTTCAATAAGTTCTGCCCATCTCTTTTTTTCCGAAAACGAAACCTTAGCATAACCATAGCCGGGAAGGTCTACAAACTTAGCTTCCTTTAGATCATAAAAGTTTATAGTTCCTGTTTTTCCCGGTGTCGCACTAACTCTAGCTAAAGCTTTCCTTCTTACAAGCTTATTAATAAGCGATGATTTACCAACATTAGATCTTCCGGAAAATACTATTTCCGGTACAGAACTCTGTGGCAATTGGTCAAATCTACCTACAGCATATTCAAATATAGCGTCTTCAAATTTCATTTAAAGTCTTCCCTTTGTTACCATTGTATTTTCTGCCGACACCATATTGCTGTAACTCAAATTATTAAAAGTACCAATATTGCTGTCTATTAATGCATTTTCTAAAACTTCTTTAACTGACTCTACAGTTATAAATTTAATATTATCTAAAACCTTTTGGTCGATTTCTTTTAAATCTGGACTATTCCTCTTTGGTACAATTACAGTTGTTATACCTGCCTTATATGCTGCCATCGTTTTTTCCTTAAGTCCTCCTATAGGAAGTACATTACCCTTAAGTGTAATTTCACCTGTCATTGCAAGGTTTCCTTTAACTAGGACATTCTTAAGTGCAGATACAAGAGCTGTTACCAAAGCTACACCAGCTGAAGGACCATCCTTAGGTACTGCTCCTTCCGGTACATGAATATGTATATCTGTATTTTTATAAAAATCAGACTTAATTCCAAGATTAATATAATTACTTCTTATAAAGCTTATCGCTATTTGCGCGGATTCTTTCATAACATCGCCTATAGATCCGGTTATTTCTAGTTCGCCCTCGCCAGGCATCAATGCAACCTCTATAGGCATCGTTTCTCCGCCAACAGTAGTCCAGGCTAAACCCGTAACTACACCGACCTTATCATTTTTATCAACGTCTTCACCCTTATACTTTTCAGGGCCTAAAACACCTTCTAAATCTTTTTCATATATTACTACATGGTCACATTCCTTAGATACAATACTTCTAATGGATTTTCTTATTAAGGATATTATCATTCTTTCAAGCTCACGTACTCCGGCTTCCTTTGTATATCCATATATTAACCTATTCAATGCCGAATTTGTCATAGAAATCATTCTAGCGTTTACCCCATGCTCCTTAAGCTGTTTTGGGATAAGGTGCCTTTTGGCTATTTCAAACTTTTCTTCGAAAGTATAACTTGTAAGCGTTATAACATCCATTCTATCTAGAAGTGGTTCCGGAATAGCGCTATAATCATTCGCTGTAGTTATAAATAATACATCACTTAAATCAAACGGTAAATCTATATAATGATCTTGGAAGGTATTATTTTGCTCCGGATCTAAAGCTTCTAAAAGTGCTGCGGTTGGATCTCCGCTAAAATCTTTAGTTAGCTTGTCTACTTCATCGAGTAGAATAAGTGGATTATTTACTCCAACTTTCCTTATAGTAGACATAATTCTTCCAGGCATAGCTCCTACATATGTCCTTCTATGCCCTCTAATTTCAGATTCATCTCTAACTCCACCTAATGCAATTCTTGCATACTTACGACCAATTGCTTCTGCAATACATTTAGCTATAGATGTTTTTCCGACTCCCGGAGGGCCTACTAAACATATAATCTGCCCTTTTATATCCGGTTTTAAGGCTCTAACTGCCAACAAATCAAGTATTTTTTCTTTTACATCTTTTAAGCCATAATGATCTCTATCTAATATTTCTTTTGCTTTGTTAATATCAACATACTCATCTGTTTTCTTGTTCCAAGGTAAATCTATACAAGTTTCTATGTAGGTTCTAATGACATTTGATTCCTGCGATCCTGCAACAATCTTTGCTAACTTACTACATTCTCCTAAAAGCTGTTTCTTTATATCCTCTTTTAGGCCAAGACTTTCGATTTTCTCTCTAAACTTTTCGGCATCGGTTTGAGGATTGTCCCCCTCAGAAAGTTCCTCTGCAATTACTTTCATTTGTTCGCGAAGATAATATTCCTTTTGGCTCTTATCTAACCGTTCCTTAAGCTTTATATTTATGTCTTCTTCATACATTAAAATCTCAAATTCATCATATAAGATTTCAATTAATTTTTCTATTCTCCTAGTTGCATCTATCTCATTTAAAACTATTTGTTTTAACGTATAATCCAACATTATGTTTGAGGCTATGCAGTCTGCAAGTTTTCCTGCATCATTAATTTCTTTTATTTCCAACACTAATTCCGGCGGCATCTTAGTTGAAACTTTTAAGTAATCGATAAATATTTCTTTAGCTTTTCTAACTAGGGCTTCTCTTTTTTGGGAGTGTACATATTTCTTTTCACAATTTACTACTTCTGCTTTTATGTATGGTTCGTCAGAAACCACATTACTAATTTTTGCTCTATATTGGCCTTCGACCAATACTCTTATAATGTCACCCTGTTGCTTTAATATTTGTTTAACCTTTGCAACAACACCTACTGTATATAAATCTTCTATAGCAGGATTATTGTCCTTTACATTTTTTTGAGTAACAAAAAAGATCGTTTGATTGGTATTCATTGCACTTTCAAGAGCTTCTACTGATTTTTTCCTTCCAACATTAAAGTGCAACAACATTTCTGGGAAAAGCACCATTCCTCTAAGAGGTAATACTGGCAACACTATTGTTTCGTTATTTACTGTGTTTTTATCATTAGACATATTATTACCCTCCTATCCTTTTCATTAAATAAACTAAAAAAGAGTTATAACAAATTATATTAACATAATAACCTATTTTTGATTAAAAATCAACAACAAGTTTTATAAAGTTCCAAATTTGCTATAACCCTTATAATTTTTAATATCTATTATGCTGTTTCACCGGTTGAACATTTTTTCATTTTTTTATTTATGCTTATCTTGGAAGGCTTTCTATTTATATCATATATTAGCTTAGCGTCATCATCTCCGTTTACCATACCAGGTGTGATAACAACTCTTTCAATTGTATGATCTGAAGGCACCTTATACATAAGATCAGACAAAAGTTCTTCCATAATAGACCGAAGTCCTCTGGCTCCTGTATGCCTATCTATAGCCTTCTTGGCCACAGCTTCTAAAGCTCCATCTTCAAATTCAAGATCTACATTATCTAAAGAAAACAACTTTTTGTATTGCTTAACTAGTGAATTCTTAGGCTCTGTTAATATTCTTACAAGTGCTTTCTGGTCAAGCCCTGATAAATGTGTAAGAACAGGAAGCCTTCCAACAAGTTCCGGTATTAGTCCATACTTAACTAAATCCTGAGGTAAAATTTCCTTCATCCAGTCAGTTGTATTCATTTCCTTTTTAGTTTTAATATCTGCACCGAATCCTATACTTGAAGAATCTCTGCGTTTTTCTACAGTTTTTTCTATACCATCAAAGGCTCCTGCACAAATAAATAAAATATTAGAAGTATTAATTTGAATAAACTCTTGTTGTGGATGTTTTCTGCCTCCTTGAGGAGGTACATTCGAAACAGTTCCTTCCAAAATCTTAAGAAGAGCTTGTTGAACACCTTCGCCACTAACATCTCTTGTTATAGATGGATTCTCCGACTTTCTTGCAATTTTATCTATTTCATCAACATAGATAATACCGTGTTCTGCTTTTTCTATATCAAAATCTGCTGCTTGAATAAGTCTTAAAAGGATATTTTCTACGTCCTCACCAACATATCCTGCTTCTGTTAAAGTTGTAGCATCAGCTATTGCGAAAGGAACATCTAAAATTTTAGCAAGCGTTTGAGCCAACAAAGTCTTACCTACGCCTGTCGGTCCCATGAGCAAAATATTACTTTTAGCAAGCTCTACATCATTGTTATCATTTCCAAAATGAATACGTTTGTAATGATTATAAACCGCTACTGAAAGAGAAATCTTTGCTTCTTCTTGACCAATTACATATTCATCAAGCTTAGCCTTGATCTCCAATGGTTTCGGTAATATAAAACTATCATCTTTTGATTCTTTCTTATATTTAGAAGCAACCTTTTTATCCTCGCTCAAGATTGACAAACATAGCTCAACGCATTCATCGCAAATGCATACACCAGGGCCGGCGATTAAACGCGCGGCCTGGTTTTGAGGTTTACCACAAAATGAGCAGTACAGATCTCTGTCGTTAGTTTCATCTTTTATAGACATTTAATCACCAATCCCTATCGTTTATAGATAACCTTGTCTACAAGACCATACTTAACAGCCTGCTCTGCATCCATAAAGTTATCTCTTTCGGTATCTTTAGCGATCACTTCAATTGGTTGACCTGTTTTTTCTGCCAATATTGCATTTAATTTTTTCTTTGTTTCGATAATATGATCTGCATGAATCATGATATCAGTCGCTTGACCTTGAGCTCCGCCACTTGGCTGATGGATCATAATATCACTATTTGGTAAAGCAAACCTTTTACCTTTTGCTCCTGCCGCTAAAAGGAATGCTCCCATACTTGCTGCCATACCCATACAAATGGTAGATACATCACATTTTATATATTGCATTGTATCGTAGATAGACATACCGGCAGTTACCGATCCACCAGGGCTATTGATATAAAGGCTAATATCCTTAGAAGAATCTTGACCTTCTAAATAAAGCAATTGTGCAACTACCAAGCTTGCTGTTGTATTGTTTACCTCTTCTGTTAACATAATAATTCTATCGTTTAATAATCTTGAAAAAATATCATATGACCGTTCCCCACGGCTTGTTTGTTCTACAACATAAGGTACTAAACTCATTATGAAACACCTCCACTAAAATCATAAATAGATATTTGACCTATTATTAGCTATTTATTCAAAACAATATTATTTTATAACAGCGCTTTTCTTTACTAAATCTATAGCCTTTTCTACTAGTATATCTTTTGCTAGTTCAGCCTCAGGAATTAAGCTCTTTATTTTTTCTACTTCCATCTTATATTGATCTGATATCTTTGAGTATTCATTTTTTATGTCTTCTTCTAAAGCAACTAAGTTTTCAAGCTTAGCAATCTTTTCAAGAGCTAGACGTAACTTAACTTGACGTTCTGCTTGAGGACGGAATGTATTGTTAAATGCTTCTTCATCCATTCCTGTATATTGCAAATATGTTTTTGTGTCTAAACCTTGAGAATGTAGATGATATTCAAATTCACGTGCAATTTCAGCTATTTTATGCTTAAACATTGCTTCAGGAATTTCACCTTCTACAGAATCTATAACTTTAGCAATTATTTTGTTTTCGTTGTTGATCTCTGCCTTTTTCTTTGCATCTTCTAAAAGCTTATTTCTCAAATCTTGTTTATATTCTTCTAATGTATCAAATTCGCTTACATCTTTAGCAAACTCATCATCAAGTTCCGGTAATTCTTTGTTTTTAATTTCATGAAGCTTAATCTTAAATACAGTATCTTTGCCTGCTAGCTCTGCTGCTTGATAGTCTTCAGGGAAAGTAACATTTATGTCAAATTCATCTCCGGCATTATGACCAACGATTTGTTCTTCAAAACCAGGAATAAAGCTTCCTTGACCTAAAGTAAGATCATATTTTTCAGCTTTTCCACCTTCAAATGCTTTACCATCGCAGAAACCTTCAAAATCTATTACAGCTATGTCTCCATCTTGAGCAGCTCTATCTTCTACAGTTATAAGTCTTGCATTTCTCTCTTGCATAGATTTCAATTCATTTTCTACATCTTCATCTGTAACTTCTGCATTTTCGCCTTCAATTTCAATACCTTTATATTCTCCGACCGTAACATCAGGTTTTACTGTAACTGTTGCTTTAAATGTAAGACCGTCCTCTCCTACATTTACAATGTCTAATCCGATATGATCATCTATAACATCCAAGGAAGCTTCTTTAATTGCTTCATCAAGTGCAACAGGATATATTATATTTATAGCCTCTTCGTAAAAGACCTCTTTGCCATAACATTTCTCAATAAATGATTTTGGAGCTTTTCCTTTTCTAAATCCAGGAACAGTTATTCTGCCTGCTTCCTTTCTATATGCCTTTTCTAACGCCTCTTGAAACTGTTCTTTTGGGATTTCTATTTCAAGTTCGCACCTATTTGTTTCAACTTTATTTGTAGACTTTAAATTCATTTTCAATTATCCTCCTAAAAATGCAATATATCTTTTTTATTATATCACATACAAAATAAAATTTCTACCACTTTTAAAGCAGTAGAATCAATGTAGTTATATAATTATAATCGATATGATTCTAAAAAGCAAAAAGTCATTTAACACATCAAATAATCACCAGGAAAAACAATATTTTTCTGGTTTTGTAAGCTCTTAAAAATAAAATTATAAATTCCCCTTGTTTTTAGAAATTAAATATTGTATAATCATAAATATAGTTAAGCAAGATAGTTTATCATGCATTTCAGTATACGGATAGATGGGCGCTGTACGACAAGGCGTTGTGAATCATGTCAGGTGGGGAACCAAGCAGCATTAAGCAAAGTTGCATTGTGCGCTGCAGTTAGTCTGTTTGTCCGTATAATAAAGTGCATGAACTCTGTTCTTGCTTTATTTATTTTTAAAGGAGGTCTGATTTTTGTATCAGGCATTATACAGAAAGTGGAGACCTAAAGTTTTTTCTGATGTAGTCGGGCAACCTCAGGTAACAAAAACCTTAAAAAACGAAATACAATTAGGAAGACTTTCTCATGCATATTTGTTTACCGGATCAAGGGGTACAGGAAAGACCTCCTGCGCTAAAATTTTAGCCAAAGCGATAAACTGCTTAAATATTCAAAACGGAGATCCTTGTGGTAAGTGTGAAATATGCTTAGGAATTGACAACGGATCTATTTTAGATGTAGTTGAAATAGATGCAGCAAGTAACAATGGTGTCGAAAATATAAGAGCACTTCGTGAAGAAGCCTCCTTTACACCGTCATCAGCAAAATTTCGTGTTTATATTATAGACGAAGTTCATATGCTTTCTATCGGTGCATTTAATGCTCTTTTAAAAATTCTAGAAGAACCACCAAAACACGTAGTTTTTATATTGGCAACAACCGAAGTTCATAAGATTCCGGATACAATCTTGTCTAGATGCCAAAGATTTGATTTTCACAAAATAGACTCAACATCAATGGTAGAGCGCATTAAATATATTTGTAATCAAGAAGGTAAAACTATTGATGACGATGCCGCTTTAATGATATCTAGGCTATCTGACGGAGCATTAAGAGATGCTCTCTCCCTCCTTGATCAATGCTTTTCTAAAGGAGATCATATAACCTACAGTATTGTAGAGAACACTGCAGGCTTATCAGGCAACAGCCATATATTCTCGCTTTGCGAGTATATTATAACTCAAAATAATTTTGAAGCACTAACCCTTATTTCTAAGTTAAATGAATCTTCTAAGGATATGGAAAAATTATTATGTGAGCTTTTGGGCCACTTTAGAAATTTAATGCTTTTCAAAACAATCAATGATCCATCAAGCCTCGTTTCATTGTCTAAGGATGAATTTGAAACTTTATCAAACCAGGCAAAGAAATTATCTTTAGAAGAAATAATTTATATAATAGATTCTATTCAAAATTCTATTTCAAGGATGTCCCTTGGTATAAACAAGAGAATTGAGACTGAAATGTGTATTGTTAAATTATGTTCACCTCAACTAAATGATACAAACCTATCTTTGTTAGACAGAATCTCCAAACTTGAACGAGCAATTAAGTCTGGAAGTATAAATGTTACCAACTCCCAAAATACTACTTCAACCGAAATAAAGCATACTAACAAAAATGATGTGGTTAAACAAGCTCCTGTTTCGACCAAGGAACCCGAGAAAAAGATTTCTAATACTGAACAGTCTCCCACTAAAAGCATTGAAGATATCCAAAAAGATGCTGTAAAAATGAATGATTGGCCGGAAATTTTAAAGGTATTAAAAAACTCTTCAAGATCAATCGCTACAGCCTTTAACGGCTCGGTTGCATATGTAAGTGGCAACTTTGTTTTAATCGATGCTCCAAACTCTTTAGCATTTGAGCTCTTGAGAAAATCTGCTGGACGTGATAAAATGCGAATAGCTATTAAAGAAATAACCGGCAAAACATACAAGCTGGGTCCGTATAAACCTCAAAATAAAGAAGTCATCACTGATCCTTTAGATGACTTGGTTAAACGGGCAGAAAATAGCGATATTTCTTTAACTAAAATATAACTTAATGGAGGATAAAATTATGAAAGCAAGATTACCAAAAGGAATGGGCGGAGGACTTGGAAACTTTCAACAATTAGCTCAAAAAGCACAAAAAATGCAAGAGGATATGCAGGCCGCAACAGATAAATTGGACGAAAAAGAATATACTACAACTTCCGGAGGCGGTGCTGTTACTGTTAAAATAAACGGCAAGCTTGAAGTATTAAATATTGATATTAAACCTGAGGTTGTAGACCCTGAAGATATCGAAATGTTATCAGATTTAATAATTGCTGCTACTAATGAGGCTATAAGACAAGCAACATCTGAAAAACAAGCTGTTGTCGATAACCTTTCTGGTGGTTTAAGTATACCGGGGCTATTTTAATTATGGCTGAATATAACGTTGCCCCCCTTTCTACTCTTATTGATAAGTTTGAAAGCTTACCAGGAATAGGAAGAAAATCCGCCACTAGGCTGGCCTATCATGTTTTAAAAATGACCAAAAAAGATGCCGAAGCCTTTTCTGCTGCTATTTTAGAGGCCCATGCAAAAATTCATTACTGCAAAAAATGCTGCAATCTTACCGATTCTGAAATTTGCTCTATATGCAAAGATGAATCCAGAGATCAATCTATAATTTGCGTTGTTGAGGATCCTAAAGATGTAATAGCTTTTGAGAGAACCCAGGAATATCATGCATTATATCATGTATTACACGGAGTGATTTCGCCTCTTAATGGTATAGGTCCTGATCAAATATATATAAAAGAATTACTTGCAAGAATTAATTCTTCAAATAACATAAAAGAAATTATTATGGCTACTAACCCTACCGTTGAGGGCGAGGCAACAGCTATGTATATATCAAAATTATTGCGACCTATGGATATTAAAGTAAGCAGGCTTGCATATGGTATCCCTGTCGGTGGAACACTGGAATATGCAGATGAAGTAACTCTAACAAGAGCTATTGAAGGACGAAGTATACTTTAATTTTTCAATGTAAATTCCTTTTAATATTAATGTCGGTAGTACTTTAAAGTACTACCGACATTTTTGCATATTTTTTTGCACCTTGTAATACAAATTATTATAAGACGTAAGATTAAAAGGAGCATTAAGTTTATGGACAAGAAATTTATTAAAAGGATAGTTCCTCTATTTCTTTGTATATCTTTACTTTTCGGTACAATTATAGTATCTGCCAAGAATAATACTGAAAAGGCAGCAAGTCCTGAATATAACAAAACAATTCCTACCTCTAATTATGACTATAACATAAAAGACGGAGAGGTAAAGGCTGTTTGGGTACCATTCATGTCACTTGAAAGCAAAGACAATTGCTATACAGAAGAAAACTTTAAACAACGGTTTGATAATATAGTTGAAGAATCCAAAAAGTATTCTATTAATACATTGATAGTTCATGTACGACCATTCGGTGATTCAATGTATAAATCTGATATATTTCCGTGGTCTCATATATTAACCGGTACTCAAGGAAACGACCCCGGATTTGACCCTCTAGAATATATGATAAATAAAACCCACAGTGAAAATATGGCTTTTCACGCATGGGTTAATCCTCTTAGAATACAATCAAACAATACACCCGGAATTTTAGCAGATTGTAACTTATATAACAAATGGCGAAATGACTCAGATCAATCAAATGATAAGTGGGTTCTGGACCTAAATAACAATAAATTTTTAAATCCATGCTATCCGGAAGTACGAAAAATTATAATAGACGGAATCAAAGAAATAGTCGAAAATTATCCGGTTGACGGAATACACTTTGATGACTATTTCTACCCTACAGACCACATGGATTTTGACAAAGAATCATACAATGAATACCTATCTTCTTTAAGCCAAACCGCTATACCATTATCACAAGAGGAATGGCGAATTGCAAATATAAACTCATTAATAAGCGGAACATACAGTGAGATTAAGAGTATCAATCCTAACGTACAATTCGGTATTTCTCCTCAGGCAAATATTAATAATGATATTAAAATGAGCGCAGATATATACACATGGGCAAGCAAAAACGGTTATGTTGATTACTTATGCCCTCAATTATATGTAAACTTTGATAATCCCGTATTATCATACGACAAAGCAGCAAAGCAATGGCGTGATGCTATAACTAATCCAAATATAAAGTATTACATAGGTCTTGGACTATACAAGGCAGGATCCGATAAATATGATAATGGCACTTGGAAGTCCGCTGATAATATTATTCAAAAACAAGTAGAATATGGGCGCGATTCTGGTTGCAATGGCTTTATGTTATACTCCTGGGATTTTTTAAATAACAGTCAGACATCAGAAGAGGTAAGCAATGCCATGAAGGTATTCAATAACTAAGATATTATTTCAGAAACACAATAGTCACCATTAGCACTTATTATTTTAACATTAAGAGCCTTTCCCTTAATGTTAACATCACTTTTTACTCTAACTGGAGTATAATTCTTGGTATATCCTTCATATATATTTAAATCCGGATTTGTCTCAAAAAGCACACTTTCTATCTTTCCTACTTGCAAATCTAAAAAGTCTTTTCGCGTTTTATTTGTAGTTTCAATCATTTTTTGACTTCTAAGTTTCTTTTCTGCATTTGTAATCTGATTTTCAAAATTTGCAGCCCTTGTTCCGGGACGTATAGAATACGGAAAAACGTGGACTTTCGCAAATCCAACCTTTTTGGCAAACTCTAATGATTTGCTAAATTCTTCTTCTGTTTCACCCGGAAATCCAACCATTATATCTGTAGTTATCGACGGATTATCAAAATACTTCCTTATATTTTGCACTATCTCAAAATACTCAGAAGAGTCATAATGTCTATTCATACGTTTTAATGTTTCATCACAACCGCTCTGTAGCGACAAGTGAAATTGCGGACAAAACTTAGGCTCAGCAGCTAATCTTTTAATAGTTTCTTCACTTATCTGATCAGGTTCCAAAGAGCTTAATCTAACCCTTTCGATCTTATCTATTTTGCATATATTTTCAACCACATCACATAAGTTTTCATTTTCCGAAGTATTATATGCAGAAAGATTGATCCCTGACAATACAATTTCTTTGTATCCCTTATCAGCTAATGATTTGACTTCTTCTATTATATCAACCATTGGCTTTGATCTTACTCTACCCCTTGCATATGGTATAATGCAATAGGAACAAAACCTATTACATCCATCCTCAATTTTAACAAATGCCCTTGTACGTTCATAAAAATCGTTTATCTCCATCTTTTCAAATTTTTCACCGTTTTCATGAGGTACAATATCAACAATCTTTTCATTTGATAGAATAAATCTATTTATATAGTCAATAATCTTCATACGATTTGAATTTCCAAGTATAATATCAGCTTCCAATAGCTCTGCAATTTCAGGGAATGCTTGTGGCATACATCCAGTTAAAACCAAAATCGCACCTGGATTTTCCCTACGTATTTTATGTAGAATTTGTCGAGCCTTTTGGTCACTCTTAGCTGTTACAGTACATGAATTGACTATAACTATATCAGCTCCTTCCCAAGAGTCTATATACTCAAATCCTGCAGAAACGATTTTGTCATGCATCGCTTCAGATTCATATTGGTTGACTTTACAGCCTAATGTTATTATAAAAAATTTCATTTTGTTCTCCTTTATACGATTTTATAAATTATAAAATCTTTTTGCTTGACCTTAGGTTGTTTAACTGCTATATTATTATTAAGGTGTCAAAAGATTTAATTATATTAAACTGGAGGTAGTAATATGTATTCAGCAAATATCTCTTTATCTAGTATAGAAACTGTCAAAAAATTTGTCAATATTGCAAATAAATATGATTTTCAAATTCTTCTTCATTCCGATAAATATATAATAAACGGAAAATCTATAATGGGTATATTTAGCCTTGATTTATCGAAGCCTGTAAGACTTGAAATTGAAAGTGACTGTACTGAAGAATTCAAAAAAGATATTGCACCATTTCTTATTTCAGATTAATTTTTAAAGGCATTCAAATTTAATTGTACATTATATCAAAAGTCTATCTTATTTGTGGAATATGTTTCTACATTTAGATAGACTTTTGTTTATTTTAGATTACTGTCTATAACCTTTTTGATTTAAATTCACAGACTTTGACAGTCACTTCTTATCATGCTATAATATTTTTTTAAGTTTATAAACATAAGGGGTTGATTTTAAAACAATGCGAGCTTTTCTAAAAAGATTAGGTTTGCTACCATATTTGGTGTTGGCTATATTAGGTGGTATTATTATTGGTGCTGTAATGCCAAGCAGCATAGTTAAACTTCTCGCTACATTCAATAGCATATTCGGAAATTTTCTAGGATTCTCAATTCCCCTTATAATAATAGGATTTGTTGTCTCGGGTATAGGTGAACTTGGAAAAGGTTCAGGTAAAATATTGCTTATTACTGTTTTACTCTCTTATACATCAATGGTAATTGTCGGAGTTACGACCTACTTTATTGATAAAAGTATATTTCCACTATTTTTGGATCCCGGCTCACTTGTTATGTCAAGTGAAGCAAATAACCCTGAGAGTACACTTATTTCACCATTCTTTACAATACAGATCCCGCCTATGATGGATGTTGTATCCGCTTTGGTAATTTCGTTTATATTAGGTATTGGAATTTCCAATTTTAAATGTGATGCTATTAAAAGTTTTTTCTCTGAATTTGAAAAGATAATTGCTCTTTTAATCGAAAAAGTAATTATTCCTCTAATTCCAATCCATGTTTTAGGAATATTTGCAAATATGACCTATTCAGGTCAAGTGTATAAGATTTTAGGTGTTTTCTCTAAAGCATTTATTGTAATAATAGGTTTGCAATTTGCAGCAATCTTATTTCAATTTTCAATTGCTGGATGGGTTTCTCACAAAAATCCATTTAAGTTACTTAAAAATGTTATTCCTGCCTATATCACTGCACTTGGTACTCAATCTTCTGTAGCAACTGTACCTGTTTCAATAAAACAAACTCAATTAAACGGTGTAAAAAAGGAAATAGCCAATTTTGTAATGCCTCTTTGCTCCACAATACATATTTCCGGAAGTACTATTACATTAGTTAGTTGCTCAATTGCTGTATTAATGCTAAACGGTATGCCTGTACAAATCTCAAATATCCTTCCATTTATTATGATGTTAGGAGTAATGATGGTAGCTGCTCCCGGCGTTCCCGGTGGTGGTGTAATGGCAACACTTGGAATATTAGAATCTATGCTTGGGTTTAATCCTGTAATGATATCCTTAATGATTGCACTATATATTGCTCAAGATAGTTTTGGTACGGCTTGCAATGTAACCGGAGACGGTGCTATTGCAGTAATCGTTGATAAAATTGCTTCTCTCATTTCGAATGATGAAAGTACATCGAATACTACTGAAAAAGTCGAAGCTTAATATTAAAAGACATAGATAAAACCGGTATAAAAACGGTTTATTTATGTCTTTTCTTTATATTATTGAACCTACCTATTTAATATACACAGTTTTTTATATATACAAAAAATGCATCACTAATCAGTGATGCATTTTTAATTAGTCATTGCTAAATGGTAATAGAGCAATATGTCTAGCACGTTTAATTGCTGTTGTAAGTTCACGTTGATGGTGAGCACATGTACCTGTAACTCTTCTTGGAAGAATCTTAGCTCTTTCTGAAACATATCTTCTAAGTTTTAGCATGTCTTTGTAATCTATTTGTTCTACTTTATCAACACAAAAAGCACATACTTTCTTGCGTCCTTTACGGTTTGAACGACGAGCATCTCTTTCTGGTCTTTCTGACTTTTCTGTCTTTTCAACTTTTTCTGCCAAAGTAAGCAACCTCCTTTATATCATAAATTATTTACCAATTAAAATGGTAAATCATCATCAATCGGTACTTCTTCAAAGTCTCCTATATTACCATTGGTATATGCCGGAGCACTTTGAACTTCTTGATTATTATTTGAAACTGCATATCCTGAATCATTGCTTGACTTTCCATGGAAAGACTCTGCAAAATGTACATTATCAGCAACAACTTCAAATGTTCTTCTATTATTTCCATCTTTATCTTGATATGAACCTGTTTGTATTGAACCTTCAACTGCAACAAGCTGACCTTTATGAAAATACTTACAAACAAACTCTGCTGTATTTCTCCAGGCAATTACATCAATAAAATCAGTCTTTCTTTCTTCACCCTGTCTTGCGTAATTTCTACCAACAGCAAGAGTGAATCTTGTCATTTCAATTCCAGATGTAGTATGTTTCAATTCCGGATCTGCTGTAAGCCTACCCATTAATATTGCAGAATTTAACATACAAATTCCTCCTTAGGCCTCTTTTTTAACTATAAGAGAACGTAGAATACCGTCTGTAATCTTGCAAATACGGTCTAGTTCAGCAGGAAATTGAGCATCACTTTTAAAATTAAATAAAACATAATATGCTTCTGATTCCTTGTTGATTAAATATGCAAGCTTTCTCTTACCCCATTCATCAACGCCTTCAAAAACACCGTTCTTCTCAATTAAAGCCTGAAACTTTTCAATCATTGTTTTTATTTTTTCTTCACCTAACTTCAAAGAAAAAAGTATAACAGATTCATAAGAATTTTGTATTTTTTCCATTCTATCGCACCTCCTTTTGGACATTAGGCCCCTAATCAAATAGGGGCAAGGATCATCGCCAGCGATATTTCGCGACAATAATATATTTATTATAGCAAACAAATAGATATTAGTCAATACTGTTTTCAAAAATATACCATTAAATTAGATTCCATTTACAATATGTTATTAACCAACAAAAGTGCTCCTAAGAGCATTAACTCTTAGGAGCACTTTCTTAACCTTTATACCCATTTGGATTCATAGATTGCCAACGCCAAGTATCTTCACACATTTTTCTTACATCACGCTTAGTATACCATCCTAGCTCATCCTTGGCCTTTTGCGGATTTGAATATACTTCTGCAAGATCTCCGGCTCTCCTTGGTCCTATAATATAATTTACTTTTTTACCTGAAACAGCCTCGAAAGCATCTACCAATTCTAAAACAGTATATCCATGGCCATTACCTAAGTTATATATATCTAAGCCTGTTGATGATAAAGCCCTGTCTATAGCTTTAATATGGCCCTCTGCCAAATCAACGACATGTATATAATCACGAACACAAGTACCGTCTTTTGTATCATAGTCATCACCAAACACCGTAAGCTGTGGTAATTTACCAATAGCAACTCTTGAAATAAACGGCATTAGATTATTAGGTATTCCATTCGGGTCCTCACCGATTAATCCACTTTCATGAGCACCAATAGGATTGAAATATCTTAATATAACAATACTCCATTCCGGATCAGATGCATATACATCCTTTAGAATTTCTTCCATAATATATTTAGTTCTTCCATACGGATTGGATACATCTCCTGTTGGCATTTCTTCATTATATGGACATTGATTATAGCCATATACTGTCGCAGATGAACTAAACACAATCTTTTTAACATTAAATTCTTTCATTACTTCGCAAATAGTAATAGTTCCAGAAATGTTATTATCATAATACTTTAAAGGTTGTTCACAAGATTCTCCAACAGCCTTTAAACCTGCGAAATGTATAACAGCATCAATCTTATTTTCAGAAAATACCTTTCTTAAATCCTCTTTATTTCTAACGTCACACTCATAGTGTTTTATAGATTTTCCTGTTATCTCCTTTAATCTATTGAAAACCTCAGGCGTACTATTTGAATAGTTATCTAAAATAACAACATCATATCCTGCATTTATTAATTCTACACAAGTATGGCTACCTATATATCCGGCTCCACCAGCTAGCAATATTGTAGACATAATATTCCTCCTCAAATTAGATTTATATCATTATATTACCTAATTTACTTTTTTTCAAGTTTTTTATCTTTATTAAAATATAAGAGGATTCTAAATATCTATTATGTCCTCAATCTGAAATGCAAAAAGCATTAATTAGAAGCAGTAGTATTAGCGTTGTCTACTCCACTTATCCAGCATTTATAACACATTGCCTTATACTTTTCATTTCCGCCTATATCAATCTGATTACCTTTATAAACAATTTTATCATTTTGTATTCTGGCATTCATAATAGCCTTTTTTCCGCAATTACACATAGACGGAATTTCCCTTATCGTATCCGCCAATTCTATAATCCTTTTGCTTCCCTCAAAAAGATTTCCCATATAATCGGTTTTCAAACCGTAGCACATAACCATAATTCCACTTAAAGTTAAATCACGCAATTCCTCTACCTGCAATGCTGTTAAGAATTGCGCTTCATCGACAATAATAATATCAATATCTTTATATGGTTCAATTATTTCTTTTATAGTTTTATCTTGATCTATTATTAAAGCATCGCACGATATTCCGACTCTTGATTTAACAGTTATTTTTCCATCACGATTGTCTATACTTGGTTTTATCAAAAGCACCCTTTTACCATGCTCTTCAAAGCTAAACTTTTTCATAAGTGCATTAGCTGTTTTACTGGAACCCATTACTCCATAATAGTAGTACATTTTCATATTTTAGTTTCCATCCTATATAAATTTCATTATTGATTCTATAACTTCCTTTTCAGACGCAGTATCTACTAATACAGATATTTCAACCTCTGATGTTGTAACTAACCTTAAGTCTATATTCGTTGATGCAATAGATCTAAAAATTTTTGCTGCAAATCCCGGAGAATCTTCCATAGATTCATCAAATATTGAGATTTTGCAATTGCCGCTACAAACAGTAGATTTAATCTCTGTATTCTTTTTTATTTCTGCTATGTATTCGAGTATCCCGCTTAGGTCATCGTCATTTATTGTAAACGATACACCAGTTAATGCTCCCTGTGATGGAGACAGTGATATCATATCTACATTAATACCCCTTTGACCTATCTCGTCAAACATAGACGCTAAAAAATCTAAATTATATCTAATATTTTTAAATTCAACAAGAGTTACATCTTCATCAACAGTTATCGATGGTTTACTACTCACCAAACCCCTCCTATTTTTCTGAAAGCATATCACTCATATTGTAAAGCCCTGCAGGTTTCTTGGATAAGTATTTTGCAGCATTAATAGATCCTACTGCAAATATTTCCTTAGATTGAGCCGAATGTGAAATAGTAAGTAGTTCATCATGAGACGCAAATATAACCTCATGTTCCCCTACTATTGTACCCCCACGTACAGAATGTATACCAATCTCATTCTTATTTCTTGCTCTTCTGTAAGAGTGTCTGTCATAAACATATTGATAATCCTCTTCTGAAGATTTAGATATAGCGTCAGCTATCATTAACGCTGTACCGCTTGGGGCATCTATCTTTTGGTTATGATGTTTTTCTATTATTTCTATATCAGCAGATTTTCCAAAAACGCTGGCAGCTTTTTTAGCTAATTCTATAATCAAATTTATTCCTAAAGACATATTTCCGGAATAAAAAATAGGAAATTTCTTAGAAGCCTCATGTATATTATTAATCTCACTTTTTGAAAAACCTGTTGTGCATAAAACCAACGGCATTTTTTTCAAAGAGCAAAAAGATATTAAATCTTTTAGTGCAGCAGGATTAGAAAAATCTATAATTACATCTGCGTCTATATTTATATCCAAAGCTGATTTGTATACAGGAAAGCTAGCGTTTATATTATCACAAACATCAATACCGCCTACAACTTCACAATCAGGCATCTCCTTTACACATTCCGCAATTATTTTACCCATCTTTCCAAAGCATCCACTTATTATTATTCTTGTCATCTTAAAATTCCTTTATATATCTAATTATTTTATAAGCATATATTCACGCAAAACTTCTTTTAACTTATTCATCTTATCTTCCGGCATATCATCAAGAGGCATTCTGCATCTACCACAGTCAAAGCCCATTAGATTCATAGCCTGTTTTACTGGAATAGGATTAACATCAGAAAACATTGCATTCATCAATTTCAAATATTCAAGTTGTATTTTAGCAGCCTCTTTAATATTGCCATTTAAACAATTTTCTGTAAGTTGGTGTGACTTTTCAGGACAAATATTTGCAAATACTGATATTACCCCTATTCCACCTAAAGACATAATCGGTACTGTTTGATCATCGTTTCCGGAATATACCGAAAGATTATCGCCACAAAGTGCAATCGTTTCAGCCACAGAACTCATATCACCATTAGCCTCTTTAGTAGCCACAATATTTTCATGTTTTGAAAGTTCCAAATATGTCTCAGGTTTTATATTTACTCCTGTCCTAGATGGAACATTATATAGAATAATCGGTAAATTTACTGAATCTGCAATATAGTTATAGTGGCGTATTAAACCATTTTGAGAGGTCTTATTATAATATGGAGTTACAACTAAAAGTCCGTCAACACCAATATTTTGGGCCTCTTTTGAAAGCTCTACCGAATACATAGTATTATTACTACCTGTTCCTGCAACAATAGGTATTCTTCCGTTTACCTTATCTACAGCAAATTTTATTACTTCACAACGTTCCTTATGGCTCATTGTTGCTGATTCACCGGTTGTACCGCAAATTATTATTGCATCGGTTTTGTTCTCGATTTGATTTTCAAGCAATCTTTCCAACAAAGTATAGTTCACTTCTCCTGATTCTTTCATAGGAGTTATCAAAGCTACACCGGAACCTCTAAATATATTTTTTTTCATACAACAAAACCTCCAAAAATTTATTATCTATTAATTAAGCTATTATTTTATATATCCTTCCGCACAAAGTAACTCTGCCATCAAAATTGCTCCGCCAGCTGCGCCTCTTATGGTGTTATGCGACATACACACAAATTTATAATCGTACTGGGAATCTTCTCTTAATCTTCCAATAGATACAGCCATACCATTTTCAAGATTTCTTTGCAACTTTATTTGTGGCATATTATCTTCATTAAAATAGTGTAAAAATTTCTTTGGCGCACTTGGTAAGCCTAGCTCCTGCGGTCTTCCTTTATACTCATTCCATCTTTTAAGTATTTCGTCTCTTTCTACCTTTTTATCGAACGAAACAAATACTGCTGCAGTGTGACCATCACTAACAGGAACTCTAAAGCATTGGGATGTTATATTTGGAGAAACAGCATTTACTATCTTATCTCCTTCAATTTTACCCCAAATCTTCAAAGGCTCTTGTTCAGACTTTTCTTCCTCTCCACCTATATATGGGATAAGGTTATCTACCATTTCTGGCCAAGAACTAAATGTTTTTCCCGCTCCGGATATAGCTTGATATGTACAAGCCAAAACTTTACTTACTGATAAGTCCATTAACGGATGTATTGCTGGAACATAGCACTGAAGTGAACAATTAGACTTAACCGCAATAAAACCCCTTTTTGTATTTAATCTTTTTCTTTGTGAATCGATAATTTTAATATGATCAGCGTTTATCTCCGGTATTATCATAGGTACATCAGGTGTCGATCTATGTGCACTGTTATTAGATAATACAGGACATTCTTTTTTAGCGTATGCCTCTTCAAGTAGTTTTATTTCGTCCTTTTTCATATCCACGGCACAAAAAACAAAGTCTACCTTAGAAACTATCTCATCAATATCTTTTAATATATCATAGACTATAGCATCTTTTATATTTTTCGGAATATCTGATTGCATCGACCATCTTCCGTTTAGTGCTTCCTCATATGTTTTTCCTGCAGAGCGTGAACTTGCTGCCAAAACTGTAACTTCAAACCACGGATGATTTTCAAGCAACGAAATAAATCTTTGCCCTACTGTCCCCGTAGCACCTAATATACCTACACTATATTTTTTCATATGAAGTTACCTCCAAAAATCATTAAATTTAATTAATACCTAACAGATATAAGTATCTGCTGTGGTATTGAATTTATCTACATAATAAACTATAATATAAGTATTATAATTTTGTTATATGTCATAATTTTGTAAACTTATCATACAGACTTAAATATATCATTATTTAAAATAGATGTCAATTTCAAATTGTACATAACTTTGTTTTAACACAGTCAGGAGATACACATGCAAACAAGTGATTTTTTTTATGAGCTTCCAAACGAACTCATTGCTCAAACACCAATAGAACCAAGAGATCATTCAAGATTAATGATTCTAGATAAAAACAGTGGTGAAATACGTCATAAACATTTTTATGATATTGTGAATGAGTTTATGCCCGGAGACTGCTTAATATTAAATGATTCCAGAGTTCTTCCTGCAAGAATATATGGAATAAAAGACGAAACAAATGCAAAAGTTGAATTTCTTCTTTTAGAAGAAAAGGAGAAAGATACTTGGGAAGCTTTAGCAGGCCCGGGAAAGAAAGCTAAACCCGGTACTTCATTTACCTTCCCTGGAAGTTCACTAAAGGCTACTGTACTTGAAGTAACCGAAGCCGGAAATAGGATAGTTAAATTTACATACGAGGGCAATTTTTATTCTGAGCTCGAAAAAGTCGGTCAAATGCCACTACCTCACTATATTACTAAAACACTTGAAGATAAAGAGCGATATCAAACGGTATATTCTCATGAACTTGGATCTGCCGCTGCACCAACTGCCGGTCTTCATTTTACAAACGAAATATTAGAGACATTAAAAGAAAAGGGCGTTAATATCGGTTTTGTTACACTACATGTAGGTTTAGGCACCTTCAGACCAGTAAAAGCTAAAGAAATAACCGACCATAAAATGCATACAGAACATTACGAAATTTCAAAACAAACCGCAGATCTCATAAACAAAACTAAAGCCAATGGACATAGAGTTTTCGCTGTAGGCACAACAAGCTGCCGAACATTGGAGTCTGTATATCAAAAAGAAGGAAAAATAACAGAAAGTCACGGGTATACAGATATTTTCATATATCCGGGATATAAATTCAATGTATTAGATGGTCTTATAACAAACTTCCATCTACCTGAAAGTACATTGATTATGTTAGTATCGGCATTTGCCGGATACGAAAATACTATGAATGCATATAAAATCGCTGTCGAAGAAAAATATAGATTTTTCAGTTTCGGAGACGCAATGCTTATTAAATAAATTGGAGTAAACAGATATGTACAAACTAAAAAAGAAAATCGGAAATGCACGACGTGGTGAATTTGTCACCCCTCATGGCACAATTCAAACCCCAGGGTTTATGAATGTTGCTACTTGTGGGGCTATTAAAGGAGCCGTTTCTGCATATGATTTAAAAGAGCTTAAATGTCAAGTGCAACTTTGCAATACCTACCATCTTCATTTACGTCCCACAGATGAAGTAGTTAAAAAATTGGGTGGACTTCACAAATTTACTGGTTGGCAAGGTCCTATATTAACCGATAGCGGTGGATTTCAAGTTTTTTCTCTTTCTAAACTTAGAAATATCACTGAAGAAGGGGTTACTTTCTCCTCTCATATAGATGGTCACAAAATATTTATGGGGCCCGAAGAAAGTATGCAAATACAGTCAAACTTAGCTTCTACTATTGCTATGGCCTTTGACGAATGTATTAAAAATCCTGCCCAATACCAATATGTTAAAAACTCATGTGAAAGAACCTATCGTTGGCTTGTAAGATGTAAAGATGAAATGAATAGATTAAATCAGCTTGACAATACTATAAACAAAAAACAAATGTTATTCGGCATAAATCAGGGCAGTACATTTGAAGATTTAAGAATTGAACATATGAAAAAAATCAGAGAATTAGACCTTCCCGGATATGCTATAGGTGGTTTGGCTGTTGGAGAATCTGCAGAAGAAATGTATAGAATAATAGAAGCTGTTGATCCATATATGCCATCTGATAAACCAAGGTATCTAATGGGAGTAGGAACACCCGTTAATATCTTAGAAGGTGTTTACCGAGGTGTAGATATATTTGACTGCGTTATGCCAAGCCGAAATGCCCGTCATGGTCATGTATTTACATGGGAAGGTTGCAGAAACATGTTTAATGCCAAATATGAGCTTGATGAATCGCCAATTGATGAGCATTGCGATTGTCCTACCTGTAAAAACTTTTCCAGAGCATATATTAGGCACCTATTTAAAAGTGGCGAAATGCTTGCTATGCGTCTCTGTGTTATGCATAATATTTACTTCTACAACACCTTGTTAGAAAAAATCCGTAACGCAATGGATAATGATGAATTTATACCTTTTTATGAATCCCAAAGGCAAATTCTTGGTAGAAGAATTTAGGCCAAATCTGCTATAAATTCTAATCTTAGATAAGTTAAACTTAAACGCATATCTTCACCGTAATACTCGTCAAAATTACTATTATATATGGGTGAAAATATATCACGTATGTTGAATTGTTTGTATTTTTTAACTATAATTTATGTAGTGTATTTTTTACAAAGAAGGTGTGGACATGCTATCATTTACTTTAAAAAAGCTTCGTAAAAACAGTGGCTATACCCAACAACAAATCGCAGAAGCATTGAATATCGATCGATCAACTTATGCATATTATGAATCAGGTAAAACTACTCCAGATATTAACACAATAATTAAACTATCAAAAATCTTCAATGTCCCATACACTGACATATTTGAAAACGAGGAGAATTTTTTCACTTCATGTGTAAGTGATGTGGAATATGATCAAGACAAAATGTTCCAACAGTTTTGTCATAAGCAAAATACGCATATCTACGATCTTACAAAAAAAGAGCAACAAATGCTCATAGGGTTTCGGCTTTTATCAAAATCTTCACAAGATAAGATTTTAAATGATATTTACGATATGACTAAAAATTTATCTAAGAAGAAGCTTTAATTTTTATTAAAAAACAAAACTGTAATGCCATAAATTGGTACTGCAGTTTTTTGCATTTATTTTGTTATTATTTAATAATTATATGGAGGAGTATTCTTTGAAGATTAACACCCACTATAAACTTGGTGGAAGAGCTATTAAAACAGCCTTGTCTGTATCACTTTGTATTTTTATTTCTTTTGTATTTGGCCGAGAGGATGCCTTCTTTGCATCTATCGCCGCTATGATTTGTATGCAGCAAACATATGACAAAACATTTAAGGTTGGCTTAAACCGTTTTATCGGTACACTGCTTGGCGGTATAATTGGATATGCTGTTTTAGAAATAATATGTCTATTTCCGTATTATAGCAATTTACTCGATATGTTTATTGCACCATTGTGTATTCTTGTAATGATATATATATGTAATACAACAAACCGAAAAGAGTCTATAATTATAGGCTGTATTGTTTTGGTAAGTATAGTAGCAAGCCCAGAAAAAAACCCTAACGACAGCTTACTATATGTTGTAAACAGAGTAATTGATACAACTATTGGAATAATAGTAGCAATGGCTATTAATTTTTTTGGCCTACCAAATAAGAATAAGTCTTAACAACACATTCTATCATATGATAGAATGTAGCCGTTAAAATACTTATATATCTATGCAATTATATTCGTGTATTTTTCAGGCTTTTCCTCCTACTTCCCTGAGGCAAAGGCCTGATTTGATTTTAACATAGTTTTATTTATTTGAAAGGAGAATTGCGTATGCCCAAAGTACCCCACAGATTTTATCTTTCTGAAGATCAAATACCAAAACAATGGTACAACTTAAGAGCTGATATGAAAAGTCTACCGGACCCAATGATTAATCCTTTAACTATGAAACCCGCAAAAGAGGAGGATTTATATCCTATCTTTTGCAAAAAACTTGCGTTTCAGGAATTAGATAATTCAACTAGATTTATTGATATTCCCGATGAAATACGCGAAATGTATAAAGTATATAGACCCTCTCCTCTTATAAGGGCTTATAACCTTGAAAAAATGCTCGATACTCCGGCAAAGATATATTATAAATTTGAAGGGAACAACACCTCCGGCAGTCATAAACTAAATTCTGCGATTGCCCAAGCATATTACGCAAAGGAAGAGGGTATTACATCACTGACCACAGAAACTGGAGCAGGCCAATGGGGTACTGCCTTAGCTGAAGCCTGTGCCTATTTTAGTATAGACTTAACTGTATTTATGGTTAAGGTATCATATAATCAAAAGCCCCACAGAAAATCTGTTATGCAAACATTTGGTGCAAATGTTATTCCGAGCCCCAGCGATTTAACCAATGTCGGACGTCAAATACTTAAAAAAGACCCAAATACCGGTGGGAGTCTAGGTTGTGCGATTTCGGAAGCTGTTGAAAAGGCTACAACTACAAATAATTGCCGATACGCATTAGGTTCCGTATTAAATCAAGTTTTACTCCACCAATCAATAATCGGACTTGAAAGTAAAGTCGCAATGGAGGCCCTTGATGAATATCCCGACATCATAATCGGGTGTGCGGGCGGAGGGTCTAATCTTGGTGGATTAATCGCTCCATTTATGCAAGATAAATTAAACGGAAAATCCTCTGCTGACATTATAGCCGTTGAACCAGCCTCTTGCCCATCACTTACAAGGGGCAAATATGCCTATGACTTTTGTGATACCGGTAAGGTTACTCCTTTGGCAAAAATGTATACCTTAGGGTGTGAATTTATCCCATCCAAAAACCATGCAGGTGGACTTAGATATCACGGTATGTCACCTGTTTTATCTAAACTATATCATGACGGATATATGCGTGCAGTTTCAGTTAAACAATCTGACGTTTTCAGGGCTGCCATAGACTTTGCAAAGCACGAAACCATTTTACCAGCTCCGGAATCAGCTCATGCAATAAAAGTTGCTATTGACGAAGCAATTAAATGCAGAGAATCTGGTGAGACAAAAACCATTCTATTCGGTCTTACCGGAACAGGGTATTTTGATACAACCGCCTACTCTGCTTTCTTGGAAAACAAAATGGAAGACTATATTCCAACCGATAAGGACTTAGAAATCAGTCTTTCAAGTCTTCCTAGTATAAACATTAAATAAATATTTTCGATATAATACAAAAAAGTCCCCCTGCAAATTGTTAATGCAAGTCGGGACTTTTAATATATTGTTAGTATCTTGATTGGTTAAATTGTTTAAGAATCTGCATTTTTAAGTGTTACGGTTACAGAACCAACTGTTGTAGCATCATCAATATCTATTCCGGCTTTAGCATTCGGTATACCCTCTAGACCTAGTTTTACTGTCTTTTGGCTTGTAGCCGGAGTAGCTGCTGCGTATACTGCTAGCGGTACTGTGTTTGTAGTGGTATCTAACGCAGGTTCATCTGCTACACTTGGATCTGTAAATGTGCCCTTGGTTCCTGGTTGTCCATCACTTGGTGACTTAAACCCATCATTAGTACCGAAAGCAAACTCTACCTTACACGGTACTGCCGAAGCATTTTTTACTACGATTTTGTCGTTATCGTCAGCAGCTTTCCAATCTCCATCCCACTTTGATTCTTTTGCATTCCAGGTTGCGGTGTATGTATATTGTAGGCTTCTCCACTCTATGTCTAACCTGTATCCACCTACAAACTGCCCTGCACCGGTTACTTTCCTACTTTTACTTTCATTTATCGATGTTAGAGTATCATAATACTTACCTATATAATCAATAGTTGTAGATTTTGTGAAAGTTAATACATCATCAGTCCCTGCAGCATCTCCCAAGCCTAGTTGACTATTATTATTACGGCCCGCACCATATAGTGTATAAATGTCGTTTTCAATGCATAAAGCCATGGTGTGGTAAGCGTTACATCCCGTAGATAGCTCATTAGCATTGGCTATATTTGAACTTTTTAAAAATAGTGTACTCCTTTCACTATCTCCTGTACCTATATCCGTATTGCTGAGCTGGCCATTGTAGTTACTTCCACACTGCCAGACTTCACCATTATTTAGAATTATTGCAGTACATGCCCAGGCACATGCTATCTGGGTTGCTCCGGTTATGGCTTCTATATCACTGCTGCTAGGACTTGCTAAATAATTTCCATTCTTAGATTTATAACTTTTTACAAATACTGAACTGTAATTATTATCTACCCTGCCTGTTTTTACATTAACATTGCCAATCTGGCCATTAAAATTACTTCCACACTGCCAGATCTCGCCATCATTGAGAATTACTGCTGTGTGCCGATTACCACACGCTATCTGGGTCGCTCCGGTTATAGCTTCTGTATTACTACTATCGGGACTCGCTATATAATCTCCACTCTTAGACTTATAACTTTTTATAAATACTACACTGTAATTATTATCTGCATTTCCTGTGCCTACATCCATATTGCTGAGCTGACCATTGTAGTTATAACCACACTGCCAGACCTCGCCGTTATTGAGAATTACTGACGTATGATAAAACCCACATGATATCCGTGTTGCTTCGGTTATATCTTCTATATCACTGCTATCCGGAGTTGCTATATAGTCCCCACTCTTAGATTTATAGCTTTTTACAAATACTGCACTGTATTTACTATTTGTATCTACACCCGTATTGCCAAACTGTCCATAATCATTATAGCCACACTGCCAGACTTCACCATTAATTATTATTGCGGTGTAATAAGCCCCACACGCTATCTGGGTCACTCCGGTTATCGCTTCTGTATTACTACTATCCGGACTTGCTAAATAATTTCCATCGCTAGATTTATAACTTTTTACAAATACTGGTTTATCCTCTATGCTTCTATTGCCAAGCTGACCATGATTGTTACGTCCACACTGCCAGACCTCACCATTGGTACGGATTATTGCGGTATGAAACTCTCCACACGCTACATCTGTGGCATCCTGTATAAACTGTCCATCATCATCTACACATTGGGTGAAGGTGGGTGTCTTATCATCTTCACTACCGTTTGGAACTTTACTGCTATCAACTCCAAGCTGGCCATATTGGTTAGAACCTGCCGCCCAGACAGTACCATCTGACTTTAAGACAACGGTGTGGGAATTACCCGATGCAACCTTAGGCATTACGGTAGCTGCATTTGCTACTACAAAGGAAGCAGGAATTGCTGAAGCGCAGAGCATAATACTGAGCGCTACTGATACGAACTTTTTAAACCTTCCTTTCATAATCATTCCCTCCTATCCCTAAAACTTAAACATTAAAACAATCTAAAACTAAGCAATTAATTTAAACACATACGCAGTTGATTGGATTACTACTGTGCCTATATATAAAAAACCCGATCTGATTCCTTTGAAGTGTATCCCCTCAAAAGCCGATCGGTTACAATTTAAACTATATTGGGGATTTTCACACTAATATCTTCCTCTGACATTCGTTTTATGACATTACCATACTTTAGTTAACCTACAGGAGGAATAATATAGACAATATTACCTATACCTTTCCTGTGATTATAGGATAACATTTGCAAAACGAATTGTCAAGTATTTTGTCGAATTTTTTTAACAAAAATTATATATTGTACTAAACCCTAGTATACATAAGGGTTTGGATATGTTTTTAGTTCTATTTTTGGTTAAATTCGTTGGGTTTTGTTGTGAAATATATTAACACTTAAATCACTTTTGCGGATAGGAAACCTATTATCTTAATTCCCTTTAAATACAGCAAAAACGGAGCATAAACATATATGCTCCGTCATCTTAAATTAATCTATTAGCCACTCCGACACATCAGCATCGCTCGGCATTCTAAAGTCCCCTCTCGGAGAGAGCGATACACTTCCGACCTTAGGTCCATCCGGCAAGCACGAACGCTTAAACTGTTGAGAGAAAAATCTTTTTAAAAATACATTTAGCCACTTTTTGATTGTTTCCTCACTATATTCATCTTTAAACGCAACTAATGCCATTCTCAAAATCTTTTTAGGCGTAAATGCAAAACGAACTAAATAATATAAGAAAAAATCATGCAATTCATAAGGGCCTACTATATCTTCGGTTTTTTGCGCTATTTCTCCGTCTTTATTCGCAGGCAAAAGTTCCGGACTTACAGGCGTATTTAAAATATCTAAAAGCACATTTTGAAGCGTGCCTTCATTAGCATTTGCTACATACTGTACCAAATGGCGTACCAAAGTTTTTGGTATAGAGCAGTTCACCGCATACATCGACATATGGTCACCATTATATGTCGCGAATCCCAAAGCAAGTTCCGATAAATCGCCTGTACCAACAACTAACGCATTGTATTTATTGGCGAGGTCCATTAATACTTGGGTGCGTTCCCTTGCCTGGGAATTCTCATAAACAACATCATACATATCTTTATCATGGCCTATATTTGCAAAATGCTCATATACAGCATTTTTAATATCTATCTCACAAAACGAAACACCATATGCTTCTGCAAGCTTTTGTGCATTAGACTTTGTCCTCTTTGTTGTACCAAAGCAAGGCATGCTAATTGCTTTAATTCCCTTTTTGTCTATATTTAAAATATCAAATGCTTTCGCAACTACTATCAACGCAAGCGTAGAATCAAGTCCACCGGATACTCCCAAAACTACAGAATCTATTTTTGTATGCTTAAGACGTTTAGCTAATCCCATCGCCTGAAGCATAATTATTTCTTCACATCGGCTTGAAATATCACCTTGATTTTCGGGTACAAATGGCGTCTTAGGAAATTTTCTTACAAGTGATAAATCCTTTTCCTTAATATAAAACTCGACTTGTGATATAACATCTTGACCATAGCCTGTACTACTTTTTACTCTTTCTGACTCTATTTTTTGAAGGTCGATATCGCTTATAATAATTCCAGTCTTAAATTGTTCAGATTCTTTTAATATAATTCCATCTTCTGCTATTATATTATGACCGGAGAAGACCAGATCAGTACTGGATTCGCCAAACCCGGCATCTGCATACAAGTAGCATGCTATCAACTTAGATGATTGCATTTTTACAAGATCTCTTCTATATTGCGATTTAGTAACCAACTCATTGCTTGCTGAAAGATTCGCTATAATATTGGCCCCTGATTTTGACTGTGTATTCGATGGAGTATCTGATACCCAAAGATCCTCGCAAATTTCCACAGAAAACTTAAATTCCTTAAAATTAGAACATGAAAACAATATATGACTTCCTAACGGAACGTCTTTTCCGTGAAATTTTATATTTGTATAGTCCACACCTTTGTCAAAAAAACGAACTTCTTGAAACTCAGAATAATTAGGAATATTCATTTTCGGGACAAAGCCTAATATCTCTCCTCCTTGAATAACTGCAGCACAATTATACAAACAGTTATTACCCCTAAGTGGTAAGCCAACTATAGAAACAATTTCAAAATTTTTCGTTTCTTCAGCTATTTCAATTAAAGCCTCTTCTGCAGAGTCAAGCAACTGCTTTTGAAAAAATAAATCCATACAAGTATATGCCGTTATAGACAACTCCGGAAATACAATTAGTGATACACCAATTTCTTCAGCTTTAACTATAAGCTTTATAATTTCCTTAGCATTATATTCACAATTAGCTACTTTTACTTCATTGGTTGCACAAGCAACCCTTAAAAAACCATCCTTCATTTTTTCTCCTTAAAACATCTATAAAAATTTTAATCTGAAAAAACTGTAATATCTCTTAGATCCTTAAAAGAAGATGATGGTATAATAACCACACCTATTTTTTCATTTTTGTGTAAATAATATTTAATTACTGAATCCAAATCACTATCTTCTTTATCTTCTAAACAATCCAGAAACTTAGGACTCAATATGTATGTTCCTGTAGAAACCGTAAAAGTAAATCGGGGATTCGTTTGCATAAATTTTACTTTATTACCATTTCCTACTTCTAAGATTTCATATGGAATTTCTATTGTCCTATTAGTACATATCATAGTAATTAAATTGCCGGATTCATTGTGCATTTTAAAAGATTCATCCAAATTAAAGTCAACTTTTGAATACATAGAAGATACTAAAAATGATTTATCTGTTTTTCCTTTTAATTTTAGTATATCCTTCACTTTTAATGTTAAACATGATGGGTTTTCTTTTCCAAATATGTATTTTTGATTTAAATTGTACTCCTTCATAACTGATCCGTCTCCTTTAAATCCTTGTTATTTATATTAGCATAAGAAACCGCATATCCCAATAACAACCAAAATATAACTACCATAAAAGTAATCTCGGTTAAAATAGTTTTTTCAAAAAGGCTATAAATTGAATATGACACAATCATAGAAAATAAACACGCATAAATATTCGACTTATTAGTAATCACTTTAGGAAATAACTTTTGACACATACTAATTGCAACAAGCAAAGCAAATAATATAAAAATAAGAAACCCTACAATTCCCCATGATACAAGGATGGTCATATACCCATTATGAAAGTCCGGAAACTTAAGGCCCCCCTCAATTTCCTTATTGGCATATTCATAAAGGCTACCTCTTCCCGCACCCATAATGGGGTGATTTTTAAAAATTATAATAGCTTGCTTTAAAAGAGTAATTCTTCCACTACTAACATCATAATTCCCGCTTAACGGATTTCTTCCTATTGTTATGGGATTTTCCTGATTGTCCTCTGCTACCTGATCCTCCACAACCTGGTTATCTACTATAGTATTGTCACTTTCACTTTGATGATATTGCGCTATAACTCCATCCTTATGAATGTCATTTATAAAAATTGCAATATTCTCCTGAAACACTTCTCTTAATGTGAACAAAGAAAATGATAATGTTATACAGCAAAGTAAAAGTACTACTATCCTTTTAAGAATATCCCATATTGAAAAGTCCTGTTTTTGCGAAAAAAGTTTATAAAATATAAAAACTAGTGTGTATACAATAAGAAAGAGGAACGAAGCATTTGAGTCTGTTAAAAGAAGCGCACATAAATTTATTATAATAGAAAAGATATAAAAATACTTCTTCATTTTATTTTGGCAAGGTCCTACCAATATGCTCTTGCTTACTAACATATGGCTAAATATTATAGATAGACAACATGAAAACGCAGCCAAATTTGAATTTTCATATAACCCGATAAATCTATTATTATATATACCAAGAGAATATTTCCCAACATTTACTTGCATTTTAATAGCAAAAACTAAAAAGCCAAGGCAGGTAAGTATTGTAGTTGAAATAGTAATGAATTTAAAAATAAATATCATTTCTTTTTGAATAGATTTCTCATCCTTTTCTGCAGACAATCCATACATTAAGAAAAAACATACAGCAGAGTGATATACCATAACTATATTAAAAGCATTATAAAACCAATTAGTTTGATAGTTGATAATCGATGTGCAAACACATGATATTAAAAAAGCAAATAAAATTTTATGATACTTAATCTTAAATATATCTCTCGATTTAATAAAATTATTTTTTAAAACAAATATCGACCATAATAATACAAATGTATTTACTACAATAGATACTACTTCACCAAAGGCTAGCATACCTAAAAATAAACTTATAATATATGTAATTCTAAGTATGCTTGTATTAGAAGCTATCTTACCAAACCATTCCTTATTGAGCTCCTTAAACTGCATAAGTACTCTCCTTATAGGATTTATAAAAACGCACCTTTTTTATATTCTCCCTAATGATTCTTTAAAAGTTTTTATTACATATTCCACTTCTTCATCACTTAGAAGAGTATGAAGAGGTAATGTCATAGAATTTTTATATAAATTATATGCATTAGGGAAGTCTTTAATATCAAATCCTAAATTTTTATAAGCAGTATGCATTGGCAATGGTTTATAATGAACATTAGTTGCTACGCCTAATTCAGCCATTATTTTTATCATGTTATTTCTTTGTTCTACATCTTTTCCATTTAATCTTATGATGTACAAGTGACCACTGCTAGAGTAATCTTCTCCATAATGGTTTAAAAATGTTACATCTAAATCTTTAAATGCTTCATTGTATCTTTCAATGATACTCTTTCTTCTTGCAAGCAAATCTGGATAACGTCTAAATTGTGCAAGGCCAAGCGCTGCCATAATGTCTGTCATATTACATTTATATCCAGGATATAAAATGTCATACTCCCAACTGCCCTTTTGCGATTTAGCTAAAGCGTCCTTTGATTGACCATGCAATGAAAGAAGCATAAATTCTTTATAGATGTCATCATTATTAACACCCTCAATGTTTTTCCAAACTACTGCTCCACCCTCTGCTGTAGTAAAATTCTTTACTGCATGGAAAGAAAAGCTTGTAAAGTCTGCAACACTACCCGAAGGTTTACCCTTATATTTTGCACCAAATGAGTGTGCTGCATCTGCAAGGACTAATATACGTCCTAATTTATTTTGTAAATCATTCTTAGCTTTAAATAGTGATTTTTTTGAATTTACTATATCAAATATTTTTTCATAATCACACATGATTCCCGCTATATCTACAGGTATTATTGCTTTTGTTTTTTCTGTAATAGCCTTTTCAAGTGCATCATAATCCATTTCTAATGAATCTTTTTGCGCATCCACCAAAACCGGAGTTGCTCCGACATGACAAATTACACTACAAGATGCTGTATATGTATATGCACTTGTTATTACTTCGTCTCCGGGACCTATTCCCCAAAGCCTCAAGGCAAGTTCCAAACCAGCTGTTGCAGAATTTAAGCATACTGCTCTTTCTGTATTGCAAAACTCTGCAATCTTTCCCTCTAATTTTTTAGTTTTTGGTCCTGTTGTAATCCATCCGGATTTTAGAGTATCTATTACTTCATCTATCTCCTCATTTGTAATATCCGGTGGTGAAAATTTTATATCCATTCCCATTTTAATACATCTCCTAACTTAATTTAGTTATTTAAGAACTTCCACAACTGTCTTAAATAAAAGTTTTATATCATATAAAAAGCTAAATTCATCTAAATATTCAAGATTATACCTCATTTTTCGAGGAAGAACCTCTGATACGTAGACATCATCAACATTCTCTTTATCTTCAAGTAATTTCTCTTCATCTTTAAATTTAATACTCGCAAGTGAAGTTACTCCTGCAGGCATAAGCAATGTTGCCTTCATTACATCATCATATCGATCGACATATTTAAGTACCTCTGGTCGAGTTCCAACAAAACTCATTTCACCTTTTAGTATATTAATCAGTTGTGGAACTTCGTCAAGACGAACTTTCCTTAAAAATTTACCAACTCGCGTAACTCTGCTATCATTTTTTACTGTAACCTGCGAACCAGCTCTCTCGGCACCATCCACCATTGTCCTAAACTTATAAATTCTAAACATCCTTTTGTAGGCTGTAACTCTACGTTGTCTAAAAAAGACAGGACCCTTTGAATCACATTTAATAATGACTGCTATCACCAAAAGAAGTGGAGAAAGCAAAACAAGCAATATAAATGAAAAGACTATATCAAATATTCGCTTAACCACTAAGCTTGTTTTTCTTTTTTTTAGTTTATTATAATATATTGCCACACTTTCATTGTGCATATAAAGCGGCATCTCATCCCAATTTTTAAGCAACATAAAATCTACCTTTCAAAACTAAACTGTACAAAAATCAAACTTCATTATACTACATATGACAATATTATGCAAGGGATTTAGATTTGCTAAACAAAACTACAATATGCAAATATAGTCAAAGCCTTTTTAGTAGCAAAAGATTTTGACTATTTTTACATTTGTTTGTTCATATAGTTTTCTTAGTATATCCTCTTCCACAATATAATAACCTACCCTCAATATTTCGATACAAAAACTATATGATTTTTGGTATATTTTAGAATATTTATCCCCATTGTTAAAATAGCCACCCAACAATTTTTGTTAAATTAGCAGAACTTAATTCTAATATGTCTGATAGTACTTCTTATTTACAACTCCAATTTTTTACACACTCGAAAAGCTGATGTACCTTTAAAAAGCAAAATCGGCACTTTATCCAAAGTTACTTGAATAAAGCACCGATTCTTTACATCTATGCGCGGTTTTCGCAACCTAACACATTTTTAATTTTATGTTTTACCAATTCAGCTATGGCACTTCTTGCCGGAGCTAAATATTGACGTGGATCAAAATGGCTTGGATTTTCTGCTAAATGTTTTCTTATCGATCCTGTCATAGCAAGCCTTAAGTCAGAATCTACATTTATTTTACATACCGCCATGCCTGCAGCCTTTCTCAACATTTCTTCCGGAATGCCTATTGCATCAGGCATCTCTCCACCATATTTATTAATCATTTCTACAAATTCAGGGATAACTGACGATGCACCATGAAGTACTATCGGGAAACCAGGAAGCCTTTCACCTACTTCTTGCAATATATCAAAACGCAATTGAGGTTTTTGACCCGGCTTAAATTTATAAGCGCCGTGGCTTGTACCTATTGCTATTGCAAGAGAATCAACACCAGTCTTAGTTACAAAATCTTGTACCTCAGCAGGATTGGTATAAAAAGCATCTTCGGCAGAAACGTTAACAGCGTCCTCTATTCCTGCAAGCCTACCAAGCTCTGCCTCAACTGTTACAGAATATTTATGTGCATAATCCGCAACCCTTTTAGCAAGTTCAACATTTTCATCATACGGAAGATGTGAGCCATCTATCATAACCGATGTAAAGCCACCATCTATACAGCTTTTACAAAGTTCAAATGAATCACCATGATCCAAATGTAAAGCTATCGGTATAGAAGTTTCATGAACAGCAGCCTCCACTAGCTTTGTAAGATAGGTATGATTTGCATATTTACGTGCTCCGGCTGATACTTGCAATATAACAGGTGCATGTAGTTCATTACAAGCTTCTGTTATTCCTTGGACTATCTCCATATTGTTAACATTAAATGCACCTATTGCATATCCGCCTTCATAAGCCTTTTTAAACATTTCTGTTGTATTTACTAATGGCATAACGTCACACTCCTAATATAAAGTTTTACCAATATATTATACACCATTAATTTGCAAATTAAAAGACTAATTTTCTTTCATATATCGTCAAAAGTCTTGTCTAAATGTCAAATATGCCCTTTTAGGTATACCATATATTCCATTTTTGTAGTCCCAAAAAAAATTAATTTTAGGCGGTACAACACTAAATGTTAAATACATCGATAAGAATACTGCCAAAGCTAAAATCGCCACAACAAAAAACTCTTCTAAATGCCACCTTGAAATCACCAATTCATGTGAAACAAAATAAGATATAAAAATTAGAAAAAAGCTAATTATTATATCCAAAACCCAAAAATTGTACTTACCAATAAACCCAAAGTACGCCGAAAACGCTAATATCATACTTAGTATAAGTGTATACAAACCACATATTTTAGCCACTACGAATTTTTTAAATGATTTTCTAACAAACGCTAACTCCACACATGACCAAATTATATAAGGAAAAGCGAAAACTTTTATATGCTCCCATAAGCTTTCATTAACCGAACCAAAAAATATCGTTAAAATAGACGAATCTGATAATATAAAGCTATAGTGCAATAAAACACCTATAGCGTATGTAAATGGAACCCCTATTAGTTCCATACGTAATTGAGTCTTTCTATGCATATAGTCCTCTCCTTTTTCACATTTACTATTTATATGGTAAAAAAAAGAAGAGAATACCTATATTTTACATATTTATATATGTTAGCAAAGTAGTTATTATCGAACCTGCTGCCGCTGCACACCCAAACTTCAAAAATCTCATAAGTAAATTCTGCTTATGCTTTATTGCTGAAGGAGCCTTTAAATCCTTCATCATTTTCCTGGCTTCCTTTTGTAAAAACATTTCGTTCGACTGTGAATATTCCGGTTTTACTATTAAAAGAGCTTTTTCATAATACTTATTTCCTGTCTCTGTCAACTCTATAACATGGTGATTTATTCCTTTAATCATTTCCCTCATATCCCCTTTTCGTTATATTTTTAGTTTTATCACAATTTGATCTTATTATACAAACTTGTCTTTCATACTGCTAGAATAACTTATCCAAATGTAGAATCGTTATACAAACAGTAATTTTAGACTATGACAAGTCATATGTTGAAAACTCTGTGGAAAAGGTTAATAACTTCATTTAGATTTCCCATTTAATCTACTATAATTATGTGGAAAATTAAGACTATATATTTAACATGTTTATTTTTTGAAAAAAATAAAAACTTTAGGTATTATCCAGTATATTAGTATAGAAAGGAGCTGTATTTGCTGGTATAATATAAATAAAGGGGATGTATTTGTGAAATATAAAGAAACTAAACTTGGAATAGAAATATACGATTCAAACATTAGCTTAAAAGAAACATTCGATTGTGGTCAATGTTTCCGTTTTAACGAGATAGAACCCAATACATTTGTTGGAGTATCTCTGGACAAATCTCTTAAAATTTCTGAAAACGGAAACAAAATAACCCTTTTTGATATAAGTTCCAAAGAATTCAATTCATATTGGAAAAATTATTTTGACCTTGATCTTGATTATGACAATATAAAAAAGGATCTTTCAACTATACATCCAAATTTAAAACTTGCATGTGAATTTGCTCCCGGAATAATAATATTAAGACAAGATCCATGGGAGGCTTTATGCTCATTTATTATTTCTCAAAACAATAATATTAAAAGAATAAAAGGGATAATAGAAACATTTTGTAAAAATTTCGGAAGTAAAATAGACGAAAATTTTTACTCATTTCCAAAAGCTGAAGATATCGCTAAACTCAGTGTAGATGATTTATCAGTTTTAAAATGCGGATTTAGAGATAAATACATACTTGATGCAGCTAGAAAAGTAGCACTTTCAGAAATAAACCTTTCCGAAATTAGCTCCATGCCGCTTAACGAAGCACGAGCAGAGCTCATGAAAATATTTGGCGTTGGCCCAAAAGTAGCCGAATGCACTCTTCTATATGGTATGCACAGAACAGAAGCTTTTCCTGTAGATGTTTGGATGAAACGGGCTTTAACATACTTATTTGATGATATGGAAATATCTAAATTTGGAAAATACGCCGGAATTGCGCAACAGTACATATTCCACTACAGCAGAATGAATTCAGAACTTTTTAAAAAGCAATAAAATTTAGAGGAAATTATCCACATGAAAAAATTAGGACTTTATTTACATATACCATTTTGTGACGGAAAATGTAATTACTGTGATTTCTACTCTCAAAAGGCCAGCGATAACACAATGGATATATATGTAGAATCAATAATTAACCATATAGAGCAACAATCGAGGTGTTTTAGCAATTATTCTATAGATACAATCTATTTTGGTGGCGGAACTCCTAGCCTTTTAGGTGAAAGACGATTAATTAAAATTTTAGATTCACTCAATGCAAACTTTAATCTAGATAATCCTGAAATAACCTTAGAGGTAAACCCCACCAAAGCTAAAATGCTTGATTTTAAAGCTTTAAAAACCTCAGGTTTTAATCGTCTTTCTATAGGCACACAGTCTGCAAATGATAATGAACTTAAAATCTTAGGAAGGCGTCACTCCTTATCTGATATTAAATCTACTATAAACAATGCCAAATTAGGTGGATTTAACAATATATCCCTAGATTTAATGCTTGCTATACCAGAGCAAACAACTGAAAGTTTACAACGCTCAATCAATTTTTGTGCAGAACAGGAAGTTGACCATATATCTGCGTACCTTTTAAAAATAGAAAAGGGAACTCCATTTTACAACAAAAAAAGCTCACTCAATCTACCTAACGAAGATAGAGCAAGCGAGCTATATTTGCAAGCCATAAATGAACTTAGAAAAATTGGATTTAATCAATATGAAATATCCAACTTTTCTAAACCAAATATGGAAAGCAAACACAATCTAAAATATTGGAATTGCGATGAATATCTTGGGATTGGACCCTCGGCACATTCATTTATTAACAAAAAGCGGTTTTATTACAAAAACTCCTTATCATCTTTTATAAATAGAGACCGCCCTATAATAGATGAAGAAAATGCCGAAATTATCGAAGAATATTCTATGCTTCAACTTAGATTAACACATGGGATTTGCGAAAATGATTTTAGGGATAAATTAGGTATACCGATTCCAGAGAAATTTTATCATAATGCAAAACTTTTTAAAAATACCGGTCTTGTAAACGTAACTGCAGACAGTATATCACTTACGCCTAATGGATTTTTAGTATCTAACGAATTAATATCCAGAATAATCCTATAAATATCTTAATACCGAAACTACCTTTCCTATTATAAACGCCGATTCCCCTAGCTCAATAGGTGAATAGGAAATATTCTCAGATATAAGACCTTTATAGTTTTCTTTTTCCTTTTCTAAGTAATAACGTACAATCGGTCTTGAATTATACAATGCTACTACCATATCACCTGCATGGATATCTTCCGTCTCTGTGTTGGATATAACTATATCATTAGGTAAAATAGCAGAATATATCATACTGTCATCTGTTGCATAAAAAGAGAATAAATTCTCTTGACACCCCTCCTGCATAGTATAAAAAATATATCTTTCTATATCCATAGAACTATATAGTTGGGACCCCTGTCTAAATTTTTTCACCACCGGAACTTGAACACATTTGCAGCCTGATATATGTATCGCTCTATTCAGCCTGCTTTCCCTGGAGATATATCCCTTTTTTTCTAAAGTTTTTAGATGAGCGTGTACTGTTGAAGTCGACTTAAGACCTGTTGCATTACAAATTTCTCTAACTGATGGTGGTAACCCTTTTTGGGCACACTCTCTTAAATATGATAAAATTTTTTCTTGACTTTTCGTAAGCTTTTCCATAATTACTCCTTAATAAGTATTATTTCAAGATACTTATTAAATGATAACACTAAAGTATATCAAATTTCAAGTCTTTTAATGATATTTTGTCGAAATTTATTTAAAACCACAGAAACATTCTATGGAATATTTTGCAGATACTTGACCAACAATATAGTTGGAGGTGCAATATATGAATAACACAAGATTTCGCAAACCTGAAGCAAATAAAAAAACTACAAACAAAGGATTTTACATCGCATTAGGAATATGTCTTGTAGCTGTCGGTGCTGCAGCATGGATGACATATAATAATGTAATGAATTTCATGGAACCGGAAAACACAGAAATAAGCAGTCAACTAAACCAAACTGAACAACCAAAAGATGAAGAAAAGGAAGCTGCTAATACTTTAAGTGGTATAAAGGAGGAAACCTCTGAACCTATTGAATCTACCACTACTATAACAGAAACAAATGCTACAGAACAACCGGACAGCCTTATAGTATACCCTGTATCAAGCAACATAATTAAAGGATACAGTAATGATAATCCGGTCTTTTCCAAAACCTTGTCTGATTGGCGTGTGCACAATGCTACAGATTTCTCTGCAGAACAAGGAAGCACCGTTAAAGCTATGAGTGGTGGTGAAGTAACTGACATTTATGATGATCCTTCTCTAGGTATGACTGTCGTAATATCACATGATTCCGGATATACATCATATTATTCAGGACTTGGTGATACTGTATTAGTTAAGAAAGGTCAAAAAATATCTTCCGGTGATGATATTGGATCTATAAACGATGTACCATCTGAGACATCTGATGGATTTCATTTACACCTTGTTGTAAAGCAAGGAGATAATTTAGTTGACCCAATGTCTATATTAAAAGATGCCAAGTCATAAATAAGTCCTCCGAGCAATTCGGAGGACTTATTTCACATTTCAATACTATTCGAAACTTAAATAATGAATAATCTACCTGTTAAATCGATAAAATGAGATAACTCTAGCAAAAAAGCTCCATCCTTAGATTCATAAAAGTAATATTCAAAAACCATTTTACTTGTCATATTTTCTATATTAAAATATTTTAAACCGTACCTGTTATCCCATGGATTTATAACCTTAAAAAAATAATGTGAACCTATTTTCTCACAACCAATAATTACATATGTATGATGTACAAACATACACTGATTTTCTATATTTGTCGAAAATACTACATTTCTGTTCCTTTCTAACCCTTCTATTACTTTCTTCCATACATCAAGTTGGTATAAGGTATAATCTTCTGTTTGCGTAAGTTTCGATAAATAACGGATCGGTTCTTCCGAAATGTCAATTATGCGATCGCTGCCATTTACCGATCTAATTTTAAATTTTTTTACGTCACCTAAAATATCAACTATACTCTTCTTTTCTACTTCCTTATCTGAAATTCTTAGTATAAATTTATTAGGGAATCCCCCTATTATTGAATCATATCCATTAATCACTTTCTCTCCCAGACGTCCAGAGGCCGCATAAGCCTTTTCTATCATTTGCACCCACAAAGCACTTTCTGTTGATATTCCCTTTGGCACAGTTTTTTCAATAATAATCTTCCTATTTGCCCCATAAAATGACACAGTAACAAATCCATCATGATTATCCTGTACTACTTTTTTAATAAACTCTCTTCCTTCCTTAGTACTTACCATAGAAATAAGTGATGCAAGCAAATAGCAATCTCCTATATTAGTCTGCCTTATGTCACTAATTTTAGGTTCTCCATAAGGAAAAAGTCGTTCATATTTAACAGAATCATCAAATTCTATATTTCTTATAACCTCTGAATCCTTATACTTTTCATCATTTAAGGATATATCTTTATATTCTTTATTAATATCTGAATCCATTATGTATGTAGTTGTATTTGAAATTTCATGTGTGATATACTTCTCATCCTCCATCTGATTCTTACGCATTAAAATTTTATATCTTTCTTTTTCAATAAAAGGTAGTAAAATATTATGCTGTAAACTTTTTGCTGCCATTATCTTATCATAATCTTCATTTTGCATGCAATCATCTACATAAATCCCAAGTTTATCATTCATATAGTAAATGCAATTCCATGGCAAATCTTCCAATAAAGTTTCATAAACACTATTTAAAATTTTCTTTCTTGATTCTATTGATAAGTAGTTATACTTATTACCTGTAACACCAATCTTACCTTTTCTAAATATCAAATCAAATAGATCTAAACAGATGTCAAGTAAAAGATCATCTCTATTTTTTCCAAATAGATACTTATGCAACTTAAAATAATCACCAACTGTAATATCAACATTAAAATCCGCATTATTTCTATTTGCTAACTCCTCTATCCTCTTATTATATTCACCATACTTTTTATCAGATGGACCGTCCTCAGAGAAGTAATCAAAATATGACTCCTTACCTGACTCTTTATCTACCATATTCCTGAATTGTCTTTTATATAAATTGTGCCTAAATAATCCAAAAAAACTAGAAAAAGTTGATGTATAACCTGGAATGCCAGCTTTTTTAGAAACATCATATATGAAATCTTCATGGTTATTGTTAAATTCGCAGTATGGTTTACCTTTTTCTGCAAAATCATAAATAGCTTTTACCACATTTCCAAACATATCATATGATATTGATTTTGCTGCACATAGGTTAGATCTCATAAATTTTGCTCCACTAAACCGTGGATAATATTTTCTAAACCTCCTAAAGCAGCTGCCCTTATATATCTCACCGCTTTGAAATCTAATTGAATATGTTTTTCTTTTATAAGGGTTCTTATCATCTTTAGGATCACACTCTGTTGCATTAAGCTTTATATATGAGTAATCAGTAGTTTTTCCGTCACTGCTCACAGTATGTACTTCAAATATAGGATCTTTATCTATGCTCCTACAGTCATCTTCAGCGGTATCTGTTAACTTAAATTGCGGTTCTGAATTCTTAATCGTATAATTAGGGAGTTTATAAGTTGGATCATTATCAACATTTTTATCACTATCTCCAGCAGTATCTTTTGCTCCAATATGTGATGTATTTAAACTTTCATCTCCATTACTATAAACCTTATGGATATTAAGCTTTGGTATACTATCCAGCTTAGGACTGTTTTCATCCATCCAATATATAGCCTGCTTAACATTTTCTTCTTTTGAGTGATATTTTTCTAAATGCAAAACAATCCCTCCCTTAGAAGTGTATAAGATTATATCATAATTATAATCTTAATTCATAATCATTTCAATAGTTTTAAAAACACGTTTCATATAATTAGTCCTTTGAATAATACCAGCCTAAACACAAAATACCCTTTACAATATAATTATATATTGTAAAGGGTATTACTTTTATTTTATTTTATTAATAATTTCAATCGAGTACTTCTTAATTTCTTCTATATCGTTTTCATTTGGCATAAAATTAGCTTTTACACCTTCACCAATAAAGTTAAATTTTAACTGAGTAAGGCGTGATTTAATCATATCCACTGCCTCGCCACTCCATCCAAAAGAACCAAATGCCCCTGCAGGTTTCATTTTAGTATTTATAGCATCAATCGATGATAAAACATCCCAAACCACCTTTGGTGCATCACGATTTATAGTACACGAACCAACCATAATAGCATCACATTCAGCTATTTCCTTAGCTATCACATCAACTGGACTAACTACCATATCATAAAGTTTTACATTAACAGAACTTTTATCTCTTATCTCTTGCGCCGCAGCCTCAGCCATAAACTTCGTACACTTATACGCTGAAGCATAAATAATTACTATATTCTTTTCAGATTTGTCTTGTGGAGTACTCCACACTTTATAGTCATTTATTCTATCTTTAATATCTTTTGTAAGTACCGGTCCATGGCTAGGACAAACATACTCAATATCAAGATCCTTTATTTTTTCAATTCCTTTTAAAACATAGGGTTTAAATGGAGAAAATATACCATCATAATAATACCTAAATTCTCCTAAATATTCCTTTTTATACTTAATATTTTCGTAAAGCATAGTAGGTTCACAAAAATGGCACCCTAGGAAATCACAGGAAAACAAAACTTTGTCTTCTTCAAACCACGTCATCATAGAATCCGGCCAATGAAGTAAAGGTGCAACCTTAAATTCGACTGACTTATCTCCAAATGATAACACATCATTGTCCTTTACTATTTTACAATTAAAATCCGAGTTCAAAATATTTTTTAAATACTTTGATGCCGCAGTAGTACAAACAACTGTTATCTTAGGATTAATCTCAAGAAGCTTTTTTAAGCTTCCTGAATGATCTAACTCTGTATGATTCATTACAATATAATCTATATCTTCTACATCAACAAGAGTCCTAATATTGTTTAAATATTCATCAAAATAATCGCTGTGTACTGTTTCGATCAATATATTGCTTTTTCCTGTAATAAGATATGCATTATATGATGTACCATACTTTGCCTGCATCACTATATCAAATACCCTAAGAGACGGATTAATTACTCCAATAGAATAGACATTTTCAGATATTCTTTCAATACCCACAATAAATCACTTCCTATTTCTTGCTAAACATATCCTTGGAAACTCCACATATCGGGCAAACCCAATCTTCCGGAATATCCTCGAAAGCTGTACCTGGTTCAATTCCTCCATCCGGATCTCCTACCTCAGGATCATAAACCCAATCACAAACATCACAAATATATTTTTCCATAACATTAATCTCCCTTTCAAGTTAATAATATTATCATACACATTTATTGTCTTATTATCAAAATACTAAATTAGCTTTTCCTAAAATCAGAAAATACTTACCTTATAATTTTACATATTCGCATAAGCTCTTAATTGATCAAGCATATTTTGTTCTTGCTCCGGTACTGAGTCAATAAGAGGTAACAATTGCTCATCAAAAATCTTTAATACCTGTTCGGAATACATCTTTTTCTTACTATCATCATCCAAACCGGTATTTATTTTGTCATATGTCATTTTTAAGCATTCACTCAATACCCAATTATATTCATTTGTATATTGATTTTTTGTATAATCATCAATAAATGCTTGAACACGATTTACTGAAGATACTAGCTTTTTCTCAATTTTATAAGAATTTTCAGCAGAGGTTTCTCTATAAACATAGTGATAATATGGCTTATCATATCCAACTATTGTGTTAGCATGTGGAGCTACCATTTTTATAAATAAGTCATCTTCTCCATATTTAACATTTTCATCAAACCATATATTATTGTCTACAATAATTGAACGACTGAATATTTTGTCCCATACAGTACAATTATCAGCGAATTCATTTTCGATACATTCCCATTTATCATAAACCTTATTCGATACATTGGTACCATTTTTTTGACTTGGTTCAAACTTAAAGCCAAAGGCCAATATATCTGCATTACTCTCTTTAATTCTATTAAGACAATTTTCATATGCATCAAGGTCTATATAATCGTCTGAATCAATAAATGTAATATAGTCTCCTGTTGATGCCTTTATTCCTTCATTTCTAGCAGAGGATACTCCTCCGTTAGGCTTGTCTACAACAACCACACGGCTATCCTTTTCTTTATATTTGTTTAGTATATCCAAAGAGCCATCGTTAGAACCATCATTAACACAAACTATCTCTATATTTTTATAGGTTTGATTTATTAGTGAATCAATAGCTGCTGAAAGATAGTCTTGAGAGTTATAAATGGGAACTATTATCGATAATTTATACGATGCTTTTTCTTGTTTTTTACACGCAAAAAGCATAGTTGAACTTAGTATCATTATCATCACAAGTGCAACAATTTTAAATATTTTTAGTTTTTTCTTTTCCATAGATAACCTTGCTCCTTTTTGTATAAGAATAATAGTGCTTTAAGTCTACTATAAACAACAATTGATTGTCAAGTATTTCCAAACTTATACTTTTCCTCTTTTTTTGTTCTATAAATTGGTATATTCAAATGATAAATAGCCTTATTTTTACCTGCTGAAACATATTTTTACCTAGTAAAGTAAAAATATGCTTATAGCACTTATTTAATATAAAAACTCTTAAAAATCAGTTATTTTATTTTTAAATTGCACCTATTGCTTAAGTTTAATAAAATACTTAGGCGACCATAAAAATAGATCCTGTCTTCATACGAAAACAGGATCTATTTATTGAAAAGATTTGTATAAAACAGTTAGATTGAGTTTATAGATAAGTACTAAGCCGACATACAGCTTTAATATCTTTCTAAGTGTTCGATGCCTTATCCAAACACCGTTTTAGCTTTTTATCGTTATCTATAAACAAGTATTCAACATTAATCTTATAAAGGCTACTTAATTTAAGCAATCTAAAAATATCCGGCAAGGTTTTATTACTTTCATAATATGCATAAGTAGAACGAGTTATCCCCAGATATTCGGCAATTTCCTGCTGAGTATAATTTAAATGTTTCCTCATATATCGCAGTCTCTTTGCAAGTTCATCTTTTGAGGATATATACTTACTCATATCGATATTTCAACTCTTTTGATAACGTTAAGATAAATTCCTCAACAGTTGGTTTTCCGTTTGGAAACAATTTATCTCTGTTGTTCTTTCCTTTTTTATCTTCATTTTGCCATACATTATCAATTACCTTTTGCATATCCTCTTTACATTTTACTGTACTTACTTGATATGTATCTGAAACTTGATTTATAATCTCTTCGAATATCTTTGATTGTTTTTGGTTTTTCATTTATATGTTAACCTACTGTGAAGTATGGGGTTCGGGGTAAGTTGGGACCCCTCGGAATCGAAGGGCCCCTGCCCCTAGATCCCCCTCAAAACAAAATAACCGCACGAGGTGTGTAATTTCTTACAATCGCCCTACGTGCAGCTTTACTTCACAAAAGTGTTATAAACCAGCTCAACCTTCTTCCCAACAACCAAACGTGTAAATATATTCTGTGACTATAACCTGTTGAAATAAAATTGAAACTGTGGTATAATCGTATCTACCGTTGGTGCCGGATTTCCGGTTGTGTAAGGTGCGTGTTTCACCCGATGCAGGGACTGCGTAGTGCTGGTACGACAGTCCTACCGCGGTATTTTATTTTTATGTAGAAGGGAACCTAACTAATTAATCGCTAAATTTGCTAAACTACTATGGTTCACAAATCTACCTCCTATCATAAAATAATAAAGACATTGCAAGCTAATATATTTACTCTGCAAAGCCTTATATGCTTTTTTATAAAAATCAACATCTGCAACCAAAACCATTGAAAACAAAAGAAAAACATTATATAATAACATCGGATTGTTAGCAATAGATTGTACTTGCAGACTACTTTTTGCAGTACTGTACATTAAAATATGACAGAACTACCAATATTATTTTTTTATTTGATATTATTATAAAACGAACGTGTCTAAATGTCAACAATCTATTTTAAGTGCGTTCCACTATCTTACAAATATTTACATATTTTAACCTATAAACATACTCATATATTATAGAATTATACCTATTGAAATAAATTTAGGCACATGATATAATTATATTCGTCGTCGGCGCCGATATATCGGCTGCGTATGGTGTTATCTTCATCACATGCATTGATTATATGTTATTAATACATAAATCTGCCGCGGTATTTTATGAGGAGATGGATTTACGAAACTATTACTGTATTAAATGCTCTAGAAAATTGTCATACTATGGTCCTTTCTCATAAAATGATAATGGCCTTGCAGGTGAAATAATCACTATGCAAGGTTTTTTTATATCCAAATATAGCTCTAGTCACTCTCCCCTATTTCTATTACTATACAAAGGCTTTTAATGCCCATTTTATGGACTTATTATTCAATATACTTAATAATTGGTTCTCTAAACTTTTTTTGTATCTATAAACTACTTGATATTTACAGGTATAAGATGTATAATATGGCTAATTAAAAAATGAGAAAATGAGTTTACAAAAATCAACGATTAGCTTATAGAAACGGAGAATGCCATTATGAAAGAAAAACTTATCAAAACGGCGCTCGGAGAGCTTATTCCAGATCTCATACTCAAAAATGCGCGCGTCGTCAATGTATTTACAGGAGAAATTATCGAAGGTACAATCGCTATTACCGACGGTTTAATTGCAAGTGTAGGGCCATATCGCGAGGGCAAAAAGATGGTCGATTTAAACGGAGCATTTGTTGCACCAGGACTTATCGATGCCCATTGTCACATCGAATCCTCTATGGTTGTCCCGGAGGTATATTGCACCGAGGTAGTACGTCACGGCGTAACAACGCTAATTACCGATCCCCACGAAATTACTAATGTCGCCGGAGGCGACGGAGTTCGTTTTATGCTGAATTCAGCAAAGTCCTGTCCAATAAATTACTATGTAATGCTTCCCTCGTGTGTACCCAGCACAAACTTTGAACACTCAGGTGCGGTATTCACTGCAAAGGAAATGAAACCATTTTTGAATGATCCACACATCCTAGGATTAGGCGAGATGATGAATTACCCGGGAGTTGTTAATTGTGACCCCGCGGTTATGGAAAAGCTAGATCTTTTTAATGACAGGGTTATTGATGGTCATATTCCAAGAATCAGCGGGCTAAATCTTCAAGCATATATTTGTGCCGGTATTAAAACCGACCATGAAAGTTCTACATATAATGAAGCTCTCGAAAAACTTCGAGCAAATATGGCTGTTTTGGTACGTGAAGGCTCTGCTTCTAAAAATCTTAACGATATTCTAAGGGACATTATCAGAGACAAAATACCAACCCATCGAATGGCATTTTGCACCGATGATAAACATTTATATGATATACGCCGTGAAGGCACAATACTCCATTGTATACGATTAGCAATAAAACTTGGTATGCCTCCAATACAAGCTATACAGATGGCAACCATCAATGCCGCAGAAATATATCGTTTACGAAATATCGGCGCTGTAGCACCAGGATATAAGGCCGATCTTATTATTCTAGATGATCTCGAAACTATGTCACTAAAAGGCGTATATAAGGATGGCATAATGGTTAATCAAACCGGTACATCAAGACGTACATATCATGCAAATGGCAAAATTGGTGATTCCGTACACTTGCCAAGACTTACAGAATCAAGTTTCAAATTACCGGAAGGTGAAAATCTACCTGTAATTAACGTAATACCAGGACAACTTATCACCAAAAAGACAATATTACCTCGCAATGAGGTTAATAGGCTTATTAATTCCGGTAAAGTAAGAAAGATGGTTGTTGTGGAACGACATCATGCCACAAACAACATAGGTGTAGGACTTATTGCCGGATATGGAATTTCACACGGCGCAATAGGAACTACTGTAGCACACGACAGCCACAATATGATTATTGTGGGAGATAATGACCGGGACATGCTTGCAGCAGCAAGAGAACTTTCACGCGTTAAGGGCGGATATACTATTATCTCGAACGGAGACATAAAAGGTACTCTACCTCTTCCTATAGGAGGACTTATGAGTGATCTTGGAGCTGATGAATTTATCCCCGCACTCAACAAGATGCTAAAAAAGGCAAAAGATATAGGAGTATCAGAAGGAATTGATCCGTTTATTACTCTTAGTTTTATGGCTCTACCGGTTATACCTGAAATTCGTTTAACAGATATGGGAATGTTCGATGTAACAACATTTAGCTTTTTATAATGTTTTATATTATATTTTAAAAAATGTAAGACCGTATTACTATATCAATACCAAAATCAACCACTAAACTAAAGTGGTTGATTTTTTGTGTGTATAACAGTATACTCAATCATCACATATAGCATAGAAAAACAAAAGAGACCTTCTCATTTCTGAGAAAGTCTCTTTAAATTGGCTCCCCAAGTTGGACTCGAACCAACGACCCTGCGGTTAACAGCCGCATGCTCTACCGGCTGAGCTATTGAGGAT
>CAKSJY010000007.1 GCA_934464585.1 uncultured Eubacteriales bacterium
AGAACAAATAAGTAACCAAATAAAAATAAAAAACAGAATAAAATATAAAAATGAAGAAATATACTATAACATAGATTCAATTCACAGAGCAATTGAAAACAATAAAAAAATTAAATTTATTTATTATCATAGACGTATATTAAACGGAACTGCCTCGTTGGATAATGGTAAGGAAATTACAGTTAGCCCATATGCACTTGTATGGTCAAATGATAAGTACTACCTTATTGCAAATAATGAGAAGTATGACAGCGTGAGCAATTTTAGACTCGACCGCATAAAGAGTGTAGAGATAACTAAAGAAAGTGTAAGACCATATGAAGAGGTTACAGATTCTGATACTAATTTTGATGTTTCAGAGTATTTAAAAAAAAGTATAAATATGTTTTATGGTGAACAAAATACTATTCAATTAGTTTGTAAAAAAGAATTTGTTGAAATACTTGTTGATAAGTTTGGTACTAATATTAATTTATACAATAAGGATGAAAATAACTTTTTAGCTGTTATAAATGTATACTTGAGTGAAGGGCTTATAGAATGGTTAATACAACACGGAGATAAGGTATTTGTGCTATCGCCAGAGTCTTTGAAAAAAAGTGTACTTGCAAAAATAAAAAATATAAATGATACATATAGAGAAAATAACTCAAAAGATATGCTTCAATGCTAAGATTTTAAAAAAGTGTGTGTTCTATGAGTATTTTTATACCCATAGCTATAAGTATTACTCCGCCGATAATACCAGACTTTGATGCAAAAAAAGTTCCAAACTTTTTTCCAATATAAACTCCTATAAAACATAATGAAAAGGTGATTATTCCAATTATAAGAGTAGATACTATCATAAGCTGAACACTAGAAGCTCCGATTGTAGATGGAAGTATTATTCCACTTGCCAAAGCATCAACGCTGGTAGCGATAGATAAAAGTATAAGTTTTTTTATGTTATCAATACTCTGTGAAGAGTTTGTGAGATCATTATGTAGATTATCATAAATCATTTTAATCCCAATATATGATAACAGAAAAAATGCAATCCAGTGGTCTATATGTGATACTAAATGTTCGCCTGCTTTTCCAATTCCCCAGCCTATAACGGGCATTAAAAATTGGAAAAAACCAAATGAAAAAGCGATTAAGGCAGCTTTATTAAATTTAATATTATTATTAGTTGCTGCGCTCGCTATAGATACAGCAAAGGCATCCATAGAAAGACCTATTGCAATCATAATTAATTCTATATAATCCATGTAATTCCTCATTTCTATACGATATTTTAATATTTTAAATTATACTACTTTTGAAACGTGCTTTATTACAAAATTGTGTCGCATATTTATTATGAATAATAATATACTGTTCATGATATAATAGCAATATATATCATAGATGTCCTAAGGCAGAAGAGTCTGCTATTGACATTTTGTACTTACTGGTGCATAATTGCTATTGAGAATTATTGTATATTAAAATGGATATTTTTACTATTAATTAACACGTTTCGTTAAAATTTCGTTTAAAAAATTGAAAGGCAGTGAGTTTTATGAAAGAATTTAGCTATGTTTTAACAGATGAAAATGGTATACATGCAAGACCGGCCGGTATGCTTGTAAAAGAAGCAGGTAAATTTCAATCTAAAATTAGCATTTTAAAGGGTAATAAATCAGCCGATGCTAAAAGATTATTTGCACTAATGGGTTTGGCAGCTAAGAAAGGCGATACCTTAGAAATTAAAGTTGAAGGCAGCGATGAAGAAGAAGCAAGTAGCTGCTTAGAGAACTTTTTAAAACAGAACTTGTAATAGCTGAGGAGAAAAAATCAATGATAGTTTTGAAAGGTAAGGGAGTCTTTGGCGGAATAGTATTCGGTAAGCTTTATATGTATAGGCGTACACAACACGAGATAAAAAGGTATAGAGTGGAAAATATAGATACTGAAATATCAAGATATGAAAATGCTAAAAAGTTAGCTATACTTCAATTGCAGAGTTTATATGAAAAAGCATTGCAGGAAGTAGGCGAGACTAATGCAATGATATTTCAAATTCATCAAATGATGTTGGAAGATCTAGATTATTGTGAATCAATAATTAGTATAATTAAGAATCAGGGAGTTAATGCTGAGTTTGCAATTGCAAATACAGCGGATAATTTTTCAGAAATGTTCTCTTCTATGGACGATAGCTATATGAAGGAACGTGCAGCTGATGTAAGAGATGTTTCTAAAAGACTTATAGAGGTATTGTTAAACTCCCAATCGGGTGGAATCAAATCAGATGAGCCGGTTATAGTAGCAGCTGATGATCTTGCACCAAGTGAAACCGTTCAGATTGATAAAAATAAGGTATTGGGTTTTGTTACCTCAAAGGGTTCTTCAAGTTCACATACAGCTATTCTTGCAAGAACAATGAACATTCCTGCAATTGTTGGTTTAGGTAAGGCTTTAAAAGAAGAGTATAATGGCAAAGAGTCTATTGTAGATGGATATTCCGGAATATTATATATAGATCCTACTGCCGAAATTATAAAAGAAATGAGACAAAAAAAGGAGCAAAAGGATAGACAAACAGATCTTTTGCAAAAGTTAAAAGGTAGAGAAAATATAACTAAAGATGGACAAAAAATAGATATATATGCTAATATCGGAGATGTTTCAGATATTGGTGCTGTGCTTCAAAATGATGCCGGTGGTGTTGGGCTATTTAGGAGTGAGTTTATATATCTTGGAAGCAATGACTATCCTACAGAAGATGCTCAGTTTTCTGCATATAAGGATGCTGCAGAAAAAATGTGTGGAAAAAGAGTCGTTATACGTACCCTTGATATAGGCGCAGATAAACAAATAGACTATTTTGATTTACCTAAAGAAGAAAATCCTGCTATGGGATATAGAGCTATTAGGATTTGCTTAGATCGTATAGGAATCTTTAAAACACAATTAAGGGCGCTCTATAGAGCTTCGGCATATGGAAAAATTGCAATAATGTTTCCTATGATTACATCCGTAGACGAAATAAGAAAGATAAAAAAGCTGGTATCTGAAGTTAAAGATGAACTTAAAAATGAAGGTATTGACTATGATGATAATGTCGAAATAGGTGTAATGATAGAGACGCCGGCAGCAGCCTTGATAAGTGACTATTTAGCAAAAGAAGTAGACTTTTTTAGTGTTGGTACTAATGACTTAACTCAATATACATTGGCATTGGATAGGCAAAATGATAATTTAGCCGAATTTTATAATCCACATCATAAGGCAATTTTAAGACTTATAAAGTTTGCAGCAGACAATGCTCATAAAAACGGTATATGGATAGGAATTTGTGGGGAACTTGGTGCGGACTTGAGTTTGACAGAAACTTTCTTGTCCATTGGCATAGATGAGCTTTCTGTAAATCCGGGATGTGTTTTATCGGTTAGAGAGAAAGTATTAAATGCTGATGTCTCAAAAGTAAAAGACAAAATTTTAGCTGATATTTTATCTTAAATATTTAAAGACTATTTTAAATTTGATTTATTTGAAAGAGAGATTTTTATTATGTTCAATTTCAGAAAAAAGAAAAATGCATTTTTAGCAACTCAAAATGGTAAAATAATAGATTTAAAAGATGTCCCGGACGAAGCATTTTCTCAAAAGATGCTTGGAGACGGTGTAGCTATTATGCCTACAGGAAACGACATATGTTCACCGGTTGATGGTACTATAATACAAGTTACAGATACATTGCATGCTTATGGTATTGCATCTGACGATGGTTTAGATGTTTTAGTACACGTTGGAATTAATACAGTTGAATTAAAAGGTGAAGGATTTGAGACCCTCGTAAAAGAAGGTGATAAAGTTAAAGCTGGTGATGTTATTGCTAGGGCAGATTTGCCGCTTATAAAAAGCAAAGGGTATGAATTATATACCCCTGTATTAATAACAAATATGGATGATATTAAAGAATTATCAGTTTGTGATGGCAATGTAGAAGCAGGGAAGACTGTTATAATGACTTATTCTAAGAAATAATTTAAATATTAATTTAAAAAAACTTTGCAAGAAATTAATTATGAAATGGTGGTTTAAAAATGAAAAAGGAAAGCGCAGTATTTAGCGTTCTACAAAAAATAGGACGTTCATTTATGTTTCCAATAGCCCTTTTGCCTGTAGCAGGTTTGCTTTTGGGAATAGGAGCTTCGTTTACCAATCAAACGACAGTTGAGTCTTTTGGTATGCAGGCTTTCTTAGGTGAAGGTACGTTTATGTATTCGATCCTATTAGTAATGAAAGATACAGGACAAATAATATTCTCAAACTTACCTATAATTTTCGCTATGGGTGTTGCCTTGGGAATGGCAGAAAAGGAAAAGGCAACTGCTACTCTTTCAGCAGCTATTGCATTCTTTATTATGCATCAAACAATTTCAACTTTACTTTCATTAACAGGTAAACTTGATGAAGGTGCAATGCTTGAAGGAACAATTGCAGAAACATGTGGTATTAAGTCCCTTGAAATGGGTGTGTTTGGCGGTATAATTGTAGGTTTGGGTGTTGCAGCATTACACAACAAATTCTACAAAATTAAACTTCCAACAGTTATATCCTTCTTTGGTGGAACTAGATTTGTTCCGATTATTTCAGCACTTGTGTATATATTAGTCGGAGTTGTTATGTTCTTTGCTTGGCCGTTTATTCAAGCAGGAATATATGCATTGGGTGGATTAGTTACCGGCTCAGGTTATGCAGGAACATTTATCTATGGAATAATAGAAAGAGCATTAATACCTTTTGGTCTACACCATGTGTTCTATATGCCATTCTGGCAAACAGGTTTGGGCGGATCTATGATGATAGATGGTGTAAATGTTCAGGGTGCACAGAACATCTATTTTGCTCAGCTTGCTTCTCCTAGTACTACACACTTTAGTGTTGATGCAACAAGGTTTATGGCAGGTAAATTCCCATTCATGATGTTTGGTTTACCGGGTGCAGCACTTGCTATGTACTTTACAGCGAAACCTTCAAAGAAAAAGGTAGCAGCAGGTTTACTTCTTTCAGCAGCACTAACAGCATTTGTTACAGGTATTACTGAGCCTTTGGAATTTACATTCTTGTTTGTAGCACCACTTATGTATGCTGTTCACTGTGTTTTTGCAGGACTTTCATTTATGTTAATGCATATATTTAATGTTGGTGTGGGAATGACATTCTCTGGTGGATTTATCGACTTTATGTTATTTGGTGTTTTACAGGGTAACGATAAGACAAACTGGATATTTATACCAATAGTCGGAATATTCTATTTCATAATATACTTCTTTGTCTTTACTTTCATGATCAAAAAGTTCAATTATGTAACACCTGGTAGGGAAGAGGACGATGAAGAAACTAAGCTTTATACAAGAAAAGATGTTGAAGAAGCTAAAGGTAGTTCATCAGATTTCAGATCAAATCTTACTAGTGATGCAGTTTCTCAAATGATACTAGATGGTCTTGGTGGAATTGACAATATAGATGATTTAGATTGCTGTGCAACTCGTTTAAGAGTAACAGTTCAAGATAGTTCTAAGGTTGTAGATGCTACTTTGAAAAAGAGTGGTGCTTCCGGAGTAATCAAAAAGGGATCCGGAGTTCAAATTATCTATGGACCAAGAGTAACAGTTATAAAAAGTGAGCTTGAAGACTATATTGATTCTATTAAGAAGTAATCTTTACTAAATTAAAAATATAAAATTATATGCACCCTCACTAATGTGAAGGTGCATATATATTTGTTTGAGGTTAAGATGATAGATGAAATGAAAGTATTATCGATAGTTGTACCATGCTATAATGAACAGACTGCGATTAAGATTTTTTATAATGAAATAATTAAAGTATCAAAAAAACTTCAACCGAAAGTAGAATTTGAAATTATATTTATTGACGACGGTTCCAAGGACAATACCTTGTATGCTATTAAAGAAATAAGTAACCAAGATGTTAGAGTAAAGTACATATCTTTTTCAAGAAATTTTGGTAAAGAATCTGCAATGTATGCCGGTTTAAAAAAGGCTAAAGGTGATCTTGTTGCAATAATGGATGTTGATTTACAAGATCCACCTAAACTTTTGTATGATATGTATAACTGTATTGTTAATGGAGAATGCGACTGTGTCGCAGCAAGACGTGTAACAAGAAAAGGAGAGCCACTTATAAGATCGTTTTTTGCCAGATGTTTTTATTCACTTGTTAATAAGGTATCTAATACTCAAATAGTAGATGGCGCAAGGGATTATAGACTAATGACAAGGCAAATGGTAGATTCTATAATTAGCTTGAAAGAATACAACAGATTTTCAAAAGGTATATTTAGTTGGGTTGGTTATAACACAAAGTGGATTGAATATGAAAATGTGGAAAGAGTAACCGGCGAAACAAGGTGGTCTTTTTGGAAACTGTTTATCTATTCTTTAGATGGAATAATAGCATTCTCGACTGCTCCGTTGGCTCTTGCTTCTGTTGCAGGAATACTACTATGCTTTTTAGCATTTATTTTTATTTGTATTATAATAGTTAAAACTCTAGTTTTTGGTGATCCTGTTGATGGTTATCCATCACTTATATGCGTTATAATGTTTATAGGTGGGGTACAACTTTTTTGTATCGGAATACTAGGACAATATATTGCAAGGATTTATTTAGAAACCAAAAAACGGCCGTTATACATAATAAAAGAAGAAAGTTAAAAGATTTATATATCTAAAGTCTTAAGGCTTTAGGAAAGGATGATTAATATGAAACAGGTGCTGGACAACCCTGAAAAAAACCAGGAAAGTATATATCAAAATGACTTTAACTGTCTTTTAGTAGTAGCTGCATTTATGGTTACGTCGTATATAGCAGCAAATGTTATGGCGGTAAAGCTTGTACAGATATTTAATATTACTATTTTTGATGCAGGAACAATAACATTCCCAATATCGTTTATGCTTGGAAATGTACTAACTGAGGTATGGGGATTTAAAATAGCAAGAAAGGTCATAATACTTACGTTTGTTTGCAATTTGTTTTTTGTGATATCGACAACTATAGGCATATTTTTGCCATCTCCTGATTATATGCAGGAAATTGCATTGTCATATAAAAACATATTCACAACTGTTCCGAGAATATTATTTGCTTCATTTGTAGCGTTTTTATGTGGGCAGTTTACTAACTCATGGGCAATGGAAAAAATAAAAAAGATAACCAATAAAAAGTATTTATGGCTAAGAACAATACTAAGTTCAGTAGTAGGGTATGTTTTTGATACTATTCCGTTTACATTTATAGCTTTTGCAGGTGTTGCACCATTAAAAGATATTATAAGTATGATTTCAATGCTTTATTTTGCCAAAATAGCAATAGAAATATTTTTTGGTACTCCGTTTGCTTATATTTTAGTATCATTTTTAAAGAAAAAGGTGAGTGATTATTAGTATGGGTGATCTTGTTAGATATTCTCTAATAACAGAAAAAATGCCAAGAGAATTTATTTTACTCCAGGGAAACGGATGTATTTGGAAAAAGTGCATTTTTTGCGATTATTATAATGATGTGAGTAATAACCCCTTTTCTGTAAATAAACCTGTTATAGATATGATTACAGGGGAAACAGGTACCCTAGATGTAATCAATTCAGGTTCTGCCATGGAACTCGATAGAGATACAGTAAATTATTTAAGGAAAAAGGTAAAAGAAAAGTCTATAAATACTTTGTGGTTTGAGGCACATTGGTTATATAGAGACAAGCTTCTAGATTTTTCTAAAAATTTTCCGGAATGTAATGTAAAATATAGAATAGGGGTAGAAACATTCGATAAGGACTTATCATTAAAATTAAAAAAGGGAATAGGTAGAAATGTTACTCCTAAGGAAATCTCAAAATATTTTAAGGGTGCCTGCCTCCTTGTAGGGTTTGAAGGACAAACAAAAGAAATTATTGAAAACGATATAAATATAGCGTTACAGTATTTTGAATATTTTAGTGTTAATGTGTTCGTAGAAAATTCTACCGGTCTTAAAAGAGATAGTAGTCTGGTTGAATGGTTTATACATAATATGTATCCTAAAATAAAGGATAACCCCAAAATAGAAGTTCTTATTAATAATACAGACCTTGGTGTTGGTTAATTAAACATATAAAGAAATACCTACTACAAAGTAAGTCTTTGATAGTAGGTATTTTTATATAGGTAATACTATATGATTTTACATAGTTTCGGGAGTAGATATTTTGAACATAGTAAGTACATTAAAGATAGCTGTTTTTACAGCAAGACAAAGATTTATTCTTGCATACATCAATTCTTCATCTTCACATTTAACACGACAACTTGAATAAAATTTATGGAATAATGTAGCAAGATCAATTACATATTTAGTCATGTTGGCCGGGTTATAACTTTTAGCTGAATTTATGATTTCATCTGTGTAAAGAGCAAGATGCATAATTAAATCCTTTTCTTCTTTTGAAGATAGTAGTGCTAAGTTTAATTCGTCAGAATTTTTGGGAGTTATACCTGATTCTTTCAAATTTCTTAATATACTGCAAATTCTTGCGTGTGCATATTGGACATAGTATACAGGATTTTGAGAATCCTGTTTGATAGCGAGATCTAAATCGAAGTCCATTTGAGTATTTGGTTCACGCATATTAAATAAGAATCTTGCAGCATCTACAGGTACTTCATCAAGCAAATCAGAAAGCTGAATAGCTTTTCCGGTACGTTTACTCATTTTTACTACTTCGCCATCTTTTACTAATTTAACAAGTTGCATTAAAACAACGTCAAATTTACTTTCGTCAAGTCCAAGAGCTTTTATTGCTCCCTTCATTCGTGATACATGACCATGGTGGTCAGCTCCCCAAACGTCGACACATCTATCGAAACCGCGTGTTAAAAACTTGTTTCTGTGATATGCAATATCAGCGGCAAAATATGTTGGAATACCATTTTTTCTAATTAAAACGTCGTCTTTTTCAGCACCAAATTCAGTAGCCTTGTACCAAGTTGCACCATCAAGCTCATATGTAAGGCCTTTTTGTCTTAATATCTCAATAGTTTCCATGACTTCACCATTTTTATGAAGATCACTTTCGCAGAACCAATTGTCGTAGAATATGCGATATTTTTCCATATCCTTTTTCATTTTTGCAATGTTTTTTGGTAAAGCGAAATCAACTAAGGCTTTTCGTCTCTCTTGTTCCGATTTATTCATATATGAGTCACTGTGCACTTCTGCAAACATATGTGCTAATTCTTTAATGTCTTCACCATGGTAACTATCTTCAGGTAAAACAACATTTTCTTCACCATCAAATATTTGTCTATATCTAACATCAAGAGACAACGCAAATTTTTCGATCTGATTTCCAGCGTCATTTATATAAAATTCACGATATGTATCAAATCCGGCAGTCTCTAATACGGAAGCTAGACAGTCTCCTAAAGCTCCTCCACGTGCATTGCCCATATGCATAGGTCCTGTAGGGTTTGCAGAAACAAATTCTACCATAATTTTTTGATTTTTACCGTAATCAGATTTACCATAATCGGTTCCTAACTTTTCAATGTCTTTTAGTATTTCTATATAAAAACGTTCTGACAAAAAGAAATTGATAAACCCAGGGCCTGCAGTTTCACACTTTTCAAACATAGATTCCTCAAGATCAATATTATCACAAATAGCCTGGGCTATTTTTATAGGTGCCATTTTAAAAGACCTTGCAGAAACCATTGCAACGTTAGTTGCAAAGTCCCCATGAGATTTATCTTGTGGCATTTCTATAATAAAATTAGGTATAGGTGCTTCCGGCAAAGATTTATTTTCGATTGCTGTATATATGGCTTTATTAATAAGCTCTTTTAAGTTTTTAGTTGTTTGAAGAACTATTTTCGACATTTTTGTTATTTAACCCTTTCCTTACTTTTATTGAAATATTATTAATGCTTGACAATCCGGAATTGATATCCAAAGAATAAGAAATATCTAATGTGCCTCCATCATTATTTAACGATGATAAAATACTGGTGGTTGAAACACCAACTATTAGATTGCCAAATTCAGTAGAATAAAGACATTGTTGACGCTTGTCCTTTTCGAGGACTAGACGAGCATTTCTTTTTCCGGACTTTATTAAGGTGACTTTTTGTTCACCCTCTACTTTTAATGTTGAAGTGATTTTTTCGGAGGTGTCGTCATCGTCATATTCATCGTATACTATATAGTATTTATTGTTTTTGTTTGTATATGAACAAGCAGTGGTTAGTGTGATTGTTTCTTCTTGATTATCAATAAGTTGAGTGCCTATTATATCTATTAAATATTGTTTTTCCAAATTATCATTCCTTTTTTAGAACGCTTCAATATTAATTTTTGAAACATTATAATTAACATTAGAACCTAAAAATAACTGTGCAACATTAGAAAATCCTTCGGTTGAATCACTTACATAAAATGAATAAGAGCCTTTTTTACCGGAATTATCGAGCAAATTGTTTTCTTTTATATAATTTGCAGAATAAATAGCCGTTTCGCGTCCGGAATCTATTATTTTTATGCTGTTTCCTATTACATTTGATATAGCTTCTCTTATGATAGGGTAGTGTGTACAGCCGAGGATTAAAGTATCGATACCCCTTTCTACTATTTCTGAAAGATAGCGTTTAATTGTCAAATTTAAAATTGGATCATTATGGTCAATAAAACCATTTTCAACTAACGGAACAAATAGGGGACAATCCTTTTCGAAAATTTCTATATCTTTGTTTATTTTGAGGATTTCTTTACGATAAGAACCGCTTTTAATAGTAGCCGTAGTACCTATTACACCAATTTTACCATTAACAGTTGCGTTAACAGCAGAGATAGCTGTCGGTGCTACTACTCCTGTAAATAAAACAGGCAGACTACTTTTAAGTTCTGTTGCAACAGAACTAACCGTTCCGCAAGCGGCGATAATCATTTTTACATTATGGTGCATTAAAAAAGCAGCGTCTTGAAATGCATACTTGGTAATGGTTTCCTGACTACGGTTACCATATGGGACTCGTCCGGTATCACCAAAATATATAATATCTTCATTTGGTAATACTCTAATAAGCTCTTTTACTGCAGTAAGGCCTCCCAGGCCTGAATCAAAAACTCCGATAGCCTGTTTAGTCATTTATACACTCTTTCCTTTCGAGTGCAAGTGTGATTAATCTTTCGATAAGCTCAGATATACAAATTCCACTTTTATCCATTAACATCGGATACATACTTATATCTGTAAATCCAGGGAGGGTGTTGATTTCATTAAGAAGTACTCTGCCGCTAGATTCTTCAACAAAAAAGTCAATTCTCGATAAACCGCTACAACCTAAAGCATGGTAGGCTTTTTTAGCTACATTTTGTATTTCAAGCATGGTTTCGCTGTTTATCCTTGCAGGGATAAACAATTCAGTTGAATTGTTTACATATTTTGAATTATAGTCATAAAATTCATCTTTAGTGCTTATTTCACCAACAATAGATGCAATTAGCTCGTCATTTCCTAAAACAGCACATTCGACTTCTTTTCCGACAATAGCTTCCTCAACAAGTATTCTGTTGTCTTCTTTTAAAGCAGTCTTAATACATTCAACTAGTTCTTGGCGGTTAGATGCCTTTCCAACGCCAACAGAAGAGCCTGCGTTTGATGGTTTAACAAACACAGGATAACTATTAATTGCATTTTCTACTTTAAGAATACATTCATCTGGGTTTGACTTGAATTGATAAGAATTAAACCAAGCGAATTTTGCTTGATCAATATTGTTGTAGTCGAACAAGATATTAGTTGTAATTTTATCCATGCATGATGCTGAAGAAAGGGTATTACATCCAACATATGGTATACAAGCAAGTTCTAAGAGACCTTGTATTGTTCCGTCCTCACCATTTTTTCCATGAAGTACGGGAATAACAGCATCTAATTTAATTATATTATTTCCTGTTATAATGCCACCTATAGTAGGATCAGGGGATATGTATGCCGGTTGTTTATTATCCGAAAATTCCCAACTGCCATCAAAAATATTTTTAGTATCTCCAGTATATAAAAACCATTGACCTTGTTTAGTTATTCCTATTGTATATATATTATATTTTTCATTAGAAATATTATTTATAATACAAGTAGCTGATCTTCTTGAAACCTCATGTTCAGAAGATTTACCACCGAAAATAATAGCAACATTTTTCTTTAACACAGAATTCACCCTCTAAAAAAATATAATTCCATGATAACATATATATAATAATTTAGCAAATAAAATTCCTTGTTTTATGCTGGGTATCAATTAAAGGATATTATATTTTTTAATCCGATAAATACTAAAGGGAACCTGAATATGGTTCCCTTTAGTATTTATAACTACAATAATTTTATTATTTTAACATAGAGGCTACACGGTGATTAATCCTCAAAATTGTTATTGTTATTATTATTTTTGCAGTTGTTGTTTTTCTTGTTGTTAAATTGGCTGTTGTTATTGTTGTTTTTTTGGTTATTGAATTGATTGTTCTTTTTGTTTGAAGATTGGTTTTCCATTGTATCACCTCCTGCATTAATATATCGATATTCAAGAAAGCGTTTCTTGCTTATCGATAATTATATTATTATCTCTTTTGCACTTTTTATTCTGGAAGATTTTTAATATTTGTAAATTTCAATTTCAAGTGTATTTTAGCGTATCTTGATAAGGCATTGGAATTATAGTATAATCTAATTTATATGTATTTATTGTGCGGAAGAGGAGAAACACTTATGAATGACATTAAGATAATGAAAAATAATAATCCTAAAGAGAAATCAGATAAGTATAAATCTGAAGGTTTTGGAAAAATTTTTACAGATCATATGTTTTTGGCGAACTATAATGAACAAAATGGTTGGCATAATCCTATGATAGTCCCTTATGCTATGTTAACGCTAAGTCCTGCATCGCTTTGTTTTCAGTATGCTCAAGAAGCTTTTGACGATTTGAAGGCATATAGATCAATAGATAATTCAATATTATTATTTAGACCGGCTGATGTGGTAAGAGGATTTAATAATTCCTTAGAAAAATTGTGCATACCCAAAATTGATGAAAGCTTTTTAATAGAGGCGATAAAAGAACTTGTAAATTTAGATAAGGATTGGATAGGCAGAGAAAAAGGTGATGCCTTATATATAAGACCATTTGTGATTGCAACGGAGGCTTCTTTGGAGTTTAGATCTTCAAGTGAATTTACTCTTTGCGTTGTATGTTCTCCTGTTGAATCAAATGTAGGAGCTATGAAGAATCCTATAAAGATAAAAGCTGAGGGCAGAATCACAGGTTGCGTAAATGGATCTTTAGGAGATACAAAATCCGGTGCAAGTTATGCAATGCTTTTAAAAGCCAAAAATCTTGCTTTTAATGAAGGGTTTAAAGGTGTTTTATGGCTTGATAGTATAGATAGGAAATTTATTGAATCTATTAGTGGAATGAATGCGTTTTTTGTTATAGACAACGATATAATAACTCCAGAACTTTATGGTTCTGCAGTATCCGGTATAACTAGAGACTCTGTAATAGATATGCTTAAAGGTTGGGGATATAACGTTTCAGAAAGAAGGATATCTCTTAATGAAGTAGAAAGAGCATATATGGAAGGCCGCCTAAAAGAGGTATTTGCAACTAACACAAGATTTAATGTTTTGCCGGTTGGTGCTATTTGTGTAGGGTCTAGAGAATTAAGTATTAATGAAAGTCAAACAGGTAAGATAGCTCGTAGAGTATATAATAATCTTACGTTGATACAGTGTGGCGATATGAGAGATAACATGAAATGGATGTCAAAAGTTTTATAATGAGGTTTGGCATATTATCGAAAAATGTATTCAATTTACAAAGATAAAAATTTTTCTTGCTTTTTTCAGCAAGTTAAGATATAATAATATCTGTTGCGAATAATATTGAATTATTCGCTAAATGGAGAGATGTCCGAGATGGCCGAAGGAGCACGATTGGAAATCGTGTAAACCATTAAAGTGGTTTCTGGGGTTCGAATCCCCATCTCTCCGCCATATATAGAGATCCCAACCGTGATTATCACAGTTGGGATCTAATTTTTTATTATTATAGTTTATTATAAATATTTCTTGCAGTTTGGGCGTCGTGTAATATAGCCGTTTTTAAGCCATCTAATGATGAAAATTTCTTTTCTTCTCTTAAATATTTGATGAGTTCTATCTTTACATTTATATCGTATAAATCCTGTCCGTTATAATCCGGCAACCAAGTTTCAATATTTGGGAAATTTCCGCCAACAGTAGGCCGTGTTCCTATATTTGTAATGCCAAAGTAATTTTTTTCGTTAATAATTACATTTGAAAGATATACGCCGAATTTAGGAATTATTAATCCTTTTTCAAAGGTTTGATTAATTGTTGGAACTGAAATTGTTCGTCCTATTTTTTGTCCATTTTGTACAGGGCCCTCGATAAAGAATGGCCTACCGAGCATGTTTTTAACGTCCTCTAATTTGGCATCTTTTATACATTTTCTTATTCTTGTTGAGCTTATAGGACTTCCATTATACAAGATTGGATCCGATATATTAACTTCAATATTTCTTTTTAAGCAGAGCGTTTTTAAATCCTCAGCATCTGCTTTTCCACCATATCCAAAATGATAATTGAATCCACAAAATACTTTTTTAGCCTTAAGTGTAGAACAAAGAATATTGTCGACAAATTCATTTGGTGTCATATGTGATACTGAACCAAATTTTACTTGATAGAGCATTTTGACACCGAGATTTTTAAGTAGTTTATTTTTAGAAGATTGGGTTATCAACTCATCCACTTGTTTACATTTTTTATTTGAATTGTATGTGTCCATAAATGTAAATATAGTAGGGATAAGAGTGTGATTTGAATTATTAATCATGTTTGATATAACTGATAGGTGACCTAAATGTATGCCATCAAATAAGCCGAGAGCAACGGATGTATTGTATAAGGAATCTTCAATTTGATTTTTAATTATCATTTAAGTACCAACCTTTAATCAAAAATTCTTAAGTATTTTCATTTCGTTATCTTTCATAGATACTATTCCTAATCCTAAAAAATTAGATTCGTTATTATATACTCTTATTTTTTCATTGTCCGAAATATTACCTTTAAGTTTAAGGCGATTTAGGTATAAGGCTCCACCATTTTTGAATCTTATCGACTGGGCAGGGGAGAGATAAGCAGAAATGTATTCTTTAAATAAATTTTCAACTGACAATAAATGATTACATAAACTTTCTCCAAGATTTTTTGCCTTTTCAAGTGAAATTGCATCACATAAATTGAATCCACATGCTGATGTACGCCTTAATTCTGTCATAACAGCAAAATTTCCGAGTGCTTTTCCTAAGTCCTCACATAAAGTTCGTACATAAGTACCGGTAGAACAAGAAACGGTAAATGAACCCTCATTTAATTCTGGATTAAATTTACAAAGCTCAATTTTGCTAATATTGATAGGTCTGGGCTTACGTTCTATTTCAATACCTTGTCTAGCTAAATCATAGAGCCTTTGGCCATTATGCTTTAAGGCAGAGTACATAGGTGGAATTTGTAATATATCACCCTGAAATTTTTTTAGTGCGTTTACAATATCATACTCAGATACATTAACAGTTGAGGTTGCTAATACTTTACCGGTTATATCCTGTGTATCTGTTTGGATACCAAGCTTAAAAGAAGCCAAATATTCTTTGTTTGTATTCGGTAAAAGTGATTGAGCCTTTGTAGCATTACCAATTAAGATTGGTAAAACACCGGTAGCCATAGGGTCAAGGGTACCGGTATGACCAATTTTTTTTGTGTGGCAAATTTTCCGCATTATAGCTACAACATCGAATGATGTAAAATCTTTAGGTTTATCTATAACTATAATTCCATTCATGTTTATAAGTTTTCCATTTCAGTTTTTATTGCCTGCAATATTTGATTTTTAGCCTTTTCTATTCCACCTTTGACCGTGCATCCTGCTGCTGCTTTATGGCCTCCGCCACCTAGGTGCATACATATTTTTGAGGCATCAAGTTTTTCGTCGGTTCTAACAGAAATCTTAAATACACCGTCTTCTTTTTCTCTTAAAGTTACACCTACCAAGACACCTTCAATTTTTCTTGGAATAGAAGCAAACCCTTCAAGATCACCTTCATCCTTTACTGAGGATTCGAGTAACATTTTATTTGTAATTGAAATAACAGCACATTTAGATTCAAAATAATATTCTATAGAATTATAAACTAATTTTTCTAGCTCTATTCTGTGCTTTGATTTTGTATCAAACATTATTTTGTTTATAAGATAGTGATCGGCACCTAATTCAATCATTCTTGCGGCTATTTTATGAGTTTCAGGAGTTACATTAGCATATTTAAAACAACCTGTATCAGTAGATATACCTGTATATAATGCATTAGCAATGTCCTTATCGATAGATACATACATTGCATTTATTAATGAATATATAATTTCTGCTGTTGATGCAGCCGTTGGATCTATATAAGAGGTTTGAGCAAACGGTGTTGTTTCAATATGGTGGTCAATTTTTAAGTTTATTTTATCTTTATATTCACTTAAATTGTTACCTAAAAGTGTGGTATTGGCAACGTCAACGCTTATAATATATTCCGGCATAAAATCTTGGTTAATAATTCCGTTAAATAAAAAATTATATTTTTGAGGAATTTCATTATTATTTAAGACTTTTGCCATTTTCCCAGTTTTTTGTAATGCTTTACATAGGGCACACGCAGACCCCAATGTATCTCCATCGGGGTACTGGTGAGTTAATATGCAAAAGCAATCTTTTTCTTTTAACTTTGTTGCAATATCCGTTAAGCTAGTCATTTTTATTTTCATCGTCCTTTAAATCGTTTAAAAGTTTAGAAATGTTTGCGCTGTATTCAATAGAGTCGGTTGCAATAAATGACATAGCCGGTATTTGTCTAAGTTTTAGTCTTGTTGCGAGTTCGTGCTTAATGAAACCTTCGCCCGATTTAAGTCCGGATACTGCCTTTTTAGCAGTATCCAAACCTTCCATGGCACTTACATATACTTTGCAAAATGATAAATCTTTTGCCACTTCAACCCTTACAATACTTATAAAAGAGTCTTTAACTCGTGGATCCTTTACTTCTCTTAATATCGCAGTAAGCTCTCTTTTTATATCCTCTGCGTTTCTTTGTGATTTGTGGCTTGGCAATTTTATCCTCCTTACTATTAAAAAGACGTTAAATTAATCTTCTCTATATTCTTCCATAATAAATGCTTCGAATATATCGTTTTCTTTAATATCATTAAAGTGTTCAAGACCAATACCGCATTCATAGCCTTGTGCAACTTCCTTAACGTCATCTTTAAATCTTCTTAATGACAATAGTTTGTCTTCTGCAATAACGATACCGTCTCTTACAACTCTTATTCCAGCATTTCTTGAAATTTTACCGGAAACGACGTAGCTACCGGCAATAGTGCCGACATTGCTAATTTTATAAACTTGACGGCATTCAGCTTTACCGATGACAACCTCTCTAAATTTAGGATCACGCATACCCTTCATTGCAGACTCAATTTCTTCGATACAATCATAGATTATACGATATAGGCGTACATCAACCTTGTTTTGTTTTGCACTTTCTTCTGCCATTGGAGTAGGTCTAACATTAAATCCAACTATAATAGCGTTTGAAGCATTAGCAAGCATTACGTCAGATTCACTTATCGCTCCGACACCTCCGTGTATAACGTGTACACGAACCTCTTCATTAGATAGTCTTTCTAAAGATTGTCTAACAGCTTCTACAGAACCTTGAACATCAGCTTTTATAATTATTTTAAGTTCCTTTATTTCACCTAATTGCATTTGATCAAATAGATTGTCTAAGGTAACTTTGGTTCTTGCATTGAAAGCTTCTTCTTTTTGATGTTGTTTTCTTTGTTCAACTAATTCTCTAGCAAGACGTTCGTCTGATACGCAATTGAATATATCTCCTCCGGAAGGAACATCATTAAGTCCGGTGATTTCAACAGGGACAGATGGGCCGGCTTGCTTTACACGCACGCCCTGATAATTAGCCATAGCTCTAACTCTTCCGACACTTGTACCGGCAACTATAGTATCGCCGATTTTCAAGGTACCATTTTGGACTAGTATTGTAGCTATTGGTCCACGGTTTTTATCAAGCCTTGCTTCGATTACAGTACCTTTGGCTGGACGATCCGGGTTTGCCTTTAGGTTTTTCATTTCAGCTATTAAGGATATCATCTCTAATAAGTCCTTAATACCCTCTTTCTTTTTAGCTGAAACAGGGATACAAGGAACATCGCCGCCCCATTCTTCAGGAACTACTCCATATTCAGTTAATTGTTGTTTTACAAGGTCAGGATTTGCTCCTTCTTTATCCATTTTATTAATTGCTACTATTATAGAAACGTTGGCATCTTTTGCGTGGTTTATAGCCTCGATTGTTTGTGGCATGATTCCATCATCAGCAGCAACAACTAAAACAGCTATATCTGTTACTTGTGCACCACGTGCTCTCATTGTTGTAAATGCTTCGTGACCTGGGGTATCTAAAAATGTTATAGGTTTTCCATCAATATTTACACTGTACGCGCCGATATGCTGAGTTATTCCTCCGGCTTCGGTTGATGTAACATCAGAATGTCTGATAGCATCAAGTAGGGAAGTTTTACCATGGTCAACATGGCCCATTACAACTACGATTGGAGCCCTTGTAACTAATTGTGCATCGTCATCTTCACTATCATCTATAATTCTTTCTTCTATTGTGACAACAACTTCTTTTTCGACTTTAGCATTAAATTCCATAGCAACTAAACTTGCGGTATCGAAATCTATTGTGTCATTTATACTTGCCATTACTCCTAAGCCCATTAATTTTTTTATAACTTCAGCAGAAGTTGCCTTTAATTTTAAAGCTAAATCATTAACTATGATTTCGTCAGGAATAGTAATGTTTAAAGGCTTTTTCTTCCTTTCCATTGCAATTCGCTTTAATCTTTCTGCTTCGGTTTCTCTTTTAGCAAACTTATTTTTTGAGCGTTGTTGGGAGCGTTGGGTAATTTTTTGTTTATTTTGAACAGTGTTTACGTTTTTAACTTTTTCACTGGCCATACGGTAATATTTTTCGTTATATTTTTCTATATCAACTTGAGCTGCTCTTGTATCGATTATTTTGCTCTCTTTTTTTCTTGGCATTTCAGAAATTTTGGGAGCTTCTTTTGTTTCTTGCTTCTTTGGTGTGTTTTTACCGGTATTTTTTGGGTTGTTTTGTGTTTTAGCCGGTGTATTATTTTTGGCTTGTTTAGCATTTGGATTGCTTTGATTAAAATACTCATCAAAGTTTTTAACACTGTTTGTTTGAGTATAATGTTCAAATATTAGATTTAATTCTTCCTCGGTTAGGGAAGTCATATGTTTTTTTGTTATTCCAAAATGTTCTTTAATAAGATCTATTATTTCTTTATTAGGTACATTTAGACGTTTGGCAATTTCGTGTACTCTGTATTTTATCATAATATATATCAAACCCCTTCGTCACTATATAGTTTCACATAATTTTTTTATTTTATCTGCAAATCCACTATTTTTAATACATATAATGCCGGCTTTTCTGTTTAGTACTAATTCGTATTGGGACATTGTTACAGTGGATTTAATTACATAAATATTGTTTTCATCTGCAACTTTTTTAATATCTTTAAATGAGCGTTCTGATAGATCATGTGCAAGCAAAATTAGTTTTGCATTTCCCTTGGCAATGCTTTCATATGTAGCATCCTTACCAATTTCAATAGCTCCGGCTTTTTTTGCAAGACCAATAAAAGATACCAGCTTTTCATATGTTTCCATTTATCTCTACCTCCAAGCTATCATAAATTTCTTGAGGTATTTGACAGGAAAATGCATGCTCGAACTTTTTGGTCTTCTTTGCAATCTTAAAGCAAGAGGGGTTGTTGCACAAATAAGCCCCTCTGCCGGGTAATTTTTTGCTTGGATCAATAACTATAGTTATGCTATTTTTGCCAAATTGTTTGTCTTTTACTACTCTTATAAGTTCAGATTTAGGTTTTGACTGATAGCATCCCACACATCTTCTCATAGGAATACGTTTTTCGTGCATCGATATTCCGCCTTCCGGTTTAAATTATATATGGATAGTTATTTTTCTATCTCTGTCTCTTCTTCACACTGTGTTTCATTTTCCATAGTGTTTTCGGGCTCTAAAACATCAGTAGTTTCTTCGATATTTTGTTCTTCTTCAGTATCAGCATTTTCTGATTGTTCTAAGTTTTCTTCTGTTGAAGCTTCATCACAATTTTCTGCAAGTGGGTGTTTGATATCTATTTTGATATCTGTAAGCTTTACTGCTAAAGTTACATTTTGGCCCTTATTACCGATTGCCAAAGAGAATTGAGAATCATCAACTCGTACAACACATTTATCACTTCGACCTTCTTTAAACTGAACATCTAAAACTTGTGCCGGTGCTAATGAAGCCTTAATAAGCTCCAACGGATCTTCTTTATATTCGATGATATCTACTTTTTCATCTCCTAATTCACTAGTAACAGCGGAGACTCTGCTACCCTTGGTACCTATACATGCTCCGATCGGATCTATTTCAGGAGATTTGCTTTCTACAGCAACTTTTGATCTTACCCCTGCTATTCTTGCTATTTTCTTTATTTCTACAAGACCTTTAGCTATTTCAGGAACTTCTTGTTCTAAAAGTTTTCTGACAAATTCCGGATGTGTTCTTGAAACGATAACCTTTGGATGTTTTCCATTTTCAAATACATCAACAACATAAACCTTTATTAAATCGCCTTCTTTTATATTACTATCACATGGAAGTTGTTCTCGTTTAATAAGTGTTGTTTCGAATTTACCGATTTTTATGGTTGCATTACCATTTTGGTCATTTATTCTTTCTACAGTAGCAGTAACAATTTCGTGATACTTACCCTTAAACTGCAATAGCATTTGTTCGCGTTCGCCATCTCGAATACCTTGTCTTATTATATTTCGAGCTGTTTGGGCAGCGATTCTTCCAAATTCTTTAGTATCAAGTATAATCGGGACTTGGTCGCCTACAGATACGTTTGGATTGATTTTCTTTGCATCAGATAGAGCAATTTCCATGCCGTCATTTTCAACTTCTTCAACGGCAGTTTTCATAAGACGTACTTCAAAAGTATTTTTATCCGGGTCGATATCAACAATAGCATTATCGTTACCGTTATAATTGTTTTTACAAGCAGTTAATATAGACTTTTTAATTTTATCGATCATATAGTCTACAGATAATCCCTTTTCACTTTCTAAAAGTGCAAGAGATTCAAAAATATCATTTTTCTTAATCATTTTTTATCCTCCAATTAGTTGTCGAAATCATCAACTTTTATAAATACAGTATCCTTTTTATTAAAGCAAATATCGCTCCCGTCATTTAAAATTATTTTAATGTTAGAATTACTATATTCGCTTAAAATGCCTTTTATTTCTCTTTTTCCCGATTCAATAGGGCGTATAAATTTAACTATAACGCTTGAACCTATAAATTTTTTAAAATGTTCATCTCTTGTGAGTTCCCTCTCTATTCCCGGGGAGCAAACCTCTAAACAATATGATACATTTATTGGGTCGGCTTCATCTAATGGTGCATCGATAGCTCTACTCATATTTTCACAATCTTCTATAGATATACCTTCCGGCTTATCTATGAATATTCTTAAGTACCACATGCTACCTTCTTTAACAAAGCGTATGTCCCAAATATCTAATCCTAAATTTGCAGCAATAGGTTCTGCAATTTTCCACACAACAGATATTGTGTTTTGACCTTGGTTTTTTGACATAAATTCACTCCTATACATAAACAAAAGAGTGGGTTGCCCCACTCCTTTCAAATTCAAATATCAATCTAAAATATATTCTAACACTAATATATAAGTTTTGCAAGCCTAAATTTGGAATAAAGTAAAATATTTTAAAAATAGTTATTAATTAAGGTGTCTACACCTATTTAAAAAGAATGTTGCAAAAAATATTACCGCAGAAATCAACACGATGGTTCCTGCTGCAGTTGTTCCTGCATAAAAGGATATAAATAATCCGGAAATACCAGATATTAAAGAGAATAATATTGAGAATATATGATATTCTTTCATATTTCGTGCTATATTTCTCGATGAGGCAGCCGGCAAAACCAACAGTGAGTTAATCATAAGAACCCCGATCCATTTAATAGAAACAGTAACGACTATTGCAATGAGAATCATAAAAAGATTATTATAGAATCTAACATTACAATGTTTACTGGAAGCTAAATCGGAATTTATACTTGAAAGCATAAGCTTATTAAATGCAACAATCCATATTACAATAACAATTAAAAGTGTTATAAAAAGCAAATTGAGTTCAGATGTCTTAATAGACAAAATATCTCCAATTAAGTAAGAAGAGTATTTTGAAAATCCTCCGCTAAATGACAAAAGAACTATACCTAATGATATACCTATTGAAGAAAAAACACCTATTATTGTATCAGAAGAGGAGTTACCTGATTCTATTACACACGAGATAAGGATTGCAAATATGATGGCGAATCCCATCATAGAAACGATATAGTTATCTATTCCTAAAAGGACCCCGATTGCAATACCGGTTAAAGCAGAATGACCTAAAGCATCCGAAAAAAAGGACATCTTGTTATTTACTACCATAGTACCGAGTAAACCCAAAAGGGGAGTGATGAGGATAACTCCGATAAGTGCATTTTTCATAAAATTATATTCTGTCCATTCAAATGGAAGTAGATCGATAAGTTTATATATTAGTTCCATTTATATTCCACCTCCGGTTACATCAAATCCGAAAGTTTCTCTTGCAATCTTATTTTGTAGTATATGTTCGGCCTTTTCATATGCTATAACTGTTTTATCTATTAAGGCTGCATATGTTGCATATTTTTGTACATGACCTAAGTCATGAGATACTATAACTATAGGCATATGGTATTCATTTCTCATAGATGAAATAAGTTCATAAAAATCGCTTATACCTTTTCTGTCTATAGCAGAAACAGGTTCGTCTAAAAGTAAAATGTCCGGCATAGGGTCAAGAGCAAATGCAAGAAGTACACGTTGTAACTCTCCTCCGGAAAGCATTCCAAGTTTTTTATCAATATGGTCTCCTGCGCCGAATTTACATAAGAGATCTTTTACATGCTTTTTTCTTGACTTAGTATAGCCAAAAAAAACAGGTAAATTGGAGGAATTTGCACAAAACATATCTAAAACACTTATTGGAGCATTTTTGTCAAAGAGAAGTGTTTGAGGAACATATCCTATTTTAGGCTTGGATATCTTTTGGCCTTTTGAATTGTAAAATGAAATTATTCCTGTATATTTAATACTCCCCATTATTGATTTAAGCAATGTGCTTTTTCCTGAACCGTTTTTACCAATAAGAGCAAGAATTTCACCGTGATTAACGTGCAGATTTACATCATGTAAAATGGTATCGGCACCTCTTTGTACAGCAAGATTTTCTATTTTTATGCTGCATTGGCATTTTTTATCGTGCATTAGGAGAGCGCCTCCTTAAGCACAGCTAGATTCTTTTCCATAGCATCTAAGTAAGAATCATTATAAGTTTCTCCACTTGAACAGGGATCTAAAAAGTAAACTGTTGCACCTGTTTCGGCAGCGATGACATTAGCTGCATCCGGAGAATACTGGGGTTCTGCAAATAAAGCCTTAATTTTCGTATCGTTAACCAAGTTTATAGTATCAGAAATTTCCTGAGCACTTGGGGCACTGTTTGGTTCACGATCGATAACTCCTACAATATTAAGGTTAAATTCTTTTGCAAAATAGGGGAATGCTTCATGAAAAGTGATTATATCGGTTTCTTTTATATCAGAAAGTTCGTTGTGCATTTTATCTTTTAAAGTTGTTAATTTTTCGAGATATGCATTAGTATTAGATTGGTATTTATCCTTGTTTTGAGGATCAAGAGCAATTATTTCTTTAGAAATATTTTTTACTTGTTCTATATAATTGCTTATAGATACCCAAATATGAGGGTTATATTCTTCGCTTGAAGGGTCATCCTTTATTAATTCAATTCCTGTACTTGAATCAATAATAGGTGTTGAAATCTGTTGATTTATGATTTTATCAATAAATGATTCCATAGAAGCTCCGTTAATAATAAATGCGTCGGCTTTTTCAATCTTTTTAATATCCTCTGTTTGGATTTGAAAATCATGAAGACAACCTATATTTTGATCTGCCATGTTTTCTACATTAACGCCATCGACGCCGTCTGTTATATTCAGAGTCATTATATAAATAGGATAGAAGGATGTGATAAGGTTCAAGTGATTTGATGTTTCATCTTTTTTCTGACAACCTGAAAAAACAGATATTCCAAGCGTCAATGTCAATAATAGGGCAAGAATTCTTTTCAAAATAATAACACTCCATACAATAAAAATTCAGTATTTAATAATCATAATATAAATTCGAAAAGCTGTCAATTGATATACTAAATAAAAGCTTTAAGTAAAGTATGGAAGATTATTTTAATAAAAACATTTTTCTTGACAAAATAGAAAGCGTAAGGTATAATTGTAACTGCTGTAAAGTTAATTGCTTTACAGGGTGAGAGGTGGTATATCATGGCAAAAAATTTAGAGTTTTCATTGCTTTTAGATTTTTACGGCGATATGCTGACTCAAAAGCAAAAGGACTCTATCGACTATTATTATAATGAAGATTTGTCTCTTTCTGAAATTTCTCAAAATCTTGGGATAACAAGGCAAGGAGTAAGAGATGCAGTTAAACGTTCAGAGGCTTTACTTTATGAAATGGAAGAACGACTTGGGCTTGCTCAAAAATTTAAAGAAATGAGTGAAGGCTTAATGCTTATTCAAAATGAGGCCGAAAAGATAAAAAAATATAATAGTGGAGTAATGATTTCGGAACATATCAGCGAAAGTGCAGATATAATACGTGACACAGCAAAACGATTATTACAATAACTTTGGGAGGATAAATTGATGGCGTTTGAAAATCTGTCTGATAAACTTGCGGCGGCGTTTAAAAAGATTCGTTCAAAAGGCAAGCTTAATGAGAATGATGTTAAATCAGCTATGAGAGAAGTAAGACTTGCATTATTAGAAGCGGATGTAAACTATAAAGTTGCAAAGGATTTTACCACTAAAGTTACCGAACGTGCAGTTGGTTCGGATGTTATGGAAAGCTTAACCCCGGCTCAAATGGTGATAAAAATTGTAAATGAAGAACTTACAGAGCTTATGGGAGGAAGCGACGCAAAAATAAATATGCCGTCTAAGCCCCCAGCAGTAATACTCCTTTGTGGCCTTCAGGGTTCAGGTAAGACAACTCATGCTGCAAAGCTTGCATTAATGCTTAAAAATAAAGGACATAGGCCGTTGCTTGTTGCATGTGACGTTTATCGTCCGGCAGCTATTAATCAGCTTCAAGTTGTTGGTTCAAAAGTTGGAGTGTCTGTGTTTGAAATGGGTCAGGATAACCCTGTTAAGATAGCTAAAAAAGCTATTTCTCATGCAAAGGATTACGGAAATGACATTGTTATTTTAGATACCGCAGGAAGACTCCATATAGATACAGAACTTATGGATGAATTGAAAAAGATAAAGGAAACTGTAAATCCAAGTGATATATTACTTGTTGTCGATGCAATGACAGGACAAGATGCGGTAAATGTAGCAAAATCTTTTAATGATTTACTTGATATTACAGGAGTAATACTTACAAAGCTTGATGGTGATACAAGAGGTGGTGCTGCGCTATCTGTTAAAGCGGTTACACAAAAGCCTATAAAATTTGCTGGTACCGGAGAAAAACTTGAAGATTTAGAAGTGTTCCACCCAGATAGAATGGCTTCCAGAATTCTCGGTATGGGGGATATGCTTACTCTAATAGAAAATGCTCAAAGTAAATTAGATGAAAATAAGGCCGAGAGAATGGCTCAAAAAATGATGAGTGATAAGCTTGACTTAAACGATATGCTTGAGCAGATGCAACAAGTAAAGAATATGGGTCCGCTTAAATCTATACTTGGTAAAATACCGGGTGTTGACAAAAAAATAAAAGATTTAGATATAGATGACCGTCAGGTCGACAGAATATGTGCTATCATTTTATCGATGACACCTCAAGAAAGAAAAAAACCGGATATTATAAATGTTTCGAGAAAAAGAAGAATTGCAGCCGGTTCCGGTATGAAAGTTGAGGATGTTAATAAGCTTTTAAAGAGCTTCGAACAAATGCGAAAAATGATGAAACAATTTAAAGGCAAGGGAAAGAAAAAAAGATTCCCGGGATTCCCCGGTATGGGTAAGATGCCCGGAGGTTTCCCGTTTAGCTAATGAATTCATCCGACGTTAGCGTTGGTGGAGATATATATTTTTTTAATATTACTTATGGAGGTAATTTAGTTATGGCAGTAAAAATAAGACTTCGTAGAATGGGAGCAAAGAAATCTCCTTTCTATAGAATAGTAGTAGCAGATTCAAGATATCCAAGAGATGGTCGTTTCATCGAAGAAATAGGATATTATAATCCTATGCAAGAACCTTCTGTTGTAAAGGTAGATGCAGAAAAGGCTAAAAAGTGGATTTCAAATGGTGCACAACCAACAGATACTGTTAAGGCTCTACTAAAGAAAGAAAATATTTTATAATTTTTTTGGGGGTTTTAATTTGAAAGAATTACTCGAAGTTATTGCAAAAGGTTTGGTAAAAAATCCAGATGAAGTATCAGTATTTGCAGATGAACCAAATGAAGAAAATGTAATAGTATATCATCTTAATGTTGCTGAAGAAGATATGGGAAGGGTTATAGGAAAGCAAGGAAGAATTTCCAAAGCTATACGTTCTATAATGCATTCAGCAGCTATTAAAGATGGAGTTAAAATTGCAGTAAAGATTGGTTAAGCATATACATGAAAAAATATTTAGAGATAGCCAAGGTGGTTGGAGTTCATGGTATTAGAGGTTCAATGAAACTTCAACCATGGTGTGATACTGCAGACTTTTTGTGTGGATTTAAGACACTTTATTCAAAAGATGGAAGCAAAAGCTATAATGTAGTTTCTGCATATAAACATAAAAATGTGGTTATTGTATCTATATCAGGCATAAATACTGTAGAAGAAGCCGAGAAGATGAGAAACAGGATATTGTATATTGATCGTGATGATGTAGAAATGGAAGACGGTGTTTATTTTATTCAAGACTTAATAGGCATTGATGTTATAGATATTAAGACTCAAAAGAATTATGGTAAGCTTACAGATGTGCTGGAAACCGGCGCTAATAATGTTTATCAAATTACATCAAATAATGGTAAGAATTATCTAATACCGGCTATAAAAGATGTTGTTATTGAGATTGATATTAAAAATCGAAAAATGCTTATTTGTCCTATTAAGGGGATATTTGAAGATGAGGATTGATATTTTAACACTTTTTCCGGAAATTTGTGATCATGTTATGAGCGAAAGCATAATTGGCAGAGCGAGAAAAAAGGGCATTATAGATGTACATTGTCACCAGATAAGAGATTATGCATATGATAGGCATAGAAGGGTAGACGATGAACCATACGGCGGAATGCCGGGAATGCTTATGCTTGCCGAGCCTATAGCTTTATGTTTTGAAGATATTTGTAAAAAGACTAATTCAAGACCTAAACTAATTTATATGTCTGCTGCGGGAAAAGTTCTCGACCAAAGTAAGGCAATAGAATTATCAAAATATGAACATATTGCAATATTATGTGGACATTATGAAGGTGTTGATGAAAGAGTAATCGAAGAATATGTTGATGAACAAATTTCAATTGGCGATTATGTACTTACAGGTGGCGAATTGCCTGCGCTTGTTTTAGCAGATGCGGTAAGTAGAATGCTTCCGGGTGTTTTATCTAGTAATGAATGCTTTGAAGAAGAAAGCCATTATAAAAATTTTCTTGAGTATCCTCAGTATACGAGGCCTGCAATATGGCATAATAGAAGAGTTCCAGATGTACTGATATCAGGACATCATGCTAATATAAAAAAATGGAATCATGATAGTGCTGTTTTAAAAACAGCAAAATACAGGCCTGATTTATTGAAAAAGGCCGAGTTGTCAGATGAGGATATTGTATTATTAAAGAGTAATGGGTATTATTTGGATGAAAAATAAAAAACTTTTATATGTTTAATTTATCAAATAACTGTCAAAAATATTTTTGTAATATATTAGAATGTTTTTTGTATAATTATTAGAAGGGTTTTTAGTTCAGAATGCACAATTGACTATAGCATTAGAACTAAAATGGTTGACGTAAAACACAAAGACATTTATGTATATTGACTAATACTTTACTTATTAGTATAATTAAATCATCAGGATGATGTTTGCTATTATTTACTTATGCAATGTATTTCTATATTGATTTTAAGGTAGGAGAGGGTTTACAATGTATGTTAAAGATGTAACGGTTCAGAATCAGGTTGGATTACACGCTCGCCCGGCAACCTTTTTCATCCAAAAGGCAAATGAATATAAATCATCAATTTGGGTTGAAAAGGAAGAAAGAAGAGTAAATGCTAAAAGTTTGCTTGGTGTTCTTTCTCTAGGAATAGTTGGTGGAACCAATATAAAGATTATTGCTGATGGAGCAGATGAAAAGGATTCAGTAGATGATCTTGTTAGATTAGTAGAATCAGGTTTTACAACAGAATGATATTTTAGAATTTGCACCGCTAAAAGCGGTGTTTTTTCTTTATTTGGTAAGGAGATTTATGGAAAATAAAAGATCCGAATTAAGGAAAAAAGCAATGAAGTTACCGGCTACTCCCGGTGTATATATAATGAAAGACAAATATGGGAAAGTTATATATGTAGGAAAATCTAAGGCTTTAAAGAATAGAGTCAGCCAATACTTTGGATCGCAACTAAATCATTCTGAAAAAGTTAGAAAAATGGTTTCCAATGTAGATGATTTCGAATATATTTTGACAGACAGTGAATTTGAAGCTTTAGTATTGGAATGTAGTACTATAAAACAATATATGCCCAAATATAATATACTGCTTAAAGATGATAAGGGGTATAGCTATATTAAGATAACAAAAGAGGAATTTCCTAAAATTAAGGAAACTAAGCAAATAGAGGACGATGCAATATACCTTGGTCCATATACAAGCTCTTGGATTGTTAACCAAAATATAGATCAAGCTTTAAGGATTTTTAAATTACCGACTTGTAATAAAAAATTTCCTAGAGATATAGGAAAGTCAAGACCATGTCTTAATTATTATATAAAAAGGTGTTCCGCTCCATGTATAGGGAAAATTGATAAGAAAAAGTACAATGAGAATATACATGATGCTATTTCATTTTTAAAAGGTGAGAATCAATTTTCTATTCGAGAACTGACTTTAGAAATGAATAAATTATCAGAAAATTTACAGTTTGAAAAGGCTGCAGAAATAAGAGATCGGATAAAGGCTATAAAAGCTATAAAAGATAAGCAAAAAGTAGTTGAGACTTCTGAAAAAGAACATGACGTTATTGCAATGGCAAGTTTAGACGATAGGCTTTGTTTTGAGGTGTTTAGGTTTGTTAATGGCAGACTGTGCGATAGAGAAGAGTTCTTATTTTCTGATATTTTTGACGAGAATGATATAAGAGGTCAATTTATCCAACAATATTACTCAAATAAAGAAAGGATACCGAAGATTATATCTATAGATTTAGCTGTGGAAAATAAAGACATTATAGAACAATGGCTTTCAAAACAAGCAGGGAAAAGAGTTAAAATTTTGGTGCCACAAAAAGGTGAAAAAGCATCCTTAATTAAAATGTGTAAGTCTAATGCTGCTGAAAGATTAGCCCAAAACATAGGAAGAATAGGTAAAGAGACGTTAGCACTTGAGGAAATAAAGGAGTTATTGGGATTAAGAAAATTCCCATCATATATAGAGGCATATGATATATCTAATATTTCCGGAAGCAATAATGTTGGAGCTATGGTAGTGTTTAAGGATGGACGCCCCCTTAAGTCTGCATATAGGAAGTTTATAATTAAAACAGTAGATGGTCAGGATGATTATTCCTCGATGAAAGAAGTTATAACGAGACGATTTGAAGAGTATAAGAATAGTGAAAGTGAAGAGGGTTTTGGTAAGTTACCTGACCTGATTTTGCTTGATGGAGGAGCAAGTCATGTTTCAGCTGTTATGCCTATTATTAATAGTTTTAAACTAGATATTGCTGTATTTGGAATGGTTAAGGATAATAAACACAGAACAAGAGCGATAACCTCTTTAGGTGAAGAAATATCGATTTCTTCATATAAAAATGCGTTTAATTTAATTACTAGGATACAAGATGAAGTCCATAGGTTTGCAATTGGATTTCATAGAAGTAAAAGATCAAAAAGTATGCTTTTTGTTGAGCTTAAAAATATAGATGGAGTAGGAGAAAAAAGGGCTAAAGCCCTTTTAAGGCATTTTAAATCTATAAAAAGAATTAGTGAAGCTTCTATCGAAGAGCTTCGACTAATTTCAGAGATAAATGACAATGTTGCTGAAAATATATATAAATATTTTAACAGTAAAGAATAATTGACATTATATAATAAAATATGATAATGTATACTGAGAAGGGAATTAAAGTATGAGGGTTATAACAGGGTTAGCTAAGGGGAAAAAGCTTAGAACACTTGAGGGTATTGATGTAAGGCCTACTATAGATAGGATAAAAGAGGCAATATTTAGTGCGATACATTTTGACTTACCGGGGAAAACCTTTTTGGACTTGTTCTCAGGTTCAGGTCAAATGGGTATAGAGGCCATAAGTAGAGGAGCCAAAAAAGCCATATTTGTTGATAAAAACAAGAATTCCATAGATGTGGTTCATGAGAATTTAGTATCAACAGGGCTTTTAGGTAGAGCAGATATTTTTAATATGGATGCACAAAGCTTTATAAAGTCTTATAATGATACTGTTGACTTTGTGTTTTTAGATCCTCCTTATAAAACTGGAATTATTCAGCCTATAATAAAAGAAGTATCATCTATAGTTAGTAAGGATGGTATGATTATTTGTGAAAATCCTTTTGATGAGGAATTACCGGAACAGGTTGGAGATTTTTATATAAATAAATCCACTAAGTATGGCAAAATTAAAATCACATTTTATAAGGGGTGTGAAATAACAGATGAGAATAGCAGTTTGCCCGGGGAGCTTTGATCCGGCAACGTTAGGCCATATTGATATAATTAAACGTGCAGCAAGAATGTTTGATAAGGTAGTTGTTGCTGTGATGGTGAATATTAATAAGGATCCAGCCTTTACGATAGAGGAAAGGGTAGATATTTTAAAAAAGTCATTGGTTTCTGTAGATAATGTAGTAGTAGATTCTTTTGACGGTTTGCTAATTGATTATGCCAAAAAGATAGGAGCTACAACTATAGTAAAAGGTCTTAGAGCAGTATCAGATTTTGAATATGAATTTCAAATGGCCTTAGCTAATAAGAAGCTTAATAATAATATAGAGACTGTCTTTCTTACAACGAGTGCACAAAATATGTATTTGAGTTCTAGCGTAGTAAAAAATATTGCACGATTTAATGGGGATATTTCAAGCTTTGTCCCGAAGGAAGTGCATGAAGAAATAAGACAAAAATTATATAGGAAGGAAGTATAAAATGAATATTGAAAGTTATTTGTTTGAATTAGACGAACTGCTAGAAAAGTCATGGACTTTGCCTTTAAGTGGGGGAAGAACTGTAGTTGATGCCGATAAAGTAAGAGATATTATAGATTCTATACGTTTGCAACTTCCAAAAGAAATACAACAAGCAAGGGCTGTAGTTGCAGATAGAAAGAAAATTATAGATAATGCTAAGAAAGAGGCAGAAACAATTATATGTGAAGCAGAAGAACGCGCTAAAATAATGACAGACAAGAATAAAATAGTGCAAGATGCTAAGAATGTAGCAAATGAGATAATGAACAAGTCCAAAGATAATGCTAAGGAAATGAGAAAAGCAGCTAGTGAATATGTTGATGATCTGATGAGACGTACAGACGAGGCTATTATGGAAAATCTAGCTGAAATAAGAAAAGCAAGGCAATCTTTAAAAGAAACTCAAAGTAAATAACAATATATAAAAAAGTCTCTACATTAATAGAGGCTTTTTTTAGTTTGTGTACAAAACTTGACAAAATAGGTGAACTTATATATAATTTCAGTATTGGTACTTTAGGCCAATGAAATCAAGTATTTATAGAAATGAGGAATTATTGTGGACAAGGTAAGTAAAAAATTGCAAAAGTTTATTTCTGTTTTTTTAGTTCTGGCATTGCTCGCACCTATGTGTTTCTCTGTATTTTCAGCTGATGAGGGTGAAATAGCCTTAGATAAAACAGCTACTAAAAATACTTCCATTTCAGAGTCTGACGAGTATGGTAATACCTCTCAATTCTTTGATGTAACTCTTTCTCAATCATACAGTGCCTCATCTCAAGTAGAGGGAGAAGATTTTGATGTATTGTTGTTATTAGACAGATCATCATCTATGAAAAATAACTATATTTTAGATACCGATAATAATTATTTATCATTGACTTTATTGGATTATTCAAAGGAATTATTGACAGAGGATAATGGTATCATAGATTCAGCATTAAGCAAAAATGCTCGAATTGGTATAGTAGATTTTGGCGGTGGAACAACCAATGGTAATGGACCAAAAGTAGATCTTAATGGTGTAGACGAGGCAAATAACTATGTACATTCATATGACTTTACCAATGAGCGTGACATTAATTTTAATGAAGATTTGACGGAAAAAGTATCGGATATATTCTCTAGTGATGCAAGTTTGATTGAATCTTGTATTGACGATAAATTGAACTCTAATAACATATCGCTTACAGATGGAACTAATATTAAAGGGGGATTGGAACTTGCTGCAAAAGTTGCACGCGCACATCAAGCTTCAAATCCGGACAGAAAATGTCATATAATTTTATTTACAGATGGGCAGGTAACTTTCCTTGACGTTGAAGGATCACAATCTACTGATCAAACGTCTATGAGTGCTTGTGACGCAAGTACTTATAATGAATTAAGAGATGCATTTTTGGATGTCAAGCATATAGATGGTGTTGACTTTTCTATTTATGGTATGTTTGCAAACTATCAAAATGAGGATGACGCTAGACATGCCTATAAATTGTATAGTGAAACAAATTCTTTTAAATGTACTTATAGTGGTAGCGAGTATAAAACACTTGACCAGCTTGATGATAATACAGATTGGGAAGAATCTGAAGCTATATGTGACAATTTCATTGGTTTTGTAGGATATGACTATTTTTTCAGTAACGCCTACACTGGAAAAGATATGAAAGCTGAAATAAGAACATACTTTAAAAACTTAATAAATGGATTTGGAGGCGTACCTGTAGGGGAAACAGTTGAAGCAGCCTCAATAGTCGATACAGTTTCAGCTGACTTCCAAATCATAGATTCTTCAATCGAATCCCTAAAAAATGCAGGATTTGAAGTAAATAAGAATGATGATGGAACTACAACAATATCAAATTCAAGTTACGCAATAAAAAATACTACACAATCAATTACATATACTGTTAAATATACTGGAGACAATTCAGGTGTAAAATATACCAATACAAACGCAACCCTTACAATACCATCTAAAAATCAGTCAAAAGATTATCCTATGCCTGTAGTAGGAATAAATCCGAAAACAGTCAATGATAATTTTGAAGTAGCAGTAAGTCAGGACAAGGCTGTGATTGGAAATGTTGCTGAGAATGATATATATAGAAAATTTATACCAGATGATGTATTAAAAGATGGAGGATACACATTAGGAGATTACAGAATTCATCTTTGTGATGAAAATGGTAATGACTATGCTATACCGGATGGGGTTTCGCTTTCAATTAATGAGTCAACAGGTGATGTTGAATTTAGTAATGCAAAGGCAGAATCATTAGCATTCTTCTATTATGTTGATGCAACAGCTAAGAAAGATAATGCTGATGATATAAATATAAAATCCAGAATTACTACTGTTACAGTTAATACTACTGCAAATGTAACGGCTGATCCTAATACAGCTGTTACATCTAATAATGGTGGTGCAGATGGAACTTCTACATTAGGAAAAGAAGTTGCTACAGGTGATTCTGCAGGTATAGTATTAATATCTATAATTACAATATTAACTGTATCATCGCTAGCTATCATATTGAAAAAACAAGAATATAATAAATAAGTATAGGCTACTAAATTAAGCAAAAGGCTGCTTTCTCTTTTAGGAGAAATCAGCCTTTTTGTATATAAAAAGGGTATCTTAGGGACAATCTGAAAAAGTAATGTGATTACGGTAGAGATTTTCTTTAAAAGAGCTTTATGATTAGGGGAACTATATAGTGCATTTAGAGGTTATATTAAAGCCTCCGACTTTTTGGTCGGAGGCTTACTCTATCTTGTAATACTCTCTGAAAGTATTATTTTGAAGACTTTCGTTTTACTTTTATAACTATAACTACTAACGCAATAATAGCTACACTACCAAGTATAACGTAAATAACGTTGTATGAAGATTGTAAGTTATATTCATTTTCTAGGTCAGCAAGAGCTTTTTCTGATGCAGTTAATGATTGATAGTTTGTGACATTAACCTTGGAGTTTTCATTAAGAGAATCATAGCATGATCTTGTAAATGATATAAATCCCTTATCATCTTTAGAAATAGTATCAGGTAATTGACTTATTAGATTTGTAACACTATCTGAATTTTTTTCAGATAAATCTTGAATTGATATATTAACAGCTTTTAATCCAATATAATCATCTACAAATGATTCAGATTTGTTGTTTTCATATTCTACTGTAATAGAATGCTTACCACTTGAAAGGTCGTTTAAGTAAATTTTTCCGTTTTCATCTGTAGAAACTACAGTACTTTCATTAAAATCAATAGTTAAATTTATATCTTTTGATTTAAGTGGTTGTTTTTCGTAATTTACTGTGATTTCAGAGTTATAACTTTCATGTGAAGCATTACTGTTAACTGGAGTAATTCTGTTTTGAGTTAATGGATAATCTATAGGTTTGCCGGTTTCCTTAGCCATCTTAGCAATTCCATTTTCGACTACTGTCTCAAGAATATCGCCGGTCGCTAGAGTTTCACAATCTTTAATCATCTCAAAACCTTCGCCTCCTTCAGAAAGAAAGCTATTAGTTACAAGTTTGATTTTTGTTGTTTCATCATCTCGTTTAAGTTCTTTTTTATCTGTACCATCTTTATTTAAAATAACAATTTTAGTTATACGTTCTCCAGTAGTATCAGTATTAGTTGGATCATATGCCGGCTTAGTTAGATCATACTCAAAACGCATACCCGCTATTTGTGGAAATTTACCTGAAGAGGAAGTTAGAGTTGAATCTTCAGAAGAGGGCGGAGATAATTTAGAAATACCATTTTCAAGTGCCTTATATAATTTATCAGCAGTTATTTCTTTTACTTTAATAGTATTATCAGTAGGTAAAACTCTGTTTATATCATTAATTGTAATATATCCGGTATCGATAGTGTCACGTATTCCACCACCGTTTTGCAATACTACAATTTCAGTGTCGTCATCAAGGTTATTTTCTATTAGATTTTTACCTGATTCAAGCATTAGATCTGCGATAAGATCTCCGAAATTTGTCTCAGACATTCTGCAAACACTTTTACCTGAGTATGCACCACCGTATAATGGATGTTCAGTTTTAGATAATACTCTTTCTAATGTCGGCTTTTGTGCATTATAAATATCATTGTATAATTGGGTGACTTCAGTATCAGCAGTATATTCATGACCAACTTCAGATGCCGATAGTATTTTTCCATTAACATTAACAGAATTATCGTTGTTAATATGTAATTCTAATTTACCTAGATTTTTTGCATCAGTTCCAACTTGCTGAATTAATGTTCCATTTATTTCTTTGGATATTTTGCTATGGCTATGTCCATCGATTATAACATCAATGCCGCTCACATTTTCTGCCAAATCTTCACTTGTAACACCTGCTGAGCTATTAATACCAACATGTGTTAAAGCTATAATTGCTTGAGCACCCTGGTCTTTTAACTCTTTTATCTGAAATTTTGAAGTTTCGATAATTGATGTGAATGCTAGACCTTCAATATCTGACTTTAATGATGTGTCTACAGTATCTTCAGATATAACAGCAAAAAAGCCTATTTTTTTTCCGTTAATTTCTTTTATAAAATTGCTACCGTTACAACCGTTGATATCGCTTAAAAACGGTTTTCTTGTTGATTCATCTATTACATTAGCACATATTACAGGAAATTCAGCTAGGTTAGCGTTAGTTTTTGCCATTTCAGATCCATAGTCTAGGTCGTGATTTCCTAATGCCATAAGGTCATAGTTTGCAGCATTCATCATTTTTATAATATCTGAACCTTTGCTATACTTCGCAAGTATAACTCCCTGAGTTGCATCTCCTGCATCGACAAGTAGAGAATTTTTTGTTTGGCTTTTAACGTTTTTTAATACATCCATGCCTATTTGAGTTAATTCTCCGTTACTATCATATTGACTGTCAATTTTTCCATGAATATCATTTGTATGATATATAATTATGGAATCATCGCCAACAGCAAATGCATGTGGAATTGTCGAAAGTATTAGCATAGTGCATACAATAAAGACTGTGAGTTTTCGATTGAATTTTTTAAATATCATTGATTTTAACCTCTTTTTGTTTTCTTTTTATATTTAACTATTAAAATAACCGCAGAAACTGCTAAGATGGTTGCTAAGGTTAAAATAAAGTATTTAACCCAAGAATTCTCATTTAACAGATCTTCAGAATTTAACAGTATATCAACATTTGTAACTTGAGATTTTTCTTCATTTGATAGAGAAGAATAGGATGTTTTTGCAAATTTTATGGTTTTCAGATCAGAGTTTGTTGGATTATCCGGAATCTGATCGATTAGATTTATAACACTTTTAATATTTTTAGAGGAATCTGGGGCTATATCAATAACAGCTGACTTAATACCAACAGTTTCATCAATGTAAGCATCTGAGGAATAGGAATTATAACTAACTACAACACTATGCCCACCGCTTTGTAAATTGTCTAAGATTACATTACCATTTTCATCGGTTGTTGATGAAAGTGATGTGTTATCAACTTTTATAGACACTTCTTTATTGGCAAGAGGAATACTATTTTCTTTTACAGAAATCTGTGCGCTATAATTTACAAACAAATCATTAGATTTAGGGGAAAGGAGAACTCTTTTTTGGTTTATAGGGTAATTAAATTCACCCGATCCTCTCATAGTCAATACATTAATATATTCAGCTAAAATATCAGAAAGATAATCTCCCTTAACAGAAACATCAATGTTACTTACCATTGGATATTCTGAAATTGTATAATCATTGCAAGCAAATATAATTGGAGTAAGTGTATCATCGCGGTCAAGTTTTATTGCGTCGCTTCCATCTTCGTTTAAAATTACTATTTTGGTAACTCGTCTGCCTTGATCTAGTTGTGGATTTTCAGTATCATAGGCATTTTGTGTTAGATCATACTCAATTCGCATACCGCCAATTTGAGGAAAACCTCCGAAAAATCCATCTATTGCTTCACCGGGTGACTCCGGAAGATTTTGTTTGCAGACGCCACGTTCCATTACTTTGTAAAGTGTGTTTGGAGTAATAATTTGCAAAGTAAGTTTATTATCTAGAGGGAGAACCTCTAATATATTTTCCATTGAGATAAACCCTTTATCTATTTTGGAACGAACGGCACCACCATTTTCCATTGCGACTATTGGTAAAGCTCTATATTTAGTGCATTTTAAAAGTTTTCTGCTGTCGTATATCATTGCATCACAGATTAAAGACCCTAGATTTGTTTCAACCATTCTGCTGACATTTTTTCCGCTGTAATTACCTCCATACAAAGTAGTGGCGGTCTTTCCAACTACTGTTGATAATACAGGTTCGATTTTATCTGCGATAGAGTTATATTCGTCAGTTACATCCTGACTTGGTGTGTATTGTTTACCAAGTTCTTTAGCAGGAATTAATTGAGTATTTATTTTTGGACTATTTGAAGAATAATCAATCTCTATTTTTCCAAGGGTGTTAGATCCTGTTCCGGTTTGTTGAATGACAGTATTTCTGACTTTTTCGCTTATTGTGGAATGGCTATGGCCGTCAATAATTATATTTATTTCCGGTACAGACTCTGCGATTTCTCTGCTGGTTACACTACTGGAGGAGTCAATACCTATGTGCATTATTCCTATTATCATATCGACACCTTGTGCCTTAAGCTTTTCAACTTGCTCTTTTGAAGTTTGTATCTCATCTTTAAACGAAATACCTTCCAGATTTTCTGGAATAGTTGTTTTAGTTGTTTCCGAGGTAATTATTCCAAAAAAGCCTAATTTTTTGCCGCCGACTTCTTTAATAAAGTTTTCTCCGTTATTTCCGTTTACATCCTTTAAAAATAGATCACCATTGTATAATGTATTTGATGACACAACAGGGAAATTAGCCTTTTTAGCAATTTTCATGACGTTTTCTTGCCCGTAATCAAATTCATGATTTCCAAGTGTCATTCCGTCATATCCAGCGACATTCATTACATCTACAATATCAAGACCTTTACTAAATTTACCCATAGGGGTTCCTTGGGTAGCATCTCCGGCATCAATCAAAATAGCATTGTTTGTGTTTTCTTTGGCACTTTTCACGACATCAAGACCTATTTGAGTCAGTTCATTTTGAGAATAAACACTGTTAATTCTGCCGTGCATATCATTGGTATGATAAATAACGATAGGGTCAGATGATGTAGAATATGCACTTAAAGGTATGCAAGATAGAATAATTGATAATGTCAATATTATTGAAATAGATATGTGTACTCGTTTTTTCATTATAATTGCCCCTTTCTTATAAAAATGTAAATATTAACTTATTAATTAGATAAGCTTGATTAAGAATGATAACATAATTAATATATATGTTATAAACAATTCTGTCAATGAATTTATCCTGCCATTTTTCTAAAAGGTAGCGAATATTTTTAAAAAATTGAGTGAATTTTCATATAAATATATGATAAATAAAAGTCTTGATTGGCAAATTAAAAATATATTGTTCTACATACTAAGAGTATAAGTTCAAATATTAATTGAGCGATAGTACTGACAAAATGGTTTGAGATTTAGAACAAAACAATAGGAACAGAATTTTAAATAGGTTTTAATTATCCAAATTAAATACTTATAATAAACGCCAACTTTTACATAGAAGGCGGTCGCTTTTGATATTTAGTAATACAATTATCTACAAATTTTTCATAATTTGGTAGAATGATTGCTTTTTTATAAACTAATCCCTAATTATTTACTATTATACAACTAAATATTGTTGCAATTCAATATAAATTACTTATTTTTTATCTATTCTATGTTTTGTCTAAAATAGGTTACGAAGTATAGGATGCTTTTAGTGCTAAACTAACTATGGTTAGAATTAAAGTACTTTAGATGTATTAACTTTTAAATCTTGTTTCTATAATCATCTGTTATACTGCTTTTTACTTATTGAGATTGTTTCCATTGTTTGAAAATATTTTAACGATTTACTTAGTAAATGTGTTATAATACTATATATCAGTATATAAACGGAAAAAACTGAAGAGAAAGAGAGGTACTAAGTATGTACGATAACGAGATAAAAAAAGAGAAAGTATTGCTTGTAAGTATAGATACGGGCGAATATGATGCTCAAAGCTCTTTATTAGAGCTTTCGGAACTTGTAAAAACTGCGAACGGTGATCCGGTATTTACCGTATTACAAAAAAGAGAAAAGCCTGATTTTGCAACATGTATCGGATCTGGCAGGCTTGAAGAAATGAAAAATATATGTGAAAATTATGATATAGATTTAATTGTGTTCGACTGTGAATTAACACCTACCCAGATAAGAAATTTGGAAAATTATACAAATCTTAGAGTAATTGACAGAACAATGCTTATTTTAGATATATTTGCCTTGAGAGCAAAGTCTAAAGAAGGTAAGCTTCAGGTTGAGCTTGCACAGCTTAAATATATGTTGCCAAGGCTTTCGGGTAAAGGTGCATCATTGTCGAGACTTGGTGGAGGAATAGGTACCAGGGGTCCCGGTGAAACTAAGCTTGAAACAGATAAGCGGCATATAAGAGAAAGAATGCAATATTTAAAAGAAAAAATTGGCGAAATAGAAAAACAGAGAAGTTCACTTAGAAAGAGAAGAAAGAAGGACGGATTTGTTACAGTAGCTATTGTAGGATACACAAATGCCGGAAAGTCTACTCTTATGAATACACTTACTAAAGCTGGTGTTTTAGCAGAGGACAAGCTTTTTGCAACACTTGATCCGTCATCTAAGATTTTAACGCTAGAAAATGGTGTGAAAGTAATTGTAATTGATACAGTAGGTTTTATAAGAAGACTACCACACCATTTGGTAGAAGCATTTAAGTCGACGCTTGAGGAAGCTGCACTTGCCGATATTATATTGAATGTTTGTGATTCATCAAATCCGGAAGCTAAGTTACATTTGGATGTTACTCGTGAACTTTTATTAAGTTTGGGCTGTATGAATAAGCCAATAATAAATGTAATGAATAAGTATGATTTGATAGCCTCGCAGGATAATTTAGCAGGAAGCATGAATGTTGTAATGGTTTCTGCTAAGGACGGTTATGGAATTCATGAGCTCTTAAAGGCAATCGAAAACAACTTGCCGTTTAAAATGGTTGACAGAAAATATCTATTTGATTTTAAAAATGTTGGTAAAGCAGAGATACTTAGAAAAAACGGAAATATAAAATCAGAAGAGTATATAGACTCAGGTTTATTGATAGAAGCTATTGTAGAAGAAAGAATTTCAAATATGCTTTCTGAATTTATTGTATAGTTTTATTATAATTGTTTGAGTTATTTTCACTTGACAGTTATACAGATTTAACGGTAGAATATACTGTGTCTTAATGTGTTCGGATATTCTATTTTTAGATCAGAAAACGTTTAATGTGTTTAGAAAAAAGCTGTTCGTATCGTTTAGAATCAGCTTGTTTTTAATATAAAAAATAATAAAATCGGAGGTTGTATTGTGTCAAAAAACAATCAGTATAAAAATAGTAAGGGCATAAACGGTGGCGATGATCAGTTTATGAAGCAGAGCGATCAAATGCTAAGCATAGCGTCATCACATAAACCACAAAGTGTCCAAAAGGAGAAACATAAAGAAGCCAAAAAAGAGGCTAATAATGAATCAAAGAAAGAATTAAAGCCGGAAAATAAACGTGAGGTAAGAAAACCTCGCTCAAGAAAAAAACAGATAAAGGATGATACTGCTTCAATTCCTGCAGTACAGGTATCAGAAACAAAAAGTAAGTCTCATAAATCATCGAGTAGGCTTGTAAATCGCAAGTCCAAATCTAAGACAGCCCCTTCTATTAAAGTAATGTTTTTGGGTGGCTTGAATGAAATTGGTAAAAACCTAACATTGTTTGAATGTCAGGGAGATATGTTTATCTTAGACTGTGGAATGACATTCCCGGATGGTGATATGCTTGGAGTAGATCTTGTTATTCCGGATTTCACATATATAGAAAAAAATATAGATAAGATTAAGGGTATAGTGATTACTCACGGTCATGAAGACCATATAGGAGCTATACCATATTTGCTAAAGAAGGTTTCTTTACCGATTTATGGTACTCCACTTTCTATAGGTTTGATAGGAAGTAAATTCAAGGAACATGGAATTCGAAAGAATTCAGATCTTCATATAATTAAACCGGGTGACAGAGTAAAACTTGGATGTATGGAAGTTGAACCTATTCATGTAAATCATTCTATCCCGGATGCTGTTGGTGTTGCTATTTATTCGCCTGCAGGTACATTGGTTCACACAGGTGACTTTAAAATAGATTGCACTCCAACTCAAGGTGAAATGATTGACTTAGCACGTTTTGCTGAACTTGGTAAAGAAGGTGTTCTTGCACTATTTGCCGATTCGACTAACGCTGAACGTCAGGGTTATACGATGACTGAAAAGAAGATTAGTGCATCATTTGATAAGCTATTTAATGCTGCAGGTTCCAAAAGAATAATTATAGCTACATTCTCTTCTAATATAAGTAGAATACAACAGATTGTAAACTGTGCACATAAATACGGAAGAAAGGTTTGCTTCTCTGGAAGAAGTATGTGTAACTATGTAAATATATCAAGTGAACTTGGGTATATAGATATTCCACCTGAAGTACTTTTAGATATAAATTTAATAAACAGCTATCCAAAAGAAAAAGTTGTTCTTATTACAACTGGAAGTCAGGGAGAGCCTATGTCGGCACTTTCAAGAATGGCTTCTTCAGAACACAAAAAAATATCGGTAGGTCCGGAAGATTTCATCATTATTTCAGCAAACCCTATACCCGGTAATGAAAAGACAGTCGGTGATGTAATAAATGATCTTATGAAGCTTGGATGTCATGTTGTGTATGAATCAATGTATGAAGTACACGTTTCAGGTCATGCTTGCCAGGAAGAACTTAAAATTATGCAGGGTATAGTAAAACCAAAGTACTTTATACCAGTCCATGGAGAGCAAAAGCATCTTGTTAAACATGCAGAACTTGCAAAAATGATGGGAATGAAAGCAAGTAACGTGTTTATCGGGGATGTTGGAAATGCTGTCGAAATAAACAGGGATTACATGAAAAAATTACCGGATGTTCCGGCAGGTAAGATATTAATAGATGGTTTGGGCGTCGGAGATGTTGGTAATATAGTGCTACGAGATAGAAAACATCTTTCTGAAGACGGATTAATTGTTGTTGTTGCAACTATCGAATCACAAACCGGTAATATAGTATCAGGTCCTGATATTGTTTCAAGAGGCTTTGTTTATGTAAGAGAGTCTGAAGAATTAATAGAAAGTGCAAGAAAAGCGGCTCTTCAGGCTATTGAAAAGTGTACTCAAGAAAATATATATGATTGGGGAACAATTAAAAACAGCATAAAAGACGATTTATCAAAATTGTTTTATAATAAAACAAGAAGAGATCCAATGATATTGCCAATTTTGATGGAAGTGTAGCTTTAACATTTTACGAATATTATAGTGTAGGAGGCAATGTGCTTTATGAAAAAATTTTCTTATAGGCTTTTAGCCGACTACTTGTTGGCAGTGACGTTAACATTAATTTTAATAAGCTGTATTTTGGGAATGTCTTTGGCTGCTTTAGAGATAATAGCGTTGCTGTTTTGTATAGTATTAGTAATAATAAATATTGTTAATATTAATAGAACAGAAAAACCATCAAAAACTTTTGAAAAACATTTGGCAGAAAGTTTATACAAAAACATGCTGGAATCGACCAAAGCTCCTATTGCTATTATTGACGAAAACAGAGTTATTAAATGGAGCAATAAATGCTTTAAGTCGGAATTTGGTAAGAACTCACCAGAAATAGATGAAGTTATAAAAAATGAAGACGATATTTCAGATGATTTTAGTTCTGTAAAGATTTTAGATGTTTCATATAATGTTATTTCTGCAAAACTTAAAGGATATACAGTTCTATATTTTGTCGAAGATAAGAGATTTAATAAAGTAAGTTTAAAATATAATCAAAGTAAGCCTGTAGTAGCGATGCTCATGTTCGACAATAGGGAAGAATTTGAAATTGATGCTATAGACAACGAAGATGCTCAGATTATTGCAAAGGTTGAAAGTACAATTCAACAGTGGGCAGCCGGTACAACAGGTTTCTACAAAAAATTAAGCAATTCCAGATATTTGGTAGTATTTGAAGAAAAGAATCTGAAGGCGTTTATTAAGGAAAAGTTTAAGATTTTGGAAGATATAAGGCAAATAAAATCTGATGATAAACGATTTGCTACCATATCAATTGGAATAGGTAGAAATGCCGAAACGTTGAAAGAATGTGAACTTTGGGCAAGAAATGCTTTAGATATGGCATTGGGTCGTGGTGGAGACCAAGTTGTTATAAAAGAAGGGAAAAACTATAGCTTCTTTGGTGGTATTTCTAAAGAAACAGAGAAAAGAAGTAAGGTAAGGGCTAGAATTATCGCAATGACGTTGTCTGACCAAATAGATAACAGTGATAAAGTCTTAATAATGGGACATAGGTTTTCTGATTTAGACAGTGTCGGTGCCTCTGTTGGTATGTATAGTGCGGTCACAAAAGCTAAAAAGAAGGAAGCACATATAGTAATAGACAAAAATGAAACGTTAGCATTACCACTTGTGAAAAATATAGAGTCTATTTCCGGTGAGGATATATTTATATCCAGAAAATCAGCACTTGATTTAATTACAGAAAATACCTTGCTAATTATTGTTGATACGCATTCAATAGATTTTTTGGAGTGTAAAGAACTATATGAAAAATCGCACAAAGTAGTTGTTATTGATCACCATAGAATGATGGTTAATTATATTTCAAATGCAATAGTTTTTTATCACGAACCATATGCTTCATCTGCTTCTGAGATGGTTACAGAACTAGTACAATATATTGGTAATGTACATTTAAATCGAATAGAGGCAGAGGCTCTCTTGTCTGGAATTATGCTTGATAGCAAAAATTTTGTACTGAAAACAGGTGTTAGGACATTTGAAGCAGCGGCATATTTAAAAAGAAAAGGCGCAGATACTGTTGAAGTTAAGCGAATGTTTTCTAATTCTATTAACACATATAAAGTTAAATATCAGCTTATATCAGATGCGGAAATATTTAATAGCTGTGCGATAGCGTGTGCAGAAGAAAACTCAGAGGATATACGTATTGCATCAGCCCAGGCTGCAGATGAGTTATTAGGAATACAAGGTGTTAAGGCCTCATTTGTAATTTATTCTACAGAGGGCTGTGTTAACATTTCAGCAAGATCATTTGGAGATGTAAATGTTCAGCTTATAATGGAAAAAATGGGTGGCGGAGGCCACCAAACAATGGCAGGCGCTCAAATTAAAGGAAAAAGCACAAAAGAAGTAATTAAAAATTTGATAGAAATTATAAGTCCAATGGAAATATAAAATAAAGGCGGGATAAAGATGAAAGTAATATTATTGCAAGATGTTAAAGGTAAGGGCAAAAAGGGAGATTTGGTAAATGTATCTGATGGCTATGCGAGAAATTGTCTATTTCCGCAGAAGTTAGCAGAAGAAGCTACCAATAAAGCAATGAATGAGTTAAAAAATGCAAAGGCATCTATGGCGCATAAAATAGAAGTAGAAAAGGCAGAAGCCCAAAAAATTTGTGATTTAATATCTGAAAAAACAATAAAAATCACAGCAAAATCCGGTAAATCCGGTAAACTTTTTGGATCTATTACATCTAAAGAGATTGCAAGTGAAATTAACAAACTTTTTGGAGTTTCAATTGAAAAAAGAAAAATACATCTAAAAGAAGAGATAAAAGCTTGTGGAACATATCCATGCGAAATAAAGCTTTATACACAAATTATAGCTAAGGTATATATATCGGTTATAGAGGAATAGTTTTGATATCAAAGGAGAATACAAATGGAAGGTTTCAGTGTCGCATCTGGATATGATGGTATAAATGTACCGTATAGCCTGGAAGCAGAGCAGTCGGTATTAGGCGCTGTTTTGCTCGATTCAACTTGCTTTGATCGTGTGGCCGAAATTTTGCCTATACCAGAGTGTTTTCATGTATCTAACCATCAGCTGATATATGCAGCTATGCTTGATATGTTTACTCTTGGTATGCCGATAGATTTTGTTACAGTTTTAGAAAGACTACAAAAAGATGAAAGTTTTGATGAAGCAACCGGCAAGACATACTTAATGCAATTGGTACAAATTGTCCCGGCTATATCTAATGTTGAAGTTTATGCAGGTATTGTAAAAGAAAAATTTGATACACGCAATTTAATAACAGCAGCAAGAAGTATATTAGATGATGCTATTCAGGCAACAGCAGGTGCAGATGAGCTGTTAGATTCAGCAGAACAAAGGATATTTGATATAAGGCAAGGGAAAAATATTCAAGGCCTTCAAAGAATAGACGAAATAGTTGTGCAAACATTCGATAGGCTTGATGTACTAAACTCTGATGAAGGACGTATGTACCAAGGTATTCCTACAGGAATTTCAATGCTTGACGAAACAATAACCGGTTTAAATCGCTCGGACTTAATTCTATTGGCAGCAAGACCTGGTATGGGAAAAACCAGTTTTGCTTTGAATATAGCAAGACATGTGGCAGTTAAGGAGTTTAGGAAAGTTGCATTTTTCTCTTTAGAAATGACAAAGGAACAGCTTGCCTCAAGATTAATTTCTACAGAAGCATTGGTAGAAGGTACTAAACTTAGGACAGGTAAGTTATCCGAGGACGAATGGATTCGTCTTATAGAAGCCGGAGACATTCTTTCGAAAAGTCAGATATATTTTGATGATACGGCAGGAATAACTGTTCCGGCAATGAAGGCGAAGTTAAGAAGGCTAAAAGATGTAGATTTAGTTATAATTGACTATCTTCAACTTATGTCCGGAGGTAAAAATATAAATAACCGTGTTCAAGAAATTTCAGAAATCACGAGAAATTTGAAAATAATGGCTAAAGAATTAAATGTTCCGATAATAACACTATCTCAGCTTTCCCGTGCAAGTGAACAAAGAACAGATCATAGACCGTTACTTTCAGACTTAAGGGATTCAGGTTCAATAGAGCAGGATGCAGATATAGTTATGTTTTTATATAGAAAAGATTATTACGCATCTGACGATGATGATTCTTCGGTCGATGATAATAAAAACAGTGGTGAATGTATAGTTGCTAAAAACCGTCATGGTGAATCGAGAACTGTATATCTACATTGGCAAGGAGAATTTATGCGGTTTACTGGTCAGGAGATGCTTAGAAATGATCAATAAGGTTGAAGAAACTATAAAAAAGTTTGGAATGCTTAAATATGGAGACAGTGTTTTAATAGGTCTTTCGGGTGGGGCTGATTCAGTTACACTTTTATCTGTCCTTTGTTCTATGCGTGAAAAACTTAACTTAAAAATTTTTGCAGCTCATGTTAATCATGGATTGCGAGGTAAAGATTCTGATGCAGATGAAGCTTTTGCAAAGGCTTTTTGTGAAAAGCTCGGTGTACCAATATATGTACTAGAGACAAATATAAAGGAAATTGCTAAGGAGTCCGGTCAGGGATTGGAAGAGTGTGGTAGAAATATAAGATATGGTTATTTCGAAAAAATTAGCAAAATGCTAAATTCAAAGGTGGCAACAGCTCATACTTTATCGGATAATCTTGAAACACTAATTCTTAATTTTACAAGAGGTTCAGGCCTTAACGGAATGTGTGGAATAAAGCCGATAAGAAATAACATAATTAGGCCATTGATTTGTCTAACACGTTCGGAGATAGAAGCATATTGTATTAAGAATAATTTAAAGTTTGTTACAGACAATTCAAATTATGATAGGTGTTATTCCAGGAATAAGATTAGACTTGATGTTATTCCGGTCTTGAAGGAAATTAATCCCTCTGTAGAAAAATCGGCACTTAGAATGATAGAACAATTTTCGAGCCTTGACTCTTATGTGGATTCTAAAGCTAAAGCTGCTTTAGAGAAATGTAAACTTGAGGATGGAGGTTATAGTGCTACTGATTTGTTGAAGCTTGACAGAGTTATATTGGAACGCTGCATAAAATATATTGCGGGCGTGAACTTAGAGAATATTCATATAAATTTAATTATTGAAAAAATTCAAAAAGGTTCGGGAGCAGTTACCTTGCCTTCTGGTAAACATATAAAAGTTATTTTGGGTAAGGTGAAAATCCTTCCAAAAGATGCTAATTATGAAGAAATTTTATGGGAATATAAGATTGATAACACAAAAATCTTGACATATAATAAAAGAGAGTTCATAATTAAAGTTATTACTGTTGATGAATACAACAACATTGTGCAAAAAAATAGAGAACTTAGCCTATATGCTTTTGACTATGATGCTGTTGATAAAGATACAGTAGTAAGAAATCGTAGACCTTCAGATAAATTTAAAATTCCCAAAAGGAATGTGACCAAAACGTTAAAAAAACTTTTTAACGAGGAAAGGATTCCCGTCGACAAAAGGAATAATCTACCGATTATTGCGAATGAAGACAGGATTTTGTGGATTTTTGGTTTAGGAGCGTCTGAATTTGCTTGTATTAATAATAAAACAAAAAAAGTTTTAATAGTATTTCCAAAGGAGTGTAATTATGATAAATGATGTAGAAAAGGTTCTTTTAAGCTGTGATGATATAAAAGAAATTACAAAAAAATTAGGTAAACAAATAACAGAGGACTATCAAGGAAAAAATTTGTTGATGATAAGTGTACTAAAAGGCTCAATACTATTTATGGCGGATCTAATGAGAGAGATAAAGGTGCATTGTAGAATAGACTTTATGTCGATTTCTACATATGCTGGTGGACTAAAAAGCAGTGGCACAGCAAAGATACTTAAGGACTTAGATATCTCTGTAGAGGGATATGACGTTCTAGTGGTAGAAGACATTTTGGATAGTGGGGTAACTCTAAGTTATATATTAGATCTTTTAGGTTCAAGAAACCCAAATAGTATAAAAATTTGTACTTTGCTCGACAAACCCGAAAGACGTAAAAGTGATATAAAGGCAGACTATGTTGGAGCAGTTGTACCTGATGAGTTTGTTATTGGATATGGATTGGATTACGATGAAAAATATAGAAACTTACCATTTGTAGGCGTATTAAAAGAGAGTGTATACAGCGAGAGTTTGTAAATTTAAACCAAGTTTTACCATAAAGGAGATAAGATTTTGAGCAATAAAAAAACCTTGAAAAATTTAATTTTTTATATAGGAATTCCTTTTATTATTATCTTAATAATAGCTGCTGTTTGGAACTCAGGTCCAAAAGATAACCATAAATACTCTGATATTGTAGGGTATTTCAGGGATGAAAAGGTATCTTCATACTCTATGAATCTTGGTACTGGTGAAATGGAGATATATATAAAAGACAATAACGATGTTATACGGTATACTACTCCAAGTGTTAGCTTAATGTATGAAGACATTAAGGATTATGTTGCAAAGTATAATCAAGATAATCCGGAAAATCCAATGACCTATGATCTTATAAAGGCTGCGGATACTTCATGGATAATGGACATAATGCCAACTCTTATCCTTTTGGTTTTAATGGGATTGTTCTGGTGGTTCTTAATGAGAAAAATGTCTGTTGGAATCGGTGATGGTGGAAAACAGATGAATTTTGGCAAAGCTAAAATTAAGAACATGAACGATGAAAAAAGAAAAACAACTTTTGACAATGTTGCAGGAGCAGATGAAGAAAAAGAAGAACTTCGCGAGATTGTAGAGTTTTTGAAAGATCCTAAAAAATATAATGATTTGGGTGCTAGAATACCAAAAGGTGTTTTGCTTGTTGGACCTCCGGGTACAGGTAAAACGTTGCTTGCCCGTGCAGTAGCTGGGGAAGCGGGTGTACCTTTCTTTTCAATCTCAGGTTCAGATTTCGTAGAAATGTTTGTTGGTGTAGGTGCTTCTAGAGTTAGAGACTTATTTGATCAGGCGAAGAAGAATTCTCCGTGTATTATATTTATAGATGAAATAGATGCGGTTGGTCGTCATCGTGGTGCAGGGCTTGGCGGTGGCCATGATGAAAGAGAACAGACTCTTAATCAGTTGCTTGTTGAGATGGACGGATTTGGTGCAAATGAAGGAGTTATCATGATTGCCGCAACAAACCGACCTGACATATTAGATCCTGCACTAATGAGACCGGGACGTTTTGACCGTCAGGTAATAGTAGGGTATCCGGATATTAAAGGTAGAGAAGAAATATTAAAAGTTCATTCTAAAGATAAACCTTTGGCACCTGATGTGGATTTAAAAACTATAGCAAAATCGACTGCAGGATTTACCGGTGCTGATTTAGAAAATCTAATAAACGAAGCGGCACTTCTTGCTGCAAGAAAACATTTAAAAGCAATAACTATGAGTGAGATTGAAGAAGCAACTATTAAGGTTGTTGTCGGTGCAGAAAAAAGGTCAAGAGTGATGACAGAAAAAGAAAAGCGCATTACAGCATATCACGAGAGTGGTCATGCGATAGCTACTTATTTCTGTGAAACTCAGGATCCTGTACACCAAATATCTATTATTCCAAGAGGTATGGCTGGTGGATATACAATGTCTTTACCTTCTGAAGACCGTTCTTATCGCTCAAAGAAAGAAATGGAAGAAGACATAGTTGTACTTTTGGGTGGTCGTGTTGCAGAAGCTATTATCCTTGGTGATATATCTACAGGTGCATCTAATGATATTGAAAAGGCGACAAAGCTTGCACATTCAATGGTTACTAAGTACGGTATGAGCGAGAAATTAGGACCGATTGCATATGGTTCTGACAATAATGAAGTATTTATTGGTAAAGATATGGGTCACACTAAGAATTATTCTGAAGAAATAGCTTCTGAAATAGATAACGAGATGCGCAGTATAGTTATGAATGCCTACAAAAGGACAGAAACTATATTAAAGGATCATATTGATAAACTAAATGAATTAGCTGAATATCTTATTATCAAGGAAAAAGTAAGTTCTGAAGAGTTTGTTGATATAATGAATAATAGACTTAAAAATGAACAACCCTCTAATTAAAAAATGGTAACAGAGGATTTGAAGGATTCTTAATAATAAAAAGGGGGTGCTGCTTTGCACTTCCTTTTTTAAATATTTATATGGGAGTGGATATAAATGAGAAAAAATGTAAGTATTATATTATTAGGTTTGGCTTTAATGTGTTTTTCTGTTGGTATGATAGGTAACTTAGCAGGATGGTGGAATATAGTTAGTTTTGATGGATGGTGGACATTGTTTTTGATAATTCCAGGAATTTCAGAAATAATTAAATCAGGGTTCTCTTTTTGGAATGTAGGTATTACATGGTTAGGCGTTTGGTTATTAATTAATGCTCAACAGGAATCCTGGGGAATATCATCTGAAATGTTTTTAGCTGGATCTTTATTTGTGTTTGGAGCTATGGTTATTATATTTGCAATAAAAAAGAGCAAAGGTACCAATGATAATAGTATAGGCATGGAATCAATAAAAAATGGTGATAGTGTTGCTAATTATTCGGCTCTTTTTAGCGGTTCCAAAGTTGTAAATTCTTCTCAGGAATTGGCTAAAGTTAATGTTTCTGCAACATTTGGCGGAGTTCAGCTTGATTTGTCGGATGCAAAGTTTATAGATGGTGCGGTGATAAAGGCATATGCTGTGTTTGGAGGAATAGACATTAAAATGCCGAAAGGATGCAGGGTTAAGACTAGCGGAATTCCTATTTTTGGAGGATTGAAAAATACATACTCGGATTCTATTGTAGAAGGTGGTCCGTTGGTATTAGTAGAGTACAGTGCGACTTTTGCAGGTATTGAATTAAAATAAAACCTATAAAAGGAATGTAAATTTATAATATGAAAACAAAAAGTAGTAATTATGGGAATGAGAGTATATCATCCTTAAAGGGTGCAGATAGAGTTAGAAAACGCCCTGCGGTTATATTCGGGTCAGATGGAATAGAAGGATGTACTCATTCTATATTTGAGATTTTATCGAATTCTATCGATGAAGCAAGAGAGGGTCACGGTAATTTAATTAAAATAACTTATTTTGAAGATCACTCTATTGAAATAGAAGATTTTGGTCGTGGTATACCGGTAGATTATAATAACGTTGAGCAAAGGTATAACTGGGAATTAGTATTTTGTGAATTGTATGCCGGTGGAAAATATAATAACAGTGAGGCTCAAAGCTATGAGTATTCTTTAGGCCTTAACGGACTTGGATTATGTTCAACGCAATACGCTTCGGAGTATATGGATGTACAGATAAAAAGAGATAAATCACTATTTTCTCTACATTTTGAACATGGCGAAAATATAGGTGGTTTAAAGAGAGAAAAGTATACTAAAAAGGATACTGGTACAAAAATACGTTGGAAACCGGATTTGCAGGTTTTTACAGATATAAATGTTCCGATAGAAACTTTTTTTGATATAATAAAACGTCAGGCTATTGTAAATAAAGGCCTTAAGTTTATTTTTAGATATCAGGTTAATGGTGAATTTATTGAGAAAGAATTTTTCTATGAAAACGGAATAATTGACCATGCAAAGGAAATTGCCGGAGAAGATAGTTTAACTCCTGTACAATTTTGGCAACTTGAAAAAAAAGTTCGCGATAGAGCGGATAAACCGGAGTACAAAACTAAAATTAGTGCAGCAGTTGCTTTTTCTAATAAAAACAACGCAGCAGAATATTACCATAACTCAAGCTTTTTGGAACACGGTGGTGCTCCTGAAAAGGCAGTTAAAAATGCCTTTGTTTATCAAATAGACTCATATTTAAAACAAAATGGAAAGTATAACAAAAATGAAAGCAAAATAAGTTTTTCAGATGTTGAGGATTGTCTTATTATAATTATCTCATCATTTTCTAATGTCACTTCCTATGAAAATCAGACTAAAAAGGCTATTACGAATAAGGGCATACAAGAGGCTATGACAGAAATGTTTAGGCATTGTTTGGAAGTGTATTTTATAGAAAATCCGATGGATGCCGATAAAATCTCAAATCAGGTTTTAATAAACAAAAGAAGTCGTGAAGATGCTGAAAAGACGAGGCTTAATATAAAAAAGAAGCTTACCAGTAATATGGATATTACAAGTAGGGTTGCTAAATTTGTCGATTGTCGTAGTAAAAATAAAGAGGAACGAGAATTGTTTATAGTGGAGGGTGATTCGGCTCTTGGTGCCTGTAAACAGGCAAGAGATCCTGATTTTCAAGCTATTATACCGATTCGTGGTAAAATATTAAATTGTCTTAAGGCGGACTTTAACAAGATCTTTAAAAATGACATTATAACAGATTTAATTAAAGTACTAGGTTGTGGTGTACAGGTTAAGTCTAAATCTAATAAAGAATTAGCATCATTTGATTTAAACCTTCTTCGTTGGAATAAGGTTATAATTTGTACCGATGCAGATGTTGACGGTTTCCAAATAAGAACTCTGATTTTGACTATGATATATAGATTAACCCCTGCACTTATTGATGAAGGAAAAGTCTTTATAGCAGAATCACCACTATATGAAATAAATACTAAATCAAATACCTATTTTGCATATACGGAAAAGGAAAAAGAAGAATTTTTATCAGAAATAGGTGATGAAAAGTATACTATTCAGCGTTCTAAGGGTCTTGGTGAGAACGAACCTGAAATGATGAACTTAACTACGATGAACCCGAAAACAAGAAGACTTGTGAAAGTTGTCCCAACAGATATAGAAAAGACAGCTGCTATGTTTGATGTGTTGCTTGGCGACAATTTAAGCGGTAGAAAGGCTTATATTATAGAAAACGGACACCTATATATAGATGTTGCGGATGTAAGCTAAAAATTAAGTAATAAATTTGGATGTGATAGATATTGGCACTAAGAAGAAAAAATACAGGTAAAAAAAATAATAGCCCCAAAGTTGTTGGGGTAATTAATGGTGCCGGCGAGGTTGTTGAACAGAAAATAGTTAGCACATTAAGAGAAAATTATATGCCTTATGCAATGAGTGTTATTATGTCCAGGGCAATACCTGAGATAGATGGTTTCAAACCGTCACATAGAAAATTGCTGTATACTATGTATAAAATGGGACTCTTAAATTCAGTTAGAACAAAATCAGCTAATATAGTTGGTCAGACTATGAAGCTTAATCCACATGGTGACAGTGCAATCTACGATACTATGGTAAGACTAAGTAGAGGATACGAGGCTTTGTTGCATCCATATATAGATTCAAAGGGAAATTTTGGTAAGTACTACTCAAGAGATATGGCCTGGGCAGCATCAAGATATACAGAGGCTAAGCTTGATTCTATATGTAATGAGCTTTTTAAGGATATTGACAAGGATACAGTCGATTTTGTAGATAATTACGATAATACTTTAAAAGAACCTACTCTTTTACCTGCGACTTATCCGTCAATACTTGTAAATGCTAATACGGGTATAGCTGTAGGTATGGCAAGTTCAATATGTTCATTTAATCTGAAAGAAGTTTGTGATACAACAATTGAACTTATAAAGAATCCTGAACATGATATAGCGTCAACGTTGATAGCTCCAGATTTTCCTGGTGGAGGAAGTATAATATATAATGATAAGGTGATTTCTGAAATATATAAGTCTGGAAGAGGTTCAATAAAAGTACGGGCAAGATATACCTACGATAAGTCGGCTAATTGTATAGATATCTCTAATATTCCACCAACAACAACCTTGGAATCAATAATAGAAAAAATAATAGAGCTTGTAAAACAAGGTAAGATACGTGAAATTTCAGATATAAGAGATGAAACAGGCCTTGATGGTTTAAAAATTACGATAGATTTAAAAAGAAATTCTAACCCTGATAAACTGATGAAAAAGCTATTTAAGATGACAACTCTTGAAGATAGTTTTTCATGTAATTTCAACGTTCTCATTGCAGGGATACCAAGGGTTCTTGGGGTTAGGGATTTACTGCAAGAGTGGATAGATTTTAGAACCCAGTGCGTAAAGAGAAGAACAAGTTTTGATTTAAAGAAAAAAGAAGATAAGCTTCATCTTTTAAAAGGGCTTGAAAAGATACTTTTAGATATAGATAAGGCTATCGAAATTATTAGAAATACAGAGGAAGAAACAGAAGTATTGCCTAATCTTATGATAGGGTTTGGTATAGATGAAATCCAGGCTGAATATGTCGCAGAGATTAAGTTAAGACACTTGAACCGTGAATATATACTAAAAAGAACAAATGAGATTGATAAGTTGAGTTCAGATATAGACGATTTAAAGGTAATATTATCTGATGATACAAGAGTTAAAAAAATAATTATAGATGAGCTAAAAGAAGTTTCTCAAAAATATTCCAAGCCACGAAGATCTATGATTGTATATCCTGAGGATATTGTTGAAGAAGATGTAGAGGATGATATACCTGACTATCCGGTTCATATCTTTTTTACCAAAGACGGATATTTTAAAAAGATAACAGCACAATCGTTGCGCATGAACAGTGAGCAAAAGCTCAAGGAAAATGATAGGGTTATTCAAACGATAGAGACAACTAATAATTCTGAATTGATATTTTTTACTGACAAGTTCAAGGCTTATAAGACTAAAGTTTCAGATTTTCCTGATACAAAAGCTAGTGTTTTGGGCGAGTATATTCCTGCAAAACTTTCTATGGACGATGGCGAAAATGCTATATATATGGTAAATACAAAAGATTATTCGGGAAATGTTATGTTTTTCTTTGAAAATGGTAAGGTAGCTAAGGTATCTCTTAAGTCTTATGAAACAAAGACAAACAGGAAAAAACTTGTTAATGCATACTCAGATAAGTATCCTCTATGTGATATTTTATTTTCAAAAATAGATACAGAATATATCTTAACATCTTCCCAGGGACGAAGGCTTTTAGTACATTCCGGCATGATACAATCAAAGAGTACAAAAAATACTCAGGGAGTTGCAGTTATGAATTTCAAAAAAGGGCATAGACTAATAAAGGCGGAAGAGTTTGTGGATGGTAACTTAGTAAATCCAGACAGATACCGTACAGAAAATATTCCGGCTTTAGGGGCATTGCCAAAAAAGGATGAAGACATGGGAGTGCAATTGAAGCTGTAAAGATAGGGGATATACAATGAAAAAGAGTGCTCCGATTAACATCTTAAAAGGTGCGGTGATAAGCTCAGCTATGCTTATACCGGGTGTAAGTGGAGGGACAACTGCAATAATATTAGATGTTTATGATGACTTGATTTCATCTATAAGTTCGTTTTTTAAAGAGACTAAAAAGAGTCTGTTTACACTTTTAACGGTTGGAATAGGTGCTATTTTAGGTATTATATTTTTTTCAAAGGCTATTTTGTTTGTTACAAATAAGTTTTATGTTCCAATGATGTACTTGTTTTTGGGAGCAGTTCTGGGAAGCGTTCCAATGCTGTATAGAAAAGCCGAGATAAAGAAATTTAAGATCAGTTGTCTCATTTATCCTTTAATTGGTGCTGCGTGTGTGTTTTTAATTGAACTTATACCTAAAGATGCACTTAAAATTTCTGTAGATTCAGGAATATACTCGTATTTAATTGTGGTTTTAGCAGGGATTATACTTTCAATAGGTCTAATTTTACCAGGGATAAGTGTTTCCTATATGCTTTTAATTTTGGGGATCTATGAAACTACATTAATGTCGATTGAGAATAAACAGTATATGTTTTTAATATCACTACTTTTAGGTGTTGCTATCGGAGTTTTGTTGACTACCAAACTAATTGAATATACTATGAAAAACTATCCCCAGGGCACATATCTTTTAATCATTGGATTTATGTTAGTATCTTTAAAGGAAGTATTTCCAGGAATACCGTACGGTATAGAAATAATAACTTCTTTAATTACATTCTTGGTTGGATTTATCTCTGTATTTTACTTGTCTAAATTAGCAGATTGAATAGGTGAAAAAGTTATGGATAATAAAATTTCTCATGAAAGAATTCTTATATGTATTGCATTATTGGCATGTGCCTGTGTCATAGGGTATAACGCCTTCTTTGTCCCAAAAGTTAGTGTACCTACAGTGGTGTATACTGATAAAGATATTATAGACTCAAATACTGAAGATGAAGAGTATGTTCCGCAGGCAGAAAAGGCACAGGAAGTTATGAATAATGTATCAGATTCTAATGAGGATGTGTCAAGTGGAGATAGTAACCAATCTGGGCTTATAAATATTAATACAGCTTCAGCAAGTGAACTTTCTGAGAACCTTCCCAAAATAGGGGAAGCAATTGCTGGGCGCATTGTTGAATATCGTGAAGCTAACGGAGGCTTTAATTCTATCGAAGAAATTATGAATGTTTCCGGTATAGGGGAAAAGACATTTGAAGGTATAAAAGATAAAATTTGTGTATAATTTTCAAGAAGGTTAATTATGTAAAAAGGATCCGGAAGTATAGCACTTTCGAATCCTTTTTTAAGTTTAATTCGCTTTTGGGGGGTTTGTTGTTATGCTGGAAATATAGGGGTCAAGATCCTCTTCATCAATATCACCGCCAAGAGCCCAAAGCTGTAGTTCTATATCATTTTCTCTACATTTTCTTACAGCATTTTCAGAACAGAATGGTGATTGAATATGAAGAAATACATTTTCTGCTCCGGACTGTGAAAAATCTATTGCTTGTTTTAACTTAGAATTTCTAAATGGGAATGATGTAATGCCAAGTTCTGCCGATGGAAGTAGTTCATGGACTATTTTAAGATGTTCTACAGAAATGCTTATCCATACAACTTGTTTTAACATATTAAAGCTTTTTAAAATGTTAATAAGCATTTTTATTTGATCTTTTGTATATGTAGCTGTTGATTTAAGATCTAGATAGATTATTTGGCCATTAGCCTTACATTGTTTAACAAAATCGATAAATGTGGGAATTTTAATTCTGACATCTAAAGATTTTTTACTTTCTCCTGTTTCGGTTTTAGTTGTTTTTTCGGTAACTTCATATCCGTCCTGTTTTGCTACTAAATCACCATTTTTAAGTCGTACGTAGTTAGATGGGATATTCTTATAGGTGTTTTTTATATCTTCATCAAAACTAGCATTGTTTCCCCATTTTGAACGATATCCAAAATCATAATTTTGAATATCTGAATAATTAGAATTTTTAAGGCTACCTTGTCCATTGCTTGTTCTATTAATTAAAAGGTCATGTGTTACGACAGGTATGTTGTCCTTAGTAAACATTACATCGGCTTCAACAAATAGGTAACCACGTTTATGAGCGGCATTGAAAGCTGGCAATGTATTTTCTGGAGCATCGTTAGAAATTCCTCTGTGAGCAACTGTCTTTCTTGTTGAATGAATAACCCTCTTTACTAATTCGTAAACATAGTTTGATAATGTAGTAACTAAAAATTTGCCATAGTTACAGTTGCTATTTGCATCGCATATTTTAGATGTTATAGCTAAAATATTAGAAATTTTCCTGTTAATATCTTGCCGATCCTGATTGTTATAATCACGTTTTTCAAAAGAATTGATGTCTTCAATAAAACGTTCTTCAGCAAGAGGGCTTATTTGGTAACTAACATTAAGCCTAATTTTTTTCAGTAGGTACTTAATGTATGTTTCGTTGGGGTTAATTGCTTTTTGTCTATCATACGAAAGCTTCACATTATCTATAATATCAGTATAGTTTCTGTGTGCATTAAATGCATTTGCTATTTTCACTTGTAAGTCATTTTCAGGGTTTGGTCTATTTTCAGAATAATATGGGATTCGGTTCTTATAATTGCTAAGTTGTATAAAACTATTTTCAAAGTCTACAGTTTTTTTAGGATCACTAAATTCAAGGAGTGTATTTATTTCTCTTTCAAATTTAGGGTTTAAATTTTTATAATTTAAAAAGGCCTGCTCAGTTTTAGACATACTATCAAACATATATCCAAAGAAATTGGAACCAATATCACTTTTTGAGTAAGCATCAGATATATTAAAAAATTCTGAGTTAGAATAATCTTTTGCGATATCCTTTAAAAAGTCAATTTTGTTGTTTTTAAAGACTGAATATTTAGTATTTTTGTATAAATTAATTTTAGTAATGCTATTATCCAAAGCATCATCTGAGGGATAAAACTTTATTTCCTGCTGACTTTCACGTGGTTTGTCACTGTTTCCATCATCTATAGATTTAAGAACTCCGGTAGCCATACCGAAAAATGACGCTATTGCACTATTATTGTGGGAATAGTATACTTTAGCAAGATGCATGCGGTTTTTATCGTCTTCATCGATACTTTTAAAGTTCAACGTAATAAAGCCACCAGCATTAAATGATATATACTCGTTGCTATCGTTATCGTTTAAAGAAGTATGAACATTGTTAATTAATGTTTGCCGGGTATCATTATTATACATAATAATCACCTGAATTCTTTAATATATCTAAATAGTATCATGATTATTGATAATTGTCAATTAATTGAATATTTTGGCTATTGATTGTTGCTATGAATTAAGCATTTTGATTATATTTTGATTATTTGTCAGTTTTCTTAGGTCTATTGAATAATATGCAAAAATGATATATAATAAAATAATAATTTTAAATGTGGATAAAGAGATTTTTTGGGGGTACAAAATGGCAATCGATAAAGTAAAAGCCTTAGAAACGGCTTTAGGACAGATAGAAAAACAGTTTGGTAAGGGTGCGGTTATGCGTTTAGGACAAAACCAAACTATGAATGTTGATAAAATATCGACAGGTTCGTTATCACTTGATATAGCACTTGGAATAGGTGGATTACCAAGGGGAAGAATTGCAGAAATATATGGTCCGGAATCATCAGGTAAAACAACATTAGCTTTGCACTGTATTGCTGAAGCACAAAAATTAGGCGGATATGCCGCTTTTATAGATGTTGAACATGCATTAGATCCAGTATATGCCGCAGCTTTGGGTGTCGATGTAGATTCTTTGATTGTTTCTCAACCTGATACAGGTGAGCAGGCTTTGGAAATTACAGAGTCACTTGTAAGATCCGGTGCTATTGACATAATAGTTGTCGATTCAGTTGCGGCATTAGTTCCGAGAGCTGAGATAGAAGGAGAAATGGGAGATAGTCACGTAGGTCTACAGGCAAGACTTATGTCACAAGCACTAAGAAAATTAGCAGGTGCAATATCTAAATCTAATTGCGTGGCTATATTTATAAATCAGCTACGTGAAAAGGTTGGAATTGTATATGGTAACCCGGAGGTTACTCCAGGTGGAAGAGCACTAAAGTTTTATTCATCTGTTAGAATAGACATAAGAAAAATTGAAATTCTAAAGAGCAATGGCGAAATGATTGGCGCAAGAACTAGAGCTAAAGTTGTTAAAAATAAGATGGCACCTCCTTTTAGAGAGGCTGAATTTGATGTTATGTACGGTCAAGGTATTTCAAGAGTTGGAGAACTTTTAGACTTAGCTGTTAAGCTTAATGTTGTTCAAAAAAGTGGAGCTTGGTTTTCTTATGGAGAAGAACGACTCGGCCAAGGACGAGATAATGTTAAAGAACTATTTAAGTCTAATAAGGAGCTTGCCGATAGAATAGAAAAAGAAGTAATGGCAGATATAGATAAGCTAAGCGTAAAGGCTAAAAGTAAGGTTGCGGAAAAAAGTACAGCAGCTAAACCTATAGAGATTAAGTCTAAGGAGCAAAAACCTGCAGTGTCAAAATCAAAATCTATTGCCAAAGCTAATATAGATATTGTTGTAGATGATTAATATGATAATTACTGATATACAAAAAAGAAGAGGACTTTTAAATGCTTTATACATAGATGGAGAATATGCTGTTGATATCGATAGAGAAGTCCTTTTAATCAATCATGTCAAAATAGGATTAAAGTTAAAAGATGAGGATCTTTATAGATTGATATCTGAATCCAATAATAAACGAGCTAAAGAGAGAGCGTTGTATTACTTATCTCATCGTGATTACTCTAAAAAAGAGTTAGCCGATAAATTAAAAAAGACTTTTGGTGAGGATGCATCTCTATATGCTGTTAATAAGATGGAAGATCTAAACCTAATGAACGATGAGCGTTTTGCAGAGAAGTATGCTCATGATTTAATGTTTATAAAAAAATATGCCCCTCAGCGGATTTTACGAGAATTATTAAAAAGGGGTATTGATAAATATGTTGCTGAGGAAATAATTGATAACCTTTCACCAAATACATGCGAACAAATACACAGCTTAGTTGAAAGGAAATATCAAAAATATCTTATAGATGAAAAGGGTAAAAGAAGAACAGTACAAGCACTCATGCGACTTGGATATAGTTGGGGAGATATTAAACCTGTAATAAATGAATTTTTGAATCAAGATTATTGAAAGGAAAACAAGGATGTTTTATAAAATTGGACTACTAAGCTTAGGATGTGCTAAAAACAGAGTAGACGCAGAGATTATGCTTGGAACATTAAGAGATGCCGGATATAAGATAGTTTCGGATGTTGCAGCATCAGATGTTGCGATTGTAAATACATGTGGTTTTATAGAGGACTCTAAGCGTGAAAGTATAGATGAAATACTATATTTAATAAATTTAAAAAATAGAGGAATTATTAAGCATATTATAGTAACGGGTTGCTTAAGTGAACGATATAAAAATGAAGTATTAAAAGAATTGCCGGAAATTGATGCGGCAATTGGAATTGGTGCAAATGATTCCATTGCAGATGTTGTTGATAAAGTAATAAATGGAGAAAAGTATTCTGCATTTCCGGACAAAATGAATGTACCGCTAAATGGAAAAAGAATTCAAACAACACCAAAACATTATGCATATTTAAAAATTGCAGAGGGTTGCGATAATAGATGTTCCTATTGTGCTATACCGCTTATACGTGGTTCATTCAGAAGCAGAAAGATGGAAGATATTATCGATGAAGCTAAGTATTTGGCACAAAATGGAGTTAAGGAACTTTTAGTAATTGCCCAAGATACCACAAGATATGGTGAGGATATATATGGTAAGTTGATGTTGCCTACTTTACTAAAAAAGCTTACAGAAATAGAGGAAATAAAGTGGATTAGAATCTTGTATTGCTATCCTGATAGAATTACAGATGAACTTTTGGATACTATCAATAAAGAGCCTAAAATATTAAATTATTTAGACATACCGCTTCAGCACTGTAATGGCAGAATTCTAAAGCAAATGAATAGAAGAGGAAATAAGGAATCTCTTACAAAACTTATAAATACTATAAGAGAAAAGGTTCCCAATATTGTATTAAGAACTACTTTTATTTGCGGGTTCCCCGGTGAAACTGATGAAGAGTTTAATGAGCTTTTGGATTTTGTACATGAAATGAAATTTGAAAGAATGGGCTGTTTCCCTTATTCTAAAGAAGAGGGAACTAGGGCTGCCGAAATGGCTGATCAGATTGAAAAATCTGTGAAATTAGAACGTCAAAGAATCATTATGCAAGAACAAGGTTTAATAATGGATGAACTTTGTCGGGGTATGATTAATAAAACAATAAATGTGCTTGTTGAAGGATATGACGAAGATGAAGAATGTTACTATGGAAGAAGTCGTTGGGATTCTCCAGATGTTGATACAAGAGTTATATTTAGTGTAGACGGTGAGGCTCCTGAAATCGGTGAATTTAAGACTTTAAAAATAATAGGTTATAGTGATGAATATGATTTGATTGGAGAAATTTTAAAGTAAACAAGAGGTGCATATATGAACTTACCAAATAAACTTACTGTATTGAGAATTATACTTGTACCGTTTTTTGTGTTTTTCCTTTTAGCAAGCTCTATTCCGCATCATTGTTTAGTAGCATTAATTGTGTTCTTAGTTGCGTCTATTACAGACCATTATGACGGGAAAATTGCGAGAGAATATTCATTGATAACCGACTTTGGGAAATTTGCCGATCCTTTAGCTGATAAAATTTTAGTTATGTCAGCGTTTTTGTGTTTTATTCAAATGGGACTTATTGGAGCTGTTGCGATAATAATTATGATAATACGAGAATTTGCAATAACTTCTATACGTTTGGTTGGAGCAAGTAGCGGAAAGGTTATAGCAGCTAATATATGGGGTAAAGCAAAAACTGTAAGTCAGATAATTTCGATAATTATGATTCTTATTATGCAATATATAACTGAATTGATAAATATGGGTTTTAATATATTTGGTGACTTAATTAGTAGGGTGGATTTAGTTAATATTTTTCATGTGACAGGTGTTGTTGCAATTTGGATATCTGCAATTTTAACACTTATTTCAGGTATTATTTATATCATCGATAATAGAGAGCTTATCGATAACATGAAATAATTGGTGCATAATACAAACGAACGGTATAGTATGTTATATATAAAAAATTATGGATATGCTTATTTATATAAATAGCATGATTTATATTAAAGAATATATAAGATTAGGTTTTATTGCGTTTTTTCTGTACCTCTGTTGGATTTAGGTTGATATTAGTGGCCGGAGGTACTTTTACATGGAGGTGTTTTTGTGTTTAAACAGTTGAAAGCAGACTTAGACTCTGTGATGAAAAGAGATCCTGCAGCGAGAAGTAGACTGGAAGTATATTTTTTATATTCAGGATTTAAAGCTGTAAGGTCATATAGGAAGGCTAATTGGCTTTACAGAAAAAATTTGAAATTTCTTGCAAGATATGTTTCTCAAAGATGTAGACACAAAACAGGAATAGAAATACATCCGGGAGCAACAATAGGAAAAGGGTTGTTTATAGACCACGGAATGGGTGTAGTAATAGGGGAAACTACGGAAATAGGCGATAATTGTACAATATATCAAAACGTAACCTTGGGTGGAACCGGAAAAGATACAGGTAAACGACATCCGACTTTAGGGGATAATGTGCTTGTTGGGGCAGGTGCTAAAGTACTTGGACCTTTTAAAGTTGGAGATAATGCACGTATTGCAGCAGGAGCTGTCGTTTTAGATGAGGTACCACCTAATGCAACAGCAGTTGGAATCCCTGCAAAAATGATCTTAAGCAAAAAACCTAAAAATGAAAACCTTGATCAGATTAATATATCAGATCCGGTCGAAGAGGAAATACAAGTTTTAGAAAAACACTTACACGAAGTATATGATACAATTAAGATTTTAAACCAGAAACTAAAAGGAGATACGCTTAAATGAAAATTTATAACACCATGTCCAGAAAGAAAGAAGAATTAAAAACTATTGTTCCAGGTGAAGTTAAGATTTATGGCTGTGGACCGACTGTTTATAATTATATTCACATTGGTAATGCGCGTCCGATATGCGTTTTTGATACATTAAGAAGATATCTTAAATATATAGGATATAAAGTGACATATGTACAAAATTTTACTGATATTGATGATAAGATAATTAAAAAGGCTATAGAAGAGGAAACAGATTATAAAACGGTATCAGAAAAATATATTGAACAATATAAAGTAGATGCGCATGGATTAAATGTTTTAGATGCTGATATATCACCTAAAGCTACAGAAAATATTGATGGTATGATTGAGTTAATTGAGAAGTTAGTTGAAAAGGGATATGCTTATGTCTTGCAAAACGGAGATGTATATTTTAGAACTAAACGTTTTAAAGAATATGGAAAGTTATCTCATCAGCCGATTGAAGATCTAGAATCAGGAGCAAGAATTGCTGTTGATGAAATTAAAGAAGATCCTCTTGATTTTGCTCTTTGGAAATCCGCAAAACCGGGTGAACCATATTGGGAGACATCATGGGGAAAGGGTAGACCAGGTTGGCATATAGAATGTTCAGTTATGTCTATGAGATATCTTGGTAAAACAATGGATATACATTGTGGTGGTCAAGACTTAATATTCCCGCATCATGAAAATGAAATTGCTCAAAGTGAAGCTTGCAATAATGTTCCACTTGCAAATTACTGGATGCACAACGGATATATAAATATAGATAATCAAAAGATGTCTAAATCAAAAGGCAATTTCTTTACAGTAAGAGATGTTGCCGATAAGTATGGATATGCTCCCATACGTTATTTGATGATATCATCACACTATCGTACACCTATAAACTATAGTGTAGAGATTATAGAACAGTGTAAGTCAGCCTTAGAGAGACTTCAAAATTGTAAAGACAACCTAAAATTTATCATGGATAATGCAAAAGATAATAAAACTGAAAGTCTCGAGAAACATGATTCTATTTTGAATGAATATAAATGTAAGTTTAAAGATGCAATGGATGATGATCTAAATACTGCTGATGCAATTGCTGTGGTATTCGAACTTGTAAAAAATATTAATGTAAATATTACATTAGAAAATGGTACTTCGTATGAAGTTGCAAAAAAATATTATGATCTATTAACCGAACTTCTAGAGGTTTTAGGTTTAAACTTTAATAACAGTGAGAATGAATCCTTAGATGAAGAAATACAAAGGCTAATAGATGAACGTGCACAGGCAAGAAAAAATAAAGATTTTAAAACTGCCGATAAAATACGTGATGATTTAAAGGCTAGAAATATTATTTTGGAAGATACACCAAACGGTGTAAAATGGAAGTTTGTTAAGTAAAAAATATGATAAAGTTATATAATGAAAACTTAGGTTTAAATATTAAGGATGTGAATTTATGGCAAAACCTATAGTAGCAATTGTAGGGCGTCCCAATGTAGGGAAATCTACTTTGTTTAATAAATTGGTTGGGCAGAGATTATCTATTGTGGACGATACGCCTGGTGTAACAAGAGACCGAATTTTTGGAGAGTGCGAATGGAGAAATCGTACATTTTCTGTTATAGATACAGGTGGAATAGAGCCATATTCCAATGATATAATCTTATCCCAAATGAGAATGCAGGCTCAGTTGGCTATAGATGCTGCAGATGTTATTATACTAGTTACAGATATTAAGTCAGGCTTGGTGGCTACTGATAAAGAAGTAGCTTCAATGCTTCAAAAAAGCGGTCGTCCGGTAGTTTTATGCGTTAATAAGTGTGATAAGATTGGAGAAGTTGAACCTGAATATTATGAATTTTATAATTTGGGGTTGGGTGACCCCATTCAGGTTTCCTCCGTGCATGGTCACGGAACAGGTGATCTTTTAGATGCAGTGTTTAAATATTTGCCTGATTATGATAATGAGGATACTGAAAGTGATATTATAAATGTTGCTGTTATCGGTAAACCTAATGCAGGTAAATCATCTCTTATTAATAAGATACTTGGAAACGAAAGATGTATTGTTTCAAATATTGCTGGTACTACAAGGGACTCTATCGATAGCGCATTCGAAAATGAATATGGTAAATTTAACTTCATAGATACTGCTGGGATAAGACGAAAGAGTAAAATTGATAATGCAATAGAAAAATATAGTATTATCAGAGCCAAAATGGCTATAGATAGGGCAGATGTATGTGTAATAATGATAGATGCAACTGAAGGTTTTACAGATCAAGACTCAAAGGTTGCAGGCCTTGCGCATGAAGCAGGAAAAGCTTGTATTATTGCTATTAATAAATGGGACGCTGTTGATAAGGATGATAGGACAATGGCTAATTATAAGAAAAAACTTGAAATTGATTTTTCATTTATGTCTTATGCTCCATTTATATTTATTTCGGCTAAGACCGGACAAAGGCTAGAAAAGTTATTTGAACTTATTATCTCTGTTTCAAATTCAAACTCTATGAGAATACCAACAGGTGTTTTAAATGACCTTTTAGCTCAAGCAGTTACAAGGGTTCAACCGCCTACAGATAAGGGAAAACGTTTGAAGATATATTATATGACTCAGCCGACTACAAAGCCTCCTACATTTGTTTGTTTTGTAAATTCTGCGGAACTATTTCATTTTTCTTATCAAAGATATTTAGAAAACAGAATAAGAGAGACATTTGGTCTTATGGGTACTCCAATTAAATTTATTATCAGAGAACGTAACGAAAAATAATTATTAGGAGACATTTATGGTTTTATTTAAGTATGGCATAGCAGTAGTTTTTACTATGCTGATTTCATATTTATTAGGAAGTTTAAGTTTTTCGATAATATCTACGAAAAAATTTCATCATATGGATATACGAACAAAAGGAAGCGGAAATGCCGGGCTTACAAATGTTATAAGATCATCAAGCAAAAAGGCAGCTATACTTACATTAATTGGCGATTTCTTAAAAGGAGTTTTAGCTGCCACTTTAGGTAAATATGTATTTTTAGCTTTTATAAACTCCGGAAACGATAGCTTTATAGTAATGCAATTAGGTGCTTTTTTAGCAGGAATATGTTGCCTTATAGGTCATGTTTACCCTTGTTTCTTTGGATTTAAAGGGGGAAAGGGTGTCCTTACAGCGTCTGCAATAATATTAGTGATTGATTGGAGAGTGTTTATTGCGGTTATTCTTGTGTTTGTGGTAATCCTTTTGTTTTCAAAAATTGTTTCACTTGGTTCAATTTGTGCAGCACTTTCATTTCCTATATTTAATTTCTTAATAACATTTTTTATTGATTACAACAATTGTCCCGTAGAATATAAGCAGAATGCATTAACATATACGTTAATATCAACAGTGCTTGCTCTTATAATTGGTGTTGCAGTTACTTATTTACATAAAGAAAATATTAAGAGACTTCTAAGTGGTCAAGAAAAGAAAATTAGCTTTAATAAAGAAAAATAATATAAAGATTATAAGTCAAAATTATCTGTTTATAGCGGATGGTTTTGTTGTATGCAAAAAACCACGCGATAGTCGCGTGGTTTAAAAAAGCTTAAATTGTGAGGCCGAAAAAGGATTCATAATGTGTTAGAATAAGGAAATAACCTGTCGATTACAACCAAAGAACACTTAAACGAATGATAAAAATAGTTTAGCACACACGAAATGGAACTGCGAATTTTATTTGGAAAAAGTAACAAGGCAAAAAATTAACGCTAGACCTCAGTATATAACTTAGATCTAGCGTCAAGATGGTGCGGATAACCAATAGGGACTTGAAGAAAGCCAGTATTAATGCGGGTTTAAGCCAACTACAATGTTTACGATGAAGGTTATCTGACACATTTCGATAAACTCTATAGACTAATATATCACAAAAATAAAAATATGTAAACGAAGTTGTCTTGAAAAAACTCAAGGCAATTTTTTTATTTATAAAAAAGGAGAATTCAGAAAATGAAAATATTTTTACTGATAACTATTTTAATTTTGATTGTTATATTAGTGTATCAAGAAAAAGAAATTCGTGAACTCGAAAAGAAAACACTTGATGCATTTAGAATTGTATGTCAAAAAATCGATGTACGAAAGGAAGACAAATAAATGGAACTACTAGATGACAGAGCATATCTCGAACCACCTGATAATGAGGCAAAAGCGGTTCTAAAATGTTTTTTCTGTGATGAAAATATTTATGAGGGTGATGATTATTATGTTTTAAATGGTTTTGACTGCTGCGAAGAATGTTTAAATGTTCACTTTAAATTTACTGCCGAAGCCATAGACTATGAGGCAGAAATAGCAGATTTAGAATATCACGATTTGAAGGAGTAAAAAATATGGATCAAAGTAAATCAATTTTTGAAACATTATTTGAAATTAACGTAAATGACCACATTGAGAAAAAGAAAGATTTAACCTATCTTTCGTGGCCGTATGCTTGGGCCGA
>CAKSJY010000008.1 GCA_934464585.1 uncultured Eubacteriales bacterium
GTGGGAACAACAGGGCTCGAACCTGTGACCCCCTGCTTGTAAGGCAGGTGCTCTCCCAGCTGAGCTATGCTCCCACAAATCGTTGCTTTTGACTGGGCTCAAATTCTCATTCGCAACATCTACTATTGTACATTATTTTTGTTGATTTGTCAATACCTTTTTTGATTTTTCTAAAATCTCGATCCCAATCGGTTTAGATACTCTCTACATTTGTTTTATCGACACTTGAAAACTTTTTATTTTCATCTCTCATCAACATTTCCTACTATACAACATTCCGTTTTGGATGTCAAGACTTTTTTTAAATTATTTTAAAATGTCCTATCCAATAACTAGCTAAAGACACCAATTACTTTTACGGAATTTACCACCTTTGTTTGGTGACGAATACTATAATACAATATTTCATTTCATATGTCAAGTATTTATTGTAAATTTTTTCATCCATTTTTAAAATCAGATGTTAGCTCCATCATCAAAGAAATTCTATGCGTTTAACAGTAACATTATTCCTCATTCATTCTATCTAAAATTAATGAATACCCTCCCTTACCATAATTAAGCGATCTATTTACACGGCTTATAGTTGCTGTGCTTGCTCCTGTCTCTTTAGTAATCTGGCTATATACATTTTTTTCTTTTAACATTTTTGCTACTAATATTCTTTGCATCATTTCGTTTATTTCTTGAATTGAGCACAAATCAGCAAAAAAGTTTTTACATTCTTCCAAGGTTTCTATTTTTAATATGGAATTGTATAGAAAATCTAATTCCTCTTGTCTTCTCATATTCCTCATGACATTACCCCATCTATTTAGCTTTAAAGATATTATATTTAATATTTTATCACGCTAAAGCATAAATGTAAAATTGGGATCACTCCATAAAGTTATTTCCTTAATATATGTATATGCGTTAAAAACAAAAACGATACATTTTTTCATTTTGTAAATACTATAAAAGAAACGTATTATCTATATTATACTTAGGCAATACGTTTTCTACTATAAAATATCAAATGCTATTACCTATCTTAAGGAAATTCATAAAACCTCAAACCACTAAACCCATTAAGCCATATAAACACTACAAAAATATAAGTTATTTCGAAAAAAACATTCAGATATCTCTTAAACATATCATATTACTTTATTATAAATTAATTTATGCTGTGTAATAACTACAACACAGCCCCAATTCCTTAGTATCTAAACCTTCCATATTTACGCTTTGTATTCTTCCAAGTTCATTTGCAAAGTCTAATATATCTGATGATATCCCATCATTTGATTTTATTATTAAAAGCATATTAGATGCATCTACCATACCTTTATTAGCAAAAATCAAGGATATTTCATCAAAAGTTTTTTTATCCAACTCCTTAGGGTCTGCCTCACCAAAAGCAGATACTATATTTAAAAGCCCCAAGTTATCGGGAAAAAGCCCCATATCAAAAAGCCATGTCTCACTTTTCTTTAAAACTTTGCAATAATCCTCATACTGTGTATATGCTCTTTCTCTGATTTTTAGGTCATTCGTTTTTTTAGCAATGAATTTTGCCATAAAGGCCCCACTTTTTGAAGCTCTATAGATATATTTTAATAAACAAACGTCACTGTGATTCACTAACATTCCCCCATTTTATTAAACAAAAATATGTTTTCCTTAAAACACGAAAATATTATTCACTCAAGTACATTTATTTATTTTGTTTGTTTATCGCATCATATATCCATTTGCTAAAAAACAACTTTAATAGTTAATCTACTAAATTTCTATTTCCTTATACTAAAACCAACAAATTTTACCATAATAAAACAAAACAACTGATTATATAATGCAAACTATTTCCTTGAAAAAAGTCTTTCTATGGTATAGAATAAAAAGGATATTATATTAATTTAGATAGGAAGGCTCTCAATATGAATAACGATAATATTTACTACTCTGTATTTTATAATAAATATGACAATATTTCTAATTCAGATGACTTTTTCACATCGCTACGTAAACATTATTTTTACGATTATGCCAAACAAAAAAATAAAATAGTTAATAAAATCGGAAATGACACCTATCACTACTCATATTGTCTTGAGCAAGGCAAACCTATGAAATGGAAAAAGCTAAAAAATTCTAAATTAGTAGAAAAAAGTGTAAATGATAAAGAAGGCACATATCACATATTTACATATGGAGATAATAGAAGGCTTAAAAAAGCAACATATTTTGATAAAGAACATATGTGGATCAAAACTGAATATTTTAACAGCACCGGTAGATTGAATCCGATATTAACTATTTTACCCGGCGAAGATATGACAAAAATTCTGACAACAGAATATAATGAAGAATTAAACAAAAAAGTATCTAACAATATGTTTTGTTGCAATCTTGACGCTGACCAAAACGAAATTAATGCTATAAACGCATCATTAAAAGACCCCTATATTATTGCATATTCTAAAAACGGGCCAACACTATTTTGCTCAGAAGAAGGCATAGAAAAACGAAAGGCTATGCTTATAGATCTTCAAAAAACAAATGATATCCTATTCGGTTCATCAAAAACTGATGATCTTTCTGCTAAAGATATTTTTGATGATGAGTATATTTCATCCGGCAGTACTCAAGATGATATAACCCCATGCAAACAGGATATTACTGAAACCACTAATGATCAACAGTGCAATACTCTAAACAATAAAGTAGAACCCTCCTACTATGAATTAAATGATCCATATTATGATGAACAATTAGACCTAAGTGTAGAGAAGATTATAGAATCATTAAACAGTATGCAAGATGATGACCAGGAAGAATTAATAAACAATGCTGAACCTATAATTGATAGTTTAGATAATAAAACTTACCAAGAAATTATCGAAGAGAATTCTGAATGCGAAGAGCCAACAGATGAAGATGATATAGAAAAACCACTATACGAAGATGATGATAAAATATTATATAACTATTTTAAAGATGATCCTAATGAAAATGTATGTTTAATAAGCAGAGATAATCAGTCAGAGAACATCGATAGAGCAGCATATAAGTACCAAAAACTTGATACTCCAGAAGAGGGTGATGATATGAACATTAATGATATAGAAATCCAACAGGTAGTAACTGATCCTATAATATATATTAACGAACAAGCTAAAGCTAACAAACTTGGAATATATTTTGATGAAGACAAAAATTTGTTTTATCTTGGAAAATGGGAAAATCCTGATGTTGAAGAAAAGGGATTTTGTTTTGATATAAATGGTAACTTAGTATATATAGGACATTTCAAAAATCACCTAAAAAGTGGATTTGGTGCAGAATACAGCCCAGACGGCAAAGTAGTTTATAATGGTTCATGGAGTGAAGATTTATATAATGGTGATGGCACCTTATATTACTCAAACGGTCATACTATAAACGGTAAATTTGAATCCGGACAAGTTTGTGGTTTCGCAATTGAATATGACTGCAATGGTGCAAAAGTCTATGAAGGTCAATGGAAAAACAGCCTATACAACGGCGAAGGCTGCAAACACTTTAGAAACGGTAATTATTGCAAAGGTACATTCGTAGACGGAAACATTTCAAATAAAATGGAAGCATATGATAAATACGGAAACATAGTATATAATGGTGAATGTTCCGGATATGAATACAATGGAAAAGGAACATATTATGTAAATAATCAGATAATATACGAAGGAAATTTTTCTAACAATTGCTATAATGGGTTCGGAAAGAAATATGAAAATGGACACTGCATATATGAAGGAAACTTTAAGATGAACCTAAAGCACGGATTTGGAAAATCATATAAAAATGGTGATCTAAACTATATCGGATTTTTCGAAAATGATATGTATAATGGTTATGGTGTTTTATATGAAGGGGATTCTATATTTATAGGTGAATTTAGTGAAAATCAAAAGCACGGCAGAATAAATATAGTAAAAGACAATCATATCGAATTTGAATGTATTTACAACAATAACATTCCTGTATATGTCAATGAATTTAAAAATGATATTTTAGTATTTAAAGGCAATATTCGAGACAATAAACGTAACGGAATGGGATGTACATTTTCTCCATATTGTGAAAAGGAAGAAGAAGGTATATTTACAGACGGAGAAATCTCAAATACAATGAAGGTTTCTTTAAAGTCCCTTGAGAAACTCCCGGAAGTTGAAGAACTTAAAGATACTGACTACGAAAAATATCGTTTAGCACCGGAATATGTTATAGAAAAAAATATCGGAAATTGTATTTATTCCGGTTCATTAGAAAATTCAATGCCAAACGGTAAGGGTACTATGCTATACTCTGACCACAGATATATAGGCGAATTTAAAGATGGTAATACATGCGGTTATGGCATTATATATAATAATGCCGGCAATAAAATAGAGGGCTATTTCTATTCTATTGAAAACAGACCGAAAAACTACTCAGAAATTTCCTTTGATGATATAACATATTATTTCGAAAAGGCAAAACATCTTAATTAAATTTTAAATAGCTAATCTATTCATCGGAGGTATAATTTTATGAACACAAAAGAGGATATGTCCGGAATTTCATCTTCTGATGTATCCGCACTTCAAGAAAAATTCGGCAAAAACATTCTAGTCCCTGTAAAAAAGCAAAGCTTTTTTAAAAAAGTAATACATATAATTTGCGAACCAATGTTTTTGCTATTAATCATTGCTGCAACTATATACTTCCTTCTTGGTGAACCACGTGATGGTGCAATAATGCTAATATTCGTAATAGGAATAATTAGCATAGATGTTATTCAAGAATGGAAAACAGATAAAACATTAAATGCGTTAAAAGACTTATCCGCCCCACACATTACAGTTATTCGTGATTCTAAGGAAGTTACTATTAAAAGTTCCGAACTTGTTCCGGGTGACTTAATGTTAATATATGAAGGCACAAAAATTCCGGCTGATGGAAAAATTATAAAATGTAATGATCTATGTGTTGATGAATCTTCTCTTACAGGCGAATCTGATAATGTTTGGAAGTCTATTGAAGATACATCAGAATCGTCAAATAGTTACTGGCATAAAAACTACTGTTATGCAGGAACATTGGTTACCCAGGGAAGTGCAACAGTAAAAGTAGAAAAAATAGGTACATCTACAGAATACGGGAAAATTGGCAAAAATATTTCCTTAGCTCCAAACGAAAAAACTCCATTGCAAAAACAAACTGCAAACCTTGTAAAAATATGCTCGATAATTGCCATCATTTTATTTGTCTTTGTAGGAGTTTTTACATATTTTGATATTGAAAGTGGCGGATTCACCGATAAATTAGTCGAAAGTATTCTTGCAGGAATTACCATCGCTATGGCAATGATCCCTGAAGAATTTCCGGTTGTGTTAACTGTATTTCTTTCTATGGGAGCTTGGAGACTTGCAAAAAAGCATTCTCTTGTAAGAAAGCTTCCATCCGTAGAAACCTTAGGTTCAATATCCGTTTTATGTGTCGATAAAACCGGTACAATAACTATGAATCAAATGTCTGTGCAAGATACATGGTCTTTAGAAAAAAATGATTTAGAACTATGCAGGATAATGGGATTAGGTTGTGAAACAGATGCGTATGATCCAATGGAAAAGGCAATGCTAAATCATTGTTCCGAGATTGGAATAGATACAAGTAAATTATTTTCCGGAAAATTAGTAAAAGAATACACTTTTACTAATGAGCTTAAAATGATGGGTCACATTTGGCAAGAAGATAGCAAAATCTTTTTGGCTGCCAAAGGTTCACCCGAAAAAATTCTTACAATATGTAATTTAAATGAAAGAGACTTAAAACTTATAAAAGATAAGATGATGCAGATGTCATCTGACGGATTAAGAGTTATAGCTGTTGCATATCAAGAATTTGAAAATGAGAAAGATATCCCAAATTCATTAAGCGATTGCTCTGCAAAATTTTTAGGACTAATCGGTCTTGAGGATCCTCCAAGAGATTCTATAAAGAACGACATTGCTATATGTAATAAAGCAGGCATTCGAGTCGTTATGATAACTGGGGATAATGGGACCACCGCATCAGCTATTGCAAAAAAGGTTGGCATTCCTCACAGCGGTAATATTATAACCGGCGAAATGCTTGATTCTATGAGTGATGAAGAACTCAGAGAAAAAGTCAAACATACAAGTATTTTTTCAAGAGTTATTCCGGAGCATAAAATGAGAATAGTAAAAGCCTTTAAACAAAATGGTGAAATTGTTGCTATGACAGGCGATGGAGTCAACGATGCCCCGGCTCTAAAATATGCTGATATAGGTATTTCCATGGGTAAACGTGGCAGTGAAGTTTCGAGGGAAGCCTCCGACTTAATATTATTGGATGATAACTTTACCACAATAGTTGAAACTGTAAAAGATGGTCGAAGAATATACGACAATATTCGTAAGGCTGTATGCTATATTTTTACTATCCATATTCCAATAGCATTATCTGCATTATTGGCACCTATTATTGGTATTCCTACCGAATTATTATTCCTTTTGCCTATACATGTCGTACTTTTAGAATTGCTTATAGACCCTACCTGCTCTATTGTTTTAGAACGTCAACCCGCAGAATCCGATATTATGGAAAGTACTGCACGAAAACCAAAGGATAAACTTTTAACTCCATTAATATTACTTAAAAGTATAATCCAAGGAATTATTATATTCATAGCATCGTTTGGAAGCTACTTGTATATATTAAAAGGCAATCCTATGGCTGCTCCATTTGCTAGATCTATGGGAATTGTTATATTAATGCTTTCAAACATTCTCTTAGTTCAGGTAAACAGTTCAGAACATGATTTTTGGTATACGTCAATGAAATATCTTATTAAAGACAAGGTAATGTGGATAATAAACTTGGCTACCATAGCAATAATAGCATTAATTCTATATACTCCATTAAATACCTTTTTAAAAATTGCCCCACTTTCATTTTCGCAACTTATTACAGCAGTAGCTATTTCTGTTATATCTGTTTTTTGGTTCGAGATAATAAAATTAATAAAAAAGTGGAAAATAAAAAAATAATTACAACTGCCGTTAAAAGCCTATTGATATCCTTTTAACGGCAGTTCTGTTTAATCCCAAAAGCTATCGGTTATGTCGATAATTATATCTGAATTTTGGAAATAACCTTTTTATTCATATTAGGCCAGTAATTCAGTCAATAAAGTTTTCAATATATCCCAGACGCTTACCAAAATATATAGTTTAGATATGGGTAACTGTACCTCAATCATTAATTCTGCTTGTGTTTTTTTATACCAACAAGTATAATTGTATTATAAAGGAGTGTTTTATTAAATGTGGTTTTTACAATCAAATCTTACTTTTCAAGAAGTATTAATGAGGCTTTTGGCTTCAGTTGTAATTATATTTACCGTTCTTCCCCTACACGAATATGCCCATGGATGGGTAGCTTATAAATTAGGAGATAACACAGCAAAGTATAGTGGAAGACTTACCCTAAATCCTATTGAACATATCGATCCTCTCGGGGCTTTAGGAATATTATTATTCGGATTTGGCTGGGCAAAACCTGTGCCGATTGATTCAAGAAATTTCAAAAATCCAAAGTCAGGCATGGCATTAACTGCATTAGCCGGACCAGTTTCTAATTTATTGGCTGCGGTACTTGGGGCCATATTATACCATCTAATTTTTTTATTAAAGGCATATTTACCTGCCAGTATTTTGTTTGGAGTTATGTTCTTTTTTCAGTACTATATTATAATAAATATCGGTCTTGCTATATTTAATCTTATACCGATTCCTCCGCTAGATGGTTCAAAAATTTTGGCTGCATTCTTGCCTGACAGAATAATTTATAAATTTATGCAATATCAAAACATTGTATCATTCATATTGTTTGGGCTAATAATATTGGGAGCATTAAGTGTACCTTTAGCCTTTCTTCAAGGTCAAGTATACAAGGGTATAATGTGGCTTGTGGGGCTAATGTTTTAGTTATGGATAAAATAGAATATAAACTTGAAAAATCACAATTCGAGGGTCCGCTTGATTTACTTTTGCATCTAATTGCAAAACATAAATTAAACATATATGATATCCAAATTTCAGAAATACTTGACCAATATATGAGCTATATTAACAAAATGCAAAGTGATGAGATGGAGGTTGCCAGCGAATTTATTGAAATGGCTGCACGGCTTGTATATATAAAAACAGTATCTCTATTGCCAAAGCACGAAGAAGGCGATGAGCTAAAAAAAGAACTCGAGGGACAATTAATAGAATATCAAGAATGTAAAAGAATAGCTTCAGTTTTAGCTGAACTAATTAATTTTGATACATTTTTGAGAAAACCTTCTGAAATCGATTTCAATACCGAATACACTCGTAGCCACAAGATCCAAGAACTTATAGATGCATATCTAAGGGTTAATGGAAACAAAAATAAATTTACTCCACCATATACTGAAAAAATTTCTCAGATTATTTCTAAAAAGATTATATCAGTAAACTCAAAGATAATACATATTCTTAGAAAACTATGGAAAGTTAATAGTCTTGAATATAATAAGATTTTTGAGTCAAGCAAGGAGAAGTCGGAATTGGTCGCAACATTTCTTGCAGTCTTAGAACTTGTCAAAGGAAAACGTGTTATGCTTGATGATTCCGGCCAAGAATTATCCTTGAAACTTATAAACAGTGGTGAAAAACATGAATATAAACGAAATTAAGGCCGCAATCGAAGCCATTTTGTTCTCTAATGGAGAGCCTATTTCAACAGATAGACTTTCGCAGGTCTTTAATACAGATAAAAAAACAATAGAAAATATTCTTGAAGATGTTATTGAGAAGTTTGATTCTAAAAACAGTGGTATACGAGTAATGAAATATAATAATGCATACCAAATGTGTTCTGCTTATGAATATGGCGAATATGTAAGGAAGGCAATGGATATGAGGAGAAATACCCCTCTTTCAGAAGCTGCTATGGAGGTTCTTGCAATAGTCGCATATAATCAACCTGTAACCAAGGCCTTTGTGGAACAAATCCGTGGAGTCGATTGCTCCGGAGTATTATCAAGCTTAATAAATAAAAAGCTTATTGAAGAAAAAGGACGATTAGACCTTCCAGGAAAACCTCTATTGTATGGGACAAGTACTACTTTCCTAAACTGTTTTAAAATAAACAACGTGAATGAACTTCCGCCAATACAACACAAAACTAATACTGCTGAGTCAGTCGATACTTAATTATACATATTGTTTGAAATAATAAAGTTAAATTAATATGACAAAAATGGAGGGGCTAAAATGGTTGCAATTTATGTTATCATAGGAATAATAATGATTTTAGCTCTTTTGCTATTTTCATCTTTACATATAAAAATAGTATATAATGATGATAACCCTTACATTAAAATAAGATTCTGGTTTTTTAGATTTAGTTTTAATTTAAGTAATGATAAAAATGACTCTAAACAAAAAAATGTAAAATCCGAAAAAGAAAAAATTTCTGATTCTAAAGATAGCAAAATTTCCTCTTTTATGGATACAATAAAAAGGCATGGAATATTCAATTCTATAGCCACAATAAAACAACTTTTGATTATTATACTAAAAAAGAGTAGAAAATTACTAAAACATATAAAAAGTGATTTTTTAGATATAGATTATACAGTGGTTGGTAACGACGCTGCCGATACAGCAATTAAGTATGGATATATATGTTCTATTGCCTATCCGCTGCAGTCAATACTCTTAGAAAAAAATATTTCTAAAAAACAAAACTTGAACATTTCTGCTGGGTTTTGTAGTGAAAAATCTATTTTGAAATTAGATGTAAGACTACATGTTAAAACAATTTTTCTATTGAATTTTTCTGTAGCTACTTTAATAGAAATCATGAAATGCCTAAGTCAGTTAAAAAAAGTAAATAACAAATAAAAAGGTGGTATTATTATGAGCAATGGTAAAATAGAAGGAATCATGGGTACAACAATGGAAAAAATAAAGGAAATGGTTGATGTAAATACAATCATCGGCGAACCCATTACCTCACCAGACGGTACTATTATTATTCCCGTATCAAAGGTCACATACGGATTTGCATCCGGAGGATCAGATCTTCCAAATAAAAAATCTGAATCTACTGAAAGCTTTGGTGGCGGTGGCGGTGCCGGAATTACTATAGTACCTATTGCATTTTTGTCTATATCAAACGGAGATGTAAAACTTCTTCAAGTTGAACCCTTTAATAATTCTACTGATAGAATTATAGGTATGCTCCCCGAACTTATTGATAAAATATCACAAACATTTAAGAAAGACAAAAAGAAAAAGACTTCTTCAACTTCCTGCACAGAAGAAACAGAAAGCTAATAAGCATATATGCATTAACCTTCCACATATTATATATTAAATAAAAACAAGCGGTCGCTTTATTAAATATATTTTAAATCGAACCGTTCAAAGTGGAAGGTGTTTTGTTTTGTTTAAAAGGCTCATTTGTTTCCTTTTTATATACTTAATTAATATATCTTGTTTTACTGTGTACGCAGAGGAAAGTGCACCTGACGGAAATATTGATATATCTGCCAAAGCCGCTATTCTAATATGTGCTGATAGTGGGAAAGTTTTATATGCAAAAAATGAAAATCAGCAACTTCCTATGGCAAGTACAACAAAAATCATGACTGCACTTTTAGCATTCGAAAAAGCTGAATCTTTAGATAATGAAATTACAATAACAGATGAAATGACTCGTATTGAGGGTTCCTCTATGGGTCTTTTACCCGGCAATGTTTTAACATTAAAAAACATCGCAAGAGGAATGATGATGTGCTCGGGAAATGATGCTGCAAATACTATTGCTATCTCCTTAGCAGAGAACAACGATAAATTTTGCGAACTTATGAATGAAAAGGCTAAACTCATTGGCATGAATGATACACACTTTTCAACTGCATCAGGTCTCGATAGAGATGATCATTTTTCAACCGCCAAAGATATGGCAACTTTGGGTGCATATGCAATGGATAATCAAGACTTTTACGATACCGTTTCATGTAAATCAATAAGAGTTCCATTTATTAAGCCTAATGAATGCCATACATACAAAAATCACAACAAACTTTTATGGCAATATGATGATTGTGTCGGAATAAAAACAGGATTTACTAAGAAATCCGGCAGATGTCTTGTTTCATGTGCAGAAAAGGATAATATGCGTTTAATCGCCGTAACCTTACATGCACACAGCGATTGGGATGATCATAAAAAAATGTATGATTATGGATTTTCTAAAGTTGAAAGTGTAAAAATGGATACATTAAGAGAGGACATATTGATTAATGTAGTTGGTTCAAATGAAGAATTTATTAATGCAAATGTAAAAACATCTAAGTCTATTACATTGGAAAAAGAAAACGTCTCTAAAATATCAGAGGTAATTGAAGCACCTCAATTTTTAAATGCACCAATCGAAAAAGGTCAGGTTGTTGGAAGAGTGGCATATTATTTAGATGATAAATTAATTGCGGTAAACGAGCTAATTTCAGATCGTGATGCTAATTATAAACACAAAGAAAATGGTTTTTTAGATAGCCTAAAAAACTTTTTTATAAACATTTTTTATAAGGATTGTTAAAATTAGAAAGGATAAGTTAGATGAATAAAAAGGATTTAGTACGCCTTCAAAAATTTCTTTCAGACTGCGGTATAGCTTCAAGAAGGAAATCTGAAGAACTTATAATGAAAGGATCTGTTAAGGTAAATGGAGTAATTGCCAAAATCGGAGATAAGGTAGATCCTCTAAAAGATAAAATAACATTTAAAGGCAAGCGCGTACTTCCAAGCAAAAAACTATATTACGTTATGGTACATAAACCAAGAGGTTTTGTGACTACGATGAATGATGAACTTGGCAGAAAATGTGTTGCTGAATTAGTCTCCGATATACCTGCAAGACTTTACCCTGTCGGAAGACTCGATAAAGATTCTGAAGGTCTTATACTTATGACAAATGACGGTGAATTTGCTAATAAAATGATGCATCCGTCTACTCATATTCCAAAGAAATATCGTGTTACAATAAAACCTGATATAACCGAGGAGCAATTAGCTCAATTTAATACAGGAATGGAAATAGACGGAAAGATGACTATGCCCGCCGATGCTTGGATTATTCTAAAACAACCCGGAAGAGTTGTTGTGGAAATCACTTTGTATGAGGGCAGAAACAGACAAATTCGTAAAATGTGTGAAAAACTCGGTGTTGAGGTTGCCCGTCTTAAAAGAACTTCTATTGGAAATTTAAAGCTTGGTATGCTACCTCCGGGATCTTACAGAGAATTAACTCCGGAAGAATTAAAGAAGTTGACAGCTAAAAATATAGTTTAATTAAAGGTGGGCAAAAATGATTATAATCTCCCCTGTTTCTAATACTTCTGAATATTTAGATAAAACTAAAGCTATAGACTTAAATACCGTTATATTATCCGCACAAGAAAACGAACTTGAGCTAGGGTATATCGCATTTAATCTTGAAAATACTAAAGCTTCTATTATATATATATCCCTATGCGAATCAACCAAAAATGAAGGCTTAAAAAATACTCAGTTAATAGTCGACTCATTAATAAAAGCCACTGTATCATATATAATTAATCGAAATATATTTTATCTCGAATCCCACAAGTATTTTGAAGTTTTAGAAAATCTCAACTTTAAAAATTCAGGCAATAAAGTGTTTTTAGATTTAAATAAGGCTCTTTTAAGGTGTAAATAACACCAACCATACCTTTTGTAATGGAGGACAAGTATGAATATTGAAAAAAATATAAAATTTATAGAACAACAGGAATCAATAAGGTCAGAGTCAAAAGCTTATAAAAGACTTCTAAGTTTATTTGACGAAGATACTTTTTCTGAAATTGACCCATTTCTTAAATCATCTGATGATTATGCAGAAGTTATCGCCGGTTATGGACTTATAAGCGGTTCAGCAGTATATGCATTTTCACAAGATTGTGACAAAGACGGTGGTGCAATCTCTAAGGCCCAACTTAAAAAAATCAAAAAAGTATATGAATTAGCCGCAAAAACAGGGATCCCGATTATAGGATTATATGATTCCATCGGTGCTAAAATAAACGAGGGAAATGAGCTAATCTATGATTACGGCGAAGTATTAAAGTTAAATCACCAGGTTTCCGGTGTTGTTCCAAAGATATCTGTTATTTTAGGGGCAAGCCTTGGCACAAATGCTATATTAGCATCTTCTGCCGATTTTGTTATAATGCAAAAATCAGCAAGACTTGGAATCAGTACTATAGATAAAGGTTCCTCTGCAAAAGATGCAGAAACTACAGGTGTATCCCACATCACAGCTATTAACGAAACTGATGCTATAAACAAAACCAAAAGGCTTATATCGATGTTACCACTTAATAATCTTTCAAAGCCTTCAACTAAAACATTTAATGAAAGTATCAACAACCTAAAAGAACTCGATGAGCTCTCTAAAAGCGTATGCAAATCAACCGAAAAAGATATTATGAAAAAAATTATACACTCCATTTGCGATGATAAAAGCTTTTTAGAAATGCAATCTGGCTACGGTCTATCCTTAATAGTAGGCCTTGGTAGGATAGGTGGGAATACAGTAGGTATAATATCATCAAATATTTACAACAATGGGGTTATAGATGCAGATGCTTGCTCTAAGGCCTCAAGAACTCTCAGATTCTGCGATGCATTTTCAATTCCTGTTCTAACTATTATAAATTCAAGGAGTTTTGAATCTCTTAAAGAAGCTACTATGTTATCTTGCGTATACTCAGAAGCAACAACTGCAAAAATTAATCTAATTGTTGGCGAAGCTTATGGTTCTGTATATATAGCATTAGCCGGAAAGGGTTCGGGTACAGATGTTGTATTCTCATGGCCAAATGCCATTGTCTCCCCTCTTGAACCAAAAACTGCTGTGCATATTCTTTTAAACTCTGAAATAAAGAAATTAAAAGATCCCATAAACGATAAGGGACGTCTAATAAAGGCTTATGAAGAAACTCAAGCCTCGGCATTTATTGCTTCATCCGAGGGCTTTATTGATGATGTTATACGACCCAGTGATACAAGAGCAAAACTAATATCAGTTTTAGATTTCCTTGCTGGTAAGCGCGTTTCTACATTGCCAAAAAAACATTCTAATATATTACTTTAAAATATAATTCTAAGGAGAAAACTTATGAAAAATTTAAAGATCACCGTAAATGGAAAAGCATATGATGTTACTGTTGAGGAAGTAGATAGCTCAGAAGAAGTTGTATCTACAGAATCTATAAAGGAATCTACTAATACAAAACCATCCACTAAAGAGGAAGTTACTTTTTCAGCAGGAGAAGAAACTGTGAAGTCCCCTATGCCAGGCACTATTGTTTCGATTAATGTTACCGAAGGACAAAAAGTCTCTTCAGGCGATGTACTATTAATTTTAGAAGCAATGAAAATGGAAAATGAAATTGTAGCTCCAAAAAACGCAGTAGTTTCTAAAATAGCTGTAAGTAAAGGGCAAAGTGTCGATTCAGAAACCGTCCTTTTATCATTAAAATAGGAGGTTAAAACATATGAGCAATAAAAAAATATTGATAACTGAAACTGTATTAAGAGACGCACACCAATCATTGTTGGCAACCAGAATGTCTACCGAAGATATGCTTCCTATATTGGAAACTCTTGATAAAGTAGGCTTTTATTCATTAGAATGTTGGGGCGGAGCTACTTTTGATGCATGTTTGAGATTTTTAAATGAAGATCCTTGGGAAAGACTTAGAATAATACGAAAAAAATGTCCAAATACCAAACTTCAAATGCTATTTAGAGGCCAAAATATGTTGGGTTACCGTCATTATGCTGATGATGTTTTGGAATACTTTGTTAAAAAATCTGTTTCAAACGGAATCGACATAATAAGAATATTCGATGCACTTAATGATATCAAGAACTTAGAAGTTGCAATTAAGTCTGCAAAAAAAGAAGGCGCTCATGTACAAGTTGCCATCTCATATACTACGGGCCCAGTATTCAACACAGAATATTATGTTGAATATGCCAAAAGGATTGAGCAAGCTGGTGCAGACTCAATATGTATAAAGGATATGGCTGCATTACTTACCCCATATGAAACAGAGTCTTTGGTAAAGGCAATAAAAAATGTTGTTAAAATTCCTATACAGCTTCATACTCACTATACCTCAGGCCTAGCATCCATGTGCCTTTTAAAAGGTATTGAAGCTGGTGCAGATATAATTGATACTGCTATGTCTCCGCTAGCTTTAGGTACATCACTTGCACCTACTGAATCTATGGTTGCTGCATTACAGGGAACTAAATATGATACAGATCTTGACCTTGTTCTATTAAATCAAATAAGAGATTACTTTATGACACTTCGTCAAAAATATATTGAAAATGGATTAATAAATCAAAAAGTCTTAGCGACAAACACAAATGCACTTATCTATCAAGTTCCTGGCGGTATGCTTTCAAACCTATTATCACAATTAAAAGAAGCCGGTAAAGAAGACAAACTTGATGAAGTCATGAAAGAAGTCCCAAGGGTAAGAATGGATGCCGGATATCCTCCCCTTGTTACTCCTACTTCTCAAATAGTAGGTACACAGGCCGTTTTTAATGTTATTACAGGTCAGAGGTACAAAATTTGTACAAACGAGTTTAAGGACCTTATTTTAGGAAAATACGGTACCACACCTGTACCGATAGATCCTGAATTTAGAAAATCTATAGTTGGCGACGAAAAAGCTATTACTTGTCGCCCTGCCGATCTCCTAAAACCTGAACTTGAATCTCTAAGATCCGAAATAACTGAGTGGATTGAACAAGATGAGGATGTTTTGTCATATGCTCAATTTCCTAAAATTGCGGTTGACTTTTTCAAAAAGCGTAGAGATGAAAAATATTCTATAGATTCAAATCATGCAAATATCCAAAAGCAGATACATCCGCTTTAATATAAACTTATATATGATAAAGATCAGGCCCCCGGTTTTAAAAACCGGGGGCCTTACTATTATTACACTTGTTATTTTCTAGCTAACAACTTTAAACTGACTTTCATATAGGTTTGCATAAAAACCTTGTTTTGCAAGCAATTCTTCGTGCTTACCCTGTTCTACTATATCTCCATCTTTCATAACCAAAATTAAGTCGGCATCCTTTATAGTGCTAAGTCTATGCGCAATAACAAAGCTTGTTCTTCCTTTCATTAAATTATCCATAGCTTTCTGAATTAAGGTTTCTGTTCTAGTATCAACAGAACTTGTAGCTTCGTCTAAGATCAATATTTTAGGGTCCGCTAAAATAGCTCTAGCTATAGTTAAAAGCTGTTTTTGGCCCAAGGATACGTTACTAGCCTCTTCATTTAATTCCATATCATATCCCTGTGGAAGAGTTCTTACAAAGTGATCAACCTGAGCTGCTTTTGCTGCCTCCATAACCTCTTCATCAGTAGCATCTAACTTACCATATCGTATATTATCTTTAATTGATGCATTATAAAGCCATGTATCCTGTAGTACCATTCCAAATAAGGACCTTAATCCGTTTCTTGTAAAGTTCTTAATGTTATGTCCATCTACACAAATAGCACCACTATTTACATCATAGAAACGCATTAAAAGCTTAACCATTGTCGTTTTTCCTGCCCCTGTAGGACCAACAATTGCAATTTTTTGACCCGGTGATACCTCTGCAGAAAAGTCTTTAATTATGATTTTTTCAGGATTGTAGCCAAACCTTACATGTTCAAACTGTACACTACCTTCAATAGGTACTGCATTTTCGTTTTCTTCTCCGTTTACTCTTGGAATTATAGGGTCTGTTACTTCCGGAATTTCTTCATCCTCTGCTAAAAATTCAAACACCCTTTCTGCAGCAGCCATAGTTTGTTGCAAAACATTAGAGATATTTGAAATCTGCGTAAGTGGTTGTGTAAACTGTCTAACGTATTGAATAAATGCCTGTATGTCTCCAACTTGTAATCCCTTATTTATAGCAAGATAACCACCTAAAATACATATACCAACATAACCCAAGTTAGATACTAAATTCATAATTGGCATCATAAGTCCTGATAAAAATTGAGATTTCCAAGACGATACATATAACACCTCATTATATCTATCAAACTTAGCTAATGAGTCTGCCTCACCATTAAAAGCTTTAACTACATTATGTCCTGAATACATTTCCTCTACATGACCATTAATATGTCCTAAAAAGTCCTGCTGATGTACAAAGTGAATTTGCGATCTCTTAATAACAAATGAAATAAAGAATAGTGAAATCGGAACTATGCACATTGCTATTAATGTCATTTGCCAACTTATCGTAAACATCATAACTATTATACCTATTACGGTTACTACTGATGTTATTATCTGAGTTACACTCTGGTTCAAAGTCTGACTTAAAGTATCAACGTCGTTAGTAACTCTTGATAAGACTTCACCATGATTTACTCTATCAAAATATGAAAGTGGCATTTTGTTTATCTTTTTCTCAATGTTATCTCTAAGTTTATAGGATATTTTCATAGATATGCCAGTCATGATAAATCCTTGCAAATATGAAAATGCAAAACTTAGAACATATAAAAATGTCAAAAAAAGTAATATTTCTGCTATTTTGCTAAAATTAATGCCATTACTTGTACCGGAAACTTGGCCTATAATACCCTGATATATTTCTGTAGTGGCATTACCTAAATACTTAGGACCTATAATAGTAAATATTGTCGATGCAATAGCAAAAATGACAACAATTGCCAAGGCTATTTTATACTTTCCAAAGTAAGATAGTAAGGTTTTTAAAGTTCCCTTAAAATTCTTCGCTCTTTCACCTACCGGACCATTTGATTGATTAGACATATGTCCTCCGGAGGCATTTACCATTTTAGCCATTACAATTCCTCCTTTGAAAGCTGAGATAGAGCAATTTCTCTATAAGTATCACACGTTTGTAGTAATTCCTTATGAGTTCCTTTACCCACAATTTTTCCTTCGTCCAATACTATTATCTGCTCTGCATCCATTATAGTGCTAACTCTTTGAGCAACTATTAATACTGTAGCATTTTTTGTGTATTTTACAAGTGCCTTTCTAAGTAATGCGTCTGTTTTGAAATCCAACGCAGAAAAACTATCATCAAAAATATAAACCTTTGCCTTTTTTACAAGTGCTCTGGCAATAGATAAACGTTGCTTTTGTCCACCGGAAACATTCGAACCACCCTGAGATATAGTAGCATTATATTTGCCATCACATTTATCAATAAATTCAGTAACTTGTGCTACCTCCGCAGCATCCTTTATATCAATATCATTTGCATCTTTTTTGCCATAAGTTATGTTAGAGGCTATAGTCCCTGAAAATAATATACCTTTTTGTGGAACATATCCGATATCATAATGTAAACTCCTTTGCTCTATCATCTTTATATTGGTGCCACCTAAAAGAATTTCACCCTCTGTTGGATCATAAAATCTCGGAATTAAGTTAACCAATGTAGATTTACCCGAACCCGTTGAACCTATAAATGCAGTCGTCTGGCCAGGTACTGCAGTAAAGTTAATATTACTTAGGACATAATCATCTGCTCCACCATATTTAAATGAAACATTCTTAAATTCTATTTTTCCACTATGGTTTTGAGCAAGTTTAACAGGATGTTTTTCATCCTTAACACTTACATCTGTATATATAACCTCTGCTATTCTGTCTGCAGATACTTCCGCTCTTGGAATTAAAATAAATATCATAGATATAACTAGGAATGATGTCATGATTTGTATAGCATATTGCATAAATGCCATCATATCCCCAACTTGCATATTTGACTTTGAGATTTCACCCGCACCTATCCATACTATTAAAAGTATAAATATATTCATAACAAACATCATTAACGGCATTAGCAGTGAAATAATCCTATTAACAAATCTATTTGTATTTGTTAGATCTGTATTTGCTTTATCGAAACGATTTTCCTCAAACTTTTGAGTACCAAAGGCTCTTATTACCATCATACCATTTAAATGTTCGTTTGTAACAAGATTTAGTCTATCTATAAGTTTCTGAATAAGCTTAAACTTAGGAAGTGCTATAGAAAATATCACAGCTATAAATCCCAATATAATTATAACACTAAGGGCAATTATCCAGCCCATTGAATCACACTTTTCAAGTGCCATGATTGTACCACCTATACCCATAATAGGAGCATAGCATATCATTCTTATACCCATCATGATAAGCGTTTGAATTTGTGTTATATCATTGGTAGTCCTTGTTATTAATGATGCAGTTGAAAAATGGTCAAATTCGTTGTTTGAAAAGCTTTGAACCTTTTTAAATACATCCCTTCTAAGCACTTTAGATACACCCGAAGAAATTCTTGATGACAAAAAGCTAACTAAAATTGTCGCAATTGCACCAAGCACTGTTAATGCAAGCATATACAAACCTATTTTTATTGTATACCTGTTTTGTAGTGCACTTAAGTCAACACCAATCCCCGTATATAGCTTCTGAGTTATAACAGTTGCAATTTGTTCTCTTAATTCAGCATCAACATTTTCAGCACTAGAAATATAACTATCAATTGCAGACTTAGGTAAACTTTCTAATATCGGAGACATCTTATGCATATCCTCAAAGCTAAGACTTGTTACATCGTCTGCATTATAGCTTCCAAAATCAGATGAAAGAGATCTAAGCGAAATTATTATCGCCATTGTGCTTTTGGAATAAATCTTGCTTAACTCCTCTGTTGATGTTTTATGATCTTTCTTTAATACATAAATACTTTCATCTGCCAACAAAGGGTATTTTTTTAAATAATCATTATAGGTATTTGTTATTTTACCAGTTTGAACATAGCTATAATTTTGGCTAAAGGTATCTTTGTCCTGGTCACTCATAAATGTAGTTATTAAGTTATAACCGTTGTCACTTATTACTTCAGGTGCCGAATATTCTATGCCCTTTCTTTGTATTCCAACATTTACAATATCCGACATTAAGTTTGGCAGACTTAAATCGCACATTGCCTGACCAAACAAAAGTATAACACAAAATATTATCGACAATATGTATGGCTTTAAATATTTTGCTAGCTTTATCATTATATTCCCTCCAATTTACTTTATAGTAGCACTAAACTCTTTTAAATTTTGTATGAAACACAAAATTATAAAATAGATATTAATAGCAACTCTGATATCTAAGGACTCTATGTCTATCGCTAACAGCAATCAGTACTTTAGAATACTTAAATATAAAATATACATCGATACATAACATTATAATCACTTTTGCAAAATATTACAATCATTTTTAACCTACGTATCCCAAAAATTTAATAAATGCAAAAAAATCCTTACGCAACCAAATATCATATATAGCTACGAAAGAATTCTTAAATCCTGTATATACAGTTAGTCTCCGAACCATTACAAAGCACAAGTACCGCTATACTTGCTAAAAGCGGATATATTGCTATTTGCTCATTTAAATCTACAACGATTTCATGGGGTAGTATTAATTCTCCATCTACACTTCGCACATTTCTTTGAAGACTTATAACTGCCCTTAGATTATTTAAACTAGATAAACTGATAGTATCTCTCGATGAAGTACCACATGTCACAGCAAAAACATTTATATTTTTTAGTATAGAGGCAGCATTACAGCTGTATGATGGAAGAATAGCTAAAAATTCGGAAGGTATTATTATATTATCTTGAAACTGCAAATTACTTTTAAATACAAATATACCTTTAGTACTTTCAAAACTACTTATATCACATTCATTATAGTCAAAGACACAACAATCTTCTATTTTCCCATATGCCTTTCCAGCCTTCAACATCCTTTTTACTGCACTGTTTATACTTAAGTCTTTGTCGTTACCGTACAATATAATAGGTATCATAACACACACCGCTCCTATTTATATCTTTGTGTAACCTATTATTTACATTTAGGCTATTCCTATACACCTAATTTACTAAAAATTTGCAACTAATTCTATAAAATTTATAATGTTAGTAGATTACTAAGCTACATACTAACCAATAAGGCACCGAAATATAATTTCGGTGCCTTATTGCATTATATATTAATATAAATTATTTTTAGGTCTTGCGCCCTAGCCTACAAAAAATTATAACCACAAGTCTACTACTATTTTAAATCTAAGGCTAATCCCGCTTCTCTCGTTACACTGCTTTCTTCATTTTGTAAAACAGTTTTACTACTATTAGAAGGTTTCGTATCACTTAATAAATGTTCTTTTGCAATACTTAACATAAGCTTTATTCTATTTTCCTGATTAACCTTCGGTGAACCCGGATCGTAGTCAATCGCAACAATGTTTGCCCTTGGATCTACCTCTTTAATTTTTCTTATCATACCCTTACCACATATATGGTTTGGTAAGCATCCAAATGGTTGTGTACAAACTATGTTCTCATAACCGGACTTTGTTAATTCTAACATCTCCGCTGTCAAGAGCCATCCTTCACCCATCTTATTTCCATATCCGATTACACCATTAACAAGAGATTTAGTGTGTTGATATGCAGACGGCGGCGTAAAGAATGAATAACCCTTTATTGCATTTATCATAACAGTTTCCATCTTGGTTAGATACTGCATAAGCATATTCACAATACTATATTTTATCTTGCTTCCGCCATAAAGTTTTATGTCTTCCAGTCTATTATCTACTTTAAACAAAGCAAAGCCCATAATCCCCGGTACACATACCTCACAGTTTTCGCTTTCCAAAAATCTCTCTAAGCCATTATTTCCTAAGCTAGAATATTTTACATATATTTCACCAACTATTCCAACCTTAACCTTCTTTTGCGGAATTATTGGTATCATTGAAAATGATTTGCATATTTCATTAAGATTATTTTTTATATCCTTGTTGGAAAATCCCTTACTATTTTTAAATTGTAGTGTTAACTTGTTTATCCAATCAGAGACCATACGATCGCTGTCGCCCTTATCTTTTTCATACGGTAAAACCTGGTTTTTCAAGCACATTAGCGTATCACCATATACAAGTCCCGCTATAATTCTTCTCAACATTGGCAAGGTAAGCTTAAATCCACTATTTTTTTCAAGACCGGATAAATTTAGCGATATAACCGGAACCTTATCAAATCCCGCCGATTTCAAAGCCTTCCTTAAAAGGTGTATATAATTAGATGCTCTACATCCTCCACCTGTCTGAGTTATCATTAATGCTGTTTTATTAACATCATATTTTCCGCTTTGCAAAGCATCTATAAATTGGCCTATAACTAAAATTGCTGGGTAGCAAGTATCGTTGTGTACATACTTTAACCCTGCCTGGGCTATTTGTGGACCATGAGTATCTAAAAGGACAGTCTTATATCCATACATATCAAAAACATTTTTAATTATATTAAAGTGTATCGGTGCCATCATTGGTAAAAGTATAGTATAATCTTTTTTCATCTGTTTTGTAAAAAGCAATCTGCCTTTTTTATCATATTTTAATTCTTGCATATTAAGTCACCTCGTTTCTGCTTAATTGCTGAAAGCAAGCTTCTTATTCTTATTTTTACAGCACCCAAATTCGTTATCTCATCAATTTTTATTTGGGTATATATCTTGCCTGCTTCTTCTAAAATTGATCTTACCTCATCGGTTGTTATAGCATCTACCCCACATCCAAATGATACAAGTTGTATTAAATCCATGTCATCCTGATTTTGCAAGTATTTCGCTGCAGCATATAATCTTGAATGATATGTCCATTGATTTAGGACTGTAGTTGGGAATCTTTCAACATATCTACTTACAACATCCTCAGAAATCAATGCCACACCAAAATTAGATATAAGTTTATCAATACCATGATTTATTTCAGGATCAACATGATATGGCCTTCCTGATAAAACAATGATGTGTTTCTTTTCAATCCTTGCTTTCCTTATAATCTCATCGCCTCTTTTGCGTATACGAGAAATATAGTTTTCATATTCATCATAAGCAAACTTAGCAGCTCTTTTAACATCAAACAAGGTTATACCATCAAAATACTTAAGTATAATCTCGTGAAACTTATTTGGAAAATCCTTTTTGCGGTGTATCCCTACATAGTCATTAATAAACTTAGTATTTTTTATATCCTTAACATTTGCCCCTATAACCTCAGGATAATAAGCGACAACAGGACAATTGTAGTGATTATCCCCAAGTTTTTCATCAAAGTTATAAGACATACATGGATAAAAAATTGCATCTACTCCCTGATCTAATAACTTTTTAATATGTCCGTGTACAAGCTTAGCAGGAAAACATACCGTATCAGATGGTATTGTATTTTGACCTTCTAAATATAATTCTCTGTTGGAAATAGGAGAAGTTTCAACAGAAAATCCCAACTCTGTGAAAAACTTTGACCAAAACGGTAAAAGTTCATACATATTAAGAGCCATAGGTATACCGATAGTTCCCCTATATCCCTTAGTTTTAGAATATTTTTTCAGTTCGTTTAACTTATAGGTATATATATTAAGTGAATCATCAGCCTCATTTTTAGTTATAGGTTTTTCGCATCTGTTTCCGCCTATATATCGCCTATTCCCCTGAAATTTATTAACAGTAAGTCTACAATGGTTATTACACAATTTACAGGTTACTACTTTTATATCATGTGTAAAATTCTCAAGTTCTTCTTTTGTTATAATCGTACTTTTTTCGTTGTTTTGTTCCTTTGCATACAATGCAGCACCGTATGCTCCCATAAGGCCTGATATATTCGGCCTTACAACGTTTGTATTAAGCTCCGATTCAAAAGCCCTTAATACAGCATCATTGAGGAAAGTCCCCCCCTGAACAACTATACGTTTTCCAAGTTCATCAGGAGACGAAACCCTAATAACTTTATATAAGGCATTTTTTACTACACTTAAAGAAAGACCTGCAGATATATCCTCTATAGTCGCTCCGTCCTTTTGTGCTTGTTTTACAGATGAATTCATAAACACTGTACATCTTGAACCTAAGTCAACAGGATTCTTTGCAAATATTCCAAGCCTTGAAAAGTCCTCTATAGAATATCCTAAGGCATTTGCAAAAGTTTGTAAAAATGATCCACATCCTGAAGAACAAGCTTCATTTAAGAATATATTGTCTACTACTTTATTGTGAATTTTAAAGCACTTTATGTCTTGACCACCTATATCTATTACAAATTGTACATCAGGTAAAAACTCTTTTGCCGCAGTAAAATGTGCTATGGTTTCAACAACGCCAAAGTCTATTTTAAAGGCATTTTTTATCATTTCTTCTCCATAGCCTGTAGCAGCAGAAGATTTAACTTTAATATTAGGATTTATACGATATATCTCATCTAAAAAGTCCTTAATAATCGGCACCGGATTACCGCTGTTTTGCTTATAATTTTGGTAGAGAAGTGAATTATCTTCACCAATTACAGCAATCTTCACAGTAGTTGAGCCCGCATCAATACCTATATATGTATCCTTATCATAATTCGAAAGATCTCCTATATTTACCTTGGCTTGTTCGTGTCTTTCTTTAAAGTCCTCATACTCTTTAGCATTACTAAAAAGCGGAGCATGACTTGCAAAGTTTCCGCTTCCTTTGTAATTATTTATATTTTCTTCAAGTAAATCAAGATTTAATACCTTTTCTGCACCAAGTGCTGCACCCATAGCCACAAAGTAGAGTGAATTTTCCGGAAAAATTCCTTTTGTTTTTAACGTATTATCAAAACAATTTCTAAGTTCTGACAAGAAGGTGAGTGGACCTCCTAGGTATACAACCTTTCCGGATATTTCTCTTCCCTGTGCAAGTCCTGCAACGGTTTGGTTAGCAACAGCGTAGAATATGCTTGCTGCTAGATCCTCTTTACGAGCTCCCTGATTAAGTAACGGCTGAATATCTGTTTTAGCAAAAACTCCGCATCTTGACGCAATTGTATAGATCTTTTCATGATTTTTAGAAAGATTATTCATCTCTGTTATCGGAACACCAAGTAATGTCGCCATTTGATCTATAAATGCACCTGTACCACCGGCACAAGATCCATTCATCCTTACTTCGGTACCACCGGACATAAATAGGATTTTGGCATCTTCTCCGCCTAATTCTATTATTACATCGACATCGCCTATAAGCTTTTTAGCCGCTATTCTTGTAGCATAAACTTCTTGTATGAAATCAACACCACTACTTTGTGCAATGCCCATACCTGCAGATCCGGATATTGCAATTTTAGCATTTCTTGCAGAAGGAACTTCAGATTTTATCTCATTTAAAATATCTATTGTTTTTTCTGTTATACGGGAATAATGCCTTTGGTATGACTTATGCAAAATCTCATTATTCTCATTTAAAACAACACATTTAATAGTTGTGGACCCTATATCAAGACCTATCCTCAAAACATTACCCCCAAAAAATTAGTCGAATTTAATTTTTAAAAATTATATGTCAATTAAACAAAAAAGCTATATCTTACTATACAAAACTTTTTCTTAAAGTGGAGTATATCAATATTATTTTCTCTTGTCAAACAAAAAAGTATAAATATGGACAAATTTCCTCTATTTTTTATGTATTAAATATTCTTTTTAAGTTTTTCAGTGTTTAAATTGTCTCTTTTATCAAAAAAGTCATATAACTCATTTAATATTTCCTTAGTACCAAAAGGTTTATCACTTTCTACATTAAGTGGCATTATTGGGTCATGTACACTAAGTCTAAGCAAGAACCAACCATTATTATCATTTTTATTAAATTTAACCCTTATGCCCTCATAGTTATTTGGCTCTATGGAAAAACCTTCTTTATTTAATATATATGTCCTTAAATCAGAAATAATTTGTTCTCCGACCTGTTTAAAATCCTGAGATAAAATTGGAAGCCTTATCTCAACACTATCCTTAGGCTGGGGCAATTTTTCTAAAAGTTCAAATAAAGATTTGCCTTGTACCCTTAAATTTACAAACTTAATAATTATTTTAGTAACCAAGTATGCACCGTCATCAAGAAAATAATTTTCTCTTAAAGCGGCATGGCCCGATGTCTCTATAGCAAGCGGACAATTTTCTCCTTCTTCATTTAATCTTTTAGCCTCATTAATTACATTTTTATATCCTCTTTTAAATCTATGATGTTTACCAGCCAAAACATTTTCAATAAAGTATTTTACTCCATCGGAAGTTATAGAATCTGTTACAATTGTTCCCCCATCATTACCTTCTAACGCAATCGCTGCAGCTATTGCCACCAATGTGTTTCTTGATATTTCGTTTCCGTTTGAATCGACGGCCCCCGCTCTGTCGACATCGGTATCAAAAATTATACCTAAATCAGCTTTGTTATCAATTGTAGCCTGTTTTATAGACTCCATAGCTTCCTTATTTTCGGGGTTTGGTATATGGTTTGGGAACATACCATCGGGATCTAAAAATTTACTTCCTGTAATATCTGCCCCTAAAGGCTTTAAAACATCATAAGCATAAAAGCCCCCTACTCCGTTTCCGGCATCCACTACAATTTTTAAACCTTCAAGCGGTTTATCATTATTTTGCGAATTTATCCCGCTACAAATAATTTCTCTAAGATGCTTAGCATACTGCTTAATATAATCTACTTTTTCATATTTTCCCGGCTGAGTTTTTTCAGGAAAACTTTCATTTTGAGCATATTCCAAAATTTTCTCTATATCTTGTGAATTTAATGCCCCATCCTTAACAAAAAATTTTAGACCATTTCTATTAAACGGATGATGACTTGCCGTGATTTCAATTGCAGCATCACAATGTAAATCCATAGTCGACATAAACATCGCAGGGGTTGATGCTAAAGAACAATCATATACATTAATTCCAATAGATCGCAATGTATCTACTAAAACATTTTTTATTCTATTTGCTGAAATTCTGGAATCATGTCCAATTGCTACACAAATATCATTAGTTTCTTTTTTAGAAAACTCTGAAATCCATAATCCAAATCCCATAACTATTTTATGTATAGTTTCATCATCTAAATTTATTTCTTCATTTTCTACACCACTACAGGCTATACCTCTGATATCTGTCCCACTTTTAAACTGTCTCCAATATTTATTAAGCATTCAACCGCACTCCTCAATTTATTTAAAAATTTACATTTATATCTATTATATATAAAAAGTGTATATTTGTCGATTATCGACTACTATATATTTTAACATCAAAAGAGCCCTTATCTAATGATAAAAGCTCTTTTCTGCAATTTTAAGAATTATACTGTTGTGGCTTGATTTTGTATATTTGAAGGTAATTGTTCATATTTTTCAAAAGCAAATGTAAAATATCCGCGACCGCCGGTTGATTTTCGTACAAATGTAGCAAAATCATACATCTCTGCAACCGGTGCACTTGCTTCTATCTTTTGGTATCCGTTATCTACTGATTCCATAGAAATTATTTTCCCTCTACGTTTTGTGATTTCTCCAATTAAATCACCCATATTTTTATCAGGAACAGTAACTTTCAATTTACCTATTGGCTCAAGAATTATAGGATCAGCCTTGGGCAAACCATTTTTATATGCTAAAGCTGCTGCCATTTTAAATGCCATTTCCGAGGAATCTACAGAATGATATGAACCATCATATAAAGTAGCTTTTAATCCAACAACCGGATAACCCTGTAAAGGACCTTTCTGCATAGCTTCAAGCAAACCTTTCTCTACTGCCGGGAAGTAACCTTTCGGAACTGCCCCACCGACAATCTCTTCACAAAACTCGAGTTTTTCAGAATCACTTGGTTCAAATTTAATCCACACATCACCAAATTGGCCATGACCTCCAGTTTGCTTTTTATGTCTTCCTTGAACACTTATACTTTTTCTAATTGTTTCTCTATATGCTACTTTAGGTTTTTGCAAAACGGCCTCAATTGAGTATCGATTCTTAAGCCTTGAAAGTATAACGTCGAAATGTTGTTCACCTAAAGCTGAAATTATCATCTGATGTGTTTCAGTATCATTTTCGACTTTAATTGTAGGATCCTCCATTGCAAGTTTTAAAATACACTGCTGAAGTTTATCCTCTTCATTTTTATCCTTTGCGTATATTGCCATAGAAAGGCATGGTCTTGGATAATCTACCCTATCCAGCACAATCTTTCTTTCAGACGAACATAATGTATCACCTGTTTTAAGAGAAGGAGACTTACATATTACGCCAATGTCCCCTGCTTCAACGCATTTAACTTCCTCTTGATTTTTTCCACAAACCGATAATATTTTGTTAATTCGTTCGCTTTCTTTCGTTCTCATATTCACAAAAGTCATATCTTTAACTACCTTACCGGATATAACTTTAAAATATGATAGTTTTCCTACAAATGGGTCTATTGTCGTCTTAAAAACAACAGCCGCTGTAGGAGCATCTGAATCTACAGTTAACTCGACCGGTTCTCCGTTCTCATCTTCGGCAATCTCTGCAGATTTGTCATAAGCCTTTGGTGCCAACCATTCAATACCGTCTAAAAGCTGTTCCACTCCAAATGATGAAATTGCATCACCACAAAAAACGGGGAATATGGTACCATTTTTTACTCCATGACTTATACCCAAAATTATTTCCTCCGGAGTAAAACCTTCGCCTGAAAAATATTTCTCAAACATTTTTTCGTCTGTTTCAGCCACAGCCTCGTTTATAGCATTTCTTAATCCTTCTAATCGATTACCCATATCCGGAACAGGTACTTCTTTCTTTTTACCATCTGCATATGAATATGCTTTATATTCAAGAAGGTTAACATAACATTCCGCCTTACCGTCAACTATAAACGGTACTACAACAGGACACACTGCCGGACCAAATGATGCCTTTAAACTTTCAAATACTCTATAAAATCTTGAATCTTCATCACATAATCCATTTACAAAGAAAATCTTTGAAAGTCCGAACTTATTAGATAAATTCACTGCTTTTTCTGTTCCTACCATAACACCATCTTTACCCGAAAGTATTATAAGAGAAGAATCCGCCGCTCTAAGGCCCTCATACATACCGGCTTCATAATCAAAAAGGCCCGGAGTATCAATAAAGTTTATCTTTTTGTTTTTCCATTCTACTTGTGCTACAGAAGAAAATATTGAATTCTTACGTTTAATTTCCTCTGAGTCAAAGTCGCATATAGTATTTCCATCGGAGGTCTTTCCCATTTTAGAAGTTCCGCCGGACAAAAACAGCATAGATTCTACCAAAGAAGTCTTTCCCGAACCGCTATGTCCCGTCACAGCAATATTAAATATTTCCTTTGCAGTATAATGTTTCACTATCAATGCTCCTCTCGCAATCATTTTGTAGATATGTCCAACTCGCAATATATAAAATATATTTCTATCTCATTATAGTCTATAGGTAAGTCCAATTCAATCAATATATGGCGATTTTACGTAACGAAAAATACGATTGTTTTTTGTATAATATGCACATTTTTAAAAATATATAAATTTTAACCTTGACTTTATATTTTTCCGAAGTTATACTAAAATAGTAATATTAAATTAATAGGAGCAATCAAAATGTTAACAAAAACAATCAAAAAAGTAACTTTTACGTGCATCTCTTTATTAATGATAATTTCTATAATCTCTGGATGCTCATTTAACAAAAATGAAACTGTAAATGAATCAACTTCATCGATATCAGATACCTCATATACATCTAGCATTACAGAGTCATATAACTCTCTATTTAAGGAAAACAACATTGTAGATGTAAATCTATCTATCTCACAATCAGAGTTAAACTCCATGTTTACAAGTGACAGTACCGGTGAATTTCACAGTGCTGATATATACATAAATAACGAGTGCGTTTCCAATGTTGGTATATGCATAAAGGGCAATATGTCCTATCGTACCGTTTCATCGTCAGATTCTAACAGATACAGCTTTGCTGTAGATTTTGGTAAATATCAAGCCGATAACAATTATTATGGATTAAACAGCATTGTTTTAAATAATAACTCCGGCGATCCAAGCTTTTTAAAAGAGTATATATCATATGAAATGCTAAAAAAGATAAATGCACCTACCCCACTTTGTACCTTCGCCCGCTTAAATATCAATGGTGAATACTTCGGACTTTATACTATGGTTGAAAGTCCTTATAACTCCGGAAGTTTTACCCAAAGAATATTTGGCACAAATGAAAACACCGACATGTATGAAGCAGGTATAGGAAGTAGTTTTGCCTCCGAAGAATCATTAAAAAATATAACACTTACAAGCAGTAACTCTGAAAATTCTTCCGATATAACCTCACTTTATAATGCTATTTCAAATTTAAATGAGGATAATTACAAAAGTATTGAAAATATATTAGATGTAGATAGCTTCTTAAAGTACGTAGCTGGAAATGTTGCATTCGGAAGCTATGACAGCTATCTAAGCTCACAAGCTCAAAATTATTATCTTCTTCACTATAACGGGAAGTTCTACGTTATACCGTGGGACTACGATAAAAGTTTTGGTGGTTTTGAAGGTGATCAAGGAGTTAGCTGTGCTATAAAAATTGATAACCCTATACTAGATACGACTACAAATAATCTCCCACTACTAAAGCTCATAAGCTATCCTGAATATCAAGAAAAGTACTATTCATATTTAAAAGAGCTTACGAATTATCTTGATAATATCGAAAACAGAATAAATACACTTGCAGACCTTATAAGGAAAGATGTTACAAATGACCCAACAAAACTTTTTACAATAGAACAATTTGAAAATGAGCTTGTTTATTCCGATTCACAAATAGATACCTCGAATATAACCTTTCCTATTGAATCACATAAGGGTAATACCCCGAAAACAAGTAACAATTCAAGTGAAGGAATGGCACCTCCTAATAAGCCAAATGACAAAAGCTTTAAGTCTAATAACTCTGAAATGACTCATTCCGGAAATGTTTCCAAGGTCTCTCTTATGACGTATGCTGTTAAACTTAGAGACAACATTAAGTCTCAACTATCCTAATTTACATTATAATAGATAAAACCAATATTTCTTCTAAATCGTAATATATATCTTTCAAATCATAAATAGGTAAGGGATTTTTTCCTTTGCCTATTTCTATTGTAAAGGCCGGACGGCCCAATTCTTTAATAAACCAATCTTTAAATCCTCCGCCAACTGCTAAGCCCTCCGGATGGGATGCTTTATATCCGCTACTTGCAGCCATAATTCTCGCCATTAATTCAGACTTTTTAGGAGTATATGTTCCGTAATCCCAATATATCTCTTTTCCTTGACTATGAAATGCAATGGCATGCCTAATATCGGCAAATCTGCAAAGCGATGTTATTGCTTGAGTCTCAAGTTCACTTTCCGGAAATTTTCCCCCATATCTTGTTTTGGCAGGCCCAATAATTCCCGCTTCCTGTTCCATCTTATGTAAAACATCCCAACCTGCATCAAAATTATGGTTAATGTCAACCCCACGTGCATTTGTATTCCAATTTGATGTGTCTCCATTACTTACATCTTCCACAAGACTTTTAAATCTTCCTGCTGCAGATATCCCATGAAGTGATATTTCCACACCGTCCGGATTTACACAAGGTAAAATAAAAAGTCCTCTGTTCCTTAGAAATTCACCTATTCTAATTTCAGAAATCGTTTCTTTTTTCATAATAGACTCACTCAGCTGTTTTGTAAAGTGCAACATTAACAAGCTTGTTAGCCACTCTGTCCCATGAAATGCCGCTGCAAACAGCACTTGATTATTAGGGTTTCCTATTTGTATATATGGAATATCCCGACCCAAAAGACTTTTCGAAAGAACTCCTATATTAAGAAAATCATATTTTAATTCTAGCTTTTTCAGAATTTTATTTCTGTTTTTCTCGTCAGCTATGTTATAATCAAAAGGATTTCTTAACATATAATCACTTCCCATCAATTTACATTCGATAATATATATTCATAAATAAATGTAAAAAGACATTAATAAGAAAATAACAAGGAGAATTTATAAAATGAAATTAGAGGAAAAAACTCTTGAAAGCAAAAAAATATTTAAAGGTCGAGTCATTGATGTAGATTTAGACAAAATCGAACTTCCAAATGGAAAAATCTCCTCAAGAGAAGTCGTAAACCATCCAGGTGGAGTATGTATTGCAGCATTGACCGATAAAAATGAGCTTTTATTTGTAAAACAATATCGTTATCCATACCACAAAGTTATATTAGAACTCCCTGCTGGAAAGCTTGAAAAAGATAATAGTCCTCTCGAAAACGGAAAAAGAGAATTGCGAGAGGAAACAGGTGCTATCGGAAAAGATTATATATCTTTAGGTAAGCTTTATCCAAGCCCTGGTTATTGTGGAGAAATTATCCACCTATATGCCTGCAAAATTGAAAGCTTTGGCGATACCGATCCTGATGATGATGAATTTCTTGATATTATTAAAATTGATATTAATGAAGCTGTAAAAATGGTACTTGAAAACAAAATTTGCGACTCTAAAACCCAAGTCGCTATCTTAAAACTTCATGCTCTTTGTCAACAGTCTAAGTTTTAAATGTCAACAATAAATACTCCCTCAGCTAAGCTGAGGGAGTATTTTATATAACAGAATCTGATATATACTCTTTTATAAAAACCAAATGCACTTCGTACCCATAAATACTATTTTTTCTTAGAACGAGAGAATAGTTGTGTAACTCCCATAATCAAAAGTAAAATACCAAAAAGCTTTCCTAAAATTGCATTATCTAAATAACCCGAAATCTTTGTTCCTAAAAAGGCTCCACATACTCCTAATACTGCTGATATGATTGCAACCTTTAATGATATAAGCTTTTTCTTTAAATATATAAATACCGCAATTAAAGCCGAAGGGATGAAAAATATCAAATTTATACCCTGCGCTACAATTTGGGGAGTATCTGTAAAAAGCGTAAGATATATTATCAATATTCCTCCACCGCCTAGCCCCATTGCCCCCAATAATCCGGAGAGAACACCAGCTAATGCCGAATAAACTACTGTCATCTAAACAACATCCTATACCCTGCCCAAAGCATTAATAGAGAAAATATCCTCTTTAATAAATTCTGATTTATCTTAGGCAAAATCCATGAACCAATCAACGCTCCTACCACTCCCCACGCTAAATATGGATAACTATCACTTAGACTTACACTTCCGGAATATAAATACATTACTGCGCTAAATATGCATATCGGTAATATTATACATACTGACGTTGCATGCGCTTTTTTTCGCTCTATTCCGGATTTCAAAAGCATCGGCACTAGTATCATTCCACCGCCTGCACCTAAAAGGCCATTTAGTACTCCTGCTAGAAATCCTCCAAAATAAGAAAAATACTTTTTTATAATAAATTGCCCCTTTATATCAACTATGTGTATTATTGGTAAGTTTCAAATCTTATATACATCATAACATTATTTAGAAATTAAATTGTATCTTCAGAATAAATTTAACCTTTCTTGCCAATTGTATATAAGAGTATTATTTTTAAAAATATGGGGTTTGCTATGAAAATAAAAAAACATATTATAATCACAATATTAATGATTTCTCTATTATTTTTTTCAGGATGCAGCAAAGCTATATATCCTGATTATTATATAACTGCATCTGAAACAGACAATTCTAAAAAAAATACTAAGTTTATATTAAGTGGTTCTACTTCTATGACATCCTTGTGTAACGCTCTTGCAGAATCTTTTATGTCTAAATACCCTGATATACAAGTAGAAAAATCCGACACAGGTTCAGGAGCCGCAGTAGAGTCTGTATTAAATGGCCACTCCATTATTGGTGATCTATCCAGGAATCTGAAAGAAGATGAAAAAAGCGAAAATCTTGAGTCCATAACAATTGCATATGATGGTATCGCTGTAATCGTAAACAAAGAAAACCCCATCTCAGACCTCTCGTACTCACAACTTCAGGATATATTTACAGGTAAAATTAGCACCTGGAAAAGTATTTCAGGAAATGATAGCAGAATAACACTTGTTGGCAGGGAAGAGGCATCCGGCACAAAAGACGGATTTGAAAGTGCACTTAATATTGTTTCTAAGACTAAATACGACGTACAATATCAGGAAAATGGTGATATAATTGCAAAAGTCGGAAATGATGTTTCTGCCATTGGATATTGTTCTTTATTCTCTATATCTGAAAACACAAAAGCAATTAGTATAAGCGGTATATTTCCTACAATCCAAAATATATCCGACGGTCAATATACTCTTATAAGACCTTTCATTGAAGTATATAATAAACAAAATAAAAACGAAACAATTGATTTATGGTTTAACTTCATTCGAAGTGATACAGGAAGAGAAATAATACTAAATCAAGGATTAATACCAACAAACGAACACTAAACATTGGAGGTTTAACGATAAAATGACACAGTCCATATTGAAATCCTCAAAATCTCAGACAAATAAAGGTTCATCGATTTCTATAATTGTAGTCTTATGTTTAAGTGTTTTTAACCTTATTGCTTTTTTCGCCTCCAACTTAAAATACACACTAGATGAAAATGTATACTTTCTATCACCTATAGAGGTAATTATTAGTAAAGGGCTGTTTTTTGAAGAAAATATTATAGCCTTTCCCATTACTATGAGAATATTCTTTATTGCAAGCATTGCTATGCAAATTGCGGGGATTATATATGTAATAAAAAATAAATTGAATATATCATCAATTGTCTTTTTATTATCTGCCATCTTTGATATAGGTGCGATGCTATTCGCCTCTACTTTATCATCAGGTGCTAAAAATTTTAGTATTTCATTTCTCACTGTAATTGTTCTATCTTTTTTATTTAAATTAATAAATTCTATAATATGCGGATTAATATATTCAAAGGATCAATTTTCCGAGGTTATATTTTTTGTAGCTTCCTGCGTTTCAGTAGGCTGTGTAATATTAATAACTTTATACATGCTAATATGTGGATCTCCTGCTATATATGAAATAGGTATTTTCAATTTCCTATTTGGCGCATCATGGAATCCTGAACACGGTAGTTATGGGATACTCGCATTAATACTTTCATCTTTTGCTGGAACCTTAGGTGCTATAATAATTGGCGTACCTATAGGAATATTAACAGCCGTATTCTTAGCCGAGATGGCTCCAAAAGGATTAGCTGATTTCATGAGACCATTAATTCAACTTTTAGCCGGTATTCCGTCGGTTGTATATGGGTTTTGGGGAATGCTTTGTGTTGTCCCGTTAATTAAAAAAGTATTTGGAAATTTAACTGTTGGAGATAGTCTTTTAGCCGTAATCATTATTTTAGCAATAATGATACTTCCAACTGTCATAAGTATTTCTGAATCCTCCTTAAAATCTGTACCAATATCATATAAAGAAGCGTCCTTAGCTTTAGGTGCAACACACACTACTACTATATTTAAAATAATCCTACCCGCAGCACGTTCTGGCATATTATCCGCTGTAATTTTAGGTGTAGGCAGGGCTATAGGTGAGGCAATGGCGGTTATAATGGTTGCAGGTAATGTTGTAAATATGCCGTCTATACTGGGAAGTGTCCGCCTTCTTACCACAGGAATTGTACTTGAAATGTCATATTCCTCCGGACTTCACAGACAAGCCCTCTTTGCAATAGGTCTAATCCTTTTTGTGTTTATAATGATTATAAATATATCATTTTCCTTTATTTCAAAAAGGAGTGAACCAAATGTCAAATCGTAGCACATCAATATATAGAAAATCAGAAACCAGATCTGATACAATCCTAAAAATATTAATATACAGTTCCGTATTGGTAACTATTTGTATCCTAGTTGGAATAATATATTATATATTATCAAACGGACTTCCATATTTAAACTTAAACTTTATCCTTACAGCATACTCCGAGACAAATGAAAATTTAAAAGGTATATTACCTATGATTATAAACACATTCTATATAGTAGTAATTACCCTTTTAATTTCATGTCCAATAGGAATAGCATCCGCTATATATATGACTCAGTATGCAAAGCAAGGGCATATAATAAAAATCATTCGATTTACAACGGAGATTCTTTCAGGAATTCCATCTATTATCTTCGGTCTTTTCGGATATTACTTTTTTTGTAATACACTCCGTCTTGGGACATCTATATTATCAGGAAGTCTAACTATGGCAATATGTGTTTTACCGACTATAATCAGAACAACTGAAGAATCACTATTATCTGTTGACCCATCATACAAGGAGGGTGCAATAGCACTTGGGGCCTCTAAGATTAAGGTAATATTGGAAATTGTACTTCCCTGTTCTCTTCCGGGAATAACAACAGCTATAATTTTAGCTATGGGACGAATAATCGGTGAATCGGCTGCATTATTATATACAAGTGGAATGGCTTACAGCTTGCCTGAAGGTATCCTTTCCCACATATTATCAAGCGGAAGAACGCTTACTCTTCATTTATATCAAACAGCAAAACAGGCTAACACCCCCGATTCTTTCCAAATAGCCTTTAAAAGTGCTAGCGTACTTTTAATTATGGTGTTTATTTTAAATGCTATAGCATGGTTAATATCGAGAATGTTAAAAAAGCAATAGAGGTAAATTATATGTCTACAAAAATATCAATTAGTGGATTGAATCTATTTTATGGCAGTTTTCATGCGCTTAAAAATGTAAACCTAAAAATTCCGAAAAACCAGGTTACTGCCTTTATTGGCCCTTCCGGGTGTGGAAAATCAACCTGTCTTAAAACATTAAATCGTATGAATGATTTAGTTGCAAACTGTAAAATTACAGGCAAGATTTTAATCGATCAAGAGGATATATACAGTCCAAATACTAATCTTACACTACTTCGGCAAAAAGTAGGCATGGTCTTCCAAAAGCCAAATCCATTTCCAATGAGTATTTATGATAACATAGCCTATGCACCGAGAATTCACGGAATAAAATCTAAAAGTAAGCTCAATGAAATCGTAGAAAGTTCTCTTAAACAAGGTGCATTATGGGATGAAGTTAAAGAACGGTTAAACAAATCCGCTCTTAGCTTATCAGGAGGTCAACAACAAAGGTTATGTATATCCCGTGCTCTTTCAATCAGTCCTGATATTATATTAATGGACGAACCCACCTCTGCCCTAGATCCAATCTCAACACAAAAAATAGAAACATTAGTAGAAAGCCTTAAATCAAACTATACTGTAGTAATCGTCACCCACAACATGCAGCAAGCTGCTAGAATATCTGATAAAACAGCCTTCTTTTTAACCGGAGAGGTAGTTGAATTTGAGGACACTTCAATAATTTTCAACTCACCAAAAGATGAAAGAACTCTGCGGTATATCAGTGGGAAATTTGGTTAATTTAAATCAATTCAATCCTATATAATTTACTAATATATTCCAAATAAAATCCCATATAGTTTGAAAACAGGCGATAACTATGCTAAAATCATTATATTAATCAACTAGAAAGGAATGTTTATATGTCTATAGAGCAATCATACAAGCTATGGCTTGAAAATGCTGTTGAAGACAGCGATCTAACAAACGAACTAATATCGATAAAAGAAAACAATGAGGAAATTTACGATAGATTTTACAAAGAGCTTTCTTTTGGTACTGCAGGACTCAGAGGAGTTATCGGTGCCGGAACAAATAGAATGAATATTTATACTGTAAGAAGAACAACACAGGGTCTTGCTAACTACATAAACGAAACATCAGATAACAATAAAAGTGTTGCAATTTCTTATGATTCAAGAATTAAGGCTCAAACATTTGCAAAAGAAGCTGCCTGTGTACTTGCTGCAAACGGCATAAAAGTATATTTGGTTGCTGAACTTCAACCAACTCCTGTTTTATCATTTGCTGTTAGAAGCTTTCACTGCAGTGCCGGAATAATGATTACAGCAAGCCACAATCCCGCTAAGTACAACGGTTATAAATGTTACGGTCCGGATGGTTGCCAGATGACAGACAACAGTGCTAACGCTGTATATACCCAAATCCAAAGCATAGATATCTTTACAGGATGCAAAACAATGGACTTCGACAAAGCTCTTTCAGAAGGCTTAATTGAATATATTGGTGAAGATCTTTATGAAAACTATCTATCTCAAGTTGAAAAACAAGCTGTAAATAAAGATGTATGTAAAGATTCCAATCTTAAAGTAGTTTATACTCCGCTTAACGGAACCGGCAACAAATTAGTACGTAAAATACTTTCCAGAATAGGAATAAGTGAAGTTAGTATTGTAAAAGAACAAGAATATCCTGATGGAAATTTTCCAACCTGTCCATATCCTAACCCTGAAATCAAAGAAGCTTTGGAGCTTGCTTTAAAACTTGCTGAAAAAGAGAATCCTGACATTGTTTTAGCTACAGACCCTGATTGTGACAGAGTTGGTATCGCAGTTAAAGATAACAATAAAAATTATCAATTACTTACTGGAAATGAAGTCGGTATACTTTTAATTAATTATATTTTATCATGCCGTACTAAACTCGGAAACTTACCAAAAAAACCTGTTGCTGTAAAAACTATTGTTTCAAGCGATATGGTAGATTTAATTGCAAGAAAATATGACTGTGAACTTCGCACCGTATTAACAGGATTTAAGTATATAGGTGAACAAATCCTAAACTTAGAAAAAGAGAATGAATCCGAAAGATATGTATTTGGATTTGAAGAGAGTTACGGCTACTTAGTCGGTACTTACGTGCGTGATAAAGATGCTGTTGTTGCGTCTATGCTAATATGTGAAATGGCAGCTTATTATAGAAAACAGGGCAAAACCTTACTTGATGTATTATCAGAACTATATGATGAGTACGGATATTATAAAAATCAAACATTAAGCTTTAGCTTCGAAGGCGCTGCAGGCATGGAAAAAATGAAAAATATAATGGATTCACTAAGAGCAAATCCTATTAATGAATTATTAGACATGAGAGTTACCGGTATTGCAGATTATAGCCAATCAACATTTACCGATACTACTTCAAGACTTACACTTATGATTAAGCTACCAAAATCAAATGTAATTGAATATAAACTTGAAAATGGTAACTCAGCTATAATTAGACCTTCAGGCACAGAACCCAAAATCAAGCTTTATATCACCTCTGTTGGTAACTCTATGGAAAATGCTATAAAATTAAACAATGATATAGCTGAATGTTTAAAAAAGATTCTAAATATCTAAATTATTAAACTATATTTTAAGCCACCCTAAGGGGTGGCTTACTTTTGTATATAGGAAAGCCCTCAGCTAAGCTGAGGGCTTTTATCCTTACCTTTTTCTAAATAATTTCTGTTGTCTAATATCATTACCCAAAAATGCAAGCCTTATATTATTTCCCATGATTCTTGAAACCATACGTTCAGTATAGGCCTTTTCAAGTTCTTTCATGGAAAGATTTGTACTTATTATTGTTGGTTTTAGGCTCATAATTCTAGTATTTATCAAGTTATAGATCATAGCACTGGAAAAGTTTGTGGAAAACTCCGTTCCAAGATCATCGAGTATTAGCAAATCACATTCTATTAAATATTGCTCACTCTCCTCTTGCATATCACTACGGTTATATCTAAACCTTTCCTTTTCCAGTTTTGAGATTATATTCGGTACAGATGCATATATAACTCCATAGCCCTTTTCTATAACCTCATTTGCTATTGCAAGAGACAGGTGCGTCTTGCCAAGTCCCGTAGCACCTTGCATAATTAGACTTTTTGAATGTTTGTTAAAACTGTTAGCATATTCTTTACAAAAATAGAATATATCCGACATTCTTTTATATGCTGATGGATATCCCTCTTGAGTTGGAACTTTTGAATAAAAATCAAGTTCAAAAGTATCAAATGTTGACAGTGAAAGTGGTGAAAGGCTATTAAGTTTATTATATGCTTCCTTCTTGAGTATTGATTTAAAACAGGAGCACATCCCCCCATCTATATATCCCGTATCCTTGCATTTTGGACAGCTATATTCTAAATCTAAATAATCTCTACTAAGGTTTTCAGCCTCTAACATCTGATAAAGTTCATCTTGCAAAGCAAGATTTTTATCTTTAAGCGCTTCTATTTCCTCTCTAGCATTTGAACCCCTTAGAACTGCCTTTGCAGCTTTTATCGCATGAGTTGAAAGTAATTTTTCAATCTCTTTTGCACGGGGATATTTTCTAAAAAATTCAAGTCTTCTTTGTTCAGATTTTTCCTTGTTCATTTGTCTGATAATTGCTAATCTTTTATTAGCTAGCTCATATATATCCTTACTATATCCCATAATATCCCCCTAATCATCAAATATACTGCTTTTCTCATATTCATCTATATCATAAGAAGCCATACTCTTACTTTTTGCAGTCTTTTCATTTGCTGAAGAATATTGTTGTTTACCCTTTTCGTCTATCGCTTGGGCTATTGTGGTTATTTTAAGACTATGCCATCGTTTAATAATTGTATCTATATATGTTGCAATATATTTTCCCCGTGCATCTACACAACGCTCATAAGCTTCTCTTATCATTTCACTACTGTATCCCCACTCGTTCACCCAACGGTTAGTCATTTCAACCTCTTTAGCTGTTGGTGATCTATGCTCTATACCCACAATATTTTCAACTTTTCTCCATGCACGATTTTTTTGATCTAATTCTTTTATTTTGTTTTCGGCTTTTTGAAGAGTATCTATACCATCTGATATCCAAGATATAGCTACTTTTTCAATATATTTCATGTTTGTTTTTCCTACACTCGAAGCATACTGCAATACCATAATTATTACATCTATTGGAAGACCATAATAGTCATGGAGCATTAGCAACGTTGAGCAGTCTCCGTTTGTGATAGTTCTTCCCAACACAACCTGTGCTTCTTGCATTAAGGATGCAACAGATGAATTTTCTGATATTCTTTTTGCTACCGACTCCATATCGGGCTTTTGTGGCCTTGAAATAACAGGTTGCGGTTTGGAATTTAGTAGTTCTTTCTTCTGTGAATCCCCTACTTCTTTGGTTTTATCGCATTCTTTTTTATTGAAATTGCTATCACAAGGATACAATCCGTCTTCCCTTTTAGCTATTACTTTAGTTTCTACCCAATATTGAACAGCATCCTTTACATCTGCAGGATGCATTGACAGTGCCTTTGCAATATCGTCAATAGTAAAATCTTTTCCCGAATTTCTAAGTATCCATAAAAGAACTTTCAGCTGAGCCGCACCGGCTAATTTTATATGTTTATCTACGATGCTTGTCGGAACAACAAACACCGAGCCCCAATCTCCTAAATTAATTGAAAAACTCATAATGAATATCCACCTCTTTTTACATTATATCATAAAAATGATAAACCTCATATCAAAAATATGTCCATTTTCTGTAACACATATATTTGGAAATCAATAATATAAATATTAGTACAATAATTAATGGAGGTTGATTTATGGAATATTCAGGAATTGACGTTTCTCAATGGAATGGATATATAAATTGGGATCAGGTTGCAACAGATGATGTTAGCTTTGCGATAATACGTTCAAGTTATGGATCTTCGGGAATCGATAATCAATTTGTAAATAACATGAATAATATTTCTAGAACTGCAATTAACCCAGGAGCATACCACTACTCATATGCCCTATCACCATCAGCTGCAAACACAGAGGCAAACCATTTTATAAATGTCATTTCACCATATGAATTTAAATATCCTGTAGTTATGGATATTGAGGATAGTTCCCTTTATCCCTTAGGTACCAGTACTATAACAGACATTGCATTGGAATTTTGCAATACTATGGAAAAAGCCGGGTATTATGTTAGTATATATAGTAATCTATACTTTCTCAATAATTATCTAGATATGAGCAGATTGTCGCAATTTGATTTATGGCTTGCTCAGTGGGCTAGTGCTCCAACATATACCGGGAATTTCGGAATGTGGCAATATAGCTCCACAGGATCAAAAAGCGGAATATCCGGAAATGTAGATCTAGATAAGTCTTATAAAAATTACCCGGATATTATATCAAACATGGGACTAAATAAACCTACATCCCCAAGTGATCCCCCATCTTCAGGAACTACAACATACACTGTTGTTGAAGGTGATTCGCTTTGGTCTATTGCAGAGCGTTTCCTAGGTTCGGGTACAAGATATACTGAAATTAAAGCCGCAAACGGGCTTTCAAGTGATACTATATATCCAGGTCAAGTCCTTATTATTCCGTCATCTTCATCCTCACCATCGAGGACATATACTGTTGTTTCAGGCGATTCACTTTGGTCTATTGCAGAACGTTTCCTAGGTTCAGGTGCAAGATACACTGAAATTAAAGCTGCAAACGGGCTTTCAAGTGATACTATATATCCAGGTCAGGTCCTTATTATTCCCTCATCTTCATCATCACCTACTACAACATATACTGTTGTTGAAGGTGATTCACTCTGGTCTATTGCTGAACGTTTCCTAGGCTCAGGTACAAGATACACTGAAATTAAAAATGCAAACGGACTTAAAAGTGATACCGTATATCCAGGTCAAGTTCTTATTATACCCTAAGCCTAATACTTTCACCTCCAACACATTAAATAGTCTTATGGTAAGCTAATATTATAGTTGACTTTTTTTTAAAATTGGATATAATAAATTCATATAATAATTTAGAATTTGGAGGTGCTCATCATGAAAAAAGTTAGCAGATTTTCAGTTTTAATGGGTATAGTTGCGGCAGTTGCAGCTATTACTGCAGCCGGAGTGGCTCTTATGGTATTTTTCGATAAAAAGAAAAAAGACGAAGAAGAACTAGAGCACTATCTTGATTGCTCTATCCAATAGTCCACCCTATAGTTTAACTATCATAAAAACTTTCGACAACGCAGAGATTCCCACTATTTTAGGGTTTCCTGCGTTTTTTGTTTATCCTAAAATTTATTTAATATATAGCAAGAATCTAACCTAAAATATCTCAGAATTTAAGCATAAAATCCATTATAAATATCGAAAACTATTTTACCTGGCACAAAAATATTCAATATTCATATAATAAAATTAGTTGTATATTAAGAAAGGAATTATGCTTACATGAATAACAACCATATTGATGATTTAAAAACCGACTATGGTCCTAAGCCATTTGTAGTAAACGTCAAGCAATTCACCCTAAACAACCCCTTCTACCGCCGGACACTTTGGACCGGAGAACATCTTCAAGTAACTTTAATGAGTATACCGGTACATGGAGACATCGGTCTTGAGATGCATCCAAATCTGGACCAATTTATACGTATTGAAAGTGGTAAAGGAATCGTAACTATGGGAAAAGATAAAAGCAATATGTCTATCCAGCGAGAAGTAAATCAAAACTATGCATTTATGATACCTGCAAATACGTGGCATAATCTTGTACATATAGGAAATACGCCTATAAAGTTATATTCAATATATGCTCCTACTCAACACCCAAAGGGTACAGTTCACAAATCCAAAGCTGATGCTGAAGAATAATAAGCAAAAGTAGCTTTATATTTCAATGTATATAAAGAGGTTCCTCTAGGGTATATACCATAGAAGAACCTTTTTTCATCGTCCAACCTTACTAAGCCTATTAAAATTAAACTACATAGAAATATTCTATTCCTATAATTCTTTTAACCAATATTTCCTGTCTAAGCTTCTATATTGCACGGCCTCTGCTATATGTACAGACTTAATAACCTCACTTGCATCTAAATCGGCAATAGTCCTGGCAACTTTTAGTACCTTATCATAAGCCCTTGCCGATAAACTCATTTTGTTAAATGCTATCTTAAGCAAATTTAATGCAGCATCGTCCATAACACAAACCTCATGAAGCATTGATGACGTGATTCTGGCATTGCACGATATATTTTTATCTTTGTAACGAAGGTTTTGTATTTCTCTTGCAGCATTTACTCTTTTTTTAATATCCGCAGAAGTCTCCGCCATGTCATTTGATGACAGCTCCTCGAACTTCACAGGAGGAACTTCAACATGAATATCTAATCTATCTAAAAGTGGACCCGAAACTCGTGATAAATATTTTGATACTGCACCCGGAGAACAAGTGCATGGTCTGGTCGGATGTCCAAAATATCCACATGGGCAAGGGTTCATGGCTGCCACAAGCATTACAGAACACGGATATGAGAGAGTTCCGCTAACTCTTGAAATATTAACAATTCCATCCTCAATTGGTTGACGAAGTACCTCTGTAGCACTTCTATTAAATTCAGGCAACTCATCTAAAAACAATACTCCATTATGAGCCAAGGATAATTCACCCGGGTGCGGTATTCTTCCACCGCCTGAAAGTCCTGCAGGAGACACCGTATGATGCGGCGCTCGAAATGGTCTTTCAGTAATCATCGGGGATCCTGCAGGAAGTAAACCTGCTATAGAATGTATTTTTGTTGTTTCAATTGTTTCCTCAAATGTCATATCCGGAAGAATAGATGGTATTCTTTTTGCAAGCATACTTTTTCCTGAACCCGGGGTCCCTATAAGCATAACATTGTGTCCGCCCGCTGCAGCTATTTCCAAGGCCCTTTTTGCCTCAAACTGACCCTTTACTTGACTGAAATCCAATAGTGGATGAACACCCATAGTATCTATAGGTTTAGGTTTTGCTCTCATAATTGGAATTTTTCCGGAAAGTTGGTCTAAAAGACTTTCTACATTGTCAACTCCAAATACATTAATTCCCTCAACAACTGCACCCTCAAAGGCATTATCACTAGGAATATAGATGTTTTTATACCCAAGCTCCTTTGCCTTAATAGTCATTGACAATACACCATTAACAGGTCTGATATCCCCCGAAAGAGAAAGTTCACCTACAAAAACGGAATCTTCTAAATTGTAATCAATTTGATAAGTGCATTTAAGCAGGCTTAAAAATATTGGCAAATCATATAAAGGGCCTTCCTTGCGAACGTCTGCCGGAGCTAGGTTTACTGTAATACGTCCTACCGGAAAATCATATCCACAATTTTTCATAGAAGACCTTACTCTATCTCTAGACTCCTTTACAGAGGCATCCGGAAGCCCAACAATATCAAATGCCGGTATTCCATTAGATAAGTCTGCTTCTACCTGAACTAAAAAGGCATCTATTCCCAATATACCCATGCTATACAATTTAGAAACCATAATTTTCCTTCTTTCTAACTATATATTACATTATAATACACAAATTTCACAATATCAATATCTATCAGAAAATATAAAAATTTATTTATATTTTTACAAAAAAGAGGCTATGAAAATTATCATATCTATATTAAAAACTCATTTCTTTATATCCTACTGCTTAGTAATCCAGATTGATAAAACAACGTAAAAAAATTTTTTATTTTATGTATTGACAAATGCTTATTGCTCTGGTATACTAAATATCGTAGTTTCGACGTAGATTTTATGGAGAGGTGTCCGAGCGGTTTAAGGAGCTAGTCTTGAAAACTAGTGATTCCGAAAGGAACCAAGGGTTCGAATCCCTTCCTCTCCGCCATATTTGGAGAAGTACTCAAGTGGCCGAAGAGGCTCCCCTGCTAAGGGAGTAGATCGGGTAACCGGTGCGAGGGTTCAAATCCCTCCTTCTCCGCCAACACCGCATAGACATATAGTTTATGCGGTGTTTTAGAAATGTATTGCTGATATAGCTCAGTAGGCAGAGCACATCCTTGGTAAGGATGAGGTCAGCGGTTCGAATCCGCTTATCAGCTCCAAAACAAAACATCCTCGCTTATTGCAAGGATGTTTTGTTTTTATACACTTTGCAATTAAAATAAACATCTTTTATAATAAAAAACAACATATATACTTTTATCCTTTTACTGTATAATTTTCGCTTTGTTACTTAATGTTTATACTTACTCATAAATATTCCGCATTCTTAATTTGTACTAACTTATAAGCTTATTACCTTTTTCTCTTAATATTTATTGACAATATGTTTTAAAAAAGTTATAATATAAAAATGTGGCATTGAGGTGTTAATTATGATTCTTGATTTAAAAAGGCTTTTTGTTGAAGATATTAAAAAAATTTCTGATAGTTATCAAATAGATAATTTGATTTCCCTAACAGATCCAATGTTTTTATTTTCACCAATTAAAGTGAATTATAATATTGAAAATAATGCCGGTTTGGTTGAACTAAAAGCTTCAGTTGATTTTAATATTAGCCACCCGTGTGATCGCTGTACAAAGCAAGTAAAAATAAACTGCAAGTATAAATTCAAACATATTCTCGTTACCTCTATTGATAATGAAGAAAATGACGAATATATTTTGCTAGATAATTTTAAAATCAACCTAGACGAGGTTATAACAGAAGATATTCTTCTTCGTATTCCCTCAAAAATATTGTGTAAACCAGATTGTAAAGGTTTATGTCAAGAATGTGGGAAAGACTTAAATGAAGGACCCTGTCAATGTAACAAGGATTCTATAGATCCTCGTTTAGAAGTACTTAAAAGTTTACTAAACGATTAATTGGCCAAAAGATTATTTTTTATATCATTAAGGAGGATTTTTAAAATGGCTGTACCTAAGAGAAAACATTCTAAAGCAAGAAGAGATAAAAGACGTTCAAACGTTTGGAAATTAAGTATGCCTGCTTTAATGAAATGTTCACAATGTGGTGCTTTCAAAGCTCCTCACAGAGTTTGTGGTACTTGTGGATATTACAAAGGCAGAGAAGTTATTAAAAAAGAAGCTTAGTTTAAATGGGATTTCACTTTACTAGTTGAGATCCCATTTTTTATTTTATATAGAAAAGGCATTGGAGTTTTTATATCCAATGCCTTTTTCTTATAATAGATAATATTATTGATTATCTGGTCTATTTGCTAATGTTTCTAAGTGTTTATACTTATCCTTCGCAATTTTTTCTGCTTTTTCAAATAGCGCTTCTGCACGATCTGGGAATGAACGAGTTAAAGAATTATATCTTACCTCACCCATTATGAAATCGCGGTAGCTTGCTGATGGAGCCTTACTATCCAATATAAATGGATTTTTGCCTTGCTCTGCTAGACGAGGATCGAAACGGAAATTGTTCCAATATCCTGCTGCAACAGCCTTTTTCTCTTCAGCTTGAGAAATACCCATACCGCCTCTTATACCGTGGTTAATACATGGAGCATAAGCTATGATTATTGATGGGCCATTATAGCTCTCAGCCTCATTAAATGCTTTAATACATTGATTATAATCTGCACCCATTGCAACTTGAGCAACATATACATAACCATAGCTCATAGCAATAGCTGCTAAATCTTTCTTCTTAACCGACTTACCAGCAGCAGCAAACTGTGCAACTGAACCTACTTGTGTAGCCTTTGATGCCTGGCCTCCTGTATTAGAGTAAACTTCTGTATCAAATACAAGAATATTTACGTTTTCTCCGGAAGCGATAACATGGTCAAGTCCGCCAAAGCCTATATCATATGCCCAACCGTCTCCACCAAATATCCACATAGATTTCTTAGAAAGATAATCTTTTTCCTTTAATGCTTTATTAGCTAAAGAAGATATTGAATTGCCGGATTTTGAGATCTCTTCTAATTTTTCAATTAATGCATCGGTTGCATTACGATTTTCCCTACTATCAGAGAAAGTCTCAAGATAATTTTTGCAAACTTCCTTAGTAGCCTCATCGCTAGATTCATTTGAAATTTCTCTTATATAGTCTGCAAGTCTGTCTCTTATTGCATTCTGTGCTAAAGCCATACCATATCCAAATTCAGCATTATCCTCAAACAAGGAATTCTGCCATGCCGGACCATGGCCCTTTTTATTTACTGTATATGGAGTTGCCGGAGCGGATCCACCCCATATTGATGAACAACCTGTTGCGTTTGCGATATACATTCTGTCACCGAATAATTGTGTTGCAAGTTTTGCATATGGTGTTTCACCACAACCTGCACAAGCACCGGAGTACTCTAATAAAGGTTGTTTGAATTGGCTACCCTTAACAGTAGTTTCCTTAAATTTTTCTAAAACTTCAGGTTTTTCCTTTAATTCTCTACCGTAGTCAAATACTGCCTGCATAGGTCTTTGTGAATCTATAGGCTTCATTTCTAATGCCTTTTCGCCTCTCATACCTGGGCAAACTTGAGCACAGTTCCCGCATCCTGTACAGTCAAGTACCGAAACAGTCATAGCAAAATTAAGTCCCGGAAGCCCGTTCATTTTCTTAGATTTAATAACCGCTGGGGCCTTTGCTAATTCTTCGTCTGTTAAAATTGCCGGACGAATAACTGCGTGTGGACATACAAAGGAACAGAAATTACATTGAATACAATTTTCCGGTTTCCACTCCGGTACATCAACAGCAATACCACGTTTTTCATAAGCAGCCGAACCTTGAGGAACCGCACCGTTAACGTGATCCATAAATGCAGAAACCGGAAGTTCATCTCCCTTATGAGCGTTTACAGGGATTAAAATATCATTTACATATTTAACAAGGTCTTTTCTATCTCCATCTACAACATTGTTGTCATCAGAAGCGTCGGAAATATTCTTCCATGATTCAGGAATTTCAACTTTTACAAGATCCTGAGCACCTCTTTCAATAGCTTGGTGGTTCATAGATACAATCTTTTCGCCCTTTTTGCTATAAGACTTAGTTGCAGCATCTTTCATATATTGAATAGCTTGTTCACTTGGAATAATATTTGCAATTTTGAAGAATGCAGATTGTAATACTGTATTAATTCTTCCTCCAAGGCCAATTTCTTTACCTATCTTAATTCCATCTATTGTATATAACTTAATATCATTATCTGCAATAAACTTCTTCATTTTGTTAGGCAATCTCTTATCAAGCTCCTCACCTTGCCATGGACAATTTAGAAGGAAGCTTCCACCCTGTTTTAGGTCTTCTATCATATCATACTTACCTATATATGATGGATTATGACAAGCAACAAAGTCTGCTTTACTGATATAGTAAGTTGACTTAATCGGGGTATTACCAAAACGCAAGTGCGAAATAGTTACACCACCTGATTTTTTGGAATCGTATGCAAAATAACCCTGTGCATACATATCGGTATGATCTCCGATAATTTTAATCGAGTTTTTATTTGCACCAACAGTACCGTCTGAACCTAATCCCCAGAATTTACAGGAACGAGTACCCTTAGGAGTAGTATCCGGATTTTCCTTAATTTCAAGAGAAAGATGAGTAACATCATCCTCTATACCAATTGTAAATCTTTTCTTTGGTTCTTCTGATCCCATATTTTTGTATACTGCAATAATTTGTGCTGGTGTAGTATCCTTTGAACCTAAGCCATAACGGCCTGTAAACACAGGAACACAGCCAAATTCTGTACCTGAAAGAGCTGCTAAAACATCAAGATATAGAGGTTCACCGATTGAACCTGGCTCTTTTGTACGATCTAATACAGAAATGTATTTTACTGTTTTAGGAAGTACATTTGTTAAATATTTAGCTACAAAAGGTCTATATAGTCTTACTTTTACAAGACCAACTTTTTCGCCTGCAGCATTTAGATAATCTACAACCTCTTCGGCTGCTTCACAAACAGAACCCATTGCTATTATAACTTTTTCTGCATCTTCAGCACCATAATAGTTAAAAGGTTTATAATCTGTGCCGATTTTGCTGTTTACCTGATTCATATAGTCAACGACAACCTCAGGTATAGCATCATAATATTTATTACAAGCTTCTCTTGCTTGGAAGAAAATATCATCATTTTGAGCAGAACCTCTTAGCTCCGGATGTTCCGGATTAAGGCTATTTTTACGAAATGCATCAACTGCTTCCCAGTCAAGCATATCTGCTAAATCTTCATAGTCCCAAGCCTCTACCTTTTGAATTTCATGAGATGTTCTAAATCCATCAAAGAAATGTAGGAAAGGTACCCTTCCTTTTATAGCTGACAAATGTGCTACTGCACTAAGGTCCATAACTTCTTGAGGGCTATTTGAACATAACATAGCATAACCAGTTTGTCTGCAAGCGTAGACATCGGAGTGATCCCCAAAAATAGATAAAGCATGGCTTGTAAGAGCACGTGCTGAAACATGTATAACACTTGGGAGTAATTCCCCTGCCATTTTATACATATTAGGTATCATTAAAAGCAATCCCTGAGATGCTGTATAAGTTGTAGTTAATGCTCCTGCGGCTAATGAACCGTGAACTGCACCAGCTGCACCGGCTTCAGATTGCATTTCTGTAACTTTAACTTCTTTACCAAATAGATTTTTTCTGCCGTTTGCAGAGTATTTGTCTGTTTCATCTGCCATAACAGAAGATGGAGTAATAGGATAAATAGCTGCAACATCTGTGAATGCATATGAAACATGAGCTGCCGCGCTATTACCATCCATAGTCTTCATTTTTCTTGACATTTAATATTTCCTCCTTAATGGTTAATTAACAAATTATAGTGCGATTTTAAGCAACCACATTAGGTTTTATTTTATCACTTTCTAGAAATAATGTAAAGTTTTAGCTATCTCTACAAAGATAAAATTCAAAGAGTATTATGCCCCATTACAATACTAAAAATTTCTATTTTTTGAAATCCTGTCAAAAAGTTTTTCTGTGCTCACATTATGTGGACGTATAAATCGATTAAGCTTTTTTATAGAGTCTGGATTATGAGTTATTTTGTTTATTTTTCCCTCGCAAGTAAGTACTGTTTTAAACCCCAAATCCCTCATAATATCTAATGAATCATTACTAATTGCACCAAATGGATATGTAAACGCCTGAGCTTGAACACCTGTTTTTTCTTTTATGTCATCTTGCATTTTCATAATATCTGCAACCAAAAACTTTTTATAATGTTCAAGGCTTTCACCCTTTATCTTTTTAGCTCCATTTCTTCCATCCTTTTTGTTTATAGTATGCATATCATAAGAATGATTTTCTACTTCAATAAGCCCTGATTTTAACATTTCATTTATATTATCCCAAGTACAGTGAGCATAATCCGGATTTTTATCTTCTATGTCACTATATAAATCTGTATATTTACCAATAGGTGAAAGTACCATTTTGCAATTATATTTTTGAAGTAAAGGAAAAGCGTATAAATAATTATTATAATACCCATCATCGAATGTTATCATTATAGGTTTTTCAGGCAGGTCTGCATTGGAGTATGCGTAATTTATAACATCGTCAATAAATACTGTATGATATCCATTTTCTGTTATATATTTTAAATCACTTTCAAATTCTTGTGGGGATATTACGTATCTACCCTGACATTTTGTGCTTTTAGATATTCCATGATACATTATTATCGGTAAGTCTATACTATCTTCCTCAGTATTTTCAAGCATATATCCCCTAAATGGTACAACATATATTCCTGCTATAAAAAGAATTATAACCATCAACGATAGGATTATTTTTTTGTTTATCTTAAATTTAGAAAGCATAATATGTATCTCCCTTTATTTTTATAAAACAAACTCAATATATTATATGTACATAAAGCAAAATATAACTTCATAAATTTTCTTCTTTACAAATGTCCAAATATGTAGTATTATAAAACAGTAATAATTATTATTTTTATTTTATGGATGTGATAAAATGAAAAAACAACATTACAGCAAAAAGCGTGAAGCTATTTTAGAAACTATCTCTAACACTAAGTCTCATCCAACAGCAGAATGGGTATATTTAAAGCTTAAACCTTTATATCCCGACCTAAGCCTGGCAACTGTATATCGTAATATAGTTTATTTTAAAAAAAATGGGAATATTATTACAGTTGCTAATGTAAACGGTCAAGATAGATATGACAGTAATACAAGCGAGCATTGCCATTTCATATGCTCTGAATGTTTTAGTGTTATTGATATCGATATAGATCTAAACAATGCTGATATTTACGAAAAAATAAAAAGTAAATACCACTTTCAACCGCATTATCAAAACACAATATTTTACGGAAAATGCGAAAAATGTTTAAATGAGCTTTAGCTCTTTATAATAAATCTATTTAATCTTAGGAGGAATAATAACAATATGAAAAAATTTGTATGTACAGTATGTGGATATATTCACGAAGGAAACGAAGCTCCAGACTTTTGCCCTCAATGCAAGGCTCCAAAGGAAAAATTTAAGGAGATGCAAGATAGTCAATCATTTGTATGCGAACATGAAATAGGTGTTGCAAAAGGAATAGATAAAGAAGTATATGAAGGCCTCGTTGCTAACTTTAACGGAGAATGCACCGAAGTTGGTATGTATTTAGCTATGAGCCGTCAGGCAGACAGAGAAGGTTATCCTGAAATTGCCGAAGCTTTCAAAAGATATGCTTTGGAAGAAGCAGAACATGCTGCAAAATTTGCTGAACTTTTAGGTGAAACTGTTACAAACAGTACAGAAAAGAATCTTCAAATGAGATCAGATGCAGAAACCGGTGCTTGCTCAGGAAAATTTGATATTGCAAAACGTGCAAAAGAATTAGGTTACGACGCTATCCATGATACTGTTCACGAAATGGCTAAAGACGAGGCAAGACACGGTGCAGGATTTGCTGGACTATTAAAAAGATATTTTAACAAATAATATTTAAAAACAACTCATTAATAGCAAATAGATTTTTTGTATTAAATTATCTATTTGCTATTTTTATACATAATTTACCTTCTTAATATAAGTAACCATTTTGTTTACATTTAATGGAACACATGCTATAATAATTACAAATATTTTATTTTAAGGAGGAAACTATGAAACGGGTTATTTCACTACTACTTGCTGTCATTATGACAGTAATATCTTTTAATTTTAGCGTATTTGCAGAATCATTCGATTCATTAGAAACAGAAAACAACTTATCTTCTGTTATAGATGGCAAAAATGCTCCTGAAAATATGCGGCTCAACTACTTAGTCGTTACTGATCCATCTTTAAGCATAAACAAGGAAACAAATACTGCAACCGAACAAATTTGTATCGGAATCGGTAATGAGGAATTAAAAATCCAGTCTGCTAAACTTACTTATAATAAGATTGGTGATGAAACTTTAAAAACAGTATCTGCTGCGTCTATTGATGATAATGGTATAATTTTCAACATAGACTTTTCTTCTGATGACAAAGGTACTTATACTATAACCTACCTTGACTATGAAATTGACGGTATTAATTACAACCTAAAATTCAGTGATATTGATATGGGAAATATCGTATTTGGTGTTGAAACAGAAGTAATTTCTGAACCTGATGCATATGTAGTTGATAAGGAAAGTGCTCAAACTATTGACCAAAATGAATTAGGTGAACCCAATATAAGCATTGCAAGGATAAATGAGAATGGTGACTTTACTAAAAATAATGATATAGATACAGCTATCAACCAAGAAATTTCACTTAAATCACAAATGAGGTCGTTAACTTCTGAACTTTCCTCTGGATATAAAACCGTTGTATTAGATCCAGGGCACGGCGGATCTGATTCCGGCGCCATACACTATGAAAATGGTCGTGTTGTAGCCTGCGAAAGAGATATAAACTTAAAAATAGCTCAATATTGTAAAACAGAATTAGAAAAGTATAACAATGTAAAGGTATATATGACAAGGTATGACAACGGTTCAAACCCCAGTCTATCACAAAGAGTACAAACAGCTAAAAACTACGGTGCAAACTTACTTGTAAGTATACACTGCAATTCCTTTGTAAGTAATACAGCCCACGGAGCTGAAGTTTGGTATCCCAACAGTTCCAGCTATAACTATTATATTCATGAAAATGGTGCAAACGTATCTAGGTGCATTTTAGATCAGCTTTCTTCTTTAGGAATATATAACCGTGGAATAAAAACAAAGGATGCCACAGATGGAGAAACCTATCCGGATGGTCATATTTCAGATTATTTTACACTTGTAAACGTATCAAGACGCAATGGAATTGTCGGAATAATAGTTGAACACGCATTTATAAGCAGTCAAAGCGACTATAATAACTACCTAAGTTCTGACAGTAACCTACAAAAACTCGGTGTAGCAGATGCTACAGGAATTGCAAAATATTTTGGTTTATCAAAAGCTAATGTATCTACAAGCCTTGCTAATGGTACATATATGATAGCACCCCTATCATCCGTCGGAACTGTTATAGATGGTTATGACAAGAACAACACAAGGGCAAAATCTGAAAATAGAAGTTCCGCTCAGCTTTTCAATGTATCTAAATCAGGCAGCAGTTATAAAATAATAAACCTTAACTCCAATCTTTCGCTAACTGCTAACGGAAGTAATATTTCCTTATCGAATTATTCTGCTAATAATTTTAATCAACAATGGACACTATATGAAGTTCCTAATACTGGTGCATATTATGTCACAACAGGAAATAGATATCTAACCGAAAATTACGGCGGTCTGTTTTCATGGGACAGCTTATCAAATAAAAATCAACAGTTTATATTTATACCTGTTTCGGATAACATAGGCAACAAATCTTGCATATTAGCAAGTAGACTTGATACAAATCAAGTAGTAGATATAAGAGCAGCAAGCAAATCCAGTGGAGCAAATTGCCAATTATATGAAGAAAATCACACCAATGCACAAATATTCAATTTCAAATATTCAAACGGTTATTATACAATAGAAAATACGGGTTCCAAAAAACTTCTTGATGTACAACGTGCTGATACTGAAAATTTTACAAATGTTCAACAATATGACTCAAACGGAACAAATGCTCAAAAATGGATATTAATAAAGAATAATGATGCAACCTATAGCTTGATGTCAAGATGTAATGGCCTTCTTATGGATGTTTATTCAGCCCACTCTGCTAATTGGACAAATATAGATGTATACCGCCAAAATGGAACAGATGCCCAAAAATTTATACTTATAAATGCCTCAAGTGCACCTATAGCCGAAGGAACATATTTTATAGTTTCAGCCTTAAATAATGGTAATTCCACTCTAGATATACGATATGCTGAAACCGGTAACGGTGTAAATGTCCAATTATGGGAAAGAAATAATACACCCGCACAAAAGTTTAAATTCCAAAAAACAGATTATGGATATTATAAAATAATATCCGAATGTTCCGGAAAAGTTCTTGATGTACATAGCGCTGGATTTTATAATAAAACTAATCTTCAGCAATATACTGACAATGGAACAAACGCCCAAAAATGGATAATAGAAAAAAATAGTGATTCTACATACACGCTAATCTCTAGATGTAACGGAAAGTGTATAGATATTGCAAGTGCAAATACTGCTAATGGGACAAATGCTCAACTATATGAAAGTAATTCTACTGCAGCACAAAAGTTTATTCTTAAGTCTTCATATGATATAATGGATAATACTAAAACAACTGTAGATAAGATGGTAAATTTATATCAACATAATACAAATTATACATACAAGCAATATTTAACATCACTAGGCAGTAATACTAGCAAGGCACCCTCCTCATTAAGAGAATTCTGTCAACTTTATGTTGAAGAATGTTCATATGAAGGTGTAAAGGCTGAAGTTGCATTTAGCCAGGCAATGGTAGAAACTGGTTGGCTTAGATATTCTGGAGATGTAAACCCTACTCAATTTAACTTTGCGGGTCTTGGTGCTACCGGGAATGGCGCAAAAGGATTAAGTTTTGAAAGTGCCAGAATCGGAATCCGTGCACAAATACAACATCTAAAAGCCTACGCATCAACAGATAATTTAAATCTAGCCTGTGTTGATCCAAGGTTTAAGTATGTAAAAAGAGGCTGTGCACCATCTGTATATGGTTTAAGTGGAACATGGGCAGCTGATAAAACTTATGGTGGTAAAATTGCAAAATTAATGGACATGCTTGTTTAAAACAACAAACATCCTCAAAAACTAAAAAAATAAATCCTCTGGTTTGTCTGGAGGATTTATTTTTTAATGCTATCTTATCAACAGATATTTAAAAATACAATTAATATACCTTAACTATATAAATTTATCTGATGTTTAAATCCAAATCTCTAATATGATTACCTACACAATTTAAGCTATAATCTTTGTAATCCCCCCAATTTATTATTTTATAAATTTATAAACACGAATACTCTTTCTTTCTTAAATATTTAAGTAGAATTTGACCTAGAATATCTTTCTTAAACATAATCTTGTAAAAAGCAATAATATATGTTATTATATTTAAATAATAAATTTTAGATAACAACATTTATAGGCGGAGGATGAAATGAAAAAAAAAGTAAATTGGAAAATGATTTTTAACATTTTTATCATTTTATTTTCTCTAGGTCTAGTTATCTACTTTGGATTATCTGAAAACGGTCTTATAGACCTTTTTAAAAATGCAGCTAATTTCAATAAAGAATGGTTACTTGCAGCTGTATTTTGTCATTTGTTGAATATAGCACTCGATGCATATCTTATATATATTTTTACTAAAAATTCTGTTAAAGAATATACTTTAAAAAACGCTATCCGCTCAAGTATGGTTGGCCAATTCTTTAGTGCTATTACACCGGGAGCCTCCGGTGGGCAACCTATGCAGATATTTTTAATGTCTAAACAGGGAGTAGATCCCGGGGTTTCAACTTCTGCACTAGTCCAAAAATTTTTAGTATATCAAACTACTATAACTGTATATAGCGGTTTATCAATATTAGTATGTTTCAAAATATTTTTGGGAACTGTAAACTCAATAATGATTGGTTTAGCAATATTTGGATTTATAACTCAAGCTTTTGTTATATTTGTGCTTCTTTTATTCTCTTTTAACAAACGAATAACTTCATGGTTAATAAAGAATATTTTCCATCTACTTGAAAAGCTCAAAATACTTAAAGATTCAGATAAAAAGATTGTAGCCCTTGAAAAGCAACTCGAATATTTTCACACGGGTAACTCCCAACTTTATAAAAATAGGTTATTAGTCATTAAGTCCTATGTGATTACTGCTATCCAACTTACTGCTATATTTATAGTCCCATATTGTATATATAGATCATTTAACCTCTCCGGGGCTAGAGTAATTGATATGGTTTGTACACAAGCCTTTGTTTCGATGATTTCATCCTTTGTCCCTATTCCAGGTGCATCAGGTGCTTCTGAAGGTAGCTTTTATGTATTTTTCGGAATGTATTTTTCGGACAACACTATTAAATCAGCTATACTATTATGGAGAATTATAACATACTACTTTACAATAATAATTTCTGCACCATTTTCTAGATTCACCGGAATTAAACCAAATAAGGAAAATCCATATTCTAATAATATTCAACAACAAAATACTGAAAATATAACTTAATATTTAAATACATCTTTACAATTCACATTGTATTTTTAAGATAAGGAGGATCATTGTGGATTCAATTAATAAAATTCCTAAAGTTAGCTTAATTATGCCTGTATATAACGTAGAAAAATATATAGAAAACACATTAAACTCAATAATCCAGCAAACGCTTAAAGATATAGAAGTAATTATCGTAGATGATGGATCTTCAGATCAAAGTATATCAATTGTTGAAAATTTTATCAAAAGATATGATCATTTTAAATTTATAAAGCAAGAAAACAAAGGTCCTTCTGCCGCAAGAAATATCGGATTAAAAGAGGCAAAAGGTGAGTATATTGCCTTCATTGACAGTGACGATTATATGTACCCTACTCATTTGGAAAATTTATATAACTTGGCTAAAAAAACACACTCAGATATTGCTTGTTGTAATTATACAAAATATTTTCCAAATACTCATTTTTCGTTTTGTATACCATTTACATTCCACACTCACGTTGTCAAAACTGAAAAATGCTTAAAAAGACTAATTTTAGACATAACATTCCATCATTATGTTTGGAACAAAATTTTTAAACGTACATTATTTACACAAAATAATATCGAATTCCCTGATATGTATTTCGAAGATATAGCTACATTGCCAAGACTTTTTTACTATGCTAATCAAATTGTATTATATCCTAAAATATTGTATGATTACACTCAAAGAAAAGGTAGCATATTAAGAACTATGGATGTTTCTAAGATAAATGATTATACTAAATCTTTGGGAATAATTAGCAACTTTATACATAAAAAAGATGACTATAATAAATACAGAAGAGTTTTAAAAATATTTGGTTTTAGAGTATCCTTAGTAAACGTGTATTCTATTTATTCAATGCATTTAAAAGCAGGAAATTTTAACGGATTTCTTAATAACGTGAAAAAATCAAAAAATGCCACTGAGTATTTCACTAATGATAATTATTCTCCTACTGATCAAACAATGGTACAAATGCCCTATGAAGTAGAAAGTCCATACAAAAAAGAAAAGTAAACAAATATTTTGGAGACAAATAATATGTTAAATAACAACACAAGAAAATTAGATTGGCAAAAAATTTTCAATATAGTATTATTAGTATTCTCTGTTGGAATATTAATTTACTTCTGTGTCTCAAATAACAACCTTGTAACCCTTATAAATACATTACCATATTTAAATCCATTTTGGCTTCTATGTGCTATTTTTTCAATGGTTTTATTTTGGATAACAGATTCCTTAATTATCTTTAAGGTAACTTCATCTGTTTACAAAAAAGGCTATACAAAAAAAGATGCATTAAAGGTTACTATGGTTGGACAATATTTTAATTCCATTTCCCCATTTGCAGTATTAGGACAGCCTATGCAAATAATTACAATGCTTCGCCAAGGCATTAGCACAGGATTAGCATTTTCAATCTTAATACAGAAATTTTTAATATATCAGTCCTCACTAACTATATACTCGTTACTTGTTATTATATTTAAATACAGCTTTTTTAGATCGCATTTTCCGGGCTTTATGTCACTTGCATTAATAGGTTTTTTATGTCAATCTTTTATTGTCGTTTTGTTGCTTCTATTTTCAATAAACAAGACTTTTACAACAAAAGTTATAAAACTTGTGTTCTCTTTTCTTAGTAAAATTCATATTGTTAAAAATCCGGAAAAAACTGCTGAATCCTTAGAAACTCAGTTGCAATTCTATTTAAACAATAACAAAGCACTTAATCGTAATCATCGTTTTGCTTTGAAGCTATATTTAATGACATTTGTTCAGCTAACTTTGTTATTCATTATCCCATTTTTTATATATAAATCTTATCATAATGCCGGATTCCCTATTATCGACATGATTTCAGCCCAGGCGTTTGTAACAATGATATCCTCATACACTCCCCTCCCCGGCGCATCAGGCACTTCAGAAGGAAGCTTTTTGGTTATCTTTAACCTGTTCTTTAACAATGAAACAACCACACAAGCTATGCTATTATGGAGATTTATAACATATTATTCATGTATCATATTCGGAGCTTTCTTTGCATTTTTTAACAAAAAAAGAGAGGCAATCAACATTGACTTTACCCAACTGATGAATACCAACATAAATAACGTTAAGGACTCTTAATTAATATAAGCATTATCACCAACCGGAGGTAGAATTTTGTATTGCAGTAAATGTGGAACTAAAAACAAAACTAACTCAAATTATTGCTATAAGTGCGGTAATTCGTTAAGTAAAATGAAAATTTCTAACAATACCCGACTAGACGACAAACAAAAACCCGTAAAATTTTTAAATAAAATCGCCTATAATATACATGTATCAGAAAATAAATATACGAAAATATTTTATCTTGTCGCTACTGCTGTAGTATCTTTTGCCTTTTTTGTGGCAATATATTGCAATGTTCCTGAATATTTTTCCGACGCAATTAATGTAAGTATGCAGTCTCCGGAAATTAGGTATTCTATAACTATGTTAAGTACTTGCGAAAAGGCATGGCGAAATGTCTGGTGCAGTATGATTTTTATGCTTATGACTGCAGGTGTCATTATTTGTGACATAATAATTTTCATCAAAGTGCAAAAAATAAATAAACCACTTCATAAAAAGGAGAAGATAAAATGATATTAGAGAATATTGCAGAAAAACTAAACAATATCACAACCAATATAATCGAGAAAAATCAAAAGGCAGCTAAAAATAACAAGCTTAAAATGTTTATTCGTAACGAGAGAAAAACTATCGACAAAAAATATTACGAGCTTGGTAGATACTACTATTCTAATCTACGAGATACACAGGACGAGCATGCCGAACAACTTTGCAGCAGAATAGACAATTCTAAGACCTTTATATCTAATGCTCAAGAAAAATTGCGCGAGATAAATTTTCAATATTTAAAATCTGATATAGAAAATCAAGATATGTCTACTAACAACAATCCCGCTTTCTAGGCATATTCCACAAGAGGTTAATTATTATATGAAAACTCTGGTTGTATACTATTCACTTTCCGGAAAAACGGAAATCATAGTTCGTACTATGCAGGATTCTCTTAATGCCGATATAATTGAAATCCAAGAATTATCAGATCGTAGCCGATTTAACGCCTATACCTTAGGATGTATTCTTAGCAGAATGAAAAAGGCAAGCAATACCTACCCAATGGAAGTTAACACTTCAAATTACGATAATATTGTAATAGCTACACCATTGTGGGGTGGCTATCCTGCCCCGGCCATATATAATTTTATTCGTGGATATCAACTTAGCGGTAAAAATATATATGGTCTAATAACCTACTCAAAAAATCTTAAAAACGCTGAAAGCGTATTAAAAAAGGAATTCGATAAACAAGGCCTAAACTGCCGTGCAATTATACTTGTACGATCAGATAGTGCTACTATCGAAAGTCTTGAAAGCAAAGAGGTTTTTTTTGATATCGACAAAGACAAGCGAATAGTTCTAAGGCATCGAGATGATAACAACATTTATATTCCAAAACCAAATATAACTATTTATAACAAAGATATTAGCCAAGAAATTGATCTCGCATACAACCGATCTCTCGGGAAAACTAAAAAATAGTACATTTTTAAATAAATCACCCAGCAGTATTATTGCAGCGGGTGATTTTTCGTTTATTGTAATTACCATATTCACAGTAAAAAGCCCCGCCTTGCAAATTAATGCAAGGCGGGACTTTTAATATATTGTTAGTATCTTGATTGGTTAATTTATTTAAGCGTCAGAGCTTTTAAGTGTTACGGTTACAGAACCAACTGTCTTAGCCTCATCAATATTTATTCCGGCTTTAGCATTTGGTATACCCTCTAGACCTAATTTTACTGTCTTTTGGCTGGTTGCTGGGGTAGCTGCTGTGTATACTGCTAGCGGTACGGTATTTGCAATGGTATCTAATGCGGGTTCATCTGCTACATTTGGATCTGTAAAAGTTCCCTTTGTGCCGGGATCAGTCTCGCTTGATCCTTTAAACTCATTATTAGTACCGAAAGCAAACTCTACCTTACACGGTACTGCCGAAGCATTTTTTACTACGATTTGGTCTCCATTTTCGTTAGTTGGTTTCCATGAGTCTACCCACTTCGATTCATCTACATTCCACTCTGCGGTGTATTTATATTGTAGGTCGCTCCACTCTATTTGTAGCCCATAGCCTCCGATAAATTGGCCTGCACCTGAGGCATCTCTGCTGCTGCCTTCGCCTAAAGCTGCTATGGCTTCTATATCAGGCACTATATACACTCCTATATCACTAATCGTTGTTGATTTTGTAAAAGTTGTTATATTGAAAGTATAATTGTTCAAGCCTAGCTGGCCACTGTTATTTTGCCCTATACCATATAGTTCATAATTGCTATCTTTTTCAGCACACAACGCTATTGTATGGTTAGCCCTAGATCCTGTAAATAATTCTCTAGCATTGGTTATATTTTGGCTCTTTATAAATACTCTACTTCTGCAATCACTGCTACCTATAGATATAGCCACATTGCCAAGCTGACCATTCATATTAGTTCCGCATTGCCAAACCTCACCATTATCGAGAATTACTGCGGTGTGAGCTTCACCACACGCTATCTGTGTCGCTCCGGTTATCGCCTCTATATTATCATTAATTGGACTTGCAAAATAATCCCCAGTTTTAGATTTATAACTTTTTACAAATACTACACTGCAATTATTAGCTGTATTTCCTATGGCTATACCAATATTGCTGAGTTGACCATGGAAGTTATAACCACACTGCCAGACTTCGCCGTTATCGAGAATTACTGCAGTGTGATTTTCACCACACGCTATTTGTGTTGCTCCTGTTATATTTGCACTTTGTACAAATACCGAACTACTTGTCTTGCTGTTATTGCCAAGCTGGCCGTATTTGTTATACCCACACTGCCAGATTTCGCCGTTACTGAGAATTATTGCAGTGTGCCAATTCCCACACGCTATTTGTGTTGCTCCGGTTATGCCTGAACTTTGTACAAATACTGAACTATTTGTCGTACTGTTATTGCCGAGCTGACCATATTTGTTATACCCACACTGCCAGACTTCGCCGTTATCGAGAATTACTGCAGTGTGAGCTTCACCACACGCTATTTGTGTTGCTCCTGTTATATTTGCACTTTGTACAAATACTGAACTATTTGATGTGCTATTATTACCGAACTGACCATATTTGTTATACCCACACTGCCAAACTTCGCCATTGCTGCGGATTATTGCGGTGTTATTCTGTCCACACGCTACAGCGGTGGCGTCTTCTATAGCCTGACCATTACTATCTACACATTGGGTAAAGGTCGCTGTAATACTATCGCTAGTGCCGCTTGCAACAGCATCGCCAACTCCAAGCTGACCGTAATAGTTAGAGCCTGTTGCCCAGACAGTACCGTCTGACTTTAGGACAGCAGTGTGAAAGCTACCCACTGCAACCTTAGGTGTTACGGTACCCCCCCCCCCGCTGCATTTGAAGCTACAAAGGAGGCAGGAACCGCGGCAGCACAGAGCATAACGC
>CAKSJY010000009.1 GCA_934464585.1 uncultured Eubacteriales bacterium
TCCTCAATAGCTCAGCCGGTAGAGCATGCGGCTGTTAACCGCAGGGTCGTTGGTTCGAGTCCAACTTGGGGAGCCATACTTAAAGAGACTTTCTCAGAAATGAGAGGGTCTCTTTTGTTTTTCTATGCTATATGTGATGATTGAGTATACTGTTATATATAAAGATATGTAATAACTTTTATGATAGAAATAATATAAAATAAATTTTGACTTTCTAAAGAAAAGAAAGTATAATTACTTTATAAAGAAAAATTTTTTAAGATATATTGTTGAAGGAAATATACTAATCAATCAAGCAAACCAATATTTTTATTATATTATGGGGTGTTATTTATGTATGATTATAAAAAAGACGACGAGCAATTATCGAAGGAAAATAGTGTAGGAGAATTTTTTGCGGGGGGGGGGGAATACCTCTTCTGATTTTAAGATAAGAAAAGAAAATTTACCCGGTTGGGCGGTAGACTGGGCAAGAAATAGATTTAACATGGACGCTAAAAATGTTAAGTTTTATGTAATGGACGAGCAGGAGGTTGATAATTCTGTTGCGTTAGCCAGTGGAGATAGTATTTTTGTGACTTCAGATCACAAAAGTGATGAAACAATAATTAAGCACGAATTAACACACATATACCAGCAAGCTATTGGTACGGCAACTGAAAGCAATGCAGGCGATACCTCTTTGGAAGATGAAGCGGTACAAACTTCCGAGGAGGGAGAAACTTTACTTGATAAAGGTAAAACTCAAAGTGGCGGATATATACTTCCAAGAGAGAAGACGAATGTTGTACAATCCTTGGGTGCTTTAGCTATTGCTGGAATAGTGCTTGGAGGTGCGGCACTTGTAGCTGCTGGTATTGCCGGGGGTATTACTTGGCTTACTAAGAAAATAAAGAATAAAAAGATCATGAGTGAAAACGAAAATCAAATTGTAACTAGAACAAATGTCCCAATTAAAACGGTTAAAAATATAGTTAAAATATTTAGCTGGTGTAAGGAAGAAGAAAAATATTGGGAGTATATTGAAAAGTTATGTAATTTTTCGAAGAATCCTATGATAACAATTGACGACCTTAAGCAAGAAAGTAAAGATCTGAAGAAATTATGTGAGATGTCTAATAATACTGTTGATGAAATTATGCAGTTTGGCTTTTATAAATTACAACAAAAATGTTGTGATAGTACTATTAGTAGCGAATCAACAGTACTGATTTCAGATTTGGATAATGATACAAGGAACATATTAGGTAGTAGTTTAATAGAGGAGGTTAACTTAAAAAGGAACACAGAATTGGATGATATATCAAATATCAGTAAAAGAAAAGATATAATAGAGATTGCTGACAAGGAAGATAGCATAGACTGGAGCAGTATTGATCTATTAAGTGACCATGGTACTGAGAAGGTTGAAAAGGAAGAATCAAGTACTAAGGAAAAGGTTCAAGATTCCGAGGAGGCAGAAACATCTAGCGAGAGCGTAAGTGCTGCTAGTGATGAAAAGGAAGAATCAAGTACTAAGGAAGATGTTCGAAATTCCGGAGAGGCAGAAACATCTAGTGAAAACGTAAGTGCTGCTAGTGATGAAAAGGAAGAATCAAGTACTAAGGAAAAGGTTCAAGATTCCGAGGAGGCAGAAACATCTAGCGAGAGCGTAAGTGCTGCTAGTGATGAAAAGGAAGAATCAAGTACTAAGGAAGATGTTCGAAATTCCGGAGAGGCAGAAACATCTAGTGAAAACGTAAGTGCTGCTAGTGATGAAAAGGAAGAATCAAGTACTAAGGAAGATGTTCAAAATTTCGAGGAGGTAAAAACATCTAGCGAAAACGTAAGTGCTGCTAATGTTCAAAAGAAAGGACTTCCCTCAAAAATTAGTGATTGGGGAAAAAAACACATAAGTAAGTTAGTTCATGATATTGCAGAGGGGTTTAGGGATCATGGATTTGGCTATATTCCTTATTTTAGATTACAAGAATTTGCAAATATATTAAACATAAAAGTAAATTATTATCAGTTTAATACTTTGGTAAGAATTAGCCGTTCTTGTGATTTATTAGATAATAAATTGAATAAATTGAGAGAATATACAGAACAAATTATAAATTCAAATGAAGAATATAAAAAACAAAAACAAAGTGGTAATTGGGATTATAGGCCTTTAGAGTCTTTTCTTATGAATCTTTATCGAAAAATTACGCCAGAACGATATAGCAGCCCTAAATTAAAGGAGTTTGCAAAAGTGTTAAAAATAAAACCGGGTACTCCTCAGTGGAATGTTTTGCGTACATGTGGGGAAAAATGTGATAAATTTAAATATATTCCAATATATGAAATTGAAACATATGTAAATTATTATATAAAATCAAATCCTGAATACGAAAGAAAAAATTATAATTGGGAAGTCTCAGATGTTGCTTACATAGTTATGGAAGTAGATAATATGATCAAAAGTGGTTTTGCTATTGATGATAGTAATGAATCTAGATTAAATAAATTTGCAAAGATATTAAACATAAAATCAAATATATGGTGTGATTTACTTGAAACTCAGGAATTTATGGAAGACGTCCCGATAGATAAAATTGAAGAATATGCGAACCAAGTTTTAGACTCGAATATAGAATATAAAAAACGAAAAGAAAAGGGTAATTGGGATAATGAGTCTTTAAGATCTTTTATGAAAGATTGCCGTGAAATGGTTAGAAAAGAAATAGGTAGTCCTAGAGTACAAGCGTTTGCAAAATTGTTTGAAATAGAACCGGGCACTCATCAATGGGAATATTTGCTTGAAAGTGAAAGAGAGACTGATTGCTTTGACAAAATCCCAATAGAAGAGATTAATGAAGATTACATGAAACAATTTGTAAAATCATATAAAAAGAAATTACTTGGTATTGATAAAATTGAGGAAAACCTGGGTAAAGCTGCTAATGTTGAAGAGGTAAAAAGATTTAGTGAAAACGTAAATGCTGCTCCTGTTCAAAAGAAAGGCTTTCCACCAAAAATTAGTGATTGGACAAAGGAAGATGTATATAAATTACTTGATAATATTATAAATGAGGTTGTGTATGAGAATAGCGCTATTAGTTTTTTCAAATTGAAAGAGTTTGCAGATGAATTAGGAATAAAACCTAATGATAAACCGTGGAATTTTTTGGTAGAGTATTACCATGTCTTTTCTATGTTCAGTCAGTTTAAAGTAGATGAATTAAAAGAATGTGCGGGACTAATGATAAATTCAAGAAAAAAATATGAAAGACTAAAACTAAGCGGTAATTGGGATGATGAGTCTTTACAATCTTTTATTATGGCTCTTAATAACAAAATTTACACAGAAAATGGTAGCCCTAAAGTACAAAAATTTGCAGAAGCATTAAAAATACAAAGGGGCTCTTCCTCTTCCCAGTGGAAGGTTTTACTTCAAGCCGAAGAAGAACACCATAATGACTTTCGTAATATTCCAATAAATAGAATTAAAAAGCATACAGAGTGGTATATAAAATCAACCCCTGGCTACAAAAACAAAAATTATAATTGGAATGACTCAGATATCTTTAATATAATTTCAAATGTATGTAATAGAATTATCAATGACGTTGGTATTGGTGATGATCCTAAATTGCAAAAATTTGCAGAAGTACTAGAAATAGACGAAAATACTTCTCAATGGAACGCTTTAGTTGCAACTCAAAGTCATATGCAGTATATTCCAATAGATAAAATTGAAGAATATTCGAATCGGGTTATAAACTCGAATGTAGAGTTTAAAAAATACAAGCAATCTGGTATATGGGACTCTCAGGTTTTAGCGGAGTTTATTTATGAGGTTAATGAAGAAATTAAAGAAGACATGGGTAGCCCTAGAGTACGAAAGTTTGCAAAAGTGTTAAGAATAGGACAGGGCACTGATCAATGGGACTATTTGCTTGAATATGAAAGAAAGTATAGTGCTTTTGAAAAAATCCCAATAGATGTGATTACAGATTACACAAAACAATTTGTAACATTACAAAACGGGATTAAATGATATCTATAAATTTCTGAATATATAGCTGATTTATACAACAGTATTTTTAATTTACGTTTCAATTTGGTATATACAATAGAACTTAAAAACAGAAAATCCCCAGCAAGTTGGGGATTTCTTATATATAAATTTATATTGTAAGTACTAGATTATTAATATTCTGCACTAAGAGGGTTAGCAGGTTTATATCCATCTTTTTCTAGCTGATTAATATATTTTATTGAAAGTCCGGCTCCGATAGCTGTACAGGTTTCAGGGGAGTCCGGTATTGAAACTGAAAGTCCGATTTTTTGGCTAAATAATTTATCGATACCATATAAATTAGCTGTACCACCTGTTAAAGTTATTCCGCTTTCTTGAATATCTCCTGCTAATTCCGGAGGAATATTTTCAAGCAACTCCTTTAAGGCTACTATAATCTCATCTAATGATTCAACGATAGTATCAACCAACTCATTAGAGGACAAGTCTACCCAATCGGGAAGACGAGTTAAAAGATTTTTACCTTTGACACGAAATGTTTTATCAACATCTCTTTTAATAGCACAACCTATTTGAATTTTGGCAATTTCAGCCATTTTGCTACCAATTAATAAATTATAGTTTTTCTTAACGTATTTTATTATGTTTTCATCGATTGCGTTTCCTGCAACTTTTATAGACTGTCCGCAGGCAATTCCATTTAGTGAAATTACTGCCATATCCGAAGTTCCACCACCAATATTTAAAACTAAGTTACCTATAGGACTTAAGCAATCAAGTCCCGCACCTATTGCTGCAGCGACCGCTTTCTCTATTAGACAAACTTTTCTTACTCCGACAGAACTTATAGCGTTTACTACAGCCTTTTTCTCTACTTCAGTTATTTCACCTGGGACACAAACAACTGCTCGAGGCATAACGATTTTACTTATTGATATTTTTTTAAGAAAGCTGTTTAACATTCCTTCAACTAAGTCGAAATCTGATATTACACCTCGACTTAAAGGATAAATTACTTCTACTTTATCAGAGGTTTTACCGACCATTTTTTTAGCCTGCATCCCAACTGAAATAATTTCATTACTATCTAAATCTACTGCAACTACAGAAGGTTCATTTAAAACGATGCCTTTTCCATTAACATATATTCTGGTTTTAGCTGTACCAAGGCTTATTGCTATATCTGTTCCCAAGCCGCTCACTCCCTACAAAATCATATTATAAATGTATCATATATCCTCTATTAATTCAATAGCTTTCGAAGCATCTGCGATGGTTACGCAAAGAACCTTTTTCGCACCTGCTTTTAAGAGAATTCGTACGCATTCTGAAAGGGTGTTTCCTGTTGTTACTATATCATCACATAGTAAAATAGTTTTACTCTTAATATTGTTAATATTTATAGCTTTATATACACCCTGTACATTTTTACTTCTTTCCTCTTTGCCTAAGGTATGCTGAATTTTATTATTTATGACTTTTCTCAAAAGCTTTTTATATGGAATATTCAATATTTTAGAAATATCTTTGCCGATTAACGAGGATTGGTTATATCCACGTTTAACATACCTGCTAAATGTCATAGGTACTGATGTAATAAAATCATACTTGATATTAAATATATCACTGTTATGTATAGCTTCGGCAATTTTTACCGAGAAACTATATGAAAATTCGCGTTTATCTTTAAACTTAAAATTCCATATTGCAAATTTAACTTTGCTGTGATAATCAAATAAAGACAAACATAAAATTTCCTTTTTATCAATGATATTAATAGTTCTTATCCTTGAAATAACAGGAAATGAAATTTCACATTCATCGCAAAATATTTGGTTTGGATTAATGACCTTATTGCAATATGGACATCTGGTTGGATAAATTAAATTTAAAAGTGTTTTAAAGACATTTTTCATACTGTATTATAACCACTCCTTTAACTAAAAATTTTAGTAAGGATATCAACTGCGCTGTAAAAAGTAGCATAGTCCAGAGTAACGTCTGATATTTTTATCATTTTGTACCATTTTATCTACTGCGTATTTTGAGCCAACTATAACAAGCCTTGTTTTTGCCCTTGTTACGGCAGTGTATAGTAGATTTCTATAATAAAGCTGTGGTGGACCTGAAAATAGGGGAATAATTACAGCCTCAAATTCGCTACCCTGACTTTTATGTACAGTTATTGCATATGCAAGTTCTAAATCGACAGCTGAATCTAAATCATATATAGCAATTTTGTCATCATACTGCACAGCTAATGATCCTGCTACCGGATCTATGTTTATGAGAATGCCGACATCTCCGTTGAATATACCTTCTCCGGAAGTAGAATCTTCCTTTGCCCAGGGAATATTATAATTGTTTTTAGTTTGCATTACTTTGTCATTCTCTCTGAGCACAACTGAATTTACTATAACTTCTTTTTTATCGGCAGACGGTGGATTTATAGCTTCTTGAATAGAAGAATTGAGATTTTTTGTTCCAGTTTCACCTTTTTTAGAGGGACAAAGTATCTGTATATCATATAATGGTGAATAATTGTATGCATTAGGAAGCCTAGTTTTATATAAATCAACTATTGTATTTACGACATCAGTGGAATTATTGCGGCTCATAAAAAAGAAATCATTATTTTTGCAATCAAGTTCAGGGTTCTCACCGGCAACAATTTTATGAGCGTTTGTAACTATTAAACTTTTGAGGGATTGTCTAAATATTTCTTTTAAACTTACAACAGGTAAAATACCTGATGCTATTATATCACCAAGTACATTTCCGACACCAACTGAGGGTAATTGATCAGTATCACCGACCATTATTAACCGGCAACCTAAAGGCATAGACCTTAAGATAGCGTCAAAAAGTTTTATATCTATCATAGATAGTTCGTCCAAGATAACAGCATCACATTTTAAAAGATTTTTTTCGTTTTTTTGAAAAACAGGTTCATCGTTTTCTGTCCATTCAACTTCTAAAAGCCGATGAATGGTTTTGGCATCTTCACCGGTAAGTTCGGACATTCTTTTTGCAGCTTTTCCGGTTGGTGCTGCGAGAAAAACTTTTTCACCACTTTTTTTTAGAATGTTGATAATTGCGTTTAAAGTTGTTGTTTTACCGGTACCAGGTCCACCTGTAAGTACAAGCATACCGAGTTTTAATGCCTCGGAAATAGCCTTCTTTTGCAAGGAAGCATATTCTATATTTTGCTCTGATTCGATTTTTGCAATTTCATTTTCTGCGCCTAAAATAGATTGTGGTGGAAATTGCAACATCATTAAAAGCCTGGAAGCAATTTGAGTTTCACATCTGTATGTTTCAGGTAAAAATATAAATTCTCTCTCATCCAAAGTATCCTCAACAAGTGACATGTCTTCTTTCATTTCTTCTAATATATCGGAAATAATATCGTATTCAATTTCCAGGAAGGACGAGGTGGCCTGTATTAATCTGTCTTTTGGCAAGCAGGTATGTCCGTTTCTCATATTATGCCTTAGAATATAGACAATTGCAGCACGAATTCGGTATTTGTTGTCGTATGTAAGGTCTAGGCTAAAAGCAATATCGTCTGCTCTTTCAAAGGGAATATTAATAGGATAATTGCAAATGCAATATGGGTTACTTCTTATAATATCAAGAGAATTTGCCCCGTAAGCTTTAAAAATTTTTATAGATTCCTCTGGAGTTATACTATATTTTGCAAGGCTAAGCATAAGCTCTTTAATACCGAATACATGTTTTAATTCCTCGGAAATTTTCAGTGCTTTTTCTTTGGTGATTCCGTGAATCGATACAAGTCTTTCCGGCTCCTTTTGCATAATTTCAAGAGTGTGTTCACCAAACTCATCAACAAGACGCTGAGCGGTCTTTTTTCCGATACCTTTTATTGCTCCGGAAGAAAGGTATTTCAATATGGCAGTACTTTCTGAGGGTAATTTTACTTCAAATGCCTGAACCGAAAATTGTCGACCAAAATTTATATGGTTTTTCCATTGACCTATAAGTTTTAACTCTTCACCGGCTTCTACGTTAGACATTAGTCCAACGGCAGTATTGATTTCGTCTCCTGAAATGATTTCAAGTACAGTATACCCGTTTTTTTCGTTGCGATATATAATTCTTTCCACAGAGCCGTTTAGCTCTAATAAATTATTTTCATCCATATCTTTTCCCCATTGTTATTAATCTTTAATTATTATAACACATTTTTCATAAAAAATCTTTGGACACTTTAAGCATCCAAAGATTTTAAAGTTGGAGAGTTATGATTTAATTATTGCTTCAAATTCGGATACATTGCAGAGTTCAACAGAGGGATAATCCTTTATAATTATTTCGCAGATTTTTCTGCTTTCTTCATCCATTCCGCAATCAAGACAAATAATGCGTTTGTAGTCAAGTCCCATCCATTTAGATTTTGCTATAGCTGACCTGAGAAGAAACTCAACGTCAGTATCATTGCTATCAATCATTACCACAAGCATTAAATTTTTGTTTTTACTTTTGTATATTGCTAAGGTTATTATACGAGCTAATTCAATGCATCCTAAAACAAATAAAAACAAACCGATCGCTGAAAAAATTATTTGAAGCATATATATCACCTCAGTATATAATATGCAAAAAACGAGAATGTGTCATCGGGATAAATATGGAAAAATATATTGTAAATTTATATAGAATTATGCAGGATAAGTTGCCATGTTTTGTAATACAAACTCAAAGAAATATTTGAAATTTGGTTCATGCTATGATATAATTAAAGAAATTGTTGGTAGGAGGGGTTATGTGAAGAGGACTTTTTGTATATTTTTTTCAATAATATTCATGATAAACTTAACTGGTTGTAGTCTTTTTAGCAAAGACTCGTCTGATGATATTGGGGAAAATAATACAGCTGCCTTTAGCTATTTGCAAAGGTTACTGTCTGATAATGGTGGACAAAGTGATAAATCAAACACTACACTTGGAAATGTTTCTATCCCCTACCAAAGTATTGAATCTAAAAATAGCTATATAACACTTCAAGATGGTATAGAACGTGAACTATATGGAAAAATTTCTGAATCGAAACATAACATTCAGTCTCAGGAAAATGAAAATAAACTCTATCCCATTGATGATATTATATTAGAGGGTCAAACTTTAGAAGAGGATACAATAAGGAAAGTCGTGATTGCATTTGGACATGACAATCCGGATGTTTTTTGGCTTTCAAACGTATTTGGATATGAGATAAAAGATAATAATACAATTATAAAGTTGTTTTCATATTTACCACTTGGTAGTTGTGAAGAAGCGGAGAGTGAACTTAACTCAAAGGTTGATAGCGTATTATCTGATATACCTGCCGAACTTTCAGAATACGAAAGAGAAAAATATGTTTATAATTGGATGATTGAAAATTGTCAGTATGATAAGGATGTAAACAATAGAAGTAATAAGTGGCAATCATTTACTGCATATGGTGCAATAGTTGAATCAAAGGCTGTGTGTGAAGGGTATTCAAGGGCAATGAAGCTTCTTTTAAATCGATTAGGTATAGAATGCCAGCTTGTTACAGGGTATACTAATCAGACACCACACATGTGGAATATTGTAAAAATAGATGGAAACTATTATCACCTTGATGCAACGTTCGATACTTCCTCGCAAATTAAACTTTATGACTATTTTAATATTTCTGATAATCAAGTTGAAAGAGATCATGTTATTGATCCAAATTACTATAATGGTATGAACAGACTAAATGGTCAATATAATTTAAATATACCACTATGTGAAAAAACGACTGCTAATTACTTTGAGTCAGAGGGAATAGTAATAAATTCTCTTGATGAAAAGACAGATGAGATAGTTGTAAATAGTTTGGTAAAACTAGCTAGCGAGGGTAAGGAAAGTGCCCCGTTTAGAATATCGGATGATCTTAATTACCAAGAAACAATAATAAAAATGCTTTCGAAGCCACCATATAAGCTTCTTTACTATGTAAATGAGGCTAATGAAAGGCTCGATAGTAGCCATCAAATAGATACACAAAGGCTTTCATACATTGAATCCGGGATACAAAATGCATTTGTTTTAAAGCTTACATACAAATAGGAGATATTTTTTAAGATTATGGTAGACAAGGAAAAAATAGAGCTTGCTGTAAAGCAGCTAATCGCAGCAATCGGTGAGGATAATAATAGGGAGGGTCTCAAAGAGACTCCAAACCGAGTAGCAAGGATGTATGAGGAAATATTTTCAGGTATTGAAGAAGATCCAAAGAAACATTTAAAAATTTTTCATGAGGATAATTCAGAAAACCCTTTAATAATAAGAAATATTCCAATTAATTCTGTGTGTGAACATCATTTGCTTCCGTTTTATGGTGTGGCACATATAGCATATATTCCTAAAAATGGCAAAATAATAGGACTTTCTAAAATTGCAAGGATTGCAAACTGTTTTGCAAAACGTCTTCAGGTTCAAGAGAGACTCACAAACCAAATTGCAGAGTTTTTATATGAAAATTTAGATCCTGTTGGGGTTGAGGTTATGATCGAAGCGGAACACTCTTGTATGACAATGCGAGGAGTACGTGCTTTGGGTAGTAAAACAATAACCCACTCAAAAAAAGGTCAAATAAATGTAAACTTACCAAGCTTAGTTTTAGGAGGAAAATAATATGTGTAGATATTTTGCTGCAAATGAATTTTTGTTACCACTTGGCGAAAAAACTTATATTATGTCAATTCTAAATCTAACACCGGATTCATTTTCAGACGGTGGAAAATGGAACAATAAAAACATTGCAATAAAAAGAGCATTGCAGATGGTAGAAGAGGGAGCAGATATATTAGATATAGGTGCTCAATCGACTAGACCAGGATATATTCAAATAAGTGCAGAGGAAGAAATAAATAGGTTAAAGGATATTTTACCCCAAATTCGTAAACAAATCGATATACCGATTTCTATAGATACTTTCTATCCTGAGGTTGCGGAATATGCCCTTAAAGAGGGTGTGGATATAATAAATGATATAACAGGATTTGAAAGTGAAAAAATGATGGAGCTTGCAAGTAACTGTTCTTGCGGGCTTATTGTCATGCATAATAAAGTTTCAGAGGACATAAAAGCGTTTTTTGAACGGAAATTGAAAGAGTTGACCGATAGAGGAATAAAAGAAAAAAGAATATGTTTTGACCCGGGTATAGGTTTTTCTAAAACATATGAACAAAATTTATATGATTTAAAAAATATAAAAAAATTCAAGGTTGGTCCCTGTGCAATGCTTGTAGGAGCTTCAAGGAAGCGTGTGATTGGTGCTCCTTGTGGTAATCCACCATTTTGTGAAAGAATGCCGGGGACAATTGCAGCTCATACAATAGCAATTGTTGGTGGAGCAGATATAATTAGGGTACATGACGTTAAGGAAAGTGTACAAGCTGCAAAAGTGGCTGACGAAATACTTAGATATTAAATTTATTTGTAAAGGAGTTGGTTAAATGTTTAGGTGCTGTGGTAAAAGGAAAAATAATGATCCAATTGTTAATCAATGGGCACTTTCTACATTAGATACGGTTGAAACAGTAAGTGACTCACCGATAATAGATGGTATTAGACGTAGGGTTAGATCTCCAAGGCCAAATAATAGTTTTCATACTCCGAGTGTGGGAACGAGTCAGATGCCGGCTCCCAACACTGCAACGAGCCCACTTAAGGTTGTATATAATATTGGTGATCAAACACCAAATTTGAGTGCCTTTAGCGATTCGGATTTCTCGGAGGATAATCCATTGCTGAATGATAATCTATAAGTTTTTAAAGATGTAAAGTACTAAAAGGGAAAGGAGTGATTAATTTATTATGTTTAAATGTTGTCAAAGTAAGAATAAAAAATCTCGCAATTTGCCTTTGGGAAATGTAGCTATGCCAATTCCAATAGATATTAATTTTAATCATCTAGATTTTGGTAATATCAAGTATGATAGTTCTGACCAAGAACCTCAAATAGAGGATATTCCTCAAAATTCAGATAGTGTAGCAGTGTCAGAGAATTCGTTTCATAAAGTGAATTTAGCGAATAGGATAATGACAAGTATATCCGATGAAGATTATAGTTCATTTAATGGTATTTTTAGTAAATCAAGCGATTCAGCATTGGAGGAAGAGGGGTATTTGTTTGACTATAATATATGGGGGGATTATCAAAACACACCGGTAGCTATAACGAGAACTCCAAATTTAGGATTTGATGTTACCTTACCGGCATCAAACAGCCCTATTAAAAATGAGTCAGCAAGACCGATACAATCTCCAAAACTAGAAACATTAGAAAGTAACATGGATGAATTGTAATATTGATGTTTGCTTTATAATAAAGTGAAATTTATATATAAGTTATAAGGAAAAGGTGAAGGTTATTATTAAGAAAAGTAGTAAAAGTCAAAGTAATGGAACTCCATTAATATCAGTTTTGCCACCGGTGTATCCAAGCAGTGGCGCTTTAGAATCAATGGAGGAATCTGTAGGAAAGGTTAAATATACAGGGAATATACAAATAGCCTGTGAAGGTGGCAATCAGATTGAGCAACTATGTCCTATTGGTGGATCGTTTGAAACACCTCCTTCTGTTCAACATGTTACACAGTCCACACCACAATCTGTTCAGCATATTACACAGCCCACGCCACAATCGGTGCAACATAATGTACAGATGAATAATTCACAAAGCCCCTTAAATATATTGCTGAGTGTGCCTAATAGCCCATCAAATACGGAGGCTAGTAATCCTTTATATGGATCATTGGTTAATAGTAGAACACCTAACGCAAAAAGGAGTCCTCTTAAGAATGGATCTAGTGCACTACAGAGCCCTTTGCTATTACCCTTTCAAAGCCCATTTAAAAAGTCTAGTGCATCAAGTGCTAGTACACAACAGGCTGTGGGGAATAGATCAAACAGTAGTATACTGTCAACTCATAGACATGAAATAGAAGGTAGACGAGCTAACTCTCAGGGACATCAAATTACTACTGAGGAATACATAAGAGCAAAAAAAGCTAAAATAGAGAAAAAAATGAGTAAGGTTAGGTTTACAGAACCGTTTGGGGAAAGTATAAAACATATGCCTTTTAAAATAGATAATATAGAATCAAGTGAAGATGATAGTGATTCTTATAATGAAAGCACATGTTGTATGTGTTTGACTGAAAGACAGCGGCGAAATAATGAAAATAAATTAGATGAAATATTAGCAAATATTACGAGTAAATCGAATTACATTGCTTTGCCTGAGATATCTATTGACTCCTCGATATTTGTTAATGGTGAAGTTACTAATCCTCAGAATGCATTTTTAACAAATACGTTTGATATAGAGAAGGTATTAGCTGCTACTAAATATCCTCTTGTATATATATTAAAAGATAGCATAAAAGATGAGGAGACTACAACAATAGAAAAGAGAGGTTTGCCAAGAGATAAAAAGAGCGTAAGAACTCTGGAAAAGGATCTGAAAAACTTTGTGGAGCTTTATCCCAGCCTATTAAAAAAATATGATTCAATAAAAAATGATTCAATAAAAAATGATTCAGACTTTCCTTCAAGTATTAGATGGATTAGTTATAGTGAAATATCTGGAGGAGAAAGTACTGCAAAAAAATTTGTAAGACCTATAAAGGTAAAAGTTGGAAGAAAAATTACTATGGATGATGTTGATCAAATAGTTGTAAATAAGGGGGTTGTGATGGCATGTAATGAAGTTAGTAAAAATGGACCAAGATATGGTAATCTAGTACTAGGCCAAATGCTTGAATATAGTGATTATTTACGAAAACCTGTTGAGTTCTTAGGTGGTATTGTTGGACTGAATAATGGTAGCAATACAGACACTGAATTGATGGATGCAGCTCATCTAGATATTAGAGCGATTAAGTTTAAAGAGGTTACAGGCATGAGTGAGGAAGAGTGGGAAAAGGAATGCGAAAAAAGATTAAGGGAAAGTAGAGAAATATGGACAAAATAATAATTAAGGGTCTTAAAATTTTTGCGTACCATGGAGTTAATATAGAAGAAAAGCAAAATGGTCAATACTTTATTGTTGATGCTGTATTATACACTCCGCTTAATAAAGCTGGGTCTACTGACAGATTAAGAAATACAGTAAGCTATTCTAAGGCTGCGAAACTTATAAATAAAGTAGTGCAGAGTAAAAAGTATGATCTTTTAGAAACTGTAGTAGACAAAGTCGCATATAATCTTTTTAGGGAATTTAGAGATATACAGGAAGTCACCATAAGATTGGCTAAGCCTAATGCACCGATAAATTTGGATTTTGAATATATGGCGGTTGAAATTCATAGAAAGAGGAGTGATTATTATAAAGGAAGCAGTTGTTGAGTTAGGTTCAAATCTATTAGATAGGAAGCTTAACATACATAATGCTATAGAGGCGCTCTCAAAACTTCCAAAAACTAAGGTTTTAGAAGTATCTTCATACTACGAAACAGAACCGTTTGAGGTTCCCGATAAGCAGGAAAACTATATTAACTGTTGCGTAAAAATAGAAACAGATTTGTTGCCTGAAACATTATTGGGATCCTTGTTGGGAATTGAGGCAGCAATGGGTAGAGTTAGGCCGTTTAAAAATGCAGCTAGAATAATAGATGCTGATTTACTATTTTATGCTGATGTTAAGATGAATACAAATGATCTAATCCTTCCTCATCCGGAAATATTAAAAAGAGCGTTTGTGCTTGTGCCTCTAACGGATTTATATAAAGATAAGGTCACCCCGGCGTTTGACTTTTCAGAAATATTAGATAATATGGATGTTTCTGGGGTTAAAAAGATAGATTTGGTGCTATAAATTAGGAATCTTAACTGTTAAGTTAATGTTATTTATATATTACATATGATGGTAAGGTAAATTGTAGTTTAAATTTTAATCTGTAGATCTAAAATAGAAAGGAAAATTTAAAATGTCAAGGATATCAAAATCATTAATATCATTAGTTTTGGCTATATGTTTAATTTTTTCTTCATGTATAATGGCTTTTGCAGAATCAGGAATAGGATATAATTCCAAAAAGAAAACGGTAATTATTGTACCGGGACTGTTAGGATCAGAATTATTTGCAGATAAAAACCAGGTTGTAGATTCTACATATTTTGAAAAAGGATATAGGTTTTGGGTTTCAGAATGTGTTTCACAATTTATAGATCCTGATTCCCAAACAGATTTATCAGATCTTTCAGATGTACAAATTAAGACAATAAAGCGGGATCTATCTCTTATAGCCTGCGATAAAAACGGAAATTCCAAGGTTTCGGTTATGCCAACAAATCCAATATTGGATTGTAGGAATAATCCGGATAACAGAAACTTTGGTGTTGCAAATTTTTACGGTGAAATGGTAAAAAAGATAGTATCAAATGTTAATGAAAACGAATATAATGTTGTGTTTTTTTCATATGATTGGAGGCTTAGTTCTGTTAAAGTAGCGGGATTACTTGAAGAATTCATAAATAATAATGGATTTAAAAATATTACGTTTGTAACCCATAGTATGGGTGGAAATGTATGTGCATCATACCTTTCTAAACAACAAAATGCAAAAAAGGTCGATAAAACTATTACACTTGGTACACCGTTCTTAGGCTCGGCAAGAGCTGTAACAGCAATAGACTATGGTAAATTTGTAGATGGTTTTTTAGGCTTTATGTCATCACCTATTTTAAATCCAGTGATAAAATCTGTTGCGGAGAATTGTCCGTCTATATATGAATTATTGCCCCCGAAACAATATTTTTCTTATTCAGGCAATGGGTATATAAATAAACCTAATCCGAATATATGCTTGCCTCCAATTAATATAGATACATATGACGACACAATTAAATATATATTAAAAAAGAGAGATTGGCCGAGTGGTGCAAGTGATTTACTTAAAAGAGCTCAGGACTTCCACAACACATTGTATAAAAATGGTGAGTTTGTACTTAAAGATGAAAATATAAAAATGTATAATATAATAGGGTTTAATTCAATTACCATAGAACAGGTAAGTTTTTTAAGAACCCAAAAGGCTTGGCCGAGCGAAATATATAAAAATGGTGATGGCATTGTTTTGGTAAAGAGTGCTGTGGTGGGAGATGCTCTTGAAAACAAGAATAATTATTATGTAAGAAATGTCAGCCATATGGATTTAGCGAAGAAGGACTTTTGTATACAAATGGTTATTGATTTTATAAATGGCAATACGAAGCCTTATAATCATGATAGCAGAAATATAAAAAGGACAAGGCCTTCAAATGACTTATAAAAATTAAATATTTAAAAGTAGTACTTTGGCGATTTTAAGTAGTTATGCAATAGACTTGAATTATTCGAAAGGATACGATATAATACTTTAGATACTATTATAATATGATTGTTGAGAGATGAGAAAATGAATTTATATGAAAGTTTAAAAAAAGGCAGAAAATTTCTTTTATTTTGCTGTGATTTTATAATATGGAATATATCATATTATTTCTCGTTTGCAGTAAATAGAGATAGTTTCCTGTTGCTGGGTTTAGAAAGACAATTTTTAATAGGTCTTGCTATTTTTAATGTTGTGTTTACAATTATATTTCTAGCTTTTAGAATGTATGATAAAATATGGCGATATGCTGATATGGAGGATTTTTTCTATGCCGGATTGGCAGCAGTTGCGGCTAATGTCGTATTCTTTATAATTTCTGCAGCATTATCGCAAATACATGGTCTTGAATATTTAAATTTAGGTATTAGGACATATGTTATCGTTACTCTTATGAGTACATTGCTGATGTTTCTGTTTAGACTTGCATACAGGCTTAATCAGAATCTTGAAAAAAGAGATGTCGATAATACAAACAAAAAACGAATGATGATAGTTGGTGCCGGTGAGGCAACCGCTTCTGTGCTAAAAGAATTTTCAAAGCATATAGATAATGAATATTTGCCTATATGTATTGTGGATGATGACAGAGAAAAAATCGGTAGAAGAATGTTGGGGCTAAAGGTTGAAGGTTCAACATATGAAATACCTGAAATATGTGAAAAAGACGATATAGATGTAATCCTATGCTCAATTGTTGCAATGAGTATGGAAGATAGAAAGCGTATACTTGATATTTGTGCTAAAACAAATTTGGAAGTAAAGATTATCCCTAATATATACGATGTTATTACTTCAAAGGCATCAGTAACATCAAGTATGAGAACTGTTGAAGTAGAAGACTTACTCGGCCGTGAAACAATAGTGCTTGATGAAAAGAAATATGGACAGTATATTAAAGGTAAAAATATATTAGTAACAGGTGGCGGAGGATCGATAGGATCTGAGCTTTGCAGACAAATTGCAGGACTTTCGCCGAAAAAACTTATAATACTGGATATATATGAAAATAATGCCTATGATATTCAACAAGAGCTAAAAAGAGTTTATGGTGATACATTGAATATGGAGGTAGAGATTGCTTCTATTAGAGATAATACAAAGTTAGACCAGTTATTTTCTGTAAAGGAAATAGATGTAGTATTTCATGCTGCTGCACATAAACATGTACCGCTTATGGAAACAAACCCGGAAGAGGCAGTAAAAAATAATGTTATTGGTACGTTAAATCTTGTACGAATGGCTGATAAGTATAAAGTTAAAAAGTTTGTTCAAATTTCTACAGATAAGGCTGTAAATCCTACAAACATAATGGGAGCTACAAAACGTATTTGTGAAATGATAGTACAAACAATGAATGAAAACAGTGATACAGAATTTGTGGCTGTAAGATTTGGTAATGTTTTGGGATCTAACGGTTCAGTAATACCACTTTTTAAAGAGCAAATTAAAAATGGTGGGCCGGTTACAGTTACCCACCCGGATATAATAAGATTTTTTATGACTATTCCGGAAGCTGTTTCGCTTGTGTTGACTGCGGGAAGTTTAGCAAAGGGTGGAGAAATATTCGTTTTGGATATGGGTGAGCCTGTTAAGATTACTGAACTTGCCGAAAATTTGATAAGATTATCAGGATATATTCCGGGTAAAGATATCGAAATTAAGTATACAGGTTTAAGGCCAGGAGAAAAACTTTATGAAGAGATTTTGCTTGATGAAGAAGGTATAAAGAAAACTGATAGCGAGAAGATTTTCATTGGTGAGCCTATCAAGACTGACAAAGAGAAGCTTGTAAAATCTTTGGAAAGCCTTAGAATAGCAGCTAAAGATAATGATAAGAAAAAGATTGAAAAATTAATTGGAGAAATTGTCCCAACTTTTAAACACGCATTAAATAAATAGAATAAAATGCCTCGGTTTTATAATCGAGGCATTTTTGCGTGTATTTACAATATAATTTATAAAATGAAGGTTTATATTTGGGAGAGGTTATATATAAATCTTGACTTTTATGTAGAATAATGTAATAATATGTACATAACGTAAATGATAGGAGGCTTTATATGAAAACTCGTGAAGAATTAAAAAATTTGGCGAAAGCAGATATTAGGAATAATTATTGCAATTGTGTTTTAACATTTTTTCTGTGTAAGGCTTTGCCATATGCATTATCATCATCTCTTGCATATGTATATTTAGTGTATGGAAATTATCTTTCATTTTGCGTTTTCCTTTTTGTAACAATGCCATTGCTAGTTGGAATATCGGGTTATTTTCTAAAGTTTGGTGGTAATGAAGAAATTTCGGGTACCTATGCTATAGAAAATACGTTTAATTCTGGCTATTTAAGAAAGCTTGGCGGGATGGCATGGTCGCTTTTATGGACTTTCTTGTGGAGTCTTTTGTTTGTTATTCCAGGAATTGTTAAATGGTTTTCATATGCAATGACTCCATATATATTGGCGGATTGTCCGGATGTAGAACCAACAGAGGCATTAAAAATTTCAATGCGAATAATGGATGGAAGAAAGTTTGATTTATTCACACTAAAACTAAGTTTCTTATTGTGGGACATATTGGGTGTAATGTTTTTCTTTATTCCATATATTTTATGGGTAGGTCCATACAAGCATGCAGTTTATGCGGAATATTATAAAGATCGTATGGAGGAATCTATTGAAAAAGGTATTATTAGTGAAGAAGAGTTGAGAGGAAAATCAGCTATATAAAGTTGTTTACAGTATTTCCTCGGAAATATTTTGTAAATAAATTAAATTTTATTGAAGGGGTTGGTTATATTGAAAACTCGTGCAGAACTAAAGGAGATAGCAAGGGAGAATTTTAAAAACAAATATTGGATAACAGTTGGTTCAGTAGTTATAGTATCGTTAGTTGTTGCAGCGGTATCTATTGTACCGTTCGCTGGATGGTTAGCTACAATATTTGTAGGAACACCGATAGCAATAGGTTTGACATCTTACTTTGTAAAGCTTTCCTCTAAAAAAGAGGAGGTAGGAATTGGAACTTCCTTTAAAGATGGTTTTGATTCAAACTATGGCAGAAAATTAGGCGGAATGCTTTGGCAAACTTTATGGATATTCTTATGGTCATTGCTATTTGTTATTCCTGGTATTGTTAAATCATACGCATATGCAATGACTCAATATATATTGGTAGATTGCCCTGAAGTTAAGGCAACAGATGCCCTAAAAATTTCAATGCGTATGATGCAAGGTCATAAGTGGGAGTTATTTGTTTTAAATTTAAGTTTTATAGGTTGGGCAATTTTAAGTGCAATTACATTTGGGTTGCTTGGTATATTCTATGTAAATCCTTACGTTATGGCAACTGAGGCTGAATATTACAGAAACCTTCTTGATGAATCAATTGAAAAGGGAGTAGTAACAGCTGAAGAATTAGGCCGTTAATATTATTTTAAATATAACAAAAGGCAAGAGAGGATTTTCCTTTTCTTGCTTTTTTGTTTGTAGTGATTATAATATGCTGTTTAGAGCAATATTATTAATTGAAAGATATTATAATTAAGGATATAATATACAATATACTTTTAATCTAAAAAAGAGGTTTTGTTATGGAATTTACAGTACCTAAAGGTTATAATCCTATTTTGAGTTTAAGGGAAACAGAAACCGCAATCAAAGATATAAAAGACAGATTTGAAAGTTTGCTTTCAAAAAAACTTAATTTAACTAGAATATCGGCACCCTTGTTTTTACCAAAGGAAAGCGGATTAAATGATGACTTAAACGGAGTTGAACGTCCGGTATCGTTTGAAATTAAAGGCGATAGACGTAAATTTGAAATAGTACAATCGCTTGCAAAGTGGAAACGTTTTGCCTTAGCTAGATACGGCTTTAATTCAGGTGAGGGAATATATACTGATATGAATGCCATTCGCCGTGATGAGGATACGGATAATCTACACTCTGTTTTTGTAGATCAATGGGACTGGGAATTAATAATAGATAGAGATCAAAGAAATAATGATACACTAAAAAGTACTGTAGAAAAAATATATGAAATACTTAAGATGATGGAAAACTATATAAATACAAAGTATAATCTAGGAAACAACATCTTGCCGGATAGTATTTATTTTATTACTAGTGAACAGCTTTTAAATATGTATCCAAAGTTGAATCCAAAGGAGCGAGAATATAGCATAGCAAAGGAAAAAGGTGCTGTATTTATAATGCATATAGGTGATAAACTAAGTGATGGCAATGTTCACGATGGTAGAGCGCCTGATTATGATGATTGGAGTTTAAATGGTGACATAGTTGTGTATTACCCGGTTTTAGATATAGCGTTGGAGCTTTCTTCTATGGGTATAAGGGTAGATGAATCGGCCCTATTAAGTCAACTTGAAAAGTCAGGACAGATAAAAAGAAAAGAGCTACCGTTTCAAAAGGCACTTTTAAATGGTGAATTACCTTATACTATTGGGGGAGGAATAGGTCAATCAAGACTTTGTATGTTTTTTTTGAAGAAAGCACATGTCGGTGAGGTGCAAGCCTCAGCTTGGCCGGAAGAAATAAAGTTGGATTATGAGAATCAAGGAGTTTATTTGTTGTAAATATGGTTGAGTATACGATTATAAGAACGAAAAGAAAAACAGTAGCCTTAACTGTAAATAAGAAACTAGAAGTTGTAGTACGTGCACCTAAGAAAATAAGTAAATCATTTATAGAGGCTTTTGTAGAAAAAAATCTTGAATGGATTAAAAATCAAAAGAAGTTGATATTAAAACAGGAGGAGGACAGAAAGAAAAATTCACTTTCCGAGGCAGAAATAGAAGAGCTAAAACGGTTAGCCAAAAGTATTCTGCCTCAAAAAGTGAAGTATTATAGTAATATTATGAGTGTTAAGCCGACAGGAGTAAAAATAACATCGGCTAAAACACGATGGGGTAGTTGCAACTATAAAAATTCCCTCTGTTTCTCATATAGGATTATGTTGCTACCAGAAGATATTATCGATAGCATTGTAGTTCACGAGCTTGCCCATATAAGAGTTAAAAATCATAGTCAGGACTTTTATAATGAAATACATAAATATATGCCTGATTATAAATCAAGGGATAAACAACTAAAAATATTGGAAAAGGGATTACCCTATTAATTTTAGAAACAATAATTGTTAACCTTGTCCAATAAGCACACTAAAACTCGTGTGCAAATAATTGTTAAGTTTATTACTCCTTGGCTTAAAGCCAAAGAGCTATAAAATTTTGTTTTCAGCTAAATTATTTTTCGCTGATATGCCATTCTTGGCAGTTAAAGATGAAATCGTCGATATCACCTTTTTTGCTTAGCTTATCTTCAGTTGAAACGATAGGCTTTTTAACATCAAAATGTAAGTTCATAGATTTACCCTCCTTTTTCGCATACCTTTTTATTATATGCAATTATTTAAAAAAAATGATAGAATTTTGTAATATCTCAAATATAGGTAGTATTTAACAATTTGAGATTAAATGTTCTTTTTAATATAGATTTATTATACAAATATCAAGAATTAAAGGATGTTTGAAATGAATAAAAAACAGAAATTCAAAATGATTATAAAACTATTTTTAACATTTCTTAAAATCGGTGCGTTCACCTTTGGTGGTGGTTATGCCATGATACCTATAATACAAGAAGAAATTGTAAATAAAAACAAGTGGTTAAGTGATGATGATATTTTGGAAATCATCGCTGTTTCTGAATCTACTCCGGGGCCAATTGCTATAAATTCAGCAACATTTATAGGTTTCCAAAAAGCGGGAGTGGTAGGTTCATTTTTTTGCACACTTGGTGTGGTATTGCCGTCATTTTTTATTATATTAATAATTTCATTCTTTTTTAGAAAATTTAGCAGTATTGAGATTGTCCAATATGCTTTTAATGGTATTCGTGCCGGAGTTATTGCCTTAATTATAAAAGCACTTATATCAATGTATAAGCAATGTCCCAAAAATATGCTTGCATACATCATAATGTTTTTGTCATTTACACTATCAACATTTTTAGGGGCGAATGTATTGTTGATAATAATATGCAGCGCTCTTTGCGGGATCGCTTCTGTATTTATAGCAAAATCCGGAGGTAAAGCGTAATGATATATATTATACTATTTTTGACTTTTTTTAAGATCGGCGCATTTACCTTTGGTGGCGGTTATGCAATGCTTCCATTAATTGAAGAAGAGGTAATAAAGAATGGTTGGATGTATATGGAAGAACTTGTCGATTTTATAGCGATAAGTGAAAGCACACCGGGACCATTTGCCATTAATATTTCAACATATGTTGGATCTGAGGTTGCCGGAGTATTAGGGGCAGTATTTGCAACCCTAGGTGTTGTCTTGCCTTCTTTTATAATTATTCTTATAGTGGCCAGATTTTATATGAAATTTAAAGAAAATTATATTGTTGCCGGAGCAATGAGAGGATTAAAACCGGCTGTTGTTGGACTTATTGGGGCGGCAGTTATATCCATAATAAATTCGGTATTTTTCCCTAATGGGATTTATCCTCAACTATTTATAGAGTATTCTTTTTTGTGTTCAGCAACTATTTTTATAATTGTTCTTATTCTGGCACTCAAAAAGGTAAACCCTATCTTGTTAATAGTAATTTCAGCCGTACTTGGTATATTATGCGGATATATAAAACCTGTAATATACTCATAGTATTAACTAAATAGATTATACAAAAAGGGTACTAATTAAACACCTAGATATGAAATTGATAGATTAACTATTTTATAAAACCTAAAAAATAGGTTTTAATGAAATAAAAAAGGCATCTTCTATTTTAAATACAGAAGATGCCTTATATATTATCTGTGAATTAGTCTTGGCTAGGGGCCCCAACAGGACAAACCTCTGCACAAGCACCACATTCAATACAGGTATTAGCGTCTATTTCATATTTGCCTTCGCCTTCAGAAATAGCGCATACCGGGCATTCTGCTTCACATACTCCACATGAAATGCAATCATCACAAATTTTATATGCCATTGAAAATGACACCTCCTATCAATATCTACATATGACATTATATCATACTTTTCATAAAATGCAAGTCTTTTTTACAATAATGTTAAAAATAAGACTATTTTATTCTAAATTTTTAAGATTTTCAATTTCCTCTTTTTTAAGTTTAATTTTTCCATCCTTTATTAATTTGACATCAGAAACATCGAATTTTATTGGTGCCGCATCCTTAGATTTGTCAAGGCTTATAAGAAGTTTACCTGTTAAAATATTTTGGTCAACAACACGGCCTTTACCTTCAGGGGTTGTTACAATAGCACCGATTTTTGGAGTCTTTTTCAAAAGATCACTATACGCTTCTTGTTCATACTTAAGACAGCATAGAAGTCTTCCGCAGGTACCTGAAATTTTGTTTGGACTTAATGATAAGCCTTGCTCTTTTGCCATTTTAATAGATACGGGTTGAAATTCGCTTAAAAATGATGAACAGCAAAATTCTCTTCCACAAACACCTAATCCGCCAAGAAGTCTGGATTCATCTCTGACTCCAATTTGACGTAGTTCAATTCTTGTTTTAAATATAGCAGCTAAATCTTTTACAAGCATTCTGAAATCAATACGTCCGTCTGCGGTAAAGTAAAACAGAAGTTTACTACCATCTAATGTATATTCGGTAGAGATGAGTTTCATGTCTAAATTATGTTCTTTTATTTTTTTTTCGCATACTTCAAGAGAGCGTTTTTCTTTTCTTTTGTTTTCTTCGAGTTTAGATAAATCTCCCTTAGTAGCTTTTCGTATTATTTTTTTGGGGGTAGGGTCAAGATCATTTTCATCTATACTTTTTGGCATAACTACTACTCGACCGCACTCAACACCACGTTCTGTTTCTGCTACTACTTTATCATCTAATTCGATATGCATATCACCACAGTCAAAGTAGTATATTTTACCGACTTGTTTGAATCGTACACCGATAACTGTTATCATTATGTTCTCCTTTATTTTATAAATCAATTGCCTTATATAACCTGACACACATATCGGTTTTCAACAGATTATTATTAGCATTTAATTGTATTTTGTCTTGATATTTTTGAGTTTCTTCGATTAAATACATAAGAGCTTTTTTAGTAAATGTTTGAGAAATCGTGGATAGAAGTTCATAGTTTTCTATGTTTTGTGCGATCCCAAACGAAAGATTAAATGCTGCATTAAGAAGAAACTCCATATTTTTAATTGTATCGAACGTAAGAGATCTGTCTTTGCCAAAGGCAGACAAAGCGATCATAAGTTCTGATTCATCCTTTCTAGCCATAGCTTTCAAAATATCTATGGCTATCAAATAAGGTTTTGAATCCACCGAAATTTGATTTTTTCCCTGATCTAAAGAGAAGATATTGCATCTCGACTTTATTGTATCAAGCAAAGAGGAACAAGATTCACAAGTAAGTATAAACATTACTCCGGCAGGCGGTTCCTCTAAGATCTTTAATAAAGCGTTGGCTGATGAATTCGACATATTGTCGCAGGATTTTAATATAAATACCTTGCATGAAGCCTCGTTTGGCTTTGTATAAGCACTTTTACGTATACTTCTTATAACATCGACAGGCAACGACTTATTTGCGGATTCCGGGCAGAACTCTAAAACATCAGGGTGTATCCCTGCCATGGCCTTTTTACAATTAGAGCATTCACAATTATCTACCTTGTGTTCACAAACAGCATATGAAGCGATTTTTCTTGCTACAGAATTAGCTAAAGAGGTATCGGAACATTCTAAGATTATAGCATGAGAAAGAGAACCACTTTTTAAAAGTGGCATAATATCTGTCTCTAATGTACTATTGTGTAAATTATTAAACATAATTTATAGTTTTTCGTATTGTTCAACATCTAACACAAACACTGTTGCTCCGCCAACAGTAATTTCGACCGGGAAAGATGTATACATACCAACATCCATAGAAGTTGTATTTGGAACAAGTTGGCTTCTTTTGCTACTGTATTCTCTTATAACTTCTATTACTCTATTTACTTTATTATCTTCTACACCAACAATAAATGTAGTGTTACCTGCTTTTAAAAATCCACCTGTAGTAGATAGTTTAGTAACAGAGAACCCCTCTCTTGTTAGGCCTGAAGATACCATAGCACTATCATCATTACCAACTATTGCTAATATAAGTTTCATTCTTTATCTCTCCTCTTATGTAAATATGTATATGATTATTCTACCACGTAAATCACAAAAATGCCATAGCTTGTTAAGTCAGATATTATTCTGTCTGTGATTTCTTCACCGGGCATAACAATAGGAACTCCGGGCGGACAAGGACAGACACTTTCTGCTGCAATTCTTCCGGCAGAGTTTTTAACATTAACGAGTTTGAATGTTGAAAAAACTGCATCTCTCGGAGGTATTTTTGCTATGGGTTTAGGAAAGTTATATGGTTTATTACACATATTTTTAGAGGTTGGTTTTGCATTTAAAAGTAATATTGCTTTTTTAAGACGACGAAAATCTTTTTTATTGTTAAACGGTGTTGCGATAAGTACAACACTGTTTTGATCACAATATTCGGGTTCGATGTGGTGGTGTCGAAAAAATTCACCGACTTCAGTTCCAATAAGACCTATTTTGCTTACATCAAGGCAAAGTCTTATAGGGTCGGTTTCACCTAGGGGGAATCCAATACCTTTGCTTTTTGCTATAATTTTAATTTTTTCTATTTCCTGCTGTAACTTTAAAAAGCTTTTTCTGCCATATTTATCACACCACATATTTGCCAAATCTAAAGAGGCCATTATAGGGTATGAGGGACTTGTTGAACCAAAAAGCGACATAGCAGATTTAGCCTCGTCTGCATAATTTTCATCACATATATGAAGATATGCTCCACCGGTTAAAACAGGCATTGTTTTATGCATAGATGAGGCTACCATAGAAGCTCCTTGTTTAATAGGGTCAAGATTTTCATTTAAGAAGGGGAGGTGTGAACCATGTGCTCCGTCTACTAATAGAGGGACACCGTACTTTTTACACTTTAAAGAAATTTCTTTTATATTAGAAATTACTCCATAGTAATCAGGGCTTGTAATATATACAGCACAAACATCTTTATTTAAGCTTAAAGCGTTTTCGACATCCTCAGCATATATTCTTCCCGGATAGCTTTCCCCGGCATCTTTTCGTGGATATACCCAGATAGGTTCTAAATTGAGAAGAGCTAATGTGTTTATTGCACTTTTATGAATAAGCCTGCTTATTACTATCTTTTTCTTACCTTTCGAACAAAGCTTAAGCATAGTTTGAATACACAATGTGCACCCACCGGCACTTACAAGAGTACGTTTTGTAGAAAAAAGTTTTTCTGCTTGTTTTTCAGTGTCTCTTATTGCGCCGCTTGCTTCAAATAGACTATCTGTATCGGGGAGCTCGGTGAAATCAAGGGGAAGTAAATTCTTTTTTAAGAATTTACGATTACACTTATGCCCCGGAGTGTGAAATGAAGAAAGTCTTTTTCGTTTATGTTTTATAAGTGCTGTATATAAAGGAGAGTTTATCATATATACCTCTTTTTGTAAATCAACAATATATGGGAAAAGTAGTTTGATTTATAGTGTAATACAAAGTACTTTAAAATCGGTTTAAAAACTGAAGTACCCTTTCATTTTTAGTATTATCGAAGATTTCCGAAGGGGTACCTTCTTCAATAATTTTTCCTGAATCCATGAATATAATTTTATCTGAAACATCGTGTGCGAACTGCATTTCGTGTGTAACAATTACCATTGTCATATTTTCTAGGGCAAGTTGCTTTATTACCTTTAATATTTCCCCGGTAAGTTCCGGATCGAGTGCAGATGTCGGCTCATCAAAAAATAATATGTCCGGATGCATAGCTAAAGCTCTTGCGATTGATACACGTTGTTGTTGTCCACCGGAAAGTTGGTAGGGGTAAGAATCTTTTCTGTTTTCAAGATTCATTTTTTTCAAAAGGTTTAGAGCCTCGTTTTCTGCATCAGAGGGGGATTTACCCAAAACTCGTATAGGGGCCTCGGTTATATTTTCAATAACAGATAGGTGTGGGAATAGGTTATAGTTTTGAAATACAAGTCCGATATGAAGTCCAATTTTAATTCGCTCATCGTGTTCTACATATACAGCTTTGCCTAAACTATTGTTTTCAACAAGGGTTTTCCCGCATATGACTATTTTTCCGGAATCGATTTCCTCAAGTTGAGTAATACAACGTAGAAGTGTACTTTTTCCTGAACCTGATGGTCCAATGATTGTAAGAACTTCTCCGCGATTTATTTCAAAGGATATATTATTTAAGATATTTAAATCTGAAAAGCTTTTTACTATGTTATGTGCGATTAACATTTTGTTACTCAAAGTTATTTCACCTTCTTATAAAACTAACGGTAATATGATAATTTGTTTTCTATACAAGAAAAAATCTTTGTAAGTATTCCGTTCATTATCAAATAGAATATGGCAGCTACTGCAAAGGGTACTGCACTTACATATGCACTCGCAAATTTTTGAGTTACTCGCATAATTTCAATTACAACGATAGTTTGGGCTAAAGATGTATCCTTAACTAAGGTTATAAATTCATTTCCCATAGCGGGCATAATTTTCTTTATTACCTGTGGTAGGATTATTCTAAAAAAGGTTTGTTTTTTGCTAAAGCCTAAAACTTTGCATGCTTCATATTGTCCGATAGGGATTGCTTGTATTCCACCACGATATATTTCAGCGAAATATGCTGCATAATTTAAAGAAAACGCAATAATAGCAGCGGGAAAACGAGGAACTTGGATACCAAAAAGCGGTTTTAAACCATAAAACACGAACATAAGTTGAAGCATTAAAGGAGTACCACGCATAAGTAGTATGTAGATGTTGGTAGGAATGCTTATAGCTTTATACTTCGACATTCTCCCGAAGCTTATAATTAAACCTAAGGGTAGGGCGAATATTAATGTTAAGAAGAAAATTTCTATGGTTGTTAAACTTGCGAAAAACATTTGGTTAAAAAGAAGACCAAAGTTCATTTATTTATCACCTCTTAAGTGTGTTAATTTACCATTTATCTATACAGGTTATATCTTTTGCAAACCATTTTTCTGATATAGCGGAAACTGTACCGTCATTATCCATTGCTTTAAGAGTATCCTCAATTGCAGTGCGAAGTTTATTATCATTTTTTCTAAATCCGATTACATATTCTTCTTGTGCCAAAGAGAAAGCTTCTCCGTCATTATCAGTAATTAAACGATACGCATTAGGATTTTGAGAGATATAAAATCTTGCAATAACCTCATCCATAGCAATAGCATCGACAGTTGAGTTATTAAGTTCAAAAATAGCTTTTGTATATGTATCAATTGTCAGAATTTCTCCGACAGAATTGGTTATGTCCGGTCGTTTATTAAGGGCATGTTCGGCAGATGATTCTGTTTGTACGCAAAGAGTCTTACCATCAAGGTCCTGAATATGTTTAAAACAGGAATCATTCCTTACTAAAATACATTGGTTGTTATTCATGTATGGTCGGCTTAGTCCTAGGGTATTATCTAAAGCTTGGGTCTTACTAAGTCCATTCCAAATACAGTCAATATTTCCGCCTGTGAGTTCTAGCTCCTTAATCTGCCAATCGATAGTTTGAAATTCTATTTCAACACCAAGTCTTGATGCAACTTCCTTTGCAAGATCGACATCAAAGCCTATAAGCTCACCGTTGTTTTTGTCCATATATCCCATAGGAGGGAAGGAATCATCAAGGCCGACTGTTAGTACACCTTTTTTATAAATATTTTCTAGAGAATTGTCTGTAGTATCGTTGTTTGAAGAACAAGAACAAAGTGTTAGCATAAATATGGTACACACTACAAACAAAAAGAAGTTTTTTTTCAATCAAACACACCTGCTCTAATCAAAAATCAATATATTAGCATTGTAGCATATTAGCGCGCTAAAGTAAAGATTTTAAAACTTTACCTTAATTTTCATAGGGTTATTTATCGGATTTTAATATTGAGTAATAACAAGCATCGCAAATACCTTGGTTATTGTGGTCAGCCTGTCTTAAAGTACCCTCATAGTGCATACCACACTTTTTCATAACTTTTCCTGAGTTTGGATTGTTAGTATCGTGACGTGATTCGATTCTGTTTACATTAACATTAGTGAAAAAATAATTAATTAAAGCCTTTAATGCTTCGGTTGTATACCCTTTATGCCACCACTTTTTACCGATACAGTAGCCTATATGTACAATTGATAGATCCTCATTTTGGTCTACAACGCCAATGCTCCCAATAGGGGATGAGGTATCATCTTTTAAAGTGATTGCCCATTGATAGTAATCTAAATTTTGGTATAGAGATGTCCATTCTTTTAAAATGTTTTGTGTTATTTCGATATTTAAATGTGGTGGCCATGTAAGATACTTTGTGACTTCAGGATCAGATGCCCAATTATTATACATAGCGGATGCATCGTTTAATTTAAATTTTCTGAGTAATAGGCGTTCAGTTTCAATTTTCTTTGTTCCGCAGTGGTTCATTAGGCAAGCTCCTTTATTTGTTGGTTTTAGCCTTTTAATATCATTTTTCTAATGGACGTAGAATAAATATACCTCAATAATTAATGGTTTACTCTAGAAATAACTCTTAAATTCAACAGATTATAGCCTATTCATGTTTTAGGGCCTTTTGTGCTGTGAGCCCTAATGTTTTAAACATATCGCAATATCTTTCAAAACCATTTTCACCAATAATATAAATATTTGGCATATATGAAAGACGCTTGGAGGAATAAGCAATACGTTCTAAACCATTATCAAATGCGGTATGATTGCATAATGCTACATCTACATGCTTTTCCTTGGCTTTGTTTCGGAAATAGTCTAAAGAATTGAGGAATTGTTCTATTCCGGTAGAGTTTCCCCAGGGTGGCGTTGCACCACCTAAAAGTGCTGCCATATGAGTAACACCATTTTCTGCTATAGGGAAGATATAGCTAAGACATCCGGGAGTGTGGCCCGGTGTGGAATATACATAAATATTTTTATCTTTGCAAGGAATAATATCTCCATCTTGCAAGTAACAGTCGATATCAAAATCCTTCCATGTATCTGGACGATCAGGTTTTGTGGGATTATTTTGCCAAAAAATATCGTCGGTTTTTGAAAGGTAAGTTTTTACGCTATGTTTTTCAACAAACCATTTTCCACAACCTGTATGATCTACATGACCATGGGTAAGTACAAGTTTGGTTATATTATTAGGATTCCATCCTACTGACTGGACTGCCTTTATAATTGTATCATAGACAATTTTATTGGGCCAAATGGCATCAAAAATAACTAAGCCGTCCTCTGTTTTCCATACAAAACAATTTGTTGCCTTTTGTGATACAATCAATAAATCATCGAAGATTTGTGAGTAGGTAAAAAAGTTCATATCTTCCATATCATTAATCATATCAAAGGATAATTCTGGGATTACATTTAATTTCATATTTATATTCCTTTTTGCTTTTGTACTTTTTTAAAAACTATAATTTAGAATACCTTATTGTAAAAGTAGTTAAATTATTTTTAGACTGTACATTTATATAACCGTTTTCACTACCTATAATTGTTTTTGCCAAGGCAAGTCCTATGCCAATGCTATACTTTGTTGCGTTTTTACCTCTATAAAATCTCTTAAAAATATTTGGCAAGTCTTCTTTTAAAATTGCTTCACCATCATTTTCAATAGCATTTTTTATGATATTCATAATTATTTTTCAAATTTTTTTTTAAAATCATCTGCAATAGATATATTATTTTAAAAAGATAAAATATTCAGATTGATCATTCCAACTTAATAAAATTATAACAAAACAGAGGGGCCTTTTCCACCCCTCTGTTTGTTATTTATTAAATTTTCTTTTTAAAATTACTATACCAGACAATGCTATTATTGATGCAGCCCAAAGACTTAGTATGTAAACGTAATTGATATTTTCGCCGGTTGTAAGGCTATTCTTTAGGTTGCTATCATTTGTGTTTATGCTATTTGCATTTGTATCCATTTGTGTGACTTCAGCATCGTTCGACTTTGCTTGATATATCGCATACGGCGAAAAATGCTTTATAACTAGTTTTGCAAACTTATCTTCGCTTGACGGGCCTTCTATGGTGCCTGCATATTCAACATCTATTTTTTCTGTCATTTCACCGTTTATGAAGATTGCACTTAGCTTGTCCTTGTCCCAGTTAGGGTCTATTTTTACATAGCAGGTTAAGTCTGAATCCAAGGTTGTGTACTCGTTTCCGTCTGGGTCAGTTACCCCTATTAGGAAAATTGTCAATTTTCCATCTTCTATTTTATCTTTGTATTCGCTTCCTATTTTATCATAGTACTTGCTTATGTCGTCAATTACTTGAACATAGAACCTGGAGCCTGTCCTAAATAACCCATTGCTGTTGTCTATGCAGTACCAGATGCCGCTTCCGTCTGCTTTGGTATTTAACCATATCCTTCCGTTGCCTCCGACTTCTGCGCTAGCCTTGCCATTTTCATCGACGTAGTATGTTACACCTTTATTTCGTACCATTTGTTCCCAGTTAGTTTTATTTTTCATGTATATAATTTCATTTCCAATAAGATTTAAATGGTGGTTATCACTATCTGTTTCAAAACAACTTAAATCACTTTGGGTGATATTATAGCCTTCAGCCGATTTTACCACTGCTTTATTGAAGGAGTTATGTTTTAATTTTATTAAGCCTGTAAATTTTCCATCGATAATTATATAACCATCTTCAGAGGCAAATATTACATTATTTTTCTTATTTACGGAGTTGTCTATTACTTTTGCAGAACCTTTTACTTTAAATTGCTTTTTCTCACAAACATACACACCGCATTTTTCATTGTTAGTAACTGTTCCTCCACTCATTGTTAAGGTCCCATTGTTATATATGCCACCTACAGAGTTTCCAGTGATTGTTCCACCGCTAATTGTTACGGTTCCATCATTAAATATGCCGCCTCCATCTGTAGCAGTATTTCCAGTAATTGTTCCACCGTTAATTGTTACAGTTCCGGTATTATATATGCAACCTCCATAATCGTATGCAGTATTTGCGCTTATTTCTCCGTCGCTAATTGTTACGGTTCCTAGACTATTATATATACCGCCTCCATCGCGGGATGTAGTATTTTTAGTAATTGTTCCGCCACCTATTATTAGGTTTCCTAGACTATTATATATGCCACCTCCATATCCATAGCCGGGGGATGTGGCATTTGCGCTTATTTCTCCATTGCTTATTGTTATGGTTCCCCTATAATTACATATACCGCCTCCATAGCTGGATGCAGTATTTTTAGTGATTGTTCCGCCGCTTATTATTAGATTTCCTAGACTATTATATATGCCGCCCCCATAGCCGTAGTCATATTCATAGCTGGGGGATGCAGTATTTAATCTTATTTCTCCGCTAATTATTGTTACAGTTCCTTGATTATTACATATGCCGCCTCCACGTTCAGCAGTGTTTTTAGTAATTGTTCCTCCGTTAATTGTTACGGTTCCTTTATTATCTATGCCACCTCCATTATCTGTAGAAGTGTTTTTAGTAATTGTTCCGCTTTTCATTGTAAATTCGCTGTTTTCAGATACCTCAACTGCTGCATTTTTATTGGAGAGCTTATTTCCGTCAATTGTTATCTCTTCCATCGTTAATTTTCCGGGAGATTCAACCTTTATTATTGGACCATTTGTATGATTACGTAAAAGACTACCGCTTCCTCTTAAACTTATACTCTTATTTATTACAACGGTCTCTTCCATAGTTATAGTAGCATTAATTTGTATTGTATCACCGTCGTTTGCCTCGTTTATCTTATTTTTTAAATCTGTACTTGTGCCGTCGTCTAATTCCAGGACTTTGGGTTCAGACTCAGACGTAGCAAAAGTATCTACTTGTTGCATATCTACATCACTATTGATTTGTAGTGCATCACTATCGTTTGCCTCGTCTATCTTATTTTGCAAATTTGCGCTTGTATTTTCGTCTAATTCCAGGACTGCAGGCTCAGGCGTAGATGTAGCAGAATTAGCCACAGACTCGGCAAAACTCGTAAATGGTACCGCTGCTTGTACTAACAGCAACATTAAAAAAACACTTAGAATTCGTTTCAAACCTATCCTCATTTTAGATTTAATTTTTGACATTATTCGGACCTCCTTTAATTTACAGATAATTTTATTGCGCAATCCTAATTAAATTTAATTACGACTTTTTATACCTGTATTATACAATAGTATATAAAAAGTTTCAATATGGTAATATTAATAAATCTTATGCATTTTTCATATTTTTATCAATATTAAAAAAGGTCACCTCTAAACAGAAGTGACCTTTTAATTTATTTACTAAATTTTCTTTTTAAAATTACTATACCAGACAATGCTATTATTGATGCGGCCCAAAGACTTAGTATATAAACGTAATTGAAGTTTTCTCCAGTTGCAAGGCTATTCTTTAGGTTGCTATCATTTGTGTTTATGCTATTTGCATTTGTATCCATTTGTGTGACTTCAGCGTCGTTCGACTTTGCTTGATATATCGCATACGGCGAAAAATGCTTTATAACTAGTTTTGCAAACTTATCTTCGCTTGACGGGCCTTCTATGGTGCCTGCATATTCAACATCTATTTTTTCTGTCATTTCACCGTTTATGAAGATTGCACTTAGCTTGTCCTTGTCCCAGTTAGGGTCTATTTTTACATAGCAGGTTAAGTCTGAATCCAAGGTTGTGTACTCGTTTCCGTCTGGGTCAGTTACCCCTATTAGGAAAATTGTCAATTTTCCATCTTCTATTTTATCTTTGTATTCGCTTCCTATTTTATCATAGTACTTGCTTATGTCGTCAATTACTTGAACATAGAACCTGGAGCCTGTCCTAAATAACCCATTGCTGTTGTCTATGCAGTACCAGATGCCGCTTCCGTCTGCTTTGGTATTTAACCATATCCTTCCGTTGCCTCCGACTTCTGCGCTAGCTTTGCCATTTTCATCGACGTAGTATGTTACACCTTTATTTTGTACCATTTGTCCCCAGTCAGTTTTATCTTCCATGTATATAATTTCATTGCCGATAAGATTTAAATAAGTATCCTCGCCATCTGCTTCAAAACGGCTTAAATCACTTTGGGTAATATTATAGTCTTCAATCGGTTTTACCACTGCCTTATTGAAAGAATTCTGTTTTACTTTTATTAATCCGGTAAATTCTCCTGTAATAGTTATATAATCATCCTCAGAAGAAAATGCGACATTATCGTTTTTATCCATACCGTTGTCTATTATTTTTACTGAGCCTTGTACATTAAATTGTGTTCCCTTGTAAGTGTATACACCGCCTCCATCGTATATAGCAGAATTCCCAGAAATTGTTCCTCTGTTCATGGTTAAGTTTTTGTCATTATATATGCCGCCGCCATTATGCTTAGCGGTATTTTCCTTAATTGTTCCGCCATCAACTGTTAAGGTTCCGTAGTTATATATGCCGCCGCCATCATATATAGCAGAATTTTCAGTAATTGTTCCATCGAGCATTTGTAAAGTTACGTCATTATATATACCGCCTCCATTATGCTTAGCGGTATTTTCCTTAATTGTTCCGCCGTCAACTGTTACGGTTCCGTCATTATATATACCGCCGCCGTCATATATAGAAGAATTCCCAGAAATTATTCCTCCACTTATTGTTAAGGTTCCAGAATTACATATGCCACCTCCATTATCGGTGGATGTAGAATTTCCGGAAATTGTTCCATTGAGCATTTGTAAGGTTCCGTGGCTATATATGCCGCCTCCATTATGCTTAGCGGTATTTTCCTTAATTGTTCCGCTGTTAATTGTTAAGGTTCCATAATTATATATACCGCCTCCATCATATATGGCAGAGTTTCCAGAAATTGTTCCTCCACTCATTATTAAGGTTCCATCATTATATATGCCGCCTCCATTATGCTTAGCGGTATTTTCCTTAATTGTTACGTTGTTAACTGTTAAGGTTCCGGAATTGTATATGCCCCCTCCATATTGAGAAGTATTTTCAGAAATTGTTCCGCCGTTGATTGTTACGGTTCCGTTATTAAATATGCCGCCTTCAGAGCTAGAAAAATTTCCAGTAATTGTTCCGCTCGTCATTGTAAGTTCACTTTTTTCAGATACCTCAACTGCTGCATTTTTGCTGGAGAGATTATCTCCATCAATTGTTATCTCTTCCATAGTTAATTTTCCGGGAGATTTGACACTTACTTCAATTATTGGACCATTTGTATGATTACGTAAAAGACTACCGCTTCCTTTTAAATTTATATTCTTATTTATTTCAACAGTCTCTCCCATAATTATAGTACCATTAATTTGTATTGTATCACCGTCTTTTGCATCGTTTATCGTATTTTTTAAATCTGTATTTGTGCCGCCGTTTAATACATGGACTTTGGGTTCATCAGACTCAGCAAAACTCGTAAATGGTATTGCTGCTTGTACTAACATCAGTGTTAAAAAAATACTTAGAATTCGTTTTAAACTTATCCTTGTTTTAGATTTAATCTTTGACATTGTTTGGCCTCCTTTAATTTACAAATAACTTTATTGTGCAGTCATAATTAAACTTGATTATGACTTTTTATGCCTGTATTATACAACATTATATAAAAAGTTTCAATATGGTAATATTAATAAATTTTATGAATTTTTCATATTTTTATCAATATTAAAAAAGGGTCACCTCTAAGCAGAGGTGGCCCTTAAATTTATTTACTAAATTTTCTTTTTAAAATTACTATACCAGACAATGCTGTTATTGATGCAGCCCAAAGGCTTAGTATATAAACGTAATTGAAGTTTTCGCCGGTTGTAAGGCTATTCTTTAGGTTGCTATCATTTGTGGTATTTGTGTTTATGTTATTTGCGTTTGTGTCCAGTTGTGTGACTTCGGCATCATTAGATATTGATTGATATATCGCATACGGCGAAAAATGCTTTATAACTAGCTTTGCAAATTTATCTCCAGTTGAGGGGCCATCTATGATGCCTACGTACTCAACATCTACTTTTTCAGTCATTTCACCGTTTATGAAGATTGCCCTTAGTTTGTTTTTGTCCCAGTCAGGGTCTATTTTTATATAGCAGGTTAAGTCTGAATCCAAGGTTGTGTACTCGTTTCCGTCTGGGTCAGTTACCCCTATTAGAAAGATTTTTAATTTTCCTTTTACTATTTGATCCTTGTATTCACTTCCTATGTTATCGGAGTAAATGTTTATGTAGCCAACTTCTTGGAAATAGAATCTGGAGCATATCTTAAATAATCCGTTGCTGTTGTCTATGCAGCACCAGCTTCCACTTCCGTCTGCTTTGGTATTTAACCATATCATTCCATTGCTTCCGATTTCTGCGCTAGCTTTGCCATTTTCATCGACGTAGTATGTTACACCTTTATTTTGTACTATTTGTCCCCAGTCAGTGCGATTTTTCATGTATATAATTTCATTATCAATAAGTTTTAAATAAGTATTCTCGCCATCTGCTTCAAAACAACTTAAATCACTTGGGGTAATATTATAGTTTTTGATCGATTTTACCACTGCTTTATTGAAGGAATTCTGCTTTACCTTTATTAAACCAGTAAATTCTCCTGTAATGGTTATATAATCATCCTCAGACTCAAATATTACATTATTGTGCTTATCCACACCGTTGTCTATTATTTTTGCTGAGCCTTTTACATTAAATTGTGTTCCTTCGTAAACATACACACCACAGTTTTCATTGTTGTTAATTGTTCCGCTTCTTATTGTTAAGGTTCCGCAATTAAATATGCCGCCTCCATTACAGGATGCAGAATTTTCAGTAATTGTGCCATCGAGCATTTGTAAAGTTCCGCAATTACATATGCCGCCTCCATTACTACTAGCGGTATTTTCCTTTATTGTTCCGCCGTCAAATGTTAAGGTTCCAGAATCATAATTAAATATGCCGCCTCCATCACAGGATGCAGAATTTCCAGTAATTGTGCCATTGAACGTTTGTAAGGTTCCGCGATTATATATGCCGCCTCCATATTCAGAGGTATTCTCAGAAATTGTTCCACCACTCATTATTATGGTTTCGTAATTATATATGCCGCCTCCACCACTAGCGGTATTTTCCTTTATTATTCCGCCATCCAATGTTAAGGTTCCAGACTTATAATTACATATGCCACCTCCATCGCCGGCAGTATTTTCAGAAATTATTCCATCACTTATTGTTACGGTTCCTTCCCAATTAAATATGCCGCCTCCCTCTGCAGAATATATAGCGGTATTTTTAGAAATTGTTCCACCACTCATTGTTACGGTTCCTTGATAATTATATATGCCGCCTCCAGATTCAGAGGTATTCTCAGAAATTGTTCCACCACTCATTGTTACGGTTCCGCTCTCATTATATATACCGCCTCCATTATATGCATAGTAGTCGTCGGTGGTGATATTTTTAATAATTGTTCCGTTGTTAACTGTTAAGGTTCCGCAATTAAATATGCCGCCTCCACGTCTAGAGGTATTTTCAGAAATTGTTCCACCGTTCATCGTTAAGGTTCCGCCATTAAATATGCCGCCTCCACAGTTATTGTAGGAGGATGTAGTATTTATGCTTATTGTTCCATTATTTATTGTTAAGGTTCCGAAATTACATATGCCGCCTCCACGGCTACCGTCGGAGGATGTAGTATTTGTGCTTATTGTTCCATTATTTATTGTTACGGTTCCTGCATAATTACATATGCCGCCTCCATTATATTCACCGTAATTGTTAATAATTACTCCGCTCGTCATTGTGAATTCGCTATTTTCAGATACCTCAACTGCTGCATTTTTATTGGAGAGCTTATTTCCGTCGATTGTTATATCTTCCATTGTTAATTTTCCGGGAGATTCAACCTTTATTATTGGGCCATTTGTATGATTACGTAAAAGAGTACCACTTCCTTTTAAACTTATACTCTTATTTATTATGACGGTCTCTCCCATAGTTACAGTACCATTAATTTGTATTGTATCACCGTCGTTTGCCTTGTTTATATTATTCTGTAAATCTGTACTTGTGCCGCCGTCTAATACATAGACTTCGGGTCCATCAGACTCCGACGTAGCAAAAGCATCTACTTGTTGTATATCTACATCACTATCGTTTGCCTCGCCTATCTTATTTTGTAAATTTGTGCCTGTATTTTTGTCTAACTTCAGGGTTGCAGACTCCGACGTAGCAAAATCAGCCACAGACTCAGCAAAACTCGTAAATGGTATTGCTGCTTGCACTAACATCAGCGTTAAAAAAACACTTAGAATTCGTTTTAAACTTATACTCGTTTTAGATTTAATCTTTGACATTGTTTGGCCTCCTTTAATTTACAAATAATTTTATTGTGCAGTCATAATTAAAATTAATTACAACTTTTTATGCCAGTATTATACAACATTATATAAAAAGTTTCAATATGGTAATATTAATAAATTTTATGAATTTTTCATATTTTTATCAATATTAAAAAAGGGTCACCTCTAAGCAGAGGTGGCCCTTAAATTTATTTACTAAATTTTCTTTTTAAAATTACTATACCAGACAATGCTGTTATTGATGCAGCCCAAAGGCTTAGTATATAAACGTAATTGAAGTTTTCGCCGGTTGTAAGGCTATTCTTTAGGTTGCTATCATTTGTGGTATTTGTGTTTATGTTATTTGCGTTTGTGTCCAGTTGTGTGACTTCGGCATCATTAGATATTGATTGATATATCGCATACGGCGAAAAATGCTTTATAACTAGCTTTGCAAATTTATCTCCAGTTGAGGGGCCATCTATGATGCCTACGTACTCAACATCTACTTTTTCAGTCATTTCACCGTTTATGAAGATTGCCCTTAGTTTGTTTTTGTCCCAGTCAGGGTCTATTTTTATATAGCAGGTTAAGTCTGAATCCAAGGTTGTGTACTCGTTTCCGTCTGGGTCAGTTACCCCTATTAGGAAAATTGTCAATTTTCCATCTTCTATTTTATCTTTGTATTCGCTTCCTATTTTATCATAGTACTTGCTTATGTCGTCAATTACTTGAACATAGAACCTGGAGCCTGTCCTAAATAACCCATTGCTGTTGTCTATGCAGTACCAGATGCCGCTTCCGTCTGCTTTGGTATTTAACCATATCCTTCCGTTGCCTCCGACTTCTGCGCTAGCTTTGCCATTTTCATCGACGTAGTATGTTACACCTTTATTTTGTACCATTTGTCCCCAGTCAGTTTTATCTTCCATGTATATAATTTCATTGCCGATAAGATTTAAATAAGTATCCTCGCCATCTGCTTCAAAACGGCTTAAATCACTTTGGGTAATATTATAGTCTTCAATCGGTTTTACCACTGCCTTATTGAAAGAATTCTGTTTTACTTTTATTAATCCGGTAAATTCTCCTGTAATAGTTATATAATCATCCTCAGAAGAAAATGCGACATTATCGTTTTTATCCATACCGTTGTCTATTATTTTTACTGAGCCTTGTATATTAAATTGTGTTCCAAGGTTATATGCACCGCCTCCACCGTATGATGCAGAGTTTCCAGAAATTGTTCCTCCACTCATTGTTACGGTTCCTTCATTAAGTATGCCGCCTCCATTGCCTAACGCAGTATTTTCAGTTATATTTCCACTGAGCATTTGTAAGATTCCGATATTATGTATACCGCCTCCACCGTGTATACCGTCTCCACAGTATGATGTAGAGTTTCCAGAAATTGTTCCTCCACTCATTGTTACGGTTCCTTCATTAAGTATGCCGCCTCCATCATATATGGCAGAATTTCCAGAAATTGTTCCTCCACTCATTGTTACGGTTCCTTTATTATATATGCCGCCTCCATTATCGATGAGTGCAGAATTCCTAGAAATTGTTCCATTGAGCATTTGTAAGGTTCCTTCACTATTATATATGCCGCCTCCATTATGCGTAGCGGTATTTTCCTTAATTGTTCCGCTGTCAACTGTTATGGTTCCGTAATTATATATGCCGCCTCCATAGCCGGCAGTATTTTTGATAATTGTTCCGTTATTTATTGTTAAGGTTCCGGAATTATAATTATATATGCCGCCTCCATTGCCGGCATTATTTTCAGAAATTATTCCATCACTTATTGTTACGGTTCCAGAATTATATATGCCACCTCCAAAAGAAGTGGTATTTGTGCTTATTGTTCCGCCGAGCATTTGTAAGGTTCCAACATTATATATACCGCCCCCACCGTATGATGCAGAGTTTCCAGAAATTGTTCCTCCACTCATTGTTACGGTTCCTTTATTATGTATGCCGCCTCCGCTGCCTCCATATTGAGCAAGATTTATAGTAATTGTTCCTCCACTCATTGTTACGGTTCCTTTATTATGTATGCCGCCTCCATCTGTAGCAGTATTGTCGGTAATTGTTCCATCACTTATTGTTACGGTTCCAGAATTATCATTATATATGCCGCCTCCACATTGAGCATTATTTTCGGTAATTGTTCCATCACTTATTGTTAAGGTTCCACTATTATATATACCGCCTCCCCATTTGGATGCAGAATTTGCACTTATTGTTCCGCTGTTAATTGTTAAAGATCCGTAATTATATATGCCACCTCCATGTTCGGGTACAAAATTTGCGCTTATTTCTCCGCCGTCTATTGTTACGGTTCCGCCATTAAATATGCCGCCTCCACGTTGAGCAGTATTTTTAGTAATTGTTCCTCCACTCATTGTTACGGTTCCATATATGCCGCCTCCATCGTAGGATGCAGAATTTTCGCTTATTGTTCCGCCGCTTATTGTTACAGTTCCTTGATTATTATATATACCGCCTCCATGGTCGTGTGCAGAATTTCCAGAAATTGTTCCATCACTTATTGTTAAGGTTCCTTTATAATTATATATGCCGCCCCCAGGATAGTAATTGTAATTGTTAATAATTTTGCCGCTTTTCATTGTAAATTCGCTGTTTTCAGATACCTCAACTGCTGCATTTATACATTTATCACTGGATCGTTTGTGTCCGTCAATTGTTATCTCTTCCATCGTTAATTTTCCGGGAGATTCAATCTTTATTATTGAACCATGTGTATGATTACGTAAAAGACTACCGCTTCCTCTTAAACTTATACTCTTATTTATTATAACGGTCTCTTCCATAGTTATAGTAGCATTAATTTGTATTGTATCACCGTCGTTTGCCTCGTTTATCTTATTTTTTAAATCTGTACTTGTGCCGCCGTTTAATACCAGGACTTTGGGTTTAGACGCAGACGTAGTAAAAGTATCTACTTGTTGCATATCTACGTCACTATTAATTTGTAGTGCATCACTATCGTTTGCCTCGTCTATCTTATTTTGTAAATTTGCGCTTGTATTTTCGTCTAACTCCAGAGTTGCAGACTCAGACGTAGATGTAGCAGAATAATTAGCCACAGACTTAGCAAAACTTGTAAATGGTACCACTGCTTGTACTAACAGCAACGTTAAAAAAACACTTAGAATTCGCTTTAAACCTATCCTCATTTTAGATTTAACTTTTGACATTATTTGGACCTCCTTTAATTTACAGATAATTTTATTGCGCAATCCTAATTAAATTTAATTACGACTTTTTATACCTGTATTATACAATATTATATGAAAAGTTTCAATATGGTAATATTAACAAATCTTATGGATTTTTCATATTTTTCTCAATATAAGAAAAGGCTACCTCAGATTAGAGGTTTTGGCTGTTTGCTAAAATATTAAGTGATAGACTCTACAAGAATAAATTATAACTATAATAAGCAAATTGATTAAATGTATTATATAAAGTTGCGGGACTTAGTGGACTTACTCATACGAAAATGGTAAAATAACAGTAGATTTGGATGAAAGCGACTGTGAATATCTACTTTTGGGATTTTGGAGGAGTTTATTATGTTGGCAAGTACAACTAAACAAGGACAAAATACTAGCAACTCGGTTTCTACAGGTGTGTCAGACACTAAGGATATTAATATCGGTAATGTAAGAATGAATGTAGGTCGAAAATTAGATGAAAACGAGGCTGTAATAATAGGTGCAGGTAAAGAAACTATTGCAGAAAGTGACACAAGAAATTTAGGCAATGTAAATAAGGTGATTATAGCAAATGGGGTTCAAAGGATAGAAAAGCGTGCCTTTGAAAATTGCGAAAGTCTTAAGGAAGTGGAGCTAAACGAAGGTATAAACGAGATATCTAATTATGCTTTTAAGAATTGCAGTAACCTAGCAGAAATGAGTTTACCGGGTAGCATACGAAATATAGGTAGACATGCTTTTTATGGTTGCGAGAACCTCAGTAAAATGGAGTTAAGACGAGGCATAACTAAAACGTTTAGTTATGCATTTCGAGATTGCAAGGGCTTAAAGGAGATAAGCTTGTCAGGAAGCATAAAAACAATAGGATGGCGTGCCTTTAGTCATTTCAACAGCCTTGAAAAAATAGAGATAAATGATGGTACAAAGAAAATATCCAGGGCTGCATTTATCAGTTGCAAAAGATTGAATGAGGTGAGAATACCGGGAAGTGTGGAAAAGATAGGAAAGTATGCTTTTGAAGATTGTGAAAATTTGAAAACAGTTGATACTCCACTAAAATGGAATGTTCATTACCGTAAAGTATTTAAGGGATGTAAAAATCTGGAACTTGGTGATGCATTTAAGTACACTGAGATTGTCGATGACGATAGATTCTATATGGAAAAAGAGGCTTTAACAAAAATTCCTAGAAACGATTTACCCCTATTTGGTAAATATGGGCCTGATGAGGCTGATGTTCAGCAAAGGTACATGGGAGATTGTTGGCTGTTGGCAGCAATTGCATCTATAGTATATATGAAACCCGAGTTTATAAAAAACATGGTAAAGGAGAACCCTGAAAATCCTGATTTGGTTGATGTGACACTTCAAAGAGAGCTAGAACCTGGATTATTTGGAAAAGAAGTATATACATTAAAAAAGTCCTTGTTTAAAAAAGAGGGCCATAAGGACGTAATGTCGGCATCACCAGATACAATTGGGGTACAAATGATAGAAAAGGCCTTTTCGGCATATTTAGCAAAGGGTAGTGAAAAAATTAATTACAATAATATTAATGGTGGAGGTGATGGAGTTAAAGATGCATACAAAGTTATGCTTGGAAAGGAAGCGAGGGAGGCTTATGACTCAGGACTAAGACCTGAGTTGTTTTCTAGAATAGAAGATGCATTAAATCATAATAGACCTCTTTGTTACAATAGTTCTAGTGGCAAGATAAAAGATACTCATGGAGAAGAGGTTATGAATGGTCATGATTATAGTATTTTTGGTGCATATGAAAGAAACAAGAAATGTTATATAGTATTGCGTAATCCTTGGGGATGTAATGTACATGAAAAAAGATTGTCTGCATATATAGAAGTAGATTTGGAGGAAGCAACTAAAGGCTTTTTTAGTATAAGTAATTTGGGATTAAAGAAAGACGAACAAATACCGAAGTCTAATAATTCAGTGAATCGAAAAGCTATTTGCGCAGGATATGCCCGACAGTTCGAAGGAGTTAGTCAAATAAGCATAGATGAAGGAGTTAAGATAATAGGAGAAGAGGCTTTTGCAGATATTAGAGGGGTAAAGAAGATAAGTTTACCAGGAAGTATAGAGAGAATAGGTATTGGTGCATTTGATTCTTGTGAGGATCTTGAAAAGGTTGAGTTAAAAGAAGGAATAAAAGAAATATCTTATAGAGCATTTAGTAGAAATAAGTCTTTGAAGGAAGTAATTATACCTGGGAGTGTAGAAAGGATAGGAAATTCTGCTTTTAGAAGTTGTGAAAATCTTAGGGATATAGAGTTAAAGGAAGGAATAAAAGAAATACCTGAGTATGTGTTTTCAGGTTGTAAGAGTTTGAAGAAAATAAGTATACCAAAAAGCGTAGAAAGGATAGGGAATTCTGCTTTTAGAAATTGTGAAAATCTTGAAGAAATAGAGATAAAAAACCCTAATACTCAAATAGACAAGAGTGCATTTATCGGCTGCAAGAAATTAAAAAATTTACCGGAAGTTGCTGGTAAGTAGAGCAAGTTTCTCGTTATAAACGTAAGCAGAATTGCCATATTCCTTACAAAACAAAAAGTATCTCCTAGCTTTAGTGATATCATCACGATTGTAGCAAAGAATATCTATATGGGATTTTAATGTTTTCCTTTTTAATTTAATAATTCTGCTATTGTTAAACTATTTGCTATTCAACTTACAAAAAATAGTTCTATTGATTATATATAAAGCCTACAACAACTAATGCTGTAGGTTTTACTTTTTATAATATTAATTATGTTCTTTAGTTAATAGGACAACCGTCTCGACATGTTCCGTACGCGGAAACATATCGACAGGATGAACTTTTTCAACATTATAATTTAAAGTTGTGAACAACTGTAGGTCTCTTGCTAATGTTGTTGGGTTGCATGAGACATATACAACTTTTTGCGGCGATATTTTTGATATTGTTTTAATAAGAGATTCTGAGCAACCTTTTCTTGGTGGATCTATTATAACTACATCAGGTTTTATACCACGTTTTTCGAAATATTCTGGGTCTTTGGTAAGATCCATTTCTAAAAATTCTGCGTTGTTTATATTGTTAAGCTGTGCGTTATATTTTGCGTCTTCTACTGCCTGAGGAGTAACCTCAGCGCCGATAACACGTTTAGCTTTATCTGCCATAAGTAATCCTATCGTACCGATTCCGCAGAATAGGTCAAGAACAGTCTCGCTACCATTAAGACCCGCATATTTCTTTGCGATTGAATATAAGTTTTCAGTTTGCTGATGGTTTACCTGATAGAATGAAAACGGAGAAATTTTAAAATCTAGACCGCAAAGATTATCTATGATATAACCACTTCCGTATATAACATAATTTTTGGGTCCTAAAATTACATTGGTGTTTTTGCTGTTGACGTTTATTATTACGGTTGTTAACTCTTTTACTTTACTTTTTAATTTATCAATAAGTATATTTGAGTTTGGTAAGTTTTTGTTGGTTGAAACCAAACAGAGCATTAATTGACGGCTTTTTTCGCCGTATCTAAGATATATGTGTCTAACAAGCCCTGTGTTTGATTTTTCATCATAGGGCTTTATGTTATATTCTTTCATCCAATCGATAATTAAGTTTATGACCTTTTTGAATAGATCCGGTTGTAATAGACAATCGCAACCGCAAGGTATAATTGTATGGCTATGCGGTGCATAAAATCCGGCGGTTAAATTGCCGTTTTTATCGTACCCTACAGGCATTTGGCATTTGTTTCTATATTGATAAACCTTCTCAGAGGGTAAGGTGGCTTTAACAGAGATTTCACTAAGTTTTCCTAATCTAGTAAGAGAATCGTAGACAAACTTAGTTTTCTCTTGGATTTCCTGATCATATTCTATGTGACCGTATGAACAGCCTCCGCACTTGGATGAAACATCGCACTTTGGTTTGATTCTAGATTTTCCCGGTACAAGCAATTTGTCTATAATACCAAAGCAATAGTGAGATTTTACCTTCACGATCTTAACCATAACCTCGTCACCCGGACATGAATTCGGTACGAATATGACTATATTTTCATATCTTCCAATTCCTTTACCTAAAGATAATTCCTCTATAGTAAGTTTTATAACATCATTTTTTTTTAGTAGCATTTTTGTTCTCCCTAGTTAAGTGTTTGTGTGTCGTCAATTACCTACTCTTATTACCGGGGCAATAGCGGGATAATATGACGATAGAATATTTTCTCGTTTAATTTCGGACGATCCTTTATAAAATATTTTTTGCCCGCTAGCACGGGAACCTTCACGGCCTGCGATCTCAGTTCTTTGTTCGCCGCTTTTTAATGAGGAATCTTGTATATATTGAGCTGCCGGTATAGGAATGGTTTCTGTTTTTTGTGAGACCACATCGATGCGGTCATATTCTGTAGATTTTGTACCGTAGAATTCGCAAATAAGGGTTCTACCGTTCATGGACATTTTAATATAAACAGGTGAACCGGTATCATTTCTAAATTTTAAATCGCAGTAAGGATATCCAATTGTTGCGTCTTGGCCAATTGGCACATATGTCGACGGCCATTGATGGTTAGACCTTTCAACTATAGTCATGTTTGCTCTTAATGCCGCACCGTATATAGTAGTTGCAGTTTGACAAATACCTCCACCATAGGCTTTTATTAATTTATTACCTGAAATAGCTCCAGCTTCAACATAGCCTAAAGTAGCAGTAGTTGTGTCACCGGTTAATGCATTGAATGAAAAGGTTTCGCCGTTTAACAATGCTACGGAGTTTGTAGCTTCGCAGGAGACCTGCATGTTATGTAAAGAGTTTTCGTCGCTTGCTGTATGTGTAGAAAAGGAGGCTATAACTTCCGGGTTTGTATTTATATCAGAAAGTTTTATTTGTGGTTCTGTAGGTTTTGTTTGGACAGATATTGATGAATTAAATTGCCTGTTTTTTAGAGTATCAGATAAATCACTTTTAAATCGATCAGTATTTAGCTTAAGTCCGTTTGTTCCTTCTGAAAATGTTGGTTTGCCGTCAGTAAAATTAACAAAATGTGCATTTTGATAGGGAACATATACACTTTTTGCAATTTTTTCGGATGCTTTGTCAAGGCTGTCTGTATCAAGGGTTGCTAAAACAGTAAAATTTATTGGATTCTTTTCAAGTTCTTTAACTTCAGTAAATCTGTTTTCATCATCTCCACTTCGTGCAGTGTTGTATGCAGTATCTAAAACCTCATCTGTGTTGTAGGTGAAATCAAAGTCGTCATTTACAAGAGCGTCTACAATATTGTTTCCACGGTAGATATTAATCTTCATATCTGGCCTTAAAGACGGTTCTACTTCATATATGAGATCTTTAGCTTCTTGCATAGTTTTTCCGGATAAGTCAACACCACATACAGAGATACCATTGTAGAATGTGTCGACATTAATAGTATTAGAAACCTCAGTAAGGTGTGCTTCACGAATGGCCTTTTGTTCTTTACAATAGTCGGCAAAGGAGAATGATATAGCTATTAATATACATAAAGTTATACCGATACTTATGTTCTTAAATACTCTAAGTTTCGAGTGTTTAAGATGTTTAGGATGTTTTTTATCATAAATATGGTTTGGAATATATACATCCTCATCATCTATGGGTTCCGGGAAAAGGTCTATATTGGTCTGGCATGGAAGTAATTCTTGATATGATAAAGATTCTTCATTATTCCATGTGTTTTCGCTAAAGGTATTTTTCTTAGTAGATTTATTACTCAAAACAAAACCCCCTTTTCGACTATTTTAAAATTATTATAATATTTTTTGACATCAATGTAAATAAAACAAAGTTACAAATATATCAATTTACATTTAATGTCAAAAATTCAGCGTGGCAAAGTATGTTATGCCACGCCTATTATTTTAAGTTTATGTAAAATCTCTCAAGCTTCCAAATGAATATCCCATCTCCTCATATTTTGTAAGAAGTTCATCAAGGATTTCGGAGTTGGTTTTAGATGTTGAGTGTAAAAGTAATATAGCGCCAGGATGTATTCGAGGTATAAGTTTGTCAAAAGCTTCTTTTTGTGATGGTTGGTTATCGACATACCAATCGACATAAGCAAGGCTCCAGAATATAGTTTTATATCCAAGCTCCTGAGCCTGCTTTAAGTTATTTTCGCAGTATTTACCTTGTGGCGGACGGTAGAATTTCTCCATATCTTTACCGGTTGCTTCTTTAAAGGAGTTTTCTAGGTCGCACATTTCTTTTTTAAAATTTTCCATATCTGATATTTTAGACATATCCGGATGATTATTTGTGTGATTACCAACTATATGTCCTTCCTCAAGCATTCTATTTACAAGATCAGGACTTGTTCTAACATAATTTCCGACAACAAAGAATGCAGCGGGAGCGTTATGTTTTTTTAAGGCATCGAGAATTTGTGGAGTGTAACCATTTTCGTATCCGGCATCAAAAGTTAGATATATAGTTTTTTCTCCTGCCGGATTAACATAGTAGGCGTTGTATTGTTTTAGAAAGTCGATGCTTGCATTTCCACTGGGGACTTGACCCTTTTCTTTAAATCCGAGGCCCCAATTACTGCTTTCTGTTGCGGAAGTTGCGACAGTTTTTGGGTAGAAACATGAATATAAAACTAATACTGCCACCAAGGAAAGGCAGAAAACCAAGGTTGAAATTATTTGCTTTTTTTTAAGAATTATTACCACTGATATCACCGCCAATTTGTTTTATATAGATATATATTCGTAAAAATAAGCTCATATGTTCGAGCTTGAAAAGAAATTACAAAAAATATGAGAAATATATTGGAAAAATATTGACAATTATTTTGTTAATTGTTACAATCGCAGTAAAAGAGGGTGGTATTGTCTATTTTTATATTGCATTTTAATAAAAAGTGATATAACTAATTTGAAATCAAAAATTCACCCTTGTGCAAATTAAAGCTAATATGTAAAGGAGGGAGTTGCTATTAAATATTTAATATACGTTACGTTTTTGCTGTGACTTGCTCACAATAGGTCTTGGAAAATCAAATATTTATTTTAAGAAAGATAGGTGCTATAAATGAAAAATAACAGATGTAAAAGATTGCTCTTGAGCGTTTGTGCAGTGTGCCTAAGCGCTTTTACTTTAGCTCCGCAATGTGCGGCTTTCTCTACGGATACTCATCATTATGTTACTGATGTAAGTCTTGGAATAGTAGATAATGTAAAACATGATGAGTGTTCAATTCTATCAGACGAAAATGTAAAAGAAAAAATTATTTATTTTTCTAAAAGGCCAGATGTCGATGAAAATGATGGCTTATTTATGTGGCATTATTATAATCCTATTACAGAAAGAAATTTTGTTAATGGCAAGGTTACAGCTCTCACTAAATTTAATGATCATTATAGCAATGCACTTAAGAGCTATAAAAATAAAAATATGGATAAAACATGGGAAGAACTTGGTAGGTCATTGCACTTTCTTGAGGATATTAATACCCCAGTTCATACCAACAGCCAGGATATTATAGATGTTGCTTCGTATTTGAGCTTGCATTTGAAATTTGAATCTTTTGTTTTGGAAAACCAGGACAAGACAAAAATTTCAATGATGCCCAGTGAATTTATATATTTTAAGCAAAATACTCCAACCTTAATTGCAAAAAAGTATGCTCATATTTCCGCAAACAATTTCTATGCTTTATATAATGATTTAGAAACACAAGATGAGGTTGCAGCAAACTCTCTTGCTAATGCGCAAGAGTGTACTTCAGGAATTTTATATAAATTCTGTAAACAAGTAAAATCTTAAGGGAGGAAATTTTTAATATGAAGAAAATACTTTGTGTGATTTTATCATTGTTAACTATAACCCAAATAGGAGCGTTTACTATCTTTGCACAGGATAATAACTCTTATCCTGTGGTTAATGAAGAAAATTTTAATGTTTGTAAGTCTATTGGCACAGATGTTAAAACAAGATTAGTAGCATGGAATGGTATAATCTATGAGATATGTATTGAATCTACACCTGAGACCTCCAGCTATGATGTAAAGACCGGAAAAATTACGCATCATAAAACAGTAATTGAGGAAGAAAAATATTATTTACAAGAGGACCATTCTCTTTTGCTAAGCCAGAAAATGAGTGTAAGGTTTTCTTATAATGGTGAAAGAGCTTGGATAGACAACAGAAACGAAATAGAATATACTCCGAAAGTAGAAAATTCAAATTGGAAATTTTCAGAGAATATAGAATACTTGAACGATGATCCGAAAGAGTGTTTATTTTCGACTGTTTGGAAATTATATTCCAGAGAAACAAGGTTTAATGATTGGGACTATACGGATACAGCATTTTTTGATGTGACTTGCACATCGACAGGTGATCTACGTTATAATTATAAATAATTAGGAGGAACTATAATGAAAAAGGTACTTTCTTTTATGTTGTTTATCACGGTTCTTTTTGGGGCATGTTTTAATACAGCTGCATTAGATTCTTACTGTGCTAAGGCAGAATACTCTTATAAAACATACGAAGTTTCAAAATATGTTTATGATTCGGATAAAAATTTCTTAGGTGTTATACAAATACAATTCAAGTTTAGATATAATGAAAATATGGATTCTGCTAAATGTTTAGCTGTTAACCATAATGTTGTTAGTGAAGCCCAGGGAGTTAATATGGAGATTTCTCACGAGATACAAAACTTAACAACAAATAAGGGTGGGGCAGTTGCCGAGATTAAGTTTAAAAATCCGAAGAATTTGTCGAAGGAAAACATAAAGATATTTGCAACGTTAGATTGTAGGGGTAATGGAAAAGTAACTACAAAGTGTACAAAAAATGTGAAATTGGTATAATAAGGGTAATTAAGGTCGGACTCACAAGTGAATCCGACCTTATTATTTAAGAGCTAATAAAACAGTTGATGTTTTGCTATCGTTGAGATATATTATAATACAAGGAAAATAAAATTAAAGGTGGATAGATATATGAAAATATCAGTTTTAGGTTGTGGTAGATGGGGAACGTTTATCGCATGGTATCTTAATAAAATAGGAAATGATGTTTTAATCTGGGGTAGAAGTTCATCTAAAAACTTTTTAGAACTTAAAAATACCAGAAAAAATTCATATTTATCGTTGCCTGACAATATAAAACTTACAAATGATTTAGATGAGGCTTTGAATTATTCAGATATTATTGTTATATCGATAGGGTCTCAGGCACTAAGAAATTTAATGCAAAGTGCTGTTAGCTTTAATATAGAAAACAAAGTTTTTGTATTGTGCATGAAAGGTATAGAGGTTTCAAGCGGGAAACGCCTTACTGAGGTAATGGAGGAATTTATACCGGAAAGCTCAAAAACAGCTATTTGGGTTGGCCCCGGTCATGTTGAGGATTTTGTCAGGGGTATTCCGAATTGTATGGTTATAGATTCTGAGGACGAGGAAATAAAAAATATGCTTGTTAGATCATTTTCAAGTGATCTTATAAGATTCTATTACGGTACCGATTTAATTGGTAATGAAATAGGTGCAGCAGCAAAAAATGTTGTTGGAATAGCTGCGGGTATGCTTGATGGTCTTGAATATTCATCACTTAAGGGGGCACTGATGTCTAGAGGGACACGAGAGATAGCTAGACTTATAAAAGCTGCCGGTGGTAATGAAATTTCTGCGTATGGGCTTGCTCATTTAGGAGATTACGAGGCAACTTTATTTTCAGAACATAGCCACAACCGCAAGTTTGGAGAAATGTACATAAAAGGAGAAGATTACGACAAACTTGCTGAGGGAGTTTTTACAGTAAAGGCTCTTTTAAATATGGCGGATAAATATGGTGTTGAATTGCCGATATCTGATGCAGTAAATAAGATCATAAACTTACAAAAAGACCCGAAAGAAATACTTTCGAATCTTTTTGTAAGAAGTATTAAACGTGAATTTTAATTTTTTAGAGAACAATCCCTGAATATATCTGTTTCTTCGTTTAGTATTATAAATGCACGGCTTTTGTTGATTAAAATTTTTAAAAGCATTCCAACGATGCCACCGATTATAGCAATAATTATAAGGTCCAAATTTATTAAACCGGTATTAAATATTAACTTTATTAGTTCTATACCGGTTGCACAAATGGCATAAATAGCAATGCTTTTAATAATTCCCGCCTTTTTATTATAGACTGAAGTATAGAAACCCATTGGTATAAATAAGCAAAATGCAGATATATAGTGAAAAAATGCACTTTGTTCAGATTGATAGGGTGATATATTGTTAAAAGGAATTATACTAAAAGATCGTGTACCAAATATATCGACAGGATTAATAAATATAAAGTATCTAAACGAAATAATTATAAAATATATTAAGAAACATATAAAGCTAAAATATATAAATAAGGAGAAGTAATTCCTTTTTTCGGGAGTATCAAACTTTGCGATCGCAAATATTCTGATTATAATACATATAACAAGGGGGACTGCCCATGTTGTTACAGCACAAAGGTCATTGTATTTATCTCCGGTCATTAAAAATGGCCCCTTATCGTTGATAGTTTGGACAAGTGTTTCAGCATTATTTATTATAAAGTCTATCATAACGAATATTGTGCATGTTAAAAGGGATATGCCAACCAGACGATAATCCTTAAAAATAAAAAATATTGCAATACATGTTATTAATGATATAAAGGCTACAGCGAAAATATTAAATGGATCAGGTAGCACCATATTTGTATCATCGGGAACTAAGAACAGTATTAGTCCTCCGGCAATGGATATAAGTAATTGAGCAGGGTTGACTTCTTTAATATATTGTATTGCGTTATTTGCCTTTTCTTTCATTTCTGTTCCTCCTAAAATCAAGATAATCTTGCAATATTATTGTAGCCGCGACACTATCTACGACAGCCTTACGTTTTTTACCTCTTACATCTGTTGTATTTAAGTAGTTATGTGCCATAACAGTAGTGTTGCGTTCGTCCCGCATTACCAGGGGAATGCTAAGATGTTCTTTTAATTTTTCACCAAAGGCGATGGCTCTTTGGGCACTTTCCCCAAGGCTTCCGTCCATGTTTTTTGGTAGACCTAAAACTATTTCTTCAACATTATTTTCTTTTGCAATGCTAATAATTTTTTGGGCTAAATTATCTTCTTTTCTTTCATTTATAACGCAAAGAGGATGAGCATAAAGTTCTGTGACATCTGATATAGCGATGCCTGTTCTTGCGCGGCCTAAATCTATGCTTAAAATTTTCATAAATGTGTTACACTTCCTAGATTGTATATATTTCTATATATTTTATACCATTATTTTAAAATTAACAAGTATAAAACAACAAAACTATATATTTTTTAACAAAAATAAAAAATAAATATTGACAATTAAATAAACTCGATATACAATAGAGATGGGTTAGGAAAAGCCTAACTTTTAATAATTATATTTTGTGTGATTTGAAAGGAAAAAGTTAATAATGAAAAAAAGGTTTAAAAAAGTTTTATGTGCATTAATGGTATGTGCATTAATGGTTGTGAGTGTGGTTGGATTTAGTGTAAACTCATTTGCAGCCGTTGACTCTTCTGATGATGCAGTATCTGCCAGCAGCTCATATCGTGTATATTATGTTGGAACGGAATCAGAATTAAGAAGTGCACTACTTTGGTCAAATTCAGGTGATTATATTCAACTTTATAGCGATATAAGGGTAACCGGAAATATAGATGTAATGAAAGGTGTAACGATAGATTTACGTTATCACAGCCTTATATTCAACAATGGTGTTAAGGGATTAATAATTAATACAGGATATTCGAATCGTGCTAATCTATATAATGGACGTGTATATGCAAGCGTAGATTCGGATGCAGCTGTTTCTGTTAGATCCGGTGATTTAAGAGTATACAATTGTTCGATTTATGCAGGAGATTGCAATCAACATGAAATGTTGTATTATGGTAATGCGTTGTATTGTGATTCAACTTCAAGTAGGATATATTTAGATTATGTATATCTTCAAGGTGGAAACGGTTATAGTAGAGGTTTTTTTAACCCATCAAGAACAGGAAAGGCTATATACCTTGCTTATGCAGGATCGGGAGTATATGCTATTGGCAGTGGATACACTTTCCTTGATGGAAAATGTATATAATAAATTAAATTGGGTTGATATTTATAAAAGTGACGGGTTTTTGAAAAAATTAGATATTGGCGATTAATCAAATTTAATATGATAAGTTGAAAATTTGATAATGAATAAATGTTCTTGTACGTTTAAAAGAGGAGAAAAAGTTTTTAATGAGAAAAGGGTTAAAAAAGATTTTGTCAGTATTGGTTGTTGGTGCATTAATGGCTACAAGTATAGTAGGCTTTAGTGTAACCTCATTTGCCGCGTCTGATTCTTTGGAAGATTCAGTGTCTGCTAGTGGTTCGTATCGTGTATTTAATGTTGGAACGGCATCTGAATTAAGAAATGCATTAACATGGGCTAATCCAGGAGATTACATTCAGTTTTATAATGATATAAGAGTCAGTGGAAGCTTGTATGTTAATAAGTCTGTTACTATCAATTTGAATTACCATAGTCTTCAATTTGTACGTAGTAGCGATGGGCTAGTAATTAATTCTGGATGCCTAAATTGTGTATACCTATGGAATGGGCGTGTATATGCAGATGTAGATTCGAATGCTGCGGTTTCTGTACAATCAGGGGATTTAAGCGTATATAATTGTTCAATTTATGCCGGAGATTGTGTTGAACATGAAATATTATATTATGGTAATGCGTTATATTGTGGTTCAAGTTCAAGTAGAATATGGTTAGACTATGTATACCTTCAAGGTGGAAATGGTTATTGGGAAGGGGTCTTTAATCCATCAAGGACCGGAAAGGCTGTATATTCATACTCACCGGTATATTCTATCGGTAGCGGATATACTGTAGTTAATGGAATTTGTATGCGATAATTTAAATTACATTGATATTTGGTGATATTTTTAGTAAATTAGATATTGGTAGTTAACTAAATTAGTGTTATAAGTTGAAATTTGATAATAAATAATTGTTTTTATGTATTAAAAGGAGAAGTTTTTAATGAAAAAGGGTTTAAAAAAAGTTTTGTCAGTATTAATGATTGGTGCATTGATGGTTACGAGTATAATGGGATTTAATATAAACTCATTTGCTGCGTCTGATTCTTCAGAGTGTTTTGTTTCTGATGATATTAATTATCATGTATATAATGTTAGCACTGAAGAGGAGTTAAAAAATGCATTACTATGGGCTAATTCAGGAGATTATATTCAATTTTCTAGTGATATAAGAGTATCTGGAAATTTAGAAGTTGCAAATAGTGTAACAATAGATTTAGATAACCATAGTCTTATGTTTGCAGGTAGTGTTCGTGGTTTAGTTATTGATTCAGGGTACTTAAATCGTGTTTGTATATATAACGGATGCATATGTGGGGATATAGATTCAGATGCTGCCGTATATGTTCAATCTGGAGATTTAAGAGTTTATAATTGCTCAATCTATGCAGGAAATTGCTATAGACATAATATTTTATACTATGGTAATGCGCTATGCTGTGCTTCAAAATCAAGTACAATAACTTTAGAAGAAGTATATCTTCAAGGTGGAAATGGATATAGTAAAGGTATAATTAACCCATCAAGAACAGGAAAAGCTATATATTTCTCTTGTGTAGGTTCAGAACTCCTTTCTCTTGGTAAGGGATATACAGTACTTAATGGACAATGCAAATAATCTGATAAGATTAAACTATATTAAAAATTAAATAATCTCAGTTTGATTATATGTGAATTAAAAGATGAAGGCTTTATATAATTATATTTCGTGTAATTTAGGAGAGAAAAATTTTTATAATGAAAAAAGGTTTAAAAAAGGTTTTATCTGTATTGATTGTTGGCGCATTGATGATTACAAGCATAGTAGGCTTTAGTGTAACCTCGTTTGCGATATCTGATTTATCTGAAGAGGAACCTCGTGGCCCTTTTACATATTATGTTAGGACAGAATCAGAACTAAGAAATGCAGTGCATAATTCTCTATCGGGAGATACTGTTGTGCTTTTGAATAATATAATTGTGACTGGAAATAGATGTCTATATTTAGGTAATAGAATAACAGTGGATTTAAATTATAATTGCCTTACATTCGGTGATCAATGTTGCGGTGTACAAATTAACTCATCAGTTTGTTTGTGTAATGGAACTATATACGGAAATAATGATACAGATTATACCATTTGGGTTTATGGTGGATCTCCCAAAATATCTAATTGTTCGATTTATGGCGGTAGTTGTGGGGACTCAGAAATAGCTTACGGCAATGCAATATATTGTAATGCTCATTCAAGTAGAATCTATTTAGACTATGTGTATCTTCAGGGCGGAAGTGGGTATACTAGAGGAGTATTTACGCCTGAAAGGACAGGTAGGGCAATATATCTTGACTGGTCGGGGTCAGAGGTGTATTCTGTAGGTAGAGGTTATACATGTATTGATGGACAATTTGCATAATATATTAAAGATTAACCCCACTAATATTGATATATATTTTAATTAAAGTGGATAGTAGAGGTTTTAGTGGGATTTAAAAAATATATGTTATTTGAGAGTTTTGCTCTCAATAGTGACATTCTACACTATTTGAAAGGAAAATGTTTTTTGAAAGGAAAATTTTTAAAAAAGGTCTTATCTACGTTAGCTGCACTTGCGTTGATAGTAACAAGTGTAATTGGATTTAGCGTAACCTCATCTGCAGCATCAGATGTAACAGCTGGTTTTTCAGAGGATGCAATTTGTAGTATGAATACATCAGGTAAGGTCTATTGTGTTGGGACAGAGTCAGAGCTAAGAAACGCAATAAATGTCTGCCGTCCAAATGAGTATATTAAATTTTGTGATAATATAGAAGTAAAAGATAAGCTATATATTGGCAAAAATTATTCAGCTATACTAACTATAGATTTAAATGGGTATAGCCTTAGGTTTAATAAGAGCGTTAATGGATTAGTAATCGATAGGGGACCATATAATTGTGTTCATTTGTGTAACGGAAGCGTATATGGTGATATAGATTCAAATTCTGCTATTTGTCTTGAATCCGGAGATTTAAGAATATATAATTGTTCGATTTATGCAGGAAACTGTGTTAAACATAATATATTGTATTATGGCAATGCACTTTATTGTAATTCAGAGTGCGGCAGAGTAGCCTTAGACTCTGTATATCTTCAAGGAGGAGATGGATACAGTAAGGGAGTTTTCAACAAGTCAAGAACCGGAAAGGCAATATATCGTGCTGCAGCTACAGAGATATATAGCGTTGGAAAAGGATATACCTATTGTGACGGACAATACAGATAAATAAACAAATCACTCGGATGAGAGTCCGAGTGATTTTTGTAGTTATTTATATATTATTGTGCATTTGATATATGAAAAGAGTAGACAAATATATTTGCGCATTTTTAATTTTGTAAAAAATATATATGAGTATATTTTACAGTTTATGACAAAAATAAAGTTTTAATCCCTTAATATTACAGGTTAGTCTTGACTGTTTCGGTTAAATGTGGTAAAATATTCATGTTTAATTATATAAATAGTTACAATTAATGTTGATAAAAAGTCTAAACATGATTTTTGTTTTATAATTATGTGCTGCTTTAAATAGGTATGGCAGAGTGTTTTCTCTATATTACCGGCCTATAATAAGTGGCCGTTTTTTATTTTTACTCCACATACGTTTCAGAAAGGATGTATTCTATGAAAGATAGGGATAAGTTTTCCTCGAAATTTGCATTTATAATTTCTAGTATAGGTGCGTCAATTGGACTTGGTATTTTATGGTTATTTCCGTTTAAATTGTGTAAATATGGCGGAGCAGCATTTTTAATTCCATACTTTATATTTATGAGTTTGTTGGGTGCAGTTGGCTTGATGATAGAATTTTCTTTTGGAAGAGTTAATAAGTCTGGGTCACTTGGCGGAATACGAAAGGTTTTTAAAGAAAAGAATGTTCGTGGTGGTTCAATAATAGGGGTTATTCCATCAATTGGTATGACGCTTGTTTTTTCATTTTATACTATTATAATAGGTTGGATATTCAAATATTTATATCTTAGCTTTACCGGAGAGATAACAAAAATCGACCCGGCAAAGTATTTTGAAAATTTTTCATCGTCAAATGAAGAAATTTGGTTTGCTGTATTTGCACTATTTCTTACAGCAGCAATTATATCTTTAGGTGTTACAAAAGGGATTGAGAAATTGAACAAGGTTGCAATACCTATGATGTTTGTGATTTTTGTATTTATTGTGATAAGGTCTGTAACACTTCCCGGGGCAATTGAGGGGATTAAATATATTTGTATACCGAAATGGGAATATCTCTATGATATAGAAACATGGATAATGGCAATGGGTCTTGCATTTTTCACTGCATCACTATCAGGGTCTGTAATGGTTGTATATGGAAGCTATACTGATAAGAATACCGATATTCCTAAGTCGACATTAACAGTTATAATGTTTAATACATTGGGCGCAATTTTAGCGGCCTTTGCAATTATACCGGCAGTGTTTGCATTTGATGTAGATCCATGTGCTGGTCCGGCACTTTTATTTATCTCTTTACCATCGATCTTTTCGGCAATACCGTTTGGATCAGTTGTAAGTTCTGTATTTTTTGTAAGTGTAATTTGTGCAGCAATATCTACAGGACTTTCAATGATGGAAGTACCAGTAGAGGCATTGACTAGTATTACAAATCTAAGCAGAAGAAAGGCAACATTAGTAGTTACTGCTATAGCATTGGCAATCATTTTACCTCTATCTATGAACATGACTTTGTTTGAAGGGGTTGTAGACTTTTCTACAATAATTTTGTCACCACTTTCGGCGCTTATATTAGCAATAGTCTTCTTTTGGAGATATAAAAAAGATGAAGCTCTTAAGGTAGTGAACGAGGGTAGTGCTCACCCAGTCGGGAATGCTTTCTTGATACTTGGAAAATATGTTTTTATACCATTAACATTTTTGGTTGTGCTTTGTGGAATAATTTTTCATGGTATAGGTTAATATGCTAATAACCCCATCGATATAATAATATCGATGGGGTTATTGCGTAATATAGTTAATCATTAAGCCTGTGGTCTAATATATTGGGGATGTTGTACCGAACGTAATCTTATATGTTTTAAAATCCATTTTTCTAATTCTACTATAAATAGTGGAGAGATTGAGAGTGCGCCAACAATGAGCCACTGTATTGGTGTTAAAGGTGTTGTTTTGAATACCAATGAAATCTGCGGGATTGATACAACAGAAACCTGAAGAATTAAACATACAATAAAGGAAATTAACATCTTAACATTGCTAAATATACCAATCTGAAAGATAGAGTGTTCACTGCGTACATTTATTGCATGCACTATCTGAGATAAACTTAAAACACAAAATGCCATTGTTCTTCCTATAGCAGGAACAGAGGATGTATCGAAAAAGACTTTACCGATTGTAAAAGCTAAGAGTGAAATTGCACCTATAAAGGATCCCTCAACTGCTATGTAATAGGCCATCTTACCACCTAGTAGACTTTTTTTAGGGTTAATCGGCTTTTGTTTCATAATATCCGGGTCTACAGGTTCAACCCCCAACGCAAGTGCAGGTAGTGAATCGGTAACTAAGTTTACCCATAAAAGCTGGATTGCTAAAAGTGGAGATGGTAAGTTTAAAAGAAATGCTGTAAGTACGGTTATAATTTCACCAATATTACTGGAAATAAGAAAGTGTACAGTCTTTTTTATATTTGCAAAGATTCCACGACCCTGTTTTACGGCTTCAATGATAGTCGAGAAGTTATCATCAGTCATAATCATATCAGAGGCACTTTTTGCAACATCGGTTCCGGTAATACCCATTGCACATCCAATATCTGCAGCCTTTAACGCGGGAGCATCATTGACTCCGTCGCCTGTCATTGCAACTACGGCACCTTTTGCCTGAAATGCCTTTATAATTTTAACTTTGTGTTCAGGAGATACTCTAGCAAATACTGAATATGAGAATATGTTTTTATTGAATTCTTCATCAGACATATTTTCGATATCTTCGCCTGAGATAGCCTTGTCTCCCGGCTGAAGTATATTAAGTTCCGTAGCAATAGCCTTTGCTGTGATAATATGGTCACCTGTAATCATAACCGGTTTGATTCCGGCATCAATGCAATCCTTAACAGCAGGTTTTGCTTGTATACGTGGAGGATCTATCATACCAACTAGACCGCAGAAGCATAAATCACGTTCAATGGTTTCATTGTCTCGTGGTAGATGATCAATATCTTTAAATGCGACACCTAAAACTCTTAATGCACCTCTTGCCATGATTTCATTTTCATGTTCAAGTTTATTTTTAAATTCTGAATTAAAGCTTTCACGTCCATTTGGGGTTCGAACTTTGCTGCATTTTTTTATAAGAATATCAGGTGCACCTTTTGTGATAATCCTGTAGTGATTATCCGAAAGTTTATGTACTGTTGTCATAAGTTTTCGTTTTGAATCAAAAGGTATTTCTAATACTCTAGGAAACTGTCTATCGAGAACAGTTTTGACTTTGCCATGTTTGGCAGCAGAAAGAACAAGTGCTTTTTCTGTTGGTTCTCCTGAGGCCTTGTAGCTTCCAAATGATCCGCTTAAATTTGAATTATTGCATAGAGCACAATAAGATATAATATCTAATGCTTCGGCACTTGAAAAGTTAAGTTTGCCTGTTAAATCATGAATTTCAGTAACGGTCATCTTATTTTGTGTTAAGGTTCCTGTTTTGTCTGAACATATGACACTTGCACTTCCCAATGTTTCTACAGCCGGTAGTTTGCGAATAATAGCTCGATTTGCTGCCATTCGGCGTACGCCTATTGCAAGAACAATAGTGACAACCGCCGGCAATCCTTCAGGGATTGCTGCAACAGCTAAACTTATTGCTATCATAAACATTTCGATAGGATTAGTCTTTTGAATTATTCCTAAAATAAAAATAATAAAGCAAATTGTAAGTGCACCGATACCTAAATATTTACCGGTCTGAGCAAGCTTTAATTGAAGAGGAGTTTGCGGAGCTTCACCATCACGAATAAGTGTAGCGATTTTTCCAACTTGTGTATTCATGCCTGTTTCAACTACAACGCAAATTGCATGACCTGAGGTGACAGAACTTGAGGAAAATACCATGTTGTGTTGGTCTGCAATAGTTTTTCCGGAGTGGTCAATTGTATCGGGATCTTTTTCCACAGGTAAAGACTCTCCTGTTAATGAAGACTCCTCGGTTTTCAAGTTTGTACTCGAAATAATTCTAGCATCTGCAGGGACAAAGTCGCCGGTATTTAGTACTAAGATATCTCCCGGTACTAGGTCTTCAGAATCGATTAATTGTTCTTCGGAATTTCTTATTACACGTGCCTTTGGTGCGGATAATTTTTTTAGTGAATCGATGGCCTTTTCGGCCTTGCTTTCC
>CAKSJY010000010.1 GCA_934464585.1 uncultured Eubacteriales bacterium
ACCCTTCGACATAGCTCCGCTTATAATACCGTCATATACTTCACCGATATGTTGTGTCATATATTCAGCCATATAACACTTTTCGGTGTCTCTTTCGGCATTCATAGCTCGTACTTCATAAATAGAGGAGTCTCTTGAAGATTCTATTACAAAGTCGCTATATTTTTTTATTAATGTTCTGTTTGAACATCCGCAAATAAGGTCAGATAATATTCGATGTATTGATAAGTCAGGATATCTCCTTATAGGTGAGGTAAAGTGGCAATAATCATCTAATGATAGACCAAAATGACCTAGTGGTGAACTGGAATATTTCGCTTTTGACATTGAACGCAAAATTTGATTAGATATGATAGCCGAAAATTGTCCGGATTTAGACTTCTCTATTATTTGTGCAAAATCTAAAGCAGACATTCCCGGTTTGATTTTATAGTTTTTAAATCCAAGTATGCTTATAAGATTTGATAAGTCATTGAGCCTTTCAGGATTTGGACCCTCGTGTACTCTATAAACAAATGGTATGTTTTCTTTTTTAGCATACATAGCTGCAGATTGATTTGCGCTTATCATAAATTGTTCTATCATTTTTTCGGATTTTCCGGAAACTCTTTTAGATATATTGATGCATATGCCGTTTTTGTCTAATGTAAACCTTGATTCTACACTGTCTAGATCCATGTTACCACGAATTTTTGCATTGTTTATAAGAATATCCGCAAGTTCACTTGCATCTTTTATTGAATCCAGCACTACCTTATATTTTTCCAGTATAGCGGGTGTTGCTGTATTTTCTAATATATCATTTATTTCACTGTACACACCTCTAACCTTAGAATTGATTACAGTTTTTTTAAATTCATATGATAAAATGTGGCCACTTTTATCAAGTTTCATTAGACAAGAAAATGTAAGCTTGTCTTCTCCGGCATTTAGAGAGCAGATTCCGTTTGAAAGTTCTTTAGGCAACATAGGAATAACCCTGTCAGCAAAATAAACAGATGTACCCCTTAGATGGGCTTCTTTATCAAGTAATGAGTTTTCTTTTACATAGTGGGAAACGTCTGCAATATGAACACCTAAATCCCATCCCTCATTAGTTTTTTTGACTGATATGGCATCATCTAAATCCTTTGCATCAGCACCGTCTATTGTAAATATAAGCTCATTTCTTAAGTCGAGTCTACCGGATAGTTCTTCTTTTGATATACCGAGTTTCGAAATGTTTTGTGCTTCATTAATAACGTCTTTAGGAAATAAAGATGGTATCTTATAAGCATCAATTATAGCATCAGCACATACTTTTGCACTGTCAGATTTGCCGTATACCTTTATAACAGATGCAGTTAATTTATTTCTTCTTGTGACTGGAGAAAGTGAGACCTGGACTTTATCCCCGTTTTTAGCTCCAAGTGTAGATGCTTTTCTAATAGGTATAGTAATTCTATAAGCTCCATCAGGTATAAGTTCACATCCCTTGTGAGCTCTTCTAATATAACCGGTAAGAGTTCTGTTTACCTTTTCTGTTATCCTTTGAACAGAGGCACTAAATCCTTTATCAGATTTTTTGAGTTTATATAGTAGTACAGTATCGCCAACAATAGCACCTCTTAGATGTTCATTATATATAAGAACATCTATATCTTTATCTAAACGTTTGGCAAATGAGAAGCCTTGAGACATAGAAATTATTTTTGCAGGGTAGAGTCCGGACGATGAACTGGAGGCAATTTTACCGTTTTTGGTAAATATTAATTTCCCCTCGTTTTTTAGTTCTGTTACAACTTTGACGAAGTCGTTGAAATCTTTGCAATGTGACTTTTTGAATATAATATCGGCATCGAGTGCATAATTACTATTTGAAACTATATTGATTATGCTGTCCTTTAATATTTCTTTGTTCATATTACTTACCTCCACTTTTTAATTATTATTTCACATAAAGTCAAACTTAGTAAATAAAATGTATAAAAACACAAAAACCCCACGTAAACTCAACGTGAGGTTTTATTATTACTTAAACCATCCAAAGAACATACCAGCATTTATTGCAATAACTAGTAGGAAAAATCCGATAGCAATAATCTTTGTCCATCTTGAAAGGAAAGAATCAATTGATCGAGCTTTATTTTTTGAAAAGAATGTATCTGCGCCACCTGTTATAGCTCCTAAGTTTTGTTGATGACCTTCTTGGAGAAGAACAACCAAAATAATAGCGATAGAGAATAAGAGCAATACAGCCCCCATTATTATTTGCATTACAGTCAAAACTTACACCTCCAATTAAATATCTACATTATACTTTACCATGTAATAACAAACTTTGCAATATTAATTTCGCATTATTTTTATTTAAAGTTGGAATTAAGAACAATTTTTTCTTGAACTTTAAATGGAATGATAATATAATTATATAAATAATTCGGTTTATGAAAAGGAGAGCGTTGCCTTTGTCTAAAATTTTTAGCTTTGTTAAAAGATATATTAAGGATTGCGATAAGTTTCTTTGGTTGATCACAATTTTATGTTCAGTATATAGCTTACTCTTATTGGGGAGTGTTTCAAGAGGCGGGGAGAACTTTTTTAATACACAGCTTATCGCGGTTATAATAGGATATATAGGAGCAATTGTCCTTTCGGCTGCGGATTATAGGGTTATAGCAGGATTTTGGAAATGGATAGCTCTGTTTTCTGTTTTGATAATTGTATATACTCTTATATTTGGAATTACGATAGAAGGCTCTGCCGGTGTAAATGCAAAGGCTTGGATTACATTGCCAGGAGGCATAACATTTCAGCCTTCAGAGCTTGTAAAAATATGTTTTATTATTACTTTTTCAAAGCATTTATCTATAGTAAAAGAGAATGGTAATATTAAGTCTTTTAAAAGCATAATGCTTTTGTGTGTTCACGCGGTTATACCGGTTATATTAACACATCTTCAAGGTGATGACGGTGCTGCGATAATATTTTTCTTTATGTTTTTGTCAATGACATTTGCAGCCGGTGTGCAATTAAGATATTTTATTGCATTATTAGTAACCATGGTAATAGCTATTCCGTTTGCTTGGAACTATCTTTTGGCTGATTACCAAAAAAATAGGATTATAAATCAGTTTAATCCGGAATCAGACCCACTTGGTGATGGATTTCAGCAGATACAGGGAAAAATTTCAATAGGTTCAGGTCAAATATATGGAAAAGGTCTTTTTAACGGGCGAAGGGTTCTTCAAGGTTCAGTTCCTGTGCAGGAAAGTGACTTCATATTTTCGGTTGCAGGTGAGGAACTTGGATTTATTGGATGTATTTTAGTTATTTTGTTAATACTTTTGCTTCTTATAAGAACAATTTATATAGGTGCAAAGTCTTGCGACCTTTTAGGGTCATATATATCAATAGGATTTTTTGGAATGATTGCATCACAGGCTATTTTTAATCTTGGAATGTGTTTAAGTTTACTTCCTGTTATGGGAGTAACCTTACCGTTTTTCAGTGCGGGAGGATCATCGTCAGCATGCTTATATTTTGCCATAGGTCTTTTACAGAGTGTATATATAAAACGACTGGATACAGATAAGGCAGGATTAAGTTCAATATAGAAAATTTAACAATTAATTATTTGGAGGTATATATGGGAAATATTTATACAAAAGAGGATATTTTTAGAATTATTAAAAAAGAAAATATAAGATTTATAAGGCTTCAATTTACAGACATATTTGGTTTCTGTAAAAATGTTGCAATAACACGAAGTCAATTAGAGAAAGCATTAGAAAATAAATGTATGTTTGATGGTTCATCTATCGAAGGTTTTGTAAGAATAGAAGAGTCTGATATGTATTTACATCCAGACCTAAATACATTCATGATTTACCCTTGGGGTCCATCTAAAGTTGCAAGACTTATTTGTGACGTTTATACTCCTGAAAATAAGCCGTTTGATGGAGACCCTAGGGAAATATTAAAAAAGACTCTTGCAGAAGCTAAAAGAATGGGATTTACACTTAATGTAGGACCTGAATGTGAATTTTTCCTTTTCCAAACTGATGAAGAAGGAAAGGCAACTACAAAAACGATAGATAACGGAAGTTATTTTGAATTAGGCCCTGTAGATAAAGGCGAAGAAGCAAGAAGAGATATTTGCCTTACTTTAGAGGATATGGGCTTTGAAATAGAGGCTTCTCATCATGAATGTGCACCTGGACAACACGAAATAGATTTTAAATATAGCGATGCTATAACTGCAGCTGATAACATAATGACATTTAAACTTGCGGTAAAATCTATTGCTGATAAGCATAATTTACATGCTACATTTATGCCGAAACCGATTTTTGGAAAAGCCGGATCGGGTATGCATATTAATATGTCACTTGAAAGAGAAGGTGAAAATGTATTTTATGACGAGTCCGATCCAAACGGATTAAGTAAAATTGCATATAACTTTATAGCGGGAATTATGAAACATGCTAAAGGCTTTACAGCTATTACTAATCCGCTTGTAAATTCATATAAAAGATTGACTCCCGGCTTTGAGGCTCCTGTATATATAGCTTGGTCAACAAGTAATCGTAGTCCTCTTTTAAGAGTTCCTGCAGCAAGAGGTGAGGGTACCAGAATAGAATTGAGAAATCCGGATCCATCTGCAAACCCATATTTGGTTTTAGCTGTTTGTTTGGCAGCCGGTTTAGAAGGAATAAAAGAAAACTTGCAGCCACCGGCTCCGGTTGACAGCAATATTTTTAATCTAACAGACAATGAAAGAGAAGCTATGGGTATAGAAAATATACCTCAAAATTTAGCAAGAGCACTTCGTGCGATGAAAAAGGATAGCCTTATTTATCAAACATTAGGAAGTCATGCATTTTTTAAATATGTAATTTGTAAACATGATGAATGGACAGAATATAGAAACCAAGTAACAAGATGGGAAATTGAAAGCTATTTGGGAAGATATTAAACTGTTTGCATAGTTGTTCGAGTCTTGGCATATTAATTTAATTATCAACGGAGGTGCCAAGTATGAACAACTTGAAAAAGATAGTATCTGTATTTATATCTTTGATTTTAATTTTAACAATGTCTGTAAATGTAAACGTATATGCTTTGTCAGGAGACGAAATAACGGCTCCATCCGCAGTTTTAATGGATGAAAAGACAGGCAGGGTGTTATTTGAAAAAAATTCACATGACATTAGGCCATGTGCTTCTATAACTAAAGTTATGACATTAATACTTATTATGCAGGCGATTGAAAGCGGAAAAATATCTATGGAAGATAATGTTACTGCGAGTGAACATGCATCCTCTATGGGTGGTTCTGATATATGGCTTGAACCCGGAGAAACTATGACTGTTGATGATATGATAAAGGCTATTGTGGTTGCTTCTGCAAATGATGCAGCTGTAGCTATGGCAGAATATATTTCAGGATCGGAAGAGGAATTTGTTGGTGAAATGAATAAAAAGGCTCAAGAACTTCAAATGGTTGATACTGTTTTTAAAAACTGTAATGGTTTGGATGAGGATGGCCATGTAACTACAGCATATGATGTAGCGATAATGTCTCGAGACTTAATGAAATATGATAAAATTTTTGATTATACATCTATTTGGATAGATTACCTTAGAAACGGAAAAACTCAGCTTGTAAACACAAATAAGCTTTTAAAAAGCTATAAAGGAATAACGGGATTAAAAACAGGAACTACAAGTAAAGCCGGTAGTTGTATTTCAGCGAGTGCTAAAAGAGACGATTTAAGTCTTATTGCGGTTGTTTTAGGAAGTGCTACCGGTAAAGAGCGATTTAAGGATGCTGCAGCTTTGCTTGATTATGGATTTGCTAATTTTAATATGTATAAGCCGGTAGTTCCTGAAGAGGCTTATACTAAAATACCAGTTTTAAATGGTATGGAAGAGTTTGTTGAAACAAAGTCGAATGCATTAAATAGTTTCTTGATTCCAAAAGGAAAGGAAAAGGCTATCACAAACATGTTGCAGATTGATTCGGAAGTTACAGCACCGGTTGAGCAAGGTCAGACCTTGGGTAAAATTATATATAGCCTTGATGATGAGGTTATAGCTGAATATAATATAGAGGCTGCATACTCTGTTGATGAAATGGACTTTAGATCTATTTTTAATATTTTATTGAAAAATTTGGTATCTATGTAAGATTATTTTAAAGATACTTTGTTTTACGATTAAGACGCTAACCTTTCGCTATTATTTTAGGCGAGAGATTAGCGCCTTTTTGTTTTTAAATGATACAACAATCATGTATATAGTTGTTCTTTTGACATGTTATTCGAATATTTGCGATTTTTCGCTTGTATTTGTTAGAGCAAGTGTGGTAATATAAACTTATATTATAATGTCTTTAGATATGGGAGGAACATTAAAGTGAAAAAAAATGTTAATAAGCTTATTGCAACATCAATTGCAACTTTTATTTTAATACTGTCTTTGGGAGTAAGTATATTTGCTATTGATGATGAGTATATAAATCAGGATACAGTTGTTCCGAGTTCCAGCTCGGTTCCTTCATCAAGCGATATAAGTAATGACATAGATAATGATATTGATGATGATGTGAATAACGAAGAAAATAATAATAATGTTGTCATTGATGAGGATGACACACCTGACTATATATATTATAACAATGTAGAAGATGAATATGTTCCACAAGAACCGGTGGCTTCATCTCAATATGTTTATGATGTTCCGTCATCAACATCATCTGCAGTGTCTAGGCCATATTCTTCAGTATCGCTTATTGCGGATTTGGGAAATGTTGATGACCCTGAACTATCAGCTGAGGACTGGAATATATCTTTAGACAATACAGATGGGACAGGTTCATTTGATTTTATAAAAAATGCAGATCAATCTGCATCGGGAAATGCAAAATGGATGCTATATACCGGAATCGGATTAATTGCAGCTGGAGCTTTAGGAGTATTGTTTGTAGTGGTAGATTGCTTAAGAAATAAGCAGAAAAAAGCTAAATTTCGTAAACATACCGGTAAGAGGGTTGCTAAACCTAGAGATTTAAAAAGAACTAGCGCAAGGAACAATAACGATTATGAAGATATCATGAGTTCAACACAGGAAATTTCAAGACGAAGAAATAATTCTCAATGGGATAGTTTTTTTAGAAATTAATTTTTATATAGAGTGAGCTTTGTATATTATTGATTCTAGGGAAGTGCTTTTATGTCTGATTGGGAACAATTACATCGCGAACATAGAGAAAAAAACAGAGAACAGGAAATTTTACAAAGGGAAAAAAGAGGGTTTGGAGAGCCTGAAAGAGGTTCTATATCAGACTATTGTTATAGACTTTCCGGAACAAAAAAGTGGTGGAGTAAGTATGATTCTACGGATTATATAGATGTAATTAATGGGATTAAGATAGTAAACCATTTGGAATATGATCAAGATTTAACTGATTATGATAAACGTGAAATATACGATGACTTAAAAGAAAAATGCGAAAAATACGAAAAATACTTAAATAATCATAGAGGATATAGATGGACATTTGTTGGCAAAAAACGGTATAGACTTATATCTGAATTGTTTGAATTGTTAAAAAATATGATGAAATTAGGTCCATTACAAACTCTTAATACAATTCCGTATTTTATATCTGATAATGATGAAAATAAAGTAAAAGGAATTAAGGTTATAAATGAGAAATTTGCTAATGAATCTATCTATGGCGAGGATGGATTTTATAATTATTTCACACAAGAAGGAAGAAGAGATCCGTTCTTTATTATTATAAATTCTGAATTAGATAATTCATATGTTAAAAATTCTACAAAAAAAGACAACTATAACGATAATGAGAGCTCGAAGAGCAGATTATCTGAAGATAGTGAACTTGATATTATAAAACGTATTGAGAGAAAGATAGAAGTAGCGAATGAAAGAAACCAAGGAAATGGAATGGAAATTCATATAGGTGATAGGTTTCATATTAGAGGCCTGGGTATATCTAGAATATTTCCATTACGTCATGTAAAGGGTTTTCATATGCAAGCAAATGAAGTGGAGAACTTTAAGTATATAGAGACTATGTTCGATAATTTACTTGCAGGAGATGCTTATGATGTAGACAAGGCTCAATCTGTAGATAAAAATAAAATAGATAATTTGAGTGAAAATGAACGCAAAAATATAGACGGGATGCTACAATATAAAGAAGTATTGTATAGTCATTATAAATATCTATATAATAAATACGGTAAATATATATATCAATTGCATCCTATTGACATTATTTCAAGGACAGATAGTTTTTGGCAAGACATCTCACTTCTCCAAGATATAAACCAATACTTTGGTTTAAAAGGTGATGATTTTAAAACTTGCGAAAAAAATTTTAAGGATAACTTAAAAAAGAATCCGATTTTGTGTTATATATTTCCGGAAAAGTCTAAGGATAAGGATTTACTTTTTCTAAAAATGGCGGTATATTATAACTATATATTTGTACGTTTTACTCATTTAAATGGTTCGAATATTAATCAAATTTTTAAAAAAGAGACTATATATGAAAATATAGCTTTAGAAAAAGAAATAGAGGACGGTGCCATAAAATATGGTTGGGGTAAAATGCAGGGTTTAGATGAATCAGAAAAGGCGGTATATTTGTTGAACCTAAAATGCAGGAATTTAGATAAGGAATTTAACCTTTATGAAAGGTTAATTACTAAGTAGTAACACTATAGATGTATATTCAGATTAGAAAGTTTGAAATGAAGGTATCTATATAAGTTTATCATTGGTCAAAAATATTAATAATTATAAGAGCATAGCTAATTAAGTATGGTTGTATTCTAAAATGAAGAAATAATTTTGTTAAAAACTAATTTTTATAAGGTTAACTTTATATATTGTTAATTCTAAAGGGGAGTTTTTTATGCACAATGAATTGAAAAAGTCTAATAAAATTGTCAACGCAAATCAACCTTGGACATTAGATACATTTGATTATTATGACCAACTTTCAAGCACAAAAAAGTGGTGGAGTAAGACTAATTCTAATGATTACATAGCAGTAATTAGTGATCTTAAAGAACTAAACCATCTGCTCAGCTATGAAGACGTTTCTCAGAGTGGTAGACTAAATTATTATAAAATTTTGTGGGAGGAAAAGTTAAAAGAAAAGTGCGAAAAGTATTTAGATAGTCACAGTGGTTATAAATGGACACGTGTTGGTAAAAAGCGATATAAACTTATATCTGAATTATCTAAATTATTGGACGGTGCCATAAATAGGAAAAAAATAGGTCAAATGCGAATTCTTAATAGCATTCCATATTTTGTAAATAATGAAGAAAATGAAGAGTACCTTCAAACGCAAAATAGAGTATTTGCAAATAGTCATATATATGGTGAGGGTGGTTTTTTAGATTATATTAGACAAAAAATTAGTGATACGGCATTTATATATCAAAATGAGATTTTAGATGACACCTATGATGATGGTTGGGCCGAATATTCTAAAGAGGAAAAAGAACACGGTAAGAATGAAGAATTAAGGAAGAATTTATATGAAAAGAGTGATCATGCCGTTATAGACCGTATTAAAAATAGGATTGATGAAGTGAATGAAAAAAATAAAAATGCTAATATGGATATTCATATAGGCAATAGATTCTTTATTAGTGGTCTTAGCATAGCAAGAATGTTTACTACACGTCATGCTAAAGGTTTTCATATGGATGAAGATGAAAGAAAAAACTTGGAGCATATGGAGGCTATATTTAACAATCTGTTGGCGGGAGATAAAGTATATGATGATAAAAATGCCAAATCTCAAGATATAAAAAGCGATGACGAATTAGATGAAAACGAAAAAAGGCATTTAGAGGGCATGAGGCAGTATAAAGAAGTAATGTATAAACATTACGAATATATATACAAAAAATATGGTAAATATTTATATCAATTGCACCCGGCTGATATCCTTTCAAGATCAGATAACTTTAGACAAGATATTATAATTGCACAAGATATGGATCAGTATTTTGATTTAAAACATAATAACTTTAAAGATTGTAAAATAGATTTTGAAGATAACTTAAGACAAAATCCGATTTTGAAGTTTATCTTTCCGGAAGAGGACAGAGAGAGGGACTTATTCTTTGTAAAACTAGCAGTATATTATAACGATTTCTTTATGAGGCTTGAGGCGTTTAGCTCAACCCCTGGTAAATATGATACTGATCTTAAAGAGATTTTTGCAAGAGATTTTGTAGACGCAAATGTAGCCTTAGAAAAAGATATAGAAAGGGATGCTCAGAAGTATGGTTTGGGAGAAATGAAGGGCCTTAGTGAACCGGAAAAACAAGTATATTTTTTAAATTTACATCGCCGCGGCTTAGACAAAGAATTTGACATTGGTGATAGATTATTAAGTATAGGTAAAGAGAGAACTCTATTAGATTATTATAACAGTCTTAATGAAACAAAAGATCTTAAGGGTGACGACGGTTACGAAAGTTACAAAGGATTATTAGCAAAGTCTAAAGAGTTAATAAATTTAATAGAAAGTAAAAAAGATGAACTTAATGACTATAAAAGGTTGAGAGAAGAATGTGATAATTATCTAGTTAATAATAAACGTTGTTATATGAAAACTACAGTTACTGTTGAACGATATAATCTTATATACGGCTTACGCAACTTAATAAACAGAGATTTTTATGATTTACGTGTAATGGATAATAATATTTCCAATAAAATCCCATATTTTGTAACTGATAACAAAGAAAGTTCAAAAAATAAAATTATTGAAAGAAACAATGCTTTCAAAAAAAGTCGGACTTCTTTACTTGGTGAGAACGGGGTATATGAAAAGTTATCGAAAGACTTAATACTACAAAAAGATACTGAAGATATTAAAAGTAGTGAAATAGGTGACATTGAAAAATATGTTCACGATAAAACAATATCTAATGCTAATGGAGAACAATCGTATAAGTTTCATATAGGTAATAAATTTATAATTAGCGATGGACTTTTGGTATCAAGGGCACTTGCCGCTTATACAGCTAAAGGTTTTCATATGGATAAAGATGAGAAGAAAAATATAAATAATATGAAAATTATATTTAAAAATTTGTTGGAAGGAAATGACTATGACAAGAATAAAGTTGAGTCTCCAAATATAGAGAGTATAGATAAATTAAATGATATTGAAAAGAAAAATTTAGAAGGTATACTACAATATAAAGAAGTAATACGCAATCAGTATAAATATATATATCAAAAATACGGTAAGTATTTGTATCAATTACATCCTTTAGATGCTTTAGCAAGGATGGATAATTTTGAGTCAGATAGTATATTTGCTCAGGATGTAATTCAATATTTTGGAATGGAATCTATAACTAATGATGATTTTGAAAGCTGCAAAGCAGAGTTTGAGAATGCATTAAAGAATAAGCCTATTTTAAAACTTATATTTCCGGAAGAAAAAAGAGAAGAGGATCTATTCCTTTTAAGACTAGCTGTATATTACAACTACTTGTTTACAAACCTGAAGCTTATGTTAACTAATGGATTAGCTAATAATGGCAAATATAGCATAGATGAAGTATTTGTTGGGTGTTTTAATAAAGAAGAAGTGAATAAATTAATAGAGTTAGAGAAGCCGATTGAAGACAGTGCTAAAAAGTACGGTTTAGGAAAAATGAAAGGGCTAAGTGGATTAGATAAAAGGAAATATTTAGATAGCCTATGGCTTAGAGGTTTAGAAAAGGATTTTAATCTTGATGATAGATTACGGACTCCACCAATAAAAGCAAATAATATTACTATATCAGATTATTATAACAGTCTTAATGAAACAAAAGATCTTAAGGATAACGATGAAGGTTACGAATATTATCGGATGTTGCTTAGAGAACTTCAAGCGCTAACACTGTTATTAGAAGATGAAAAAGATGAAAGAGATTACATTTCAAAGCACAATATTGAACTTTGTATTAAATCTTTACAAGATAATTGTGATAGTTATTTGTCTAAAAATAAGGAATGTTGCAGAAAAACGGCAACTATCTTTGAACGATATGAACTTATACAAGGGTTACGTGAGTTATTAAATTAGAATGTGAATTAATACAACATGGAGGTACTAAGGGTAGAAATTTTAATCTTGGGAAGGGTGTTAGGTAATCAATACTATTATGAAAATATATATGATATTAATATAAGTCTATCGGTGATCTAAAAATATTAATAAATAAAAGCATGGTCAATGAACACGGTTGTATTCTAGGGTGAAGAAATAATTTCAATGTAATAATTTTGTTAAATACTAATTTTTATGAAGTTAACTTTGCATATTATTAATTCTAAAGGAGTATATTTATGCAGGAGCAAGTGAATCATGACAACAATAAAAAAGAGACAGAGACATCTCAAAATGGCGCTATATCATATTATTATAACCAACTTTCAAGTACGAAAAAATGGTGGAGTAAGTCTAATTCTCGGGATTATAATGATGTTATTAATGGACTTATAGCTCTAAATAATTTTGAGGATTATTATTCGAAGAATACTTACAGTGATAAAGAGAAATTAGATCATGATAGATTTATATTATATGAAACTTTGAAGGAAAAATGCAGGAGATATCTAAGTACTCACAGTGGATTTAGATGGACTTCTGTTGGTAGAAAACGATATAGGCTTATAAACGCATTATATGATTTGTTAAATGAGTTGGAGGCAAATAAGTTAAAGTTATTAAAGGAACTTGATACGGAAAGTGTTAATGATATAATTCCGATGTTTGCGGTTGATAACGACTCAAAAGAAAGAATGCTGAACAGAAATAAAAAATATGCAGAAGAAAATATACCTATATATGGCGGAACAAACTTTAACAATGGTCAAGATATAGATAACATTTATAAAAGGCTATATTTTGAAGATTGGATACACGATAGAATAACTCCAGGATTAGATAGCTCATATACAGAAGATGAAAATGCTGTTATTGAAAGTATTGAAAAAGAACTTAAAAATAAACATGGTAGAGAGGCTCATATAGGTAATTGGTATAAATTTGATGGCCTTAGTATTAATAGGATATGGGCTTTTAGTAATCATTTGTTCGATGCTGACATAGGTGGTAATACGGATACAACAAATGACGAAACAATTAAAAATACTCGAAAAAGTGTGCAGAACTTGAAGATAATATTTGATAACCTGTTAGCTGGCGACGAATATAATGAAGAAAAGGGACAAGAGTTAAAAGCAGATTCAGGTAATAAGAAATTGATATCAATGGATGATTTAAAAAATGATGATGAACGACAAAATGTAATCGGTATTATCCAATATAAAGAGGTAATATATAATCAATATAAAAGATTGTATGATAAATATGGCAAATATTTATATCAATTGCATCCATTTGACATTGCAACAAGATCAGATAGTCTTAGAACTGATATGGGTTTTGCTCAAGATATAGGTCAGCTCTTTGGTTTAAAAAGCACAAGTCATCCAAGTTTTGATAAGTGCAAGGGAGAATTTGAAGATAATTTGAAAGAAAACCCGGTTTTGAAACTTATATTTCCAGATAACAAGGAAGAAAGAGACAGGGACTTGTTTTTTTTAAAATTGGTTGTATATTATAATTATGCGTGTGTAAATACTCAACGAACAGTAAATATGTGCGGAAATGCTAGTGCAACTTATAATGATTATAAAGATTATTTATCTACATATTTTAAGAAAGATGAAGTAAATCAAGTATTAGCCTTAGAAAAAGATATAGAAAAGGAAGCAGAAAGCCGCGGATGGGGCAAAATGAAAGGACTTAGCGAAGCTGAAAAACAGGTATATTTGTTTAATCTATATCGTAGAGGATTGGCAGAAGATTATAATCTTAATGAGAGATTGTCTGCAACCAAACAAGGTTGATTCTATTCTGTAAGGAGAATATATGGTAGATTTAGGACAAGTAGTGTGGAATGAAAATACTTATAGGGAATTTATAGATAATCTAAAGAAACAAAAAGATGATGGGTTTATAAATTTTAGTAAAAGACTTATCTATTCTAAACGAGAATTTATGGGTATAAGAACACCGATTATGAAATCATACGCAAAAGATATTGCAAAGGGTGATAAAGAAGGATTTATAAAGTTTAGTAAAAAGGAATATTATGAGGAGGTTTTACTAAGAGGATTTGTAATTTCTAATATACGTTCTGATTATTGGTATATACTACACATGATTGATGAATACATAGATGATATAGATAACTGGTCCTTGTGTGATCTGTTTTGTAGTAGCTTAAAAATTGTTAAGAAATACCCCGATAAATTTTGGGAATATATTCAGGAATGTCTTAGCTCAAAAAATCCCTGGAGAATACGTTTTGCAGTAGTGTTAATGCTAGATTACTACATTGTTCCTCAATATATTAAGCAGGTTTTGAACTTATGCGATAATATACATTGCGATGATTATTATGTAAAAATGGGTGTAGCATGGCTTATATCTGTTTCGTATGTTAAATTTAAGGATTTGACTATAGAATATTTAAAAAACTCACAGTTAGATGGTTTTACTTATAATAAAGCTATTCGAAAGATCATAGAATCGAGAAGAGTTGCAGAAAATGAAAAGAAAAACATAAAAAAGTTAATACGCAAATAGATTATTATATGCAAATAAATATCCCCTCGGAAGATTATTCCGAAGGGATATTTTTATAACTTAAATTTAAAATAAGTTCTTATTGATAATCAAAAATATTTACCCATTTTAAAAGAAAATCTCTTTCTTCAGGTTTACCCTTAACTGATTGAGAAGCAGCTACAATCGGGAACCATTTTTGAACATAAGACTTTTCTGTATTAGTTTTATTACAGAACAAGTCTAAATATCTATTTGCAACTTCTTTTTGGTCATTTAAACAAAATTGCAAATATGTAATTGCAACGTCAGCGGAAGCATTTCCTTGAGTTGCATGAGACCAGTCAAGAATATAAGCATCGCCATTATCGGTGATAATAATATTACTTGGATTAAAGTCGCCGTGGCAAACTTTATCATGCTTAGGCATAGCTTCGAGCCTTGTGCATAGTTCATATCGATTATCTGAATCAATATCAGCTTGATTGATTTTTCGATTCATTTTATCTTTAAGTTTATTTAATAAAGGAGATTTTTTAGTGTGAATATAGATTTGCAAGTCGACGAATTTTTCGAGATTTTTATCAAAGTCATTAGGGTTTTCTTTCATAATTTGTGCTAAGGTTTTGCCTTTTATAAAATCAGATACAATTGCCCATTTTTCACCGATTATTCCAACTTCTTTAACCTTTGGAATTAGTAATCCGGTTTCTTCAATCCTAGACTGATTTAGTGCCTCATTTAAAATATCAGACTTAGAGTAAAAGCTATCAAAAATTTTTATGGCGTTGTTACCATCCTGGTAAACTTTTTTGTGTTCTCTTACTGCAATAACATTATCTAAATTCATCTATTATTTCCTCCTTATTTACCATAGTAAGCATTTAAATACATTTGTTTAATTTCGCTTATTAACGGGTAACGTGGATTAGCTCCTGTGCATTGATCATCGAATGCTTGTTCAGACATCTCATCAAGCCTTGCTAGGAAATCTTGTTCATCAATGTTATAGTCCTTAATTGTTGGTTTGATTCCAACACGTTCTTTTAGGTCATTAATAGCCTTAATTAGGTTTTCAAGTTTTTCTTCGTTGGAGTTTCCACCTAAGTTTAGGTAATCTGAAACTTCAGCATATCTTTCTAATGTGTGCGGATGGTCGTATTGAGGGAAGGTACCCATTTTATTTGGAACTTCGCTTGCATTAAACCTTAAAACATGTTCAATCATTAAAGCGTTTGCAATACCATGAGGTATATGATAGAATGCTCCAAGTTTATGTGCCATGGAGTGGCAAACTCCCAAGAAAGCATTAGCAAAAGCCATACCGGCCATAGTTGCAGCATTAGCCATTTTTTCTCTTGCAACAACATCTGTTTGGCCATTGTCATAAGCAGAAGGTAGGTATTTAAATATTGTTTTTAGTGATTTTAAGGCTAGACCATCTGTATATTCAGTTGCAAGCATAGAAGCATAAGCTTCAAGACCATGAGTAACTGCATCGATACCGGAAGCAGCAGTAAGCCCTTTAGGTGCTGACATATGGAAATCAGTATCTATAATAGCCATATCAGGTAAAAGTTCATAATCTGCTAGAGGATATTTTACTCCTGATTGTTCGTCTGTAATAACAGCAAAAGGAGTAACTTCAGATCCGGTGCCGGCAGAAGTAGGAATTGCAATGAAGTATGCTTTTTCGCCCATTTTAGGGAATGTATAGATACGTTTACGAATATCAGAGAAACGCATAGCCATATCCATAAAGTCAACTTCAGGATGTTCATACATAACCCACATAATCTTAGCAGCGTCCATAGCGGAACCACCACCTAAAGCTATTATGCAGTCCGGATTAAATGCAGACATTTGTTTTGCGCCTTCTTTTGCACATGCAAGTGTCGGATCCGGCTCAACATCGAAAAATGTAGCATGTGTAATCTTCATTTCGTCAAGCTTATCAGTTATAGGTTTAGTGTAGCCATTTTTATATAAGAAGCTATCGGTTACAATAAACGCCTTCTTTTTATTCATAACATTTTTTAATTCATCAAGTGCTACAGGTAAGCAACCCTTCTTTAAGTAGACCTTTTCAGGTGCTCTAAACCACAACATATTTTCCCTTCTTTCAGCTACGGTTTTAATGTTAATAAGGTGTTTTACTCCTACATTTTCAGAAACAGAGTTTCCGCCCCAAGATCCGCATCCGAGTGTAAGAGATGGTGCGAGCTTAAAGTTATAAAGATCTCCTATTCCACCTTGAGAAGATGGTGTATTTATTAGTATACGACAGGTTTTCATATGTGAAGTAAATGTGTCAATTTTAGACTTCTCAGAAATAGCGTTTATATATAGAGAAGATGTATGACCGTATCCACCATCTGCAATAAGTTGTTCTGCCTTTTCAACAGCACTGTCGAAATCTTTAGCATGATACATAGCTAATACAGGGGATAGTTTTTCATGAGCGAATTCTTCTGAAATATCTACGCTTTCAACTTCACCGATTAAAATTTTGGTGTTTTCAGGAACTTTAACATCTGCTAGACTTGCAATTTTGTAAGCAGACTGACCAACAATTTTTGCATTTAAAGCATTGTTAATAATTATAGTTTTTCTAACCTTTTCTGTTTCTTCTTCATTTAAGAAGTAACAACCTCTATTTTTAAATTCAGCTTTTACTTGGTCGTAGATACTATCAAGAACAATAACAGATTGTTCTGAAGCACATATCATACCGTTATCGAAAGTTTTTGAGTGAATAATAGAGTTTACTGCTAATAGGATATCTGCAGTATCATCTATTATTGCAGGGGTATTTCCTGCGCCAACTCCCAATGCAGGCTTTCCGCTCGAATATGCAGCCTTTACCATTCCAGGGCCACCTGTTGCGAGAATAATATCTGATTCGCTCATAAGTAAGTTTGTCATTTCTAGGCTTGGAACATCAATCCAGCTGATTATTTCCTCAGGAGCTCCAGCAGAAACAGCGGCTTCTAAAACAAGTTTAGCAGCAGCAATTGTGCTCTTTTTTGCTCTTGGGTGAGGGGAAATGATTATACCGTTTCTGGTTTTAAGTGCTAGCAAGCATTTAAAAATAGCAGTAGATGTTGGATTAGTTGTTGGAATAACTGCTGCAATAATACCAAGAGGTTCAGCTATTTTCTTCATTCCGTAGGCCTTATCTTCTTCGATAACACCGCAAGTTTTTGTATGCCTATAGGCATTATAAATATACTCTGATGCATAATGGTTTTTTATAACCTTATCTTCAACAATGCCCATACCTGTTTCTTCAACAGCAAGTTTTGCTAAAGGTATTCTTGCCTTGTTTGCAGCCAACGCAGCAGCTAAGAATATTTCATCTACTTGTTCTTGAGTGTATGTGGCAAACTTTTTTTGCGCCTCACGAACACGAGCTATAGACATTTCTAAGGTTTCAACGTTATCTACAATATCACGTATTTTTTGCTCCATTACAATTCTCCTTTTCATAATAAAAAGCATTTTATCGAATTTAGTTAATGTTAGGATAAAGTAAGATGGTTAAATAATTTAAGATTATACGTAAAAACTCACCTTATCTTTGAAATTGATAATTATTTAACAAATTATATTCGCATAATAAATTCAGCTAACTAAATCTATCGTCTATTATAACACACATTATTTATAATTTCAACTTAGAAAAATATATAAATATATAAACTTGTAGGCTTATGGTGTTCAGGCTATTTGACATTCTATTATCTTTGTGAGATACTAAAATGTAAAATGTTAAATATCAAAGTTCTTAAAATTGGGGGAAATAAGTAAAATGAAGAAAGAACTTGCAAAAACATATGATCCTAAAGAGGTAGAAGATAGGATCTATGAGTTTTGGTTAAATGGTAAGTATTTCCATGCAGAAGTTGATGAGAATAAAAAACCTTATACTATTGTAATTCCACCACCAAATATTACAGGCCAACTTCATATGGGTCATGCACTTGATGAAACAATACAAGATATACTAATTAGATTTAAAAGAATGCAAGGCTATTCTGCTTTGTGGATTCCGGGGACAGACCATGCCTCGATTGCAACAGAAGCAAAAATAGTTGAAGCGATGAAAAAAGAAGGGCTTAGTAAAGAAGACTTAGGTCGAGATCGTTTTCTTGAAAGAGCCTGGGATTGGAAAAATAAATATGGTTCCAGAATTATTGATCAGTTAAAGAAATTGGGATGTTCTTGCGATTGGGATAGAGAACGCTTTACATTAGATGAAGGGTGTTCTGAAGCTGTTAAAGAAGTATTTGTTAAGCTTTATGAAAAGGGTTTGATTTATAGAGGAGAAAGAATTATAAACTGGTGCCCTAAGTGTAAAACTTCTATTTCCGATGCTGAGGTAGAATTTGCTGAAAAAGATGGCGAATTTTGGCATCTAAGATATCCTCTTTCAGACGGAAGCGGATATTTAGAATTAGCAACAACACGTCCGGAAACCTTGCTTGGCGATACTGCCGTGGCTGTTCATCCGGAAGATGAAAGGTACAAGAACTTAGTTGGTAAGACTGTTGTTTTACCGCTTGTTGGTAGAGAAATACCGATTGTTGCTGATAATTATGTAGAACAGGATTTTGGTACAGGTGTAGTTAAGATTACACCGGCACATGATCCAAACGACTTTGAGGTTGGACTAAGACATAACTTGGAAGTTATTACAGTAATAGATGAAAATGCTGTTATGAATGAAAGAGCGGGAAAATATAAAGGCTTAGACCGCTATGAGGCAAGAAAACAAATAGTTAAGGATTTACAAGAAGGTGGCTATTTAGTTAAGATAGAGCCTATTAAGCATAATGTTGGTACATGTTATCGTTGCTCAGAAACAGTTGAACCGAGAGTTTCTAAACAGTGGTTTGTAAAGATGGAGCCCCTTGCTGAGCCTGCAATCAAAGAAGTACGAGATAATAAAGTAAACTTTATTCCAGATAGATTTTCGAAGATATATTTCCATTGGATGGAAAATATAAAAGACTGGTGTATATCAAGACAACTTTGGTGGGGTCACCGTATACCGGCTTATTATTGTGAAGATTGTGGCGAAATGGTTGTAGCTAAAGATAAGGTCGAAAAGTGTCCTAAATGTGGTTCAACTAATGTTCATCAGGATGAAGATACCTTGGATACATGGTTCTCCTCAGCTTTGTGGCCGTTTTCTACCTTGGGATGGCCAAAGAAAACACCGGAGCTTGAGTATTTTTATCCGACAGATACATTAGTAACAGGCTATGATATAATATTCTTCTGGGTTGCAAGGATGATATTCTCATCAATAGAGCATATGGGTGAGGTTCCATTTAAAACAGTATTTATCCATGGCTTGGTAAGAGATGCACAAGGAAGAAAAATGTCCAAATCTCTTGGAAATGGTATAGACCCGCTTGAGATTATAGACCAATTTGGTGCTGATGCATTAAGATTTACCCTTGCTACAGGTAATAGCCCAGGAAATGATATGCGTTTTTCAGACGATAAGGTTAGTGCAAGCAGAAACTTTGCTAACAAGATATGGAATGCTTCGAGATTTATACATATGAATATAGATGATTTCGATGTCAAAAATGAACTACCTGCAAATCTTAACTTGGAAGATAAGTGGATAATAAATGAATTTAATGATGTTGCCAAGGAAGTTACAGATAATCTTGAAAATTATGAGCTTGGTGTAGCAATTTCAAAGCTATATGATTTTATATGGGACAAATTCTGCGATTGGTATATAGAAATTGCTAAAATAAGAATGCAAAAAGGAGTAGAAGTTGCTCAGAATACAAGACAGATACTTGTTTATATTTTAAGTAATACTCTAAAACTTCTTCATCCGTTTATGCCGTTTATAACCGAAGAAATATGGCAGACATTGCCGCATGATGGCGAATCTATCATGGTTTCTAAATATCCTGAATATTCCGACGAATGCTCATATCCGGAAGCTAAAAAAGAAATGGAAATTATCATGTCTGCGATTAAAGCTATTAGAAATCGTAGAAGTGAGATGAATGTTCCTCCATCTAAAAAAGCAAAGCTTTATATAGCTTGCCGAAATAAGGATGTATTTGTTAAAGGAATACCATTTATTGAAAGACTTGCTTATGCAAATGGTGTTGAAATATCAGATGATTTTGATATGCCTTCTGCTGTTACTATTATTACAAGTGACGCAAAGATATATATACCTATGGATGAGCTTATTGATAGAAAAGAAGAGCTTGCAAGGTTAAAAAAAGAATTTGACTCTGCGAGTAAGAAACTTAGCCAATGCCAAAATAAACTTAATAACCAAGGATTTTTAAGTAAAGCACCTGATGATGTAATAGCTAAAGTAAAAGAGGATGCTAAAAAGCTTCAAGATAAAATTGACATGTTAAACGCAGCAATAGATAATTTAAAGTAAAGCATATAATGGGGCACTGTTTATCAGTGCTCTTTTATTATAAAGGAGAATTAGAGATGAGTAATAATTCTGCATCTGAAACGATAAATTCTTTTTTAAAGTTTGGTATAAGGCCGGGCCTTGAAAGGATAGAGAAGTTATTAAATTTAATAGGAAATCCTCAGAAAAATCTTAAATGTATACATATAGCGGGTACTAATGGTAAAGGTTCCATAAGCTCATTTATTTCGTCTATATTAAGAGAAAGTGGCTATAAGGTAGGGTTATATATATCTCCGTTTGTTACAAACTTTAGAGAAAGAATACAAGTAAATGGAGAAATGATATCCGAAAAAAGTTTAGAGGAAACATTGGATTATGTAAATGTGTTTGTTGAGCAAATGAAAAATGATGGTGAAATTATAACTGAATTTGAGCTTATAACAACGATTGCACTAATGTATTTTAGTAATCAGAATTGTGATATAGTTGTGTTGGAAACAGGATTGGGTGGAAGATTTGATGCTACTAATGTGATAGAATCGCCTCTTGCTTCAGTTATAACTCATATAGCACTTGACCATACCAAGATTTTAGGGGATACACTATCTAAGATAGCGTATGAAAAAGCGGGAATAATAAAAGAAAACTCTGTTACTGTGGTATACCCTGATCAAGAAAGGGAAGCCTTAGAAGTAATCGAAGATGTCGCAGAGAAAAGGAAAAACAATTTGGTTATTCCAAATCTGGAAGCGGTGGAGGATGTATCAGTAGCGTTATCAGGAAGTAATTTTACATATAAAGGAGATTTGTTTTCTATAAGCTTACTTGGGAGACATCAAATAAAAAATGCTATTACGGCTATAGAAACAATATATAGTCTTAAATATGCAGGAATAGATATAAATATTGATTGTATAAAAAAAGGCCTTAAAAAGGTAAAATTTCCGGCCAGAATGGAAGTTGTGTCATTAGATCCTCTAGTTATATTAGATGGATCGCATAATCCTGACTCTATTTTAGCGTTAAAAGAGACAATTGGCGAAATAATTCCATTTCAAAATAATGTTGCAATAGTTGGTATGCTTAAAGATAAGGACATTGAGTCATCATTATCTATTTTGTCGAGTTGTTTTAAGAAGGTTATAACGGTAGATATAAGTAATAGCCGTGCGATTGGTTCAAAAGAACTTGCTAATATTGCAAAGTCATATTTTCCAAATGTATATTATTCTAACAGTATCGATGAAGCATTGAATATGGCTATGGATTTTGTTAATAAAGAAGAATCTAATTTAATAGTTTTTGGTTCACTATATTTAGCAGGAGAAATAAGAGAAAAAATAATAAGTAAAATCATATAAGACATTTTTCGCCCAAATAACTCATGCCCTGTCCGTTATTCTTAATGTGCAGGGATTTTTTATATGTAATAATCGGAGGGTAGTTATGAGTATACAAATAATATCTAAAGGGCATGAAGTAATAGCCTTGCTTGAAGGTGACATTGACCATCATACTGCAAGAAACATGAGAGAAGATATAGACCTAGCTATTGAAAGAAAAAATCCGTCAATCTTGAAATTGGACTTTTCCTCTGTGCAGTTTATGGACAGCTCAGGTATAGGACTTATTATGGGTAGATACAAAAATATGGCACTAAAGGGCGGAAAGTTAAAGGTTATTAATATGCCAAGGCATATTGAAAGGGTAGTGAAGTTGTCCGGACTGGGCGCTTTAGGAGTTTTAGAAGAAAGCAGTGATAAAAATGAAAGCCATTAATGAGATGAATGTAAACTTTATAAGTAGATCAGCAAATGAAAGTTTTGCCAGAGCAACGGTTTCGGCATTCGTATCTCAATTAGATCCAACGATCGATGAGCTTGCCGATATAAAGACCGCTGTATCAGAAGCGGTAACTAATTGTATAGTACATGCCTATAAGGACACTATAGGAACAATATACATATCTGTGAAAATTTTTGAGAGTGGAAAGGTCAGTATTAAAGTACGTGATAAAGGATGCGGTATAGAAAATATAAATCAAGCAATGGAACCACTTTTTACAACAGGAGGATCAGAACGGGCAGGACTAGGGTTTGCAGTTATGCAAAGTTTTATGGATAAGGTGAAAGTTACTTCTAAAAAGCAAAAAGGCACAACTATAGTTTTAGAAAAAAATATTATCCGTAGGTTACATACCAATGGACAATAGAGATGATATAATAAACAATAATCTTGGATTAGTTCATGCCTGTGTTAAAAGGTTTAAGGGTAGAGGTATAGACTACGATGATTTGTATCAAGCGGGATGTATTGGTTTGATAAAAGCTATCGACTCTTTTGATGAAAGTAAGGGGTTTAAACTTTCAACTTACGCTGTACCAGTAATATTGGGAGAAATAAAGAGGTTATTCCGTGATGGAGGAACAGTTAAAGTGGGACGAGCCTTAAAGGAGCTTTCACTAAAAGCGGGAAGAAAATGTGCTGAGTTTTCCTCTAAAGAGGGCAGAGAACCGACAATAAATGAGTTAGCAGATATGTTGGGAGTTGATGCCGCTAATGCAGCCTTGGCATTAAATGCATCAAGAGTGCCTCTGTCACTTACAGCAGATTGCGACGATGGGGAATCACAAATAGATATTCCTGTAGAATCATATGATGAAAAAATTTCGGAAAGGCTTGCACTAAAACAGGTAATAGAACAAATGAATGAGAAAGATCGCTCGTTAATAGTTCTAAGATTTTTTAAAAATCAAACTCAGACTGTTGCCGGAAAAACACTTGGAATGACGCAGGTGCAGGTTTCAAGGAGAGAAAAGGTTTTGTTAAAGCATCTGCGAGAGCAACTTATAAGTTAAATTTTAACGTAACCTAAAAAAATCATAATCATTCGTCTTAAAGTGAATGATTATGATTTTTTGTATAGCAAAAACCCCCCCGGTATAACCGAGGGTTTTTTAATAAATATTTTAATGTGAATATTCTTTGTTAGCTTTTTGGTTCCATAATAATAATATTAAAATCATAGCCACTATTCCGGAGATAATCCAAACATGATAAATAAATTCATTACCAAGTTGAGCTCTATATCTTCCTAAGTATGACATGAGGATAGCTCCAACATATCCCATAGCCCCTGTAAATCCTGTTGCAGCAGCGGCAACTCTTTTTGAAGCGGATTCGATAGCAGCAACGCCACCAATCATAACTAATGGACCATATGTAGCGATACCTAATAAACCATACAAAATTATTTGAATAGTATCAGAAACATGTTCTTCTAATGGTATTATTGGTGCGACACCTGGTTCTACAACACAAATTAATCTGAGTCCTATAAAACATAATGTAGCTACTAAGAAATATACAAATATTGCCGGAGCACGTCTTCCACCGAATATTTTTTCAGATACCCAAGGTATCGATAGTGTACCTAAACATCCGCATGCTGGAACAATTATAGACTTAACTGCTCCAAGAGAGTCATTTTCGAGCATTTTAGGTAGCCAGTCCGTTGGACCTACTCTCATAATATAAACACTTATAAATGCTAAACTTAAAATCCAAATTGTTTTACTTCTAAGAATTTCTTGTTTAAATACTTGCCATTGAGTTCTTGTGTCTTCTTCTTCCTCAACTTCTTTTTCAATTTTAGCAGCAGCAGTACCTGCATATTCTTCTACATTAGGTAGGCCTAATGTAACAGGCTTATCTCTTAATAGGAAGAATGCTACTACTGCAACAGATACTGAAATTAAAGCAGGGATATAAAATACTGCTTGCCAGTTTAGATATGTAACTAAATATGTTGCCAATCCTAATGAAGCGGCAGAACCAAGTTCATGTGAAGTTGACCAGAAAGACCAAATTTTAGCTCTGTTATTATTTGAGTACCAGAATGTAAGTGTTTTTCCGCACATTGGGAAAGATGCTGCTTGAATAAATCCAGATAGTCCCCATGAGATGTACATAATTGCAATCATACATGATTGTGAAACTGAACCGTTTGAAAATAAATTACATGCTAAAACTATGCCTAAAGGGAACATTGAAGAAACTGCAACAGACAAAGGCAAACAAACTCGAACATTTGCTTTATCGGCAAGGACACCACCCAAGAATTTGCCTATAGCATAGCAGAAGTAATATATCATGCCAAGCGTAGAATAAATTTCTGTACCTAAATTGAATATTGCTTCTATTCCCATGCTATCGTTTCCAGGTGCTCCGTTAAATCCAATAGCAAGTTGTTTTCTACCTAAATATGAAGAAAAATATAGAAGATAAAGTGCAATAAATATTGCCGGTTGTAGCCACTTATATTTTTTACTGACTTTTTCTTGATCCTTAATTGTTGGTTTAGGATCATTTTCAGCAAAAATTCTGACTAAAAATGACTTTTTGCTAGTTTTTACAGTTGAATTGTTTTCCATACTTTTGACATTACCACTAATCTGAAATTCTTAATGGCTTAGTATTTCAACTCCTTTGTAAATTAGTTTAAATATAGATAACAGTGTCTGAAAGTAATATTCGGTGGTTATTAAAATACAATTATATTTTTGAAGAAATATAATTTGAAGTATAAAATCGACACTATTAACTATGATAATATAATCTAAATATTTTGTCAAATATTGTTTTAAGTGGTGATAAAGAGATAGTCCATATGCTTTATCGATGTTTATAAGCATATGGACTATAATTACTATAAAGTGTTAATCAAATAAGTCGAGATCTTTTTTCTTATTAATCTGCTTATATATATTTAATTTATTGTTTGAGTCGCACGTTGCAAGAAAAATATCTTTAATATCACTTGCTCCAAGTTTAGATAACTCATTTTTCAACCAAGTATTATCTTTACCAATTAATTTTAAATTTTCTTCTAAAATAGTGCCATCTTGTATTATATTTGCCACTATTTTTTCTTGAGTTGGTTGTATATTAAGATCCTGAGGATTAACCGGACGTTGTGATGATACAGGAATAATACTTAGTTTGCCGTTTGATTCCATTATTATAGTATCAATATTAGCAAGGTCAAAATAACCACTTGTCCGGCATTGAGTGAGCATTTCGCTTATATCAAGACGTGCTTTTTTTAGGTTCTTTTTATATATTTTATGATTTTCATAAAGTACTAAGGGACGGCCTGTGAAAATTTTTCTCAATTTTATAGATTTGCAGGTAAGAATAGATATTAATACCGCAACTAAAGTATATACGATCATTGCAACCAAGGGTTTCAAAAAGTCATTCTCAAGCGAGGTAGCCATTTCTGCTGCTATAGAACCGATGGTTATACCATTTACATAATCGAACATGCTTAACTCTGACATTTGTCGGTTTCCCATTATTTTAGTTAATATAAATAAAGCAATTATAGAGCCTAGAGACGTGAGCAATATTTGAAGAATCTCCATTAAATCATTCCTTATTAAAGAGTTTCTTCTATTGTTTCCAAAATACTATACAATAAACATAGATAAGGAACTTAAAAGTTACTTTTTAGATTTAAATTTATTTTTATATATGAAATATCCCACGATTGGCAAAGTGATGGATGCGATTCCGAGTATGAATGCGGGCATATTATTGTCTTTTAAACTTAAATCGGATGATTCATTTGTTATGTTTTTAGTTATATAGTTTGGATTACTTGAACTGATAGTTTGTCCGGAATTTTTAGGAGAGCTTTTGGTTGATGATGTCTTATTTGAGGTTGATGATTTTGAAGATGGGGAATTTTTAGAGGAACCGGATGTCTTGGATGATTTAGAGCTTGATGATGAGGTATCAGAATCTTTATCACTTCTTTTTACAGATATCACATATATCAATTTCGACTTTTTATCCGCTCCTGTTACGGTAACATTAATATTGGTAGTTGATCCGGCTTTTCCTAGAGTTTTTCTGTTTACTTTAACGGATGCGTTTTCGTCATTTGCTGAGGCAAAAACTTCTACTGAATTTACAGAGGCTGGAACTTCAGCGCTGTATTGCGTTATGAAAGGAGAAAATTCAGGTGAGATTTCAGCTTCAGATAATTCTAGTGATTTAAGTGTGCAGTCATAAACCGGATCCGGTGTGATGTTTATAGGTGTTGTAGATATAGAGTTTAGGCGTATTGGCTTAACGTCATCATTTGCCATACCATCAATTTCAGATGTGAATATACTTTCACCGAACTCAGCATTCTTCAATGCGTTAAATTTGATGTAAAACATAGGAGTATTGTTGTTTTGACTTAAAATGTAGGGACAATATGCAGATAAATAGATTATAGTGATTAAGTTGTCTTTTATGTAATACCTGAATTGAGATTTTTCTGTATCAGGTCCCATTTCTAAGCCTTTACATTCTACTTTTGAGGTATCAAAGTAAAGTTTTAGTCTATATGCAGCAATGTTTTGTGGTTCTGTATTCTTAAGAAAAACTTCATATGAGAATGATTCACCTCTGCGTATATCTGTATTGGTTGGATTTATTGAAACATCCAATGTTCCAGAGGCTGAGTAGACATTTATATTTATAAAAGAGAATGTTATTAAAATGAGTAGCAACGTACTTATGCGATATTTCATGTTTTATCTCCTTAATAAATTTTTAAAAATATGTTATTATTAGATTAAGAATCAAGGAAAGGACATTTTTATGGACATATATAACTTAGTAGATGAATTTTGGATATGGTCCAAGAAATTTATAATGCATCTTGGATTTGCACTTTTAATATTATTTATAGGTTGGTGGCTTGCCAAGGTTTTAAGTAAATCTATAAGAAAAACTATGAGGCGTGCTAACGTAGATGAAGGGATAATCTCGTTTTTATATTCAATAATGATTGTGGCATTTAGAATCATAGTGGTAATAAGTGCTATTGCAAAGCTTGGAATTAATGTAACATCACTAGTTGCAGCACTGGGAGCTGCCGGTGTAACGATAGGACTTGCCTTGAAAGATAGTTTTTCGAATATTGCAAGTGGTATATTGATAATTATAAATAAACCATTTAAAATAGGTGACTACTTAGAAACGAAGGATATTCAGGGTACGGTACTGAAAATTGAGATGCTTTTCACAACGTTAAAAACTTATGATAATAAAATTATAACTGTTCCGAATTCAAAGCTTACAAGTGATCATATGATTAATTATACATCTCAAAAGACAAGACGTTTAGATCTTTCATATTTAATTGGATACAATGATAATATAGATAAAGCAAAGGAAGTAATAAGAAATATAATCTTATCAAACGATAAGGCTTTAAATTCACCTGAACCTGTCATAGCTGTTTCTGAGCATAAAGATAGCGGTATAGAAATTGTTGCAAAGGTATGGTGCAATAGTGGTGATTATTGGCCACTTTATTATGAAATGCAAGAAAAGGTGAAATCTGAGTTTGATACTAATAAGATATCTATACCATTTAATCAGGTTGATGTAAATATAAGGCAGGGTTAAGTATAATCTTTTAGGTATATTGACCCTGTACGATTAAGTAAAAATATGGTATAATTAATATATAAAAATATGTGGTGGTGCTTATATGTCTTTTAAAGAATTTTCTTCAGATATCAGTTATGATATGCTCTATTCCAAAACAGATATAAAACTTTTAATTTGTTATATTCTTTCAAGTATTAAATCAGGTATTTCAAAAAATGACATTGTGCTGCTGTTGCAGGATAACAAGTTTGCAAGTTACTTTGACGCTATAGATGCTTTTAACGATTTGTGTGAAAATAACAATATAAAGCAGACAGATGATGATAAGGAATTATATACAGTCACAGATTCAGGAAAGATGATATCCGAACAATTAAAGGTATCATTGCCTGTTACAATAAGAGAAAAGGCTTTATCTGCTGCACTTAGTATACTTTCCAAAACCAAGCTAAAAAAGGAAAATAGTGTTGAAATAAAAAAGATAGAGCAAGGATACTCTGTAAATTGCAATATATCCGGTGGGAAAGTAAATTTGATGTCCTTTTCATTATATGTTCCTGATTTAATGCAGGCAAATATGGTAAAAGAGAACTTTCAAAAGGATCCAGAGTCGATTTATCATGTAATGCTTGCATTGCTTACAAAAGACAAAGAGTTTGTAGTGGGTGCATTAAACAAAATAAAAGAAAAATAATAACAATTTTCTTCATATTAATATTCTACAATGCTTTTTAAAGTTTGTAAATAAAAAAAGAGGTGTTTATTAAGAAGCTAGGTATGTTCATATATTTAGCTGTGTGTATTAAAAATAGATATAGCGGGCATAAAGAGAAGCCTCTCTAATTATTAAGAGAGGCTTTTGAATTTTTAAAATAATATTAACCTAAATTAATTAATATTGGTTCATCAGGAATATTGCCGTTAATAATATCAGCTAAGTATTTAGGTAAAACTATAGGGTAAATAATATCAGTATTTTCTTTTATTTGCTCAAGGGAAAACCATTGTAGTTTTTTGACGACAGGCTTTTCCTCATCAGTTAAGTTTTCTAAAGTTACTTCATTTTTTAGTGTTTTAGCTACAATGAATCGTTGATTTATGGTTGTCATTTCGCCGTTCATTTCAAGTTGTAATTTACCCTTCCATACAATCTTACCAAATTCAACGTCAGTACTATTAAGACCAGTTTCCTCAAATAATTCTCTTTTGGCAGCTTGTAGAGTAGTTTCTCTGTCCTCTATTTTTCCACCCACCATTTGCCAAAACTTGCCTTTGTATGTACCATATTTCGACTTTATTGATTTGTCATCAGTAGATAATAGCAATACTTCGTTATTTGGATTTAATAATATAATTTTAATACTATTTCTTATTGCCTCTATGATAATGCACCGCCTTTTTATAATATGGACCAAACATTATACACTGTTAAAATGGAGATGTCAATATGTTTTCGATTAAAGATATAAAACTAAATTCTGAATTTGATAATTTAAATCTGGGTGTAACTATTGTCACACCTGAAAATGAACCAAAGGGTATTGTACAAATATCCCATGGAATGTCTGAGCATCGTAAACGATACCTTGGATTTATGAAATTTTTAGCTCAAAATGGTTATGTTTCAATAATAAATGACCATAGAGGACATGGGGAAAGCATAGCTTCAGAAAATGATTTAGGATATTTCTATAAGAATGGTAATATAGGAATAGTAAGTGATATTCATCAGGTTAGAAATTATATAAAGGATATATACCCGAATTTACCTATTGTTTTGTTGGGACATAGTATGGGTTCAATAGTAGCAAGAGAATATATTAAAAAATATAACGATATAGATAAGCTTATATTGTGTGGTATACCGACAGAAAATAATTCAGCGAAACTTGGATTAAAATTATGTGATGCTGTTAGCTTATTTCATGGAGGAAAATATAGGTGCGAATTTATAAATAACCTAGTTTTAGGTGCATATAATAAGGGATTTAAAACAGAAAATGAGTGGATTTGTTCCGATAAAAGTGTGGTTAATGAATATAATAACGACAAAAATTGTGGATTTACATTTACATTAAACGGCTTTAAATGTTTGTTTAAAATGCTTATCGATGTTTATTCTCCGGAAGGGTGGAACAAGGGAAATTTAGATTTACCTATATTAATGCTTGCAGGGAAATCTGACCCTGTAATTATGACAGAACATGCCTTTTACAAAACTAAGGACTTTTTTAGATCCTTAGGATACAACAATATATATAGTAAATTATATGACAATATGAGGCATGAAATTTTAAACGAGACAGAAAAGGATAAAGTGTATAACGATATTCTACGTTGGATATGAGGTACAAAGGATGATAGACAATATTGATTTAGAGAATAACTTGGCTAGACAATTGATTAAAAAGCTATCAAAAGTAGGAAAAACAATTTCGGTGATGGAATCATGCACCGGAGGTCAGATAGCAAGTGTTATAACAAATTCCGAAGGATCTTCGAATGTTTTTGAATTTGGTGCGGTTACTTATTCAAATGAATATAAAATTAAATTAGGGGTTGACCCGTTAATTATAGAAAAATATACGGTATATAGTGTTGAAACGGCAAAAGAAATGAGCCTGAAAGTATCTAAATTTACAGGCTCTGATTATGGAATTGGTGTAACCGGCAAGTTAAACCGTGAAGATAGTAGTAATCCATTTGGTGAAAACAATAAAGTATATTTAAGTGTATATGATAAAGGAAATGAAAAATTTTTTACAAAAGAAGTATATACACATTTTAATAGCAGACTTAAGAATAAACTCTATTTAACAAAAATAGCTTTAGATATGGTTTGTGACATTCTATAAATTATGGAAGCTTAACTATTTTTCTTGTAAACTCATACCCGCATGGTAAAACTTTTGGTAAAGTAAGATTATAAACATCTGTTGCTCTTGCTTCACTTTCAAATATAGAATGCGCCATAATATTTAAATTTGATATATCAGATGATTTAGTTACTATTGGCAATGAACTTCTTTGTTTCGCAACTTTTAAAAGCTCTAAACCTTTAGAATTAAATCCTAATACTCTTACATACTGAGGATATAAACTTGTCACATTCTTATTAAAATCTAAAAACGCCGATAAAACTATTCTTCTTATTCTAGACATTGCATATCTTTTAGACTTTATAGCGCGGTATAATTCATCTAATGATACGCAATTTAGTGCTGACTTATAGATTTTATTTTCAATACCCTCTGAAACATCAGCGATATTGTTAAGACATTGTTTTGAAAGTGTTCGGAGTTTATAGAGTATAGCCCTTTCAAGGTTATATATAGATGCAGGTGCCCTTTTAGCTGATATTTCTTCTACCATAATATTCATTATTTCAGGAGAAACAAATGACTGAAGATTATAATCTTTTTCAAGTATGCAGTTTCTTAATTGCATTGCAGAAAGGTAAGAATTGTGTGTGATTTTGCTGTCGTGTGAAGAACCGCTTCGTTTAATTGCTAGTGGATTTATTTTTGAATTTAATTTTCTTAATGCTTTTAAATATTCTATTGCAAGAATATTATTAGGCGTAGATATTAATTTTGAGTAATTTTCTCCCAGCATACTTTCTACTGCTTTTGCACGAGCACTTGCAAAGCTTATTCCGGACTTTAGATTTTCTTTTATTAGGGATTTTAATTTGTCTGAATTAAGAATATCTGAAAGTTTACATAAATCGTCAATAGACTCGTTTTCAGCACCAAAGCTTAAGGAATCGATAATTCCTAGTGAATTTGCAATATATACCGAGGAAAAAGCAAATAATTCAGCTGATGACATTGACCAAATACTTGGGAGCTCCAAAACTAAGTCTACTCCAGATGAAAGAGCCATTTTGGTGCGCGCTTCTTTTGAAAAAATTGCTGCCTCACCACGTTGCACAAAGCTTCCACTCATAATAGATACTATATGAGTTGCACCTAGCTTTTTGGTTTCGTTTATATGATAAATATGCCCATTATGCATAGGGTTATATTCGCAGACTATTGCAGAGGTATGCATTATAATACTCCTTATTAAATACATTAACGTAAAGTAAAGTATATTTACTTGAAAAAATTACAAAATTATACTATTATATGATACAGGATTCTATAATTGGTTGCAAGCGGAATTGACTTATATTTCTTAGGAGGATAAATTATGAAAATTCTTGTTATTAACGCAGGAAGCTCATCACTAAAATACCAAATTATTGATATGGAAAATGAAAGGGTATTAGCTAAGGGAAACTGCGAAAGAATAGGTATAGATGACGGAATCGTAAGCTATAAAACTTTTGACGGTAAGAAAAAAGAATATAATGTAAACATGAAAAATCATACAGAGGCATTTATGCAGGTAAAAGACTTGCTTTTGGATGACGAAATAGGTGTAATTAAAGACTTAAACGAAATCTCTGCTATTGGACATAGGGTAGTCCAGGGAGGATCTATATTCAGTGAATCTGTTTTAATTGATGAAGATGTTATTAAAAAGATAGAAAGCCTTATTCCATTGGCGCCACTTCATAACGCAGCTCATGTTCAGGGAATAAGAGCCTGCTTTGAAGTTTTCGGAAAAGATGTACATGAAGTTGCGGTATTTGATACAGCGTTCCATTCTACTATGCCTCAAAAAGCATTTATGTATACGGTACCATATGAATATTATGAAAAGTATAAAATCAGAAGATATGGTTTCCATGGTACATCTCACCGCTATGTAAGCCAAAGAGTTGCCGAACTTATGGGAAAAGATTTAAAGGATTTAAAAGTTATAACTTGTCATTTGGGTAACGGTTCATCTATAACAGCTATTAAAGACGGAAAAGTAATAGATACAAGTATGGGACTTACACCGCTTGATGGCTTTATTATGGGAACAAGAACAGGAACCTTAGACCCATCTGTTGTAACATTTATCGCGGAAAAAGAGCATATGACACCTTCTGAAATGAGCGATATGCTAAATAAAAAATCAGGTCTTTTGGGTATATCTGGTATTTCAAGTGACGATAGAGATGTTACAGAGGCAGCGGAACATGGAAATAAAAGGGCCCTATTAGCTCATGAAATTTTGCAATATCAAGTTTTAAAGTTTATAGGTAGTTATGTTGCAGCTTTAGATGGTTGTGATGTTATAGTATTCACTGCAGGATTGGGAGAAAATCAACCTAGCCATCGTGCTAAAATATGTTCAGGATTATCTTATTTAGGTGTTGAGATAGATGAAAATTTAAATAATCAGATGATAAGAGGAAAAGAAGGAAGAATATCAACTGAAAACTCAAAGGTTGCTGTTTATGTAATCCCAACTAATGAGGAGATAGTTATTGCAAGAGATACATTAAGACTTTGCCAACAGTTAGGCAAATAAAATATAAACATATTATTTAGGTGGAGTGTAATTTAGTGTTTAATAGATTAGAAGTAGTAGAACAGAAATTTGAAGAGATAAATAATCGTCTTTACGATCAAAATGTCGTTTCAGATCAGGAACAATATAAAAAGCTTATGAAGGAATTGAAAAACCTTACTCCCATAGTTGAAAAATATAGGGAATATAAAAAGGCTAAAAAAGCGGAACAAGATTCAAAACAAATGCTTTCAGAGGGTGGACTTGATAAGGAATTCAAGGAAATGGTTGAACTTGAACTTGATACCGCAAGAGAAGATATTCAAAGAATTTCGGATGAATTAAAAATATTGTTGCTTCCTAAAGATCCTAATGATGATAGGAACGTAATTATAGAAATTAGAGGGGGAGCAGGCGGCGAAGAAGCTGCATTGTTTTCCGGAGTACTTTTCCGTATGTATAGCATGTATGCAGAAAGAAAAGGTTGGAAATCGGAAATTATAAATGCAAACGAAACAGAACTTGGCGGATATAAAGAAATCAGCTTTATGATAAGTGGTGAAGGTGCGTATTCAAGGCTTAAGTTTGAAAGTGGTGTACACAGAGTACAAAGAGTTCCGGAAACAGAAGCACAGGGAAGAATACATACTTCTACTGTTACAGTTGCTGTTTTACCTGAGGCAGATGATGTAGAAATAGATATAAATCCGGCCGATTTGCAAATAGATACCTATAGATCCGGAGGAGCAGGCGGACAACATGTTAATAAAACCGAATCTGCAATAAGAATTACTCATATACCGACAGGTGTAGTCGTAGAGTGCCAAGACGAAAGAAGTCAGCATAAAAATAAAGATAAGGCTATGAAGGTATTAAAATCACGTCTTTTAGAGGCAAAGCAAGCAGAACATGATTCTGAGGTCGCAGCTCAGCGTAGGGTTCAAGTTGGTTCCGGAGACCGTTCTGAAAGAATAAGAACCTACAACTATCCTCAAGGAAGACTTACAGATCATAGAATAGGCTTAACCTTATATCATCTTGAGGATAATCTTAACGGTAATATAGACGAAATTATTGATGCACTAATCACTGCTGATAGAGCAGCTAAGTTAAACAGCAGTATGGAAGAAAAATAAGTGGTGATAAACTGTGAAAACAAAAAGGTTAAATAAAGATCAGGTAAAACAAGCGGGAGAAATTTTAAGAAACGGTGGTTTGGTAGGAATACCAACCGAAACAGTATATGGACTTGCAGCAAATGCTTTAGACCGAGAAGCTGTTGCAAAGATATTTAAGGCAAAGGGTAGGCCGATGGATAACCCATTAATAGTCCATATAGCAGATATAACTCAATTGAATAATTTGGTATCATCATTTTCAAAAGAGGCTCAATTGTTGGCAGAGGCTTTTTGGCCGGGACCACTTACTATAATAATGCCGAAATCAGATGATATTTCAGATGAGGTTAGTGCGGGATTAGATACTGTAGCTGTGAGATACCCATCAAATGAGGTAGCAAGAAGTATAATTATGAGTGCAGGAGTACCACTTGCAGCACCATCTGCTAATTTGTCTGGGAGTCCGAGTCCAACATCTGCAGAGCATGTTTTAAATGATTTGGATGGTAGAATAGATGCTGTTGTAGATGGTGGAAGTTGCAAGGTAGGGCTTGAGTCTACAGTTATTACCGTTGCAACAAATCCTCCAAGGCTTTTGCGTCCGGGTGGGATTACATTGTCTCAACTAGAAAGCGTTTTGGGAAAAGTAGATGTTGACCCTGCAGTACTTGATAAGGTTCAACCGGATCAAAAAGTTAGTTCCCCGGGTATGAAGTATAAACATTATGCTCCAAAGGCAAAGGTTATTTTGATAAAATCATCTCAAGATAAATATATTGAATATGTAAATAATAATTGTGACAAAACTGTTGCTGCACTATGCTATGATGAAGATATACCTTATATAAAGACAGAAGCTATATCATATGGTAAAGAGGACGATGAAAGCACACAGGCTCAAAATTTATTTTTAGCATTAAGAGAAATTGATAATAGAAAACAAATAAAAACTGTGTATGCAAGATGCCCTGATACAGAGGGAATAGGAATGGCGGTCTATAATAGACTCATACGTGCAGCCGGATTTGATATAATAACCTTATGAGTATGATTATAGGATTAACAGGGCCAACAGGTGCAGGAAAAACAACAGTTGCCAATTGTTTTAAAAGCATGAATGTTGCGGTTATTGATGCAGACTTTGTATCTAGGAGTATAATAGATACAGATAAAAGTATACTGCAGAAGTTAATAGATGAGTTTGGTAGGGATATAGTTGATGAAAATGGTAGGCTAATTAGAAAATTATTAGCTTCAAGAGCTTTTTCTTCAAAAACTTTAACTGAAAAGCTTAATGCAATAATGCTTCCGGCAATATTGTCGGAGATAGAGAACTTGATTTATGAATTAAGTCTTAATGGTCAAAAATTGATAGTATTAGATGCACCGTTACTTTTTGAAAGTGGGGCTAATAATCTTTGTGATATTGTAATATCAGTTGTAGCGAGTTATGATACAAGAATGAAAAGAATTTTAAAAAGAGATTTAATTACAGCAGATATGGCTAAAAAAAGAATGCTTGTACAAAAGGATACTGAGTTTTATTTAAATAATTCAGATTTTATATTAGATGGTGAAAGAGATATAAGTGAGCTTTTGGACGATGCCAAACAGTTGATTTTAGAAATAAGGAAGAAGATTGATTGTGAGTAAAAAGACTATTGTTATAGCTTCATCAGGCGTTGCAATTTTGGCCATATTGACAATTATCATTATGATTGTAAGCTCCGGATATACACAGAAATATATGATGAAGAAAGTATATCCTATTAAATATAAAGAATATGTAGATGAAATGTCGGAAAAATATAATGTGGAAAAACCTCTAATATATGCTGTTATAAAGGCTGAAAGTAATTTTACCCCGGATGCCGAGTCTAAAGCTGGGGCCAAGGGACTCATGCAAATAATGCCAAAAACATTTTTATGGCTTCAAAAATATACTGACGATGAATATATGGATGAAAGTTATCTAAATGATCCGAGAATAAATATAGATTATGGTACAAGGCTGTTGTCTATTTTACTTAAAAAATATACATTAGATCAAGTTGCTATATGTGCATATAATGCCGGTATGGGTATAGTAGATAGATGGCTGGAAACTGAGGAATATTCGTATGATGGGGAAAGCCTTTCATATATACCATATCCGGAAACAAGATTTTATGTTGATGAGGTTATCGCTAACCGCAAAGCTTATAAAAATTTATATTTTAGTTAGAAAGGGTTTGTTGTTATGTCAGATAGAGCAAAAAAGTTAAAAGAAAAAATATTAAGTGAAAAGAAATGTGGTTTCTTAAAAATATCCGATGAAAGAGTAAGTCAAGCTGATAATTTTTGTCAGGGATATAAGGACTTTTTAAATGGTGCAAAGACAGAAAGAGAAATAATAAAAAGTGCTTTAGAAATGGCTAAAGCTAAAGGGTTTGTAGAATTTGACTATAATAAAAAATATAATGTTGGCGATAAAGTATACTACAACAATAGAAATAAGGCATTAGTTTTAGCTGTAATAGGTGAAAAGCGTAGCCGTGAGGGTATAAAAATAGCCGCTGCTCATGTTGATTCACCAAGAGTAGACCTAAAGCCTAATCCACTCTATGAGCAAAATAATCTTGCATTATTCAAAACCCATTATTATGGTGGAATAAAGAAATATCAATGGACAGCTATTCCTCTTTCTCTTCATGGTAAGATTATTAAAAAGGATGGCACATCAATTGAGGTAAGACTTGGAGAAGATGAGGGTGATCCATGTTTTTGTATAACTGATTTGTTGCCGCATTTAGCCAAAGAACAAATGAAAAAGACTATGCTTGAAAGCTTTACCGGTGAGGATCTAAATATTTTAATTGGAAGCCGTCCGTTTAGGGATGACGAAGAATCTGAGCTTGTAAAACTTAATATTATGAGATTATTAAACGAAAAGTACGGTATAATAGAATCGGACTTTTTGTCGGCAGAGCTTGAATTTGTTCCGGCATTCAAGGCGACCGATTTAGGGTTTGATAGGAGCATGATTGGTGCATACGGCCATGATGATAGAGTTTGTGCGTATACAGCATTAATGGCTATTTTAGATTGTGAAAAGCCTAAAAATACAGTTATGACTATTTTAGCAGATAAAGAGGAAGTAGGCAGTGACGGAAATACAGGAATGAACTCATCATTCTTTAGATATTTTATTGCAGACATTGCAAATCAAGATGGTATGGAAGGCAGACATGTTTTATCTAAATCAAAATGTTTATCAGCTGATGTTAATGCCGCTTTCGATCCAAGTTATGCTAGTGTTTATGAGCCTATGAATAGCTCATTTATAAATAATGGTGTAGTAATAACTAAATATACCGGAAGTGGCGGAAAGTATGATACCTCTGATGCTTCAGCTGAGTTTATGGGTGAAGTAAGGAAAATATTAGAAGATAGAGAAATCTTATGGCAGCCTGGTGAACTTGGAAAGGTAGACGGAGGCGGTGGGGGAACTATCGCTAAGTTTATTGCAAACCTAAATGTCGATGTTGTCGATTTAGGAGTACCGGTTCTTTCAATGCACTCACCGTTTGAGGTTGTATCAAAAATAGACACCTATATGGCATATGATGCGTTTAAAAGCTTTTTTGAAGCTTAAGATAAAGGTCCCTGAGTTTTTGTAGATAAACTCAGGGATCTTTTTATATAATGGCATAAAATTAAGATATAAAAATAATCCCTAAAGAAGTTTTATCTTTAGGGATTATTAAAGTTAATCTAGGAATTTAGTATATTATTAATACATGCCGCCCATTGATGGATCTACAGGCATATTTGGCATATTGTTTTCAGGTTCCTTTTTGTCTGCAACGAGGGATTCAGTTGTTAGTACCATAGCAGCAACTGAAGCTGCATTTTGAAGTGCAGAACGTGTAACCTTCGTTGGGTCAACGATTCCGGCACTTATCATATCAACATACTCTTCATCTTTTGCGTTGTATCCGTAGCCAACTTTATTTTCTCTCTTTATGTTTTCTACGATTACTGAACCTTCAACGCCTGCATTAGCAGCAATTTGACGAATTGGTTCTTCCAAAGACTTAAGTACGATTGATATACCTGTTTTTTCGTCGCCCTCTGCTTTATTCAATAATTCTGTTACAGCTGGTATAGCATTAATTAGTGCAACACCGCCGCCTGCAACAATACCTTCTTCAACAGCTGCTTTTGTAGCTGCGAGAGCATCTTCTATTCTTAGCTTTTTCTCTTTCATTTCTATTTCAGTAGCAGCGCCAACCTTAATTACAGCAACACCGCCTGCTAATTTAGCTAGACGTTCTTGAAGTTTTTCACGATCGAAATCGGAAGTTGTGTTTTCAATTTGAGTTCTGATTTGGCCAACTCTATTTTTGATTTGGTCAGAATTACCTGCACCATCAACAATGATTGTATTTTCCTTTTCAATCTTAACTTGTCTTGCTCTACCTAATTGTTCAATAGTAGTGTCTTTTAGTTCAAGGCCGATTTCTTCTGAAATTACTTGACCACCTGTTAGGATAGCAATATCTTGTAACATTTCTTTTCTTCTGTCGCCAAATCCAGGAGCTTTAACAGCAACACAAGTGAAAGTTCCTCTTAGCTTATTTACGATTAATGTAGCCAAAGCTTCACCTTCGATATCTTCGGCGATAATAACAAGCTTTTTGCCTGACTGAACGATTTGTTCAAGAAGAGGTAGGATTTCTTGAATACTTGTAATCTTCTTGTCTGTAATTAAGATGTAAGCATCATCTATTATAGCTTCCATTTTGTCTGTATCTGTTACCATGTAAGGTGAAACATAACCGCGATCGAACATCATTCCTTCAACAACTTCTGAATATGTTTCTGCAGTTTTGGATTCTTCAACAGTGATAACACCGTCAGAGCTTACTTTTTCCATAGCTTCTGCGATAAGTTTACCGATAAATTCGTCAGCAGCTGAAATAGTAGCTACTCTTGCAATGTCTTCAGATCCGCTTACTTTTTTTGAGTTTTTAATAAGAGTTTCAACAGCACTGTCTACAGCAGCTTGGATACCTTTTCTAACTACCATTGGGTTAGCACCTGCAGTAACATTTTTCATTCCTTCACGAATTAAAGCTTGTGCTAAAAGTGTAGCTGTTGTTGTACCATCACCTGCAACGTCGTTTGTCTTTGTTGCAACTTCTTTTACTAATTGAGCACCCATATTTTCGAAAGCGTTGTCTAGTTCAATTTCTTTTGCGATAGTAACTCCATCGTTTGTGATAAGAGGAGCACCGAATTTTTTATCTAAAACAACATTACGTCCCTTAGGGCCTAATGTGATCTTTACAGTATCAGCTAGTTGATTTATACCATTAAATAAAGCTTTTCTTGCTTCTTCACCATATATAATTTCTTTTGACATGATGTTTTCTCCTTTAAAATAAGTTATTGTTTATAATTATTCTACAATTGCAAGAATATCAGATTGACGAACAATAGTGTATTCTTCAGAATCAAGTTTAACCTCGGTTCCTGCATATTTACTTGTAATTACTTTATCACCGATGTTTACATACATTTTAACTTCTTTGCCATCGACGATACCTCCGGGACCAACTGCAACAACAGAAGCAAATTGAGGCTTTTCTTTAGCAGATCCTGCTAAAACGATGCCACTCTTTGTTGTTTCTTCAGCTTCTTCCATTTTTATGACCACTCTGTCTAAAAGGGGTTTAATAGTCATGATTATTTGCCTCCTTACAGCAAAAAAATAATATAAGATTAGCACTCCTAAGTGCCAAGTGCTAATTTATATTTTATACGCTTTGATATAAAAAAGCAAGTATATTTTGCCATTTAAAAAAATATTTATTTTTTTGGGTGCTATAACTGTGTCTTTTTGCTGGTGTCAGGTGGGATATTTGATATAATATTTGTGGTAGTTATAATTTTTTGGCTTGTTTTGAGATTAGCGAATCCATGGAAAGGTTTTTTACTGTAGAATATTTATACATGCATTAAATAATTTTATTTTTGAGCCTATTATACACATACATATAAACATACATCTACAATCTATAATAACTTGTCTTATGTTTTTTGATAAGTTTTTGATTGTAAATGGTGGCTTTTTGAAATAAAAAAATATCTCTTATCTGAATTAGTTATGATAAGAGATACTATAGTTTATCTGTATTTACTTAGGATATATTTGTGTGCGATATCTTCTTCGTAATCGTCAAGTAAAGAAAGCTCAATAGTTTCACCATATTTACGCTCTAAAGCACGTTTAATTACCTCATCTGTAAGCTTAGGATTTTTAGGTAAAAGTGGACCGTGTAAATATGTTCCAATAAGATTTTTATATATAATTCCCTCTAATTGGTCTTCTCCATTATTACCGTTACCGCAAAGTACTGCTCCAAAAGGGCTAAGGTTTTTATCATTAAAATAGGTTCTTCCACCATGATTTTCAAATCCTACTATTGAACCAAACCTTGTTTCCAGAACAACATTTCCAATAAGTCTCCCGGGTTTTTGAATTGTATAGATATCTACAAGTCCTAAGCCCTCTATTTTATCATCATTAAGCTGATAGTAATTACCGATAAGTTGGTAACCGCCGCAGATAGCAAGTAAGACTCCGTTTGTTTCAACATAGTTTTTAATTTCATATTTTAATTCTAGGAGCCTTTGACAAACTATTAATTGTTCTCTGTCGGAACCTCCTCCAATGAACACTATATCTATATTTGAAAAATCGACTTTGTCGTTAATATTATAACTTGTGACATTGACATCTATATTTCTCCATTGACATCTTTTTTGAAGGGATATAATGTTACCCTTATCTCCATATAAATTGAGTAAATCTGGGTAGAAATGAGCTATATTTAGCTGCATTTTTCTTCCTCCTTATAAGTTTTTTCTAATTCCTTTAATATATTTTGAGCATCGAATATAGCGGTATAATTTACAAGTACATAAAGACTCTCGCCGTCTTTTTCCAGCATAGATAAAATAGCCTCTTTTAGGTTTTTATATACAATGTTTCCCTTTTTTATATCTGCATATTTGAATCTAACAGCAACATCATCTTTTCTTATTCCGGCAAACCCTATGTTTTTAATTTTGCTATCATTCATTTTTTCAAAGTCAACATCCCAAATCCAGGAAATATCTTTTCCATCTTGGGCATTATCATTTATCATTACAATAACATCTTTAGTTTTGTCGTCTGCTAGAACAGTGACAATTCCTTGGTTAAATCCCGCGGGATTTTTTGATAAATTTAGTATAACAGGTTTTTTAAGATTAAATTTTTCCATTCTTCCTATTTGAGGTTTATAATTCTCTAAGATGGAATTAATGTTATCGATGTTTATATTTAATTGTTCAATTGCAGCGATAGCCGCTAATATGTTGTACACATTATAAAATCCACGGTAGTTTACGTTTATTTCATGATTTTTAATCCTAAATTTAAGGCCATCTTTTATATCTAAGTCGGTAGCTTCAATATCTATTTTAGGGTGTTTAAATCCACATCCAGTACAATAGTAATCTCCTAGTTGTCCATAATGATAGAAATTGTAGTTTAGTTTTTGGCCACAATAAGTACAAAATTGTCCATCACGCACTTCGTCAAGAGATAAATTTAATTTTTCTTTAATACCAAAGGTTAAAGACTTGCCATTATAGTCTTTTGCTATCATAGCACATAAGGGGTCATCGGCATTTACAATAAGTGTTGTATCATGGGTTAAATTTAATGCTTTTTTTAAGTAATTTACAGTTAAATCGATTTCACCATATCGGTCAAGTTGGTCTCGGAAAAGGTTAGTTATAAGCATTATATCCGGCGAAAAGTGAGCGAATACTTTAACAGCAGAGGCTTCATCGACTTCGATACAGGCATAATCAGCATCTAGTTTTCCAAATATACTTGATTTTTCAATAAAAGCTGTTACAACTCCATAAAGCATATTAGCTCCAACCTTGTTGCAAACAACATTATATCCGTTTTTTTCAAGAATAAAACTGATAATGTTATTGGTAGTTGTTTTTCCGTTTGTACCGCAAACTGCAATGATTTCATTTTTAACTTGTTTGGAGAGAATCTCCAGAATATTTGGACATATTTTTATAGCAAAGCTTCCCGGTGTGGAAGACCCTTTTTTTCCTAAAGCCTTTCCGACTATTATGAGAATTTTACAAAGCCATATTGCTAACAAACATCTAATCTTTTTCATTTATTAATTACTCCATGCTCTATTATTTTAATAATAGTAATTATAAAGCAAAACTGTATAATTTGCAATTCTTATGTTGCAATATTTGTTTTTAGGGACTATAAATTTTCGGGTTTCAATATACATTTTGTGACACAAATATTACTTTTATATATGAGATAATATTAACATAAACAGTGAGGAGGCATTATGAAGCAAACAATTTATATCGATGTTTTGTTTTGTCTAAATTTATTTATAAATTACTTTATACTGCTTGCAGTGGGTAAGTTTATGAATATGCCAACCAATAGGTTAAGGCTTGTTTTAGCCTCGTCACTTGGTGCAGTATATTCTTTTTATATATTGTTACCAAGTACTAGTTCTATTTTGTTTACTATAGTGAAAGTAGTTATGTCTTTAACTATAGTTGTAGCAGCGTTTAAAGTCGCTGGTATAAAAATGCTTTTAAAACTTTTTGCATGCTTTTATTTAATGAATTTTTTGTTTTGTGGTGTAATATTTATGATTTGGCATTATATGTCACCAAAAGGAGTTCTTGTAAATAATGGTGTGGTATATTTTAATATTCCGCCAATGCTTTTTCTCATTATTACAGTATTAAGCTATTTAGTAATAAAGGTTATAAACATATTTATAAGGCGTCCGGAGGCAAAGTCGTTATTTTCATTTATAGAGATTGATCTTAACGGTAGAAAGGTAATAGTAAATGCCAAAGTAGATACAGGTAATAGTTTAAGAGAACCATTTTCACAAATTCCTGTGGCGGTGGTAGAGGAGGACTACATAAAGGATATTTTAGATGAGAATTTAAAAAATTTTATAAGATTTGGCAGTAAAAATGCAATGCACTCGGGAGGGTTATTAAAAAATAAGTGTAGAATGATTCCGTTTAATGCTATTTCGGGGGAAGGAACGCTTCCGGCATTTAAAGCAGATAAATTTTTTATACTTGGTGACAATAAAATTTCAAAGGAGGCATATGTTGCGGTTTGTCCGAATGGGACGTTTAAATCTCAATTTCAAGCTATATTAAACCCGGAACTTCTGGGAGATTACCATTAATAAATGGAGATGATTGTTTTGAAAGTGCCTAAAATATATTTTGTAAATTTAAAATCGAAAAAAAGAAATCGAGAAATATCATTTAATAAAAAACAGAATTTAATTAAGCCTCAAAAATCGATTTTAACAAAGATCTATGAAAAAATATTATTGCTTTTAGAAAAAATAAACTTTGCAGATGAGATTCACTATATTAACGGAACGCAAACGCTCCCGCCGCCACTTACAGAAAAAGAGGAGGAGGAAGTTTTTGCAAATATAAGAAATGGGGTAAAGAATGCAAGAGAGCCATTAATAACTCACAATTTAAGATTAGTGGTATACATAGCTAAAAAGTTTGATTCTACAGGAATAAATCTCGAAGATTTAATTTCTATAGGGACTATTGGGCTTATAAAGGCAGTAAATACTTTTTGTCCTGACAGGAATATAAAACTTGCTACATATGCTTCTAGATGTATCGAAAATGAAATATTAATGTATTTACGGAAAAGTTCGCAATTAAAAAATGAGATTTCAATTGATGAACCCTTAAATATAGACTGGGATGGAAATGAACTTTTGCTTTCTGATATTTTAGGTAGCGAAGCTGATGTTGTAAACCACCGCTTAGAACAAGAAGTAGAGTGTGATTTAGTATTGCAGGCAGTTTCAAGGCTTTCGGCTAGAGAAAAAAATATAATGCAACTAAGGTTTGGACTTTTAGGTAATAAAGAACATACCCAAAAAGAGGTTGCTGATTCCTTGGGAATATCACAATCCTATATATCCAGATTAGAGAAAAAAATAATCGAGAGGTTAAAAAAGGATCTTGAAAAAGTTTGCTGAATGCAAGTAAATAAGTGAAATGTGTGCCTGAGCCTTAAAAATTTGTGCTATTATTACAAATCTAAAGAATATTTTTGTTAAAATTAGTTCTATGGCACAAAAATATAACATATTATCATCAAAAGGTTGCCTTGAAATAGGTGATGTTGTAAAATAATATCGAAAGATAAATGATTGTTAAAAATTAGACGAATTTGGTATATCAGGAGGCATTACAATGACAATCACCTCGGTATTAACACTTTTTGGTGGAGTGGGGATGTTCTTATACGGAATGAATCTTTTAGGGGCATCTCTTGAACAAATAGCCGGTGCAAGACTAGAAAAAACTTTAGAAAGGTTGACAACTACGAAGTTTCGTGGAGTAGTTTTGGGTACTGTTACAACAGGTATAATTCAAAGCTCTGCTGCTACGACAATAATGCTTATCGGCTTTGTTAATGCAGGAATAATGAGATTGGCTCAAGCGGCTCCGGTAGTAATGGGAGCTAATATAGGTTCAACTGTTACGGGTCAAATTTTGAGATTGGGTGATGTTTCTTCAGATAATATATTTCTTACACTTATAAAACCATCATCATTTGCACCATTGGTTATTGCAATCGGTGCAGCAATGCTATTAATGAGCAAGAAAAAGAGAACTAAGAATATTGCAAAAATATTAATAGGTTTTGGAATACTATTTATGGGTATGACTTTGATGGAGCAAACAGTTTCCCCATTAAAGGATAATGAATACTTCAGAAGCATGTTTTATAAATTTTCAAATCCATTTTTAGGAATATTGGTAGGAATAGTTGTTACAGCAATAATACAAAGCTGTTCAGCTTCTGTCGGAATATTGCAGGCTATTGCATCTACAGGAGCAATAACATTTTCTATGGCATTTCCTATCGTTTTAGGACAGAATATAGGTAAATGTTTCACGGTGTTACTTGGAGGAATAGGCACAAACAAAAAGGCTAAAAGAGTTGGCGTTATCTATTTCTTATTCAATATAATTGGTGTAGTTATAATTATGTCATTGGTTTATGCTTTTCAGTACTTGATAGGTATACCATTTTGGAATCAAACAATGAATCGTGGTAATGTTGCAGACATTCAATCATTGTTTAATATAGCAACTACTTGTATATTGCTTCCATTTACTAATAGTCTTGTTAAACTTTCAGGATTACTTGTAAAAGAAAAAAGTAAAACCAAGGCAAATCATGAATTGGATATACTAGACGATATCTTCTTAAAAACACCTAGTGTGGCTTTAGAGCAGAGCAAAAAAGTATTATTTAATATGGGAAAAGCTATTCAAGAAAATTACGATATCGCGTCAAAGCTTTTAGATGATTATAATGAAAAAGAAGTTGAAAAGCTCAATGAGAATGAGCGTTTCCTTGATAAGGCTGAAACAGTACTTGGAGAATATTTGGTTAAAATTACAAGCTGCAGTCTAGATGAAGAAAATACAATAATGCTAAATGAATATATGCATAATATTGGGGATCTTGAGAGAATAGGAGATTATTGTATTAATATAGCAAATGTTGCTGAATATAATGATGCTAATAAAATCTCGTTTTCAAAAGAAGCTATCAAGGAGCTTAAGTGTTTAGATGAAGCTGTGAGAGAAATTATAGATATTACTTTACAAGCAAGTGAAAATTCTGATGTTGATATTGCAAATAAAGTAGAACCGTTGGAAGAGGTAATAGATGCACTGAAGGCCTCACTTTTAGATAGGCATTTAGAACGTTTGAAGCATCTTAATTGTAATGTTGGTGCAGGTATATCTTATGTTGAGGTTCTTACCAATATGGAAAGAATATCTGATCATTGTTCAAACATTGCAATACAGGTTATAAAATTGGAGCATGCCACTTCGAAGTTTGATGCACATGAACATTTAAAAATGCTTCACAATGGTGTTACTGATAGCTATACACAGATGTTTAATTCATATGAAAAGAAATATTATGATATATTAAATAGTTGATTTTAATAATCCTCTCGAATGATTTTCCGAGAGGATTATTTATGTATGTATAAGAATTTATAATTCAAATGTAGAAAAGACTTTATTTTTTTGAAAAAATAGCGTATTATAAATTACATATGTGTCAAAATTTAAGAATATAATTAAGATGAATTTACTTTAAGGATAATAAAACGAATTGGATGTGTTTCGATGAATGAAAGGTCAGACTCCAGATCAAAACAATCGTTTTTACATGGAGCATTAATATTAACCATCAGCATGGCTGTTGTAAAGATAGTCGGTGCACTATTTAAAATACCACTTGCAAATATTCTAAGTGGTGAGGGTAACGGATATTTTTCAAGCGCATACGAATTATACAATCCTCTTGCAGCTTTGGCTACTGCAGGATTCCCAATAGCTATTTCAAGAATGGTTTCCGAAAATGTGGCTAAAGGACGTTTTAGAGACGTAAGAAAAATACATAGGGTATCGGTGCCAATATTTTTTATAACAGGATCTATTGGCGTTATTGCTATGATTTCAAGTACTTTTTTGTATTCAAAGGCAATAAGTGCACCTGAAGTAAAATATGCAACTTTCGCATTAGCCCCAACTATATTGTTTGTATGCTTAATGTCGATATATCGTGGATATTATGAAGGCCTTAGAAATATGACCCCAACCGCTATTTCAGAAATAATAGAGGCACTTTGTAAATTATTTTTGGGCTTGAGTATTGCGTATGGAGTAATACATTATGGTATGAATGAATATCATCTCAACGGCACTGTATTTGGAAAGCCATATGCAAATGATGAACTTGCAAGAAGTGCGACCCTACCTTTTGCAGCAGCCGGAGCAATATTGGGAATATCTATCGGTGCGTTAGTAGGTTTTTTGTACCTTTTAATTCGTTTTAAGATAAAAGGGGACGGAATTACAAGGGAAGAATTGCGAAATTCACCTGTTTCTAAAAGCACTACGGAAACAATAAAGTCTCTTGTGAGAATTGCAATACCTGTGGGACTTGGTGCTATTATAATGAATTTTGCCGGATTTATTGATACAACTCTTATACAAAGAAGGATTAATGATATAATGCTTACAAATCCTTTAGAACTTTTAAATTGTTATTCAGGACTTATAAGGGATGACATTGTTGAAAGAGGAAACACACATGTATTTCTATATGGGTGCTATTCTTATGCCTTAAATATAACTATGCTAATATCCGGAATTACTCAAGTTTTTTCTATAAGTGCACTTCCGGCTGTAACTACTGCATGGGCAGAGGGTAATAGCAAAAAATTAAAATCTAATATGGAAGTAGTTTTAAGATTAACAACATTAGTAACTATTCCATCGGGGCTAGGTCTTGTTGCACTTTCCAGTCCGATAATGGGGCTATTATATGGTAATAAAGGGACTCAAAGTGAAGTACAGATAGCCTCCGGAGTTTTAGTTATGCTTGCTGTTGGAACAATATTTGCTTCGACAAGTACCCCGATTTGTAGTATGCTTCAGGCTATTGGTAGAGTAGATTTACCAGTAAAGCTTTTAACAATAGGTATGATAATAAAGATTGCTCTTAATTATATATTGGTTGGTATACCTCAAATAAATATACAGGGAGCGGGTGTTGGAACTTTAGCTTGTTATCTCTTTGTTACTGTAGTTGCACTTTATTATTTGTGTAAAGAGACTAGAATGATCCCAAACTTTGTTTCGGTGTTTATAAAGCCACTTTTGGCGGGGATAACTTGTGCTGTTACAGCTTATGTTTCATATGGATTGTTATCGCATTTTGTAAACTTAAAATTTGCTACAATAATTGCTGTGCTTATTTCAGTTATTGTATATGTTATATCTCTGTTTTTGTTTAAAGCTATTAGAGAAAGTGATATTAGGACATTACCTAAAGGCGATAAAATTATAAGAGTTTTAAAAAAACAAAAATTACTTTAAAATATAAGTAGCATAAATTTTTATTAAAAAACTATATAACCTTAATAGAAGGGTAGGGATAGAAGTGATATTAGCATTAGATATTGGAAATTCCAATATAGTAGTTTCATGTATGGATGATAATAAAACATATTTTATGAGTCGTCTCGATACAAATGTGACTAAAACCGAAGACGAATATGCAATGAATATACAAAATATTTTGCAAATAAATAAAATTGATAGATCACTTATAGAAGGGGCAATAATATCTTCGGTTGTACCTCCTTTAATAAGTACACACAAAAATGCAATCAATAAACTATTAGGATTTTTTCCGATAGTAATAAATGCCTCACAAGATATAGGGCTGTCTGTAAAAATTGACGAACCATCTCAACTTGGAAGTGACCTAATTTGTGGGGCTGTTGCAGGGATAGAAAATTACAAACTTCCGTTGATAATATTCGATATAGGCACAGCTACAACGGTTTCTGTTATAGATAAAAATAAGAATTTTATTGGTGGCTTAATTTATCCTGGACCTAAAATTTCTCTTGAAACATTATCAAATAAAACAGCACAACTTCCCCATATTAATCCCGACTCTCCGCAAAATGTTATTGCTAAGAATACTGTGGATAGTATGGTAAGCGGTGTAATATTTGGTAATGCGTCTATGATAGATGGAATAATTAGCAGAATAGAAAAGGAATTAGGTCAGGAAGTTAATGTCGTTGCAACAGGTGGATTAAGCCAATCAATAATTCCGTATTGTGAAAGAAATATACATCGTGATGATGATTTAATTTTTAAAGGTATATTTTCTATATATAAAAAACTAAAAAATAAGTCTAACTAAGATGATAACTTTGAGAAATAGTATCCTATAACTGTTTTTAACCTATTTTTCCCTTTTTTTATATGTCTTGATACAGTAGATGGATATATTCCTAGCTGGCGTGATATTTCAGTTACACCCATATTTTTTCCGTAATACATAACTATACACTGCCTTTGCCGCTCTGTTAATTCTCCATCGATAGCTTTTACTAAGACTTTCAACATCTTTTGATGTTCATTATCATTATTAAAGCATTCTTTTTTGTGACTTGAAATAGATGCTATTGAATCTATAAAATCATCTAAAAACAAAGGTCGATTACTCATTGATATTTCTCCTATTATAATATTTTAAATAATTCCCGGTGTGTTTTAACTCAAGATACATTGGATAAATTAGAGCTATTCTGCGGTTGATGTCTTTTTTTTCAGAAGCACGTTTACCCTTTAGCTCTTTTTTTAATTGCTGAAAATGGTTTTTAATTTTATTAGCTTGCAAAAAATATTCTTCAGACCAAACTTGATAGTTCATAAGCTCTCCTTCTTACACACGTTTCGTGTAGTAACATATAATATTTATCTAGGAACTTTTTAAAAGAATAGTATCACGATCAATTAATATAGTCAACAGAATATATGACAGATTTAGATAAAAAACTTTCTAATGTGACATTTTCAGGACTTTGTAGAGTGTAATAAAAAAAATACTTGCATACACGTAATGTGTGTGATATAATGTAGAGCAAACAGGCATATTAGCAAAGTGTGTCCTTGTTTTCCGTGCGGAATGAGGGCATATATTAAGCGATTGATAATTCGCATGGAGAAGATGGGTGTTAATATGTGCAAAAGTCTATTTGGAAAAAAATTAAAAGAAGTAAGAATAAGCCATGGATTAACTCAAGCTCAATTGGCGGATGAGCTTGGAGTTTCGGCATCTACTGTAGGAATGTATGAACAAGGGAGAAGAGAGCCTGATAACAAGATGTTGTCCAAAATTTGTACTATTTTAAATATAAGCACCGACTATTTGTTGGGACATGACGATTATATAAACAGTTATAATCGAGAAGTGGATGACATTATAAATGAATTTATTAGTACAATTGAAAAAAGGCCTAATTTAATGTTTGATGGAAAGCCAATTATAGAAGAAGACAGAGATAAAATTGTGGCTGCGATAAGAATAGCAGCGTCTGTTGCTATTTCATGTAAAAAAGACAAAAAGAAAAATAATGAGAAATAATGGTGCTATATATGAGTAAAACAAATGCATTTGCATATGAGTTGATTCAGAAATATCATACAAAAGACCCCTTTTATATTTGTAAAAAAAATAATATTAATGTTGTGAAAGTTGATCTACCTGAAATTATTAATTCGTTTTCATTAAGAATTTTTGAAAAAGACGTGATATTAATTAATAACAAATTATCTGAGTGTAATTCACTTCTTGCTTGTTCAAAAGAAATGGCTTATATATTAATAAATGGAAATAAAAAACGTGCAATATTAATTAATTATAATAACGATAATTCTGAAACTTATTATGATGATTTTGCTAAATGTTTTGTGCAGAGCTCAGAACCATTAGATATAAGGTTGGATCAAAAAATTACACATGTATTATGAATATTTATGCACTATTACAAGTGGTAAATTTTACATTAAATGCCTCTAATACTTTGTCTGTATTAGAGGCATCTCTTTTGATAAATATAATCTTAAAGAAAAGTACAAATTAAGAAAATGATTATGACACCTTTTTGAAATCTTTCTAAAGTTTGAACTTTATACATGTATATGCTAAAATTAAATTGTAATTTTAAATTGAGGGGCGATTTTTTGGCTAGAAGAGATAAACATAATTATTATTTAGATATAGCAGAGATAGTTTTAGAAAGAGGTACTTGTCTTAGGAGAAATTATGGGGCAATATTAGTCAATAATGATCAGATTATATCTTCAGGTTATAGCGGAGCACCAAGGGGTAGAAAGAATTGTATAGATTTAGGAAAATGTATTCGAGAATCTTTAGGTGTACCACGTGGAGAAAGATATGAACTCTGCCGTTCAGTACATGCAGAGGCAAATGCTGTTATACATGCCGCTAGAAGAGAAATGATAGGGGCATCTTTATATTTAGTGGGTAAGGATGTACCAACTGACGAATATGTTAATAATGCGTCTTCATGTTCTATGTGTAAAAGACTTATAATAAATGCTGGCATAAAAGAAGTAATTATAAGAAAGTCGAAAAAGGATTATTCTATTATTAATGTTGAAGATTGGGTTATAAATGATGAATCAGTAGAGGGTAAATTTGGATACTAAATTTCCCCGGAAAGTTCAAATTTTTTCTTTAGTGCATTTAGTGCTTTCTTTTCTATTCTAGATACGTATGATCGAGAGATATTTAGCTTTTTTGCAACTTCACGTTGAGTTAAAGGAGCCATTCCATTAAGTCCATATCTAAATATAATTATTTTTTGTTCTCGTTCAGATAAAATTTCCGGGATGTACTTTTGTAATTTTTCAGATTTAAATTTTATATCCAATTCATCGATTATAGAATCTTCTACAGATATCGTGTCCATTAGTGTAAGTGCATTTCCGTCTTTGTCACTTTCTATTGGTTCGTTCATTGAGACATCCTGCAGAGTCTTTTTGCCATTTCTAAAAAACATTAACACTTCATTTTCAATGCAGCGTGCGGCATAGCTTGATAAACGTGTACCTTTGTCAGGTTTAAATGTACTTATAGCTTTGATAAGTCCTATTGTGCCTATTGAAACTAGGTCATCTTGGTCATTAGTTCCAGAGTAATATTTTTTTATGATATGAGCAACAAGTCTTAAATTATGCTCAATAAGTTTGCTTTTAGCTTCAGTATCGCCAAGTTGCAAACGCTCTAGGTATTCACGTTCTTTTTGGGCTGATAGTGGTTTTGGGAATGTTCCTGATCCACTAATATGAAGGACAAGAAAGATTAAATTATTTATTATAGAATCCCAAAGATGTAAAAACATTTTTATCACTCCATACAAATTATTTAGTAAATAATAAATTAAGGGAGAAAATAATATGGAAATAATTCAAGACATTGATTTTAACATTTTATTTTATATTCAATTTCTTCATAATCCTTTTTTAGATAAAATCATGGCCTTTATTACTAATATTGGCAATTTGGGTGCTATATGGTTTGCAATTGCAATTGTTTTGATTGCAATAAAAAAATATAGAAAATATGGTTTTTTAATGCTTGTAGCTATATTAATTACGTGTGTTATTGGCAGCTGTTTTCTGAAACCTTTAACTGCAAGACCCAGACCATTTACTTTTTATCCTGAAGTTGAAATATTGGTTTCGAAACCAAAAAGTTTTTCTTTCCCTTCGGGACATACTTTTATAGCATTTGCATCAGCAGTTGTATTAACTTATATGAACTATAAAGTAGGCATAGCGGCTTTTGTGCTTGCTATAGCTATAGCTTTTTCAAGACTCTACTTTTTCGTTCATTTTCCATCGGACGTTTTGGCCGGTGCATTATTAGGTACTATAGTGGCCTTAATTGTAGTTTACTTTTATTCGTTAATACAAAAAATGTGTAAACCAAAAAGAAGGAGAGCTAAATAAATTTATAGATATTTATTTGAAAAAGTTTTTGAATACATTTCCGCGTTTTTTGCATCTTGCTTTGCAACAAGCGCTGTGACATACTAAAATGGTGTCTTCACCAACTACTTCAATTTCATTCCAACCAATTACTATATCATCATTTCGTCCAAAAAGGCCAAAGCACTTTGGTCTACCATATATTATAATGGCAACTAATTTAGCACATTTCATATCGACTTCAATATCGTTTACACAGCCTATTTTAGTTCCGGTTTTGATATCGATTACTTCTTTGTGTCGCATTTCGACTATTCTGCATCCCAATAATAAACATCTCCTTTGGATTTATATGTTATATACTTATGCTTGGAATTTGAATTTAATTATTAATTAGACAATATTTTATGTTTGAAGGATGGAAGTAATGAAACAAACTATAGAACAAAACAGTATAATAAGATATGATCCAGACATAGATACAGGTCTTTCGGATGTACAGGTTAAAGAGAGAATAGAACAAAATTTGGTAAACTCTGATTTGGGAATAAAGACGAAATCCATTAAATGTATTATCAGAGATAATTTATGCACGTTGTTTAATTTGCTAAACTTTATTTTAGCATTGGCTGTATTTATAGTAGGCTCGTATAAAAATCTATTATTTATGGGTGTTGTTATTTGTAATACAATTATTGGAACGTATCAAGAAATAAAAGCAAAAAGGGCTGTAGATAAACTTTCGATTGTTTCGTCTTTGAAGGCTAAAGTTCTTAGGAACTCAGAAATTATTGAACTTAGCCCAAATAAAATAGTACTTGATGATATTTTGATTTTAGAATCAGGAAATCAGATAGTCTCTGATTGTATTGTAAAGTCTGGCGAAGTTTATGTTAATGAGTCGCTTTTGACCGGAGAATCCGATCTTGTTAGAAAGCAGGTAGGCGATAAATTATATTCTGGAAGTTTTGTTACAGGTGGAAATTGTAAGGCAAGGGTAGAACATATAGGTGAAGACAATTATGCAAATAAAATCTCAAATGAAGCTAAGTATATTAAAAAGATAAATTCTGAGATTATGAATACAATAAATAAAATTATTAGAATTGTCTCGATTTTAATAATACCTATAGGAATCCTTCTTTTTTATAATCAGGTTTCAATTTCGGCAAATAATTATCATGATGCAGTTATAAATACAGTTGCAGCACTTATTGGTATGATCCCGGAAGGATTGGTATTACTAACGAGTACTGTATTGGCAGTAGGTATTATTCGGCTTTCTAAGCATAAAGTGTTGGTTCAAGAACTTTATTGCATAGAAACTTTAGCAAGGGTAGATGTTATGTGTCTTGATAAGACAGGTACACTCACAGAGTCTGATATGACAGTATCGAATGTTATACCGTTTTCAGATACTTCAAGAGTGGAGATTGATAAGGCACTAAATTCACTTGTATCAGCCTTAAATGATAATAATGCAACATTTAATGCATTAAAGAAAATGTATAATAGAAATACAGAATACATGCCACTTAAGGTGGTTCCATTTAGATCAGAAAAAAAGTGGTCCGGTGTTTCGTTTGAGGAAATAGGGACATATGTTATTGGTGCACCTGAATTTATATTGAAGAATGTATTTTCAGAAAAAGAGGAAGTATCATCAATATTAGATAGTTATATACAAAAAAGCCGTGTAATAGTACTTGCACATACATTGGATTCTTTTGAAGAGGATATGGAATTACCTCAAAACTTGAAAGTTAAAGCGGTTATTGTTATAGATGATAAAATAAGGAAAGAGGCAAAACAAACTCTGGATTACTTTGAAAGCCAGGATGTAGATATTAAGATAATATCAGGCGATAATGTTTTAACAGTTTTTAATATAGCAGAAAGCCTTAATATTAAAAATTGCGATAAGTATGTTGATGCTACAACTCTTAAAAATTATGACCAGATTAAGAATGCTGTAAAAGAGTATACATTATTCGGAAGAGTGTCTCCGGAACAAAAGAAACAGATAGTTTTAGCTTTGAAAGAATATAAAAAGACTGTTGCTATGATAGGGGACGGAGTTAATGATGTCTTAGCCCTTAAAGAAGCAGATTGCAGTGTTGCAATGGCTTCGGGTAGTGAGGCTGCTAGGAGCATTTCTCAATTAGTACTTCTAAACTCAAATTTTGATTCAATGCCTAAGGTTTTAAATGAGGGTAGAAGGTCAATTAATAATATACAGAGATCTTCATCGCTATTTTTAGTTAAAACGATATACTCAACCTTGCTTGCAATTATTTTTCTTTTTATAAAAATGCAATATCCTTTTATGCCTATACAGATGACCCTTACAAGTATGTTTACTATAGGTATACCATCATTTATTTTGGCGCTTGAGCCTAATAATGATCGAATAAAAGGTAATTTCTTTTTTAATATAATAAGCAAAGCAATACCTGGAGCATTAACAGTTGTATTTAATATAATAATGACTGTAGTTGTGAGCAATATATTTTCAATTTCATCACAACATACTTCAACTTTATCTGTAATATTAACAGGATATACGGGCCTTATGTTGCTTTATAAAATATCGAAACCGTTTAATGTAAGAAGAAAGATTTTGTTTACGCTTATGGTGTTTGGATTTACATTTTGTGTATTCGCATTTAAAGGACTGTTTTCACTAGCAATATTAACATTACAATTATGGATAATTTTAATTGTTCTTTTAATTTTGGCAAGCTTAATATTTAACATAATGATTAATTTATTTAATAGAAAAATAAAGCCTTGACATATGTCAAGGCTTTAATGTTATACTGCTGCAATCTAGTAGATATTTTGTTTATAAAAGAATAAATTTTGAAAACTTTTTAATTCGATGAGGTACTTATATTTATTAGTTTTTATTTCTTTTGCATTTTTCTTCGTATATCTCTATATTGTTCTGGAATGTCATCTAAGCTCATGTCTTTTAGCACTTCAGTTGTTCCGGCCTTTTTTGCTGTTTCATAGTACCAAATTTTAAAATTTAACATTTCTAATTTTTCTTTTAATTCTTCTATTTGAGAAATAACTTCCTTACGTTGGTTAACAATTAATTGTAGTCGCTCATTTATAGTTGAATCGCCTTCCATTGCCATTAGTACAAAGTGTCGAATATCTTTTAGTTGCATGCCGGTTTTCTTGAAACATTCAATTATTTTTAGCCATTCATAATCGGAATCATTAAATATACGTGTTCCGCTTTTAGAACGCTCAATAAATGGAAGTAGACCCTTCTTATCATAATAGCGTAATGTTGAAGCAGAAATATTAAGCATATTTGCCATTTGACTTATCGTATATAACTCACTTTTATCCTCCTAAATTTTCACGAAAATAAAAAAACTATTGACTTAAAGTCAGGTTTAACTTTTATAATGATATTAGTTTCAATTATATACAATATTGTATTCACAATCAATAAGTAATCAGACTATATTCTATGTACATGATATCTATTGATTGGTAATTTATTTTAAGGAGTGTAAACTTATGGAGAAAAATGTATTGATTTTATCAGGTAGTCCACGTAAAGGAGGAAATTCTGATTTACTTTGTGATGAGTTTATGCGTGGTGCCGAGGAATCTGGGAATAAGGTTGAAAAGATTTTTATAAGAGATAAAAAAATTGGGTACTGTATTGCTTGCGATTATTGCAAGAAAAGTAATGGAATCTGTGCTTTGAAGGATGATATGTCTGAAGTTTTAGAAAAGATACATAAGGCTGACGTTATTGTAATGGCAAGTCCTGTATACTTTTATTCAATTGATGCACAAATGAAGGCATTAATTGATCGTTGTGTTGCTCAGTGGACAAAAATAAAAAATAAGGAATTTTATTATATTATGACAGCGGCAGAAAACAGCGATACAGTTATGGATTGTACATTAGAATGCTTTAGAGGTTTTGCGAAATGCCTTGAAGGTTCAGTTGAGAAGGGGATTATCTATGGCAAAGGTTTTTATAATGTCGGTGAAGTAAAAAATTCACCTGTTATGTTAGAAGCTTACAATATGGGTAAAAATATATAATTGGGAGGTATTATATATGCAATATATTACTTTAAATAATAATGTGAAAATGCCAATACTTGGTTATGGGGTGTATCAGGTTACAAAAGAGGATTGCGAAAGGTGTGTATTGGATGCACTTAAAGCAGGATATCGTTCAATAGATACAGCTCAAGCGTATTTTAATGAAAAAGAAGTTGGTTCAGCAATTAAGAAAAGTGGAATCCCAAGAGAAGAGATATTTCTAACTACAAAAGTTTGGGTTGAACATTATGGATATGAGGAATGTAAGAAATCTGTATTTGAGTCGATGAAAAAACTTCAGGTTGAGTATATTGACCTTGTACTTCTACATCAACCATTTAATGATTATTATGGGTCATGGAGAGCTTTGGAAGATCTATATGAAGATGGTAAAATTCGTGCTATTGGAATTTCAAACTTTTATCCGGATAGAATGGTTGATCTTGCTCTATTTTCTCGTATTAGGCCAATGGTAAATCAAATTGAAATTCATCCATTTAATCAACAGGTTAAAGCCATAGAATGGAATAAAAAGTATAATATACAACCTGAGGCTTGGGCCCCACTAGGAGAACTTAGGGAAGGAATACTTGATAATGAAGTATTGAAGTCGATTAGCCAAAAATACAATAAGACAGTTGCTCAAATTATTTTAAAATGGCATTTACAGCGAGGAATTGTAATTATTCCAAAGTCTACGCATTATGAGAGAATGGTAGAGAATATCAATGTATTTGATTTCGAACTTTCACAGGAAGATTTAGATGTAATTGCTGGTTTAGATAAAAATCGAAGTGTGTTCTTCTCTCATTCTGACCCATCAATGGTTGAGTGGTTTGCGCAAATGGTTGAAGAAAGAAAATCGCAACACGATACTAGCAAAGAAAATAAAAAGTGGTAAATTTCTGATTTTAACAGAAGAAAAAATATTAAACTACTAGCTAAATGAGACAAAAAAATAAAGGTAGACGCATGGAAAACCATAATACGTCTACCTTTTTCCTATACTAAAATATAATTCCTGAAAGGTTAAGTGAGATAGCAATAAATTTTAATTATAAAACTCTTACCTTAATATAGATGTTATCAAAGCTTTAATTGTATACTTTTATAAATAGTAAGGGGTATAAAGAAAAGTTCTATTTTTCAATATGCATAGCTCTAAGTGCGTTTAAAATAGCTAGCAAAGAGACTCCTACGTCAGCAAAAACAGCTTCCCACATATTTGTAAGTCCGAATGCTCCGAGTAGTAGTATAATAGCCTTTACAGCAAGTGCAAAGATGATATTTTGTGAAACAATTCTTAGTGTTTTTCTTGATATTTTAATGGCTTTTGCAATTTTCAAAGGATTATCATCCATTAAGACAACGTTAGCTGCTTCTATAGCTGCATCACTTCCTAATGCACCCATAGCGATTCCGATATCTGCACGTTTAAGAACGGGAGCATCGTTAATTCCATCACCGACAAAGGCAAGATAGCCTTTTGCACTTTTTTGTTTTAGTAAATTTTCTACCTTTGCAACTTTATCCGCAGGTAATAGTTCAGTATATACTTCATCCATTTCTAATTCTTTAGCTACACTTTCACCAACACCCTTGCGGTCACCGGTAAGCATAATAGTTTTTTTCACACCGCATTCTTTTAAGGATTTTATAGCCTCTTTAGAATTAGGTTTAATTTCGTCGGTTATTACTATATGTCCTACATATTCATTATCTATAACTACATGGACAATTGTCCCCTGAGAATGGCAATGTTTACATTTTACACCGATTTTATCCATGAGCTTACTGTTACCGGCGTAGACGGTTTTATTATCAACTATTGCCTTGATACCATGTCCGGAGAAGTTTTCTACTTCTGAAATGCGGGATTTATCAATTTTATGATTATATGCGGTACGTAAGGATTGAGAAATTGGGTGATCAGAATAACTTTCAGCAAGAGCTGCAACTTCAAGTAATTCTTCTTTTGATATTATCTCAGGATGAATTACAGAAACCGAAAAGTTCCCTTTCGTAAGTGTGCCGGTTTTATCAAATACAATTATTTCAGTTTTTGATAATTGTTCAATATAGTTTGAACCCTTTACGAGTACACCTATTCTGGATGCGCCGCCGATTCCACCGAAGAAACTAAGTGGTATGGAAACGACAAGTGCACATGGACAGGAAATAACAAGGAATATTAATGCACGGTTTATCCATGTAATCCAGTTTCCTGTAAATATAGATGGAATAAGTGCTAATAAAACAGCCCCTATGACAACAACTGGAGTATATATTCTGGCGAATTTTGTGATAAATTTTTCTGTATTTGCTTTACTGCTTCCGGAATCTTCAACAAGTTTGAGGATTTTCGAAACAGTAGAGTCTCCAAAGGTTCCTGTTGTACGAATACGTAGTAATCCAGACATATTAATGCAACCGCTTATTATATTATCACCACTTTTTACGTCCTGTGGTAGACTTTCTCCTGTCAATGCGGTAGTATTTAGACTTGATTCACCTTCAACGATTACACCATCTATTGGTACCTTTTCTCCGGGTTTTACGATTATAATACTTCCGGGTTGTATACTATTTGGATCAACTTGCTTTAAATTCCCGTTTTCTTCAATGTTAGCGTAATCTGGTCTAATATCCATTAGTGATGTAATTGAATTTCGACTTTTTTCAACTGCAATGTCTTGAAAAAGTTCTCCAATTTGATAAAATAGCATGACTGCAACAGCTTCCGGATATTCTCCGATTAAAAGTGCTCCGATTGTAGCAATCGACATCAAAAAATGTTCATCAAAAACTTTACCTTTTACGATATTTCTGGCAGCATGGTAAAGTACGTCGCCACCAATAATAAGGTATGAAATAATACAAAGAAATAATGTAGCTGTTGAGCTAAAGAAAGGAGTAAATGTTATCCCTAAAAGTATGGCACTAATAATGATTCTGACTACTGTGATTTTCTGATCTTTTTCCATGAATTCAACCTCCTAATCTAAAGTATTGTAATTAATATAAAGCCCGAATATTTAAATTTATCTTTTATACAAATATGAGCTTTAATCTAGTTAAACAATTTTTTAACTAATTAGATTATACAGTAATAAGGCTATATTATCAACAGAAATAGATGATTTATATATAGAAAATGTAGGCTGACTATTAATTTTGGATAATTTTTTCTCTTTATTTGTTAAACATTTGGAGTATTTGACTGGCTTTATAAGTGGCAGAAAATGAGCATTGAATTATTGATAATTTTATTAAAATTAATCGTGATAACAATATAGCAATCCATAAAAACAAAAAGATGTAGGAAATTTTGGATGATAGACAGTACCTGTTTTTCACCCGACGGCTAAGCTGAAAAGGTGCCTCAATATTTTTATTAATCCTTTAGGGTAGGATTGGGCGAGAAGAAAATCATAACCACCCGTCAAACGGGTAGTTTGCACAAGGGCTATAAGCCCAGATTACTGACCCGCGTCTCAAGGCGCAGGCTTTCTCTTCGTTTAATCCTTAATGTCTTTGCATCCTTGGCTACCCTAAAGGGGTTTACATATTATTTTACGCTTA
>CAKSJY010000011.1 GCA_934464585.1 uncultured Eubacteriales bacterium
CAAGTATAGGAAGCTATTCGTTGAGCTATTTGAGTTCTTCGATGATTTCTGAAATCACTTTACCGGATTCGGTTGAAAAGATAGGTGAATATGCATTCTCATATTCGTTACCTACAGTAATACTACCAAGTGATCTTTCGGTAATTGGAAATAATGCCTTTTCTAATTATGCAAATAAATCAATTTATTTGCCGGAAGATCTTACATATATTGGAGACAATGCATTCTCAGGGTCTAAATTAGAGACTATTACTATACCTGGAAATGTTACATATATAGGAAATGATGCTTTTTCAGATATTGATTCCTTGGAAGAGGCTTATTTAACTTATGATGAAGATCAAGTTAATCTGCTTTCGTCCTCAGCTATTCAATCAAGCTCATTTGGGAAAGACGATAGTATAAAACTAGTTTTAGATGATGGTATTAAAAGTACATTCGATAAAAAATTCCCGTCTCTTTCGTCAAAGACAGTTGCATCTTTGGAGATGACAGGTTTAAAAAATCAGTATAGTAAATCAACAACAAAATCAATTAAAGTAAAAACAAATCGTGATGATGAAAATGTAAAATTTGTATCTACATCTCCTTCTGTAGCTACGATAGATGACAATGGTGTAGTTAGCATTCTAGGTTCCGGAAAGTTTTCAATAGAGGCTAAAATTGATGGATCAGATAAATCATATGATACAGCGTATTTTGGGCCCATAACAATTGAAAATGATAATGGATGCGGAGAATTTATGACATATAGTTTGCTTGAGGACAATACTGTTTTGGAGATTTCCGGTAGTGGGGATATGGATGATTATTCATACAGCGACGATCCAGATGAATCAAATCCACCACCCTGGGAGCAGTATAAAGATACTATAACAAAAGTAGTATTTAAGCCTGAAGGTGATAAGATAAATAAGATTGGTACATTTGCTTTTGCAGGGATTTCTAAGTTAAATGATGTAAAGATGGATGATACCATTACAGTAGTTGGTGAGTCGGCATTTGAAAATTGTACAAGCTTAACTTCAGTTAAAATTCCGGATATGACAAAAACTATAGAGCCTAATACTTTTTCAGGGTGTACATCTCTGAAAACAGTTGAAATACCGGATAAGGTTATAACAGTTGGTAATTCCTCATTTAAAAATTGTACTAATCTTGTAACGGTAGATTTCCTTGATCCGATTAATGCCGCGTCAACAGATTCAAAGATTATCGATGAATCTGCCTTTGAAAATTGCAAAAGTTTAGTTACGATAAACTGTCCTAAAACAACGGAAACTATAGGTGCATATGCTTTTAAGGGCTGCTCTTCGTTGTCTGAATTTACGATGTTAAACATAGTTTCTATATATACGAGTGCCTTTGAAAATTGTTCATCTTTAAGTACAGTAAATATACCTAAGACTACATCAATAATTGATAGCTTTGCATTTAAGGGTTGTATTTCACTGTCTAAAGTTGAATTTGCAGACGAGTCAGTGTTGAGCACGATAAATGAATCTGCTTTTGAAAATTGTAAAAATTTAGGTTCTATTTCTATCCCAAATACAGTGTTTACTTTAGGCGTCGCTTCTTTTAAAGATTGTGAGAATTTGAGCGAAGCAACTTTACCATTAACCATTTCATCAATACCTGAAGGTACTTTTGAAAACTGTAGTTCATTGGAAAAAATATCCTTACCATCTAGTGTTACGTCAATTGGGAACTATTCATTTAAAAATTGTGCTTCGCTTTCTACGGTTGAACTTTCAGTACAGATTTCTCAAATAGGTGATTCCTCGTTTGAAAACTGCACATCTTTGGGAACTATTTCTATGCCGGATACGGTTGGAACCTTAGGTAGTTCAGTATTTAAAGGATGTACATCATTATCGACAGCTAACATTCCAAATTTGATTACATCTATACCTGCCTCTACCTTTGAAAATTGTACATCACTGATTGATATATTAATACCAAGTAATGTTGTTACGATTGAAGAGCTTTCATTTAGTAGATGTACAAGTTTGACATCTATATCCTTGCCTGTAGGAGTAAAAACAATAAAGACATCAGCATTTGCTGGTTGCGACGCTTTAGATGTAGTAAATATGGATCATTCTCAAAATGAAATTGATGGATTATCGATAGACAGTACTGCATTTACTGAAAATGTTATGTTTGTAGTAAATGATGACTATACAAAAGATGCATTTAATACTAAGTTTGATGGCGTGTATCGTGCAGTGTGTCAGATGAAGATTTCAGGTTTATATAGGGCTTCAGCTTATGTAAATATTCCAAATAGTGATCTTTTAAGTTATATATCCGGTGGTCAAGATGAGTTTGGAGTTGTTTTTGAGATTGATAACACTCAATTGGCACAAATCAATGGAAACGGTGATTTGGAACCACAACATGTAGGAGATATTGTAATTACCGCATACAGAGATTTAGGTGATGACAAAGAGATAAAGTCATACAATACATGTTCGATATCTGTAAAAATTATTCCAGGAAATATTACTGGTCTTTCAAAACCTTTTGATGATATAACCGGCATTGCAAATGGTGCAGAAAAAAGCGTTGAAGGTTTAAATTTACCTACATATGCGGATGTGGTTATAGGTGAAACAGGTTTAGCATCAGTTGAAATTAATTGGGATGTCAGTACATTTGAATATGACCCTACTATCTTAGAATCTCAAACCTTTACAGTAACAGGTACTTTGCAGGAGACAGATGATATAAAGAATCCTAATTATATTACCGTACCGATAAGTGTAACAGTAGATGCTAAACCTCCGGAGCCAGAACCTGCACCTGATATTAACCCAGAACCAGAACCAGAACCGGAACCGAAATCGGAATCAGAATTGGAATCTAGTTCAGTTCCTGCTGTGGTATCGGAATCTAGTGTTGAACCAAGTGAAAGTAGTGCAGTTAGCGTTGAGTCGGTAAGTAGTTCGGAAGTTGTTTCAGATTATACAAGTTATGCAGAATTAGAAATAACTGGTGAGGGAGTACAAGTGACATTAATTATTGTAGCTGCTATATGTGCGTTGTCTGTAGTTACAATAATATTATTAAAAAAGAAAAAGTAATAATATGCAATATTCTAAATTGAATTGAGGGATTGCAATGTTAAGTTTAAGGAGTAGATATTTAAGAAAAGTTCGTTTAAAGAGAAGATTTATTAAAACATCATTGGTGCTTTTGATTATGACTTTACTTGTAGGAGTATCATTTGCTAGTGGGCTTATTAGTTTAGCTATGGGTGAATCTGGAAAATGTGGTGAAAACCTTAGTTGGTCAATGGTACCTGTAGATGTCGGAAAAGGTGGTACATGGCTATACATTACGGGAAATGGTGATATGTATGATTATTCGAATGCCTCGGAAGTCCCTTGGATGCAATATAAAAATAATATAGATGGCCTTCAGTTAAGTACAGAGATGACTAGTATAGGGGACTATGCATTTGTTAATTTTGATAAACAACATGTTTTAAGTATACCTGTTCCAGATGGTGTTACAAGAATAGGAAAACACTCACTTGAAAATGTGACTTCTGAATTATCTATGCCGGATAGTGTAGTAGAAATTGATTCTTATGCGTTTGCAGCATCCTCATTTAATAGTTCAAAATTGCCCGCTGGTCTTCAATTTATAGGTGATTATGCATTTCAGGGTACAGGTATTTCTTCCTTAACAATGCCAAGCGGTGTTACACATATAGGAGAATATGCCTTTGGGAATTGCGACTCATTAGATGAAATATATTTTAACTATACTGTTGATCAGGTTAATAGTTTAGACTCGAATTCAATTTCTAGTACCTCGTTTGGAGATAATAGCAATCTAAAACTTATTTTCAATGATAATTATGCTAAAACAGCATTTGATACTAAGTTTCCGGATCTTTCGTCTAAAACTGTTTCACAACTTAAAATAACGGGATTAAAAGATACATATTCGTTGGGGTCAACAGAAATAATACAAGTCCAAAGCAATCGTCCCGGTGAAGTTATTAATTATACTATAGATAACAATAATGTTGCATCTATAAATAATGATGGTATTATCACTATTTTAAGTTCCGGAAATTTTTCTGTAGTAGCTAAAGTTGAGGGCTCAGATAAACCGTATGATAAAGCAAACTTTGGCCCTATAACGGTTACAAGCCCTGGTAAGTGTGGAGATTATTTGAATTTCACTTTGTCTTCAGATAACACTGTTTTAACTATTTTCGGTAATGGGGATATGTATAACTATTCCTATGATGATTATCATACAGAGCCGAATCCACCTCTCTGGGCAGAATATAAAGATACTATAACTAAAATAGAAATTAATGCTCAAAATGGTGATATAAATAATATAGGTTCCTATGCATTTTCAGAATTTTCAAAATTAAATGAAGTTAATATGGGTGGGACAATTAAAAGAATTGGTAATAATGCATTTGAAAATTGTACTTCTCTAGCAAGTATAGAAAATTCAAATTCTGTTACGATGATAGATAATAGTGCATTCTATATGTGCAAGAGTCTAAGCCAAATATCTATTCCTTCTTCAGTAATATCAATAGGTGATTTTGCATTTGAGGGTTGCACGTCTTTTACAAATATAGAGCTCCCAAGTTCTGTTAAAACTATAGGAAAATATGCATTTTATGAATGTGAAGGTTTAAGTACGATTTCTATCCCAACTTCGGTTACATCTATAGGTAACGCTGCGTTTGCCCATTGTTATTCCTTAACAAGTATAGAACTTCCAAGTTCAATTACAATAATAGGAAACAGTACGTTCGAAAAGTGTACAAATTTAAGTCAAATTTCTATTCCAACCTCGGTTACATCTATAGGTAACTCTGCATTTGAGAATTGCACATCTTTAGCAAATATAGAACTCCCAACCTCAATTACAGCGATAGGCAATAGTGCATTTAAGGGATGTACGGTTTTAAGTGGAATATCTGTTCCAAATTCAGTTACATCAATAGGTGATAATGCATTTGAAAATTGCACATCTTTAGTAAATATAGAACTTCCAACTTCAATTACGGCGATAGGTAATAGTACTTTTAAAGGATGCACAGTTTTAAGTAGAGTATCTATACCATCATCAGTTACATCAATAGGTGATAATGCATTTGAAAATTGCACATCTTTAGTAAATATAGAACTTCCAAATTCAATTACAACAATAGGAAATAGCTCATTCAAAGAATGCACAGTTTTAAGTAGAGTATCTATACCATCATCAATTACATCAATAGGTGATAATGCATTTGAAAATTGCACCTCTTTATTAAATATAGAGATTCCAAACTCAACTGCAACGATAGGAAATAGTGCATTTAAAGGATGTACAGGTTTAAGTAAAGTATCTATACCATCGTCAGCCACCTTGATAGGTGATTCTGCATTTGTAAACTGCACATCGCTTAAAGTTCTTATATTAGAGCATAGTGCTGATGATATAGCTAATCTTAATATAGGAAGTCTTGCTATTGAAGCAAATACTAAAATTATAGTTTTAAATCTTGATGCACAAAATGCTTTTAATACTAAGTTTCAGGGATTATATTCATCAATATGTCAAATGCAAATTTCCGGCATTAACGGAGTATATGCTACAAAAGTGATATCTAATGAAGAACTAAAATCGTATGTTTTAGGTGGAGATTTATCACTGAATATATACTTTAAAACAGATGCTCCTGAAATAGCGAGGTTTGACGATGAAAATAATTTAGTTATATATCATATAGGAAAATTTAATTTAACAGCATATAGGTCTGAAAATAAAGAATCTACACCGGAGTTTTATAATACTGCATCAATTGAGATAACAACTGAGACCGGAAAAGTTACAGATCTTGCCCAAGAATTGCAGGATATAACTAATATTGAAAATGGTTCAGAAAAAAGTGTCGAAGGGTTGAAACTACCGACGGAAATGCAAGTAGTTATAAACAATGAATCAGTTAGTACAATGCCGATTAATTGGGATTTAGATAATTGTACATATGATCCGTCATTAAGCTCAAAGCAAACATTTAAGGTTGAGGGTGTAATTGCAGAAAATAGTGATATAAAGAATCCGGATAAGGTTTCTGTATCTGTGAATGTAACGGTTAATGAATTGGATCCGGGTCCAAACCCTCCGCCGGATCCAGATCCTGACCCGGGACCTGATCCTCCGCCTGACCCGATTATAAGCTCAGGTAAATGTGGAGATTATTTGAATTATAATCTTTATTCGGGGAATTTCGTTTTAAATATTTATGGTAGTGGGGATATGTATGATTATTCCTATAGTGATGACTCGAATGTATCAAACTTACCTCCTTGGGAAAAATATAAAAGAGATATAACCAAAGTAGAATTTAATTCTCAAAATGGTGATATAAGCAGAATAGGTGACTTTGCATTTTCAGGATTTTCAAAATTGAACGAAGTAAATATGCCCGAAACTATTAGGACAATAGGAGATTTTGCATTTGAAGATTGTACCTCTTTAGCAAATATAGAGCTTTCAAATTCAGTTATAACGATAGGAAATAGCACATTCAAGGGATGTACAAGTTTAAGCACAATATCTGTTCCAAATTCAGTTACATCGATAGGAGATTCCACATTTGAAAGTTGTACGTCTTTAGCAAATATAGAACTCTCAACTTCGCTTGCGACTATAGGAAACAGTGCATTTAAAGGATGTACAAGTCTAAGTACAATATCTGTTCCAAGTTCAGTTACATCGATAGGAGATTCCACATTTGAAGATTGCACGTCTTTAACAAATATAGAACTCTCAACTTCTCTTGTGACTATAGGAAACAGTGCATTTAAAGGATGCACAAGTTTAAGTACAATATCTGTTCCAAATTCAGTTACATCGATAGGGGATTACACATTTGAAGGTTGCACGTCTTTAACAAATATAGAGTTTCCAACTTCTCTTGTGACTATAGGAAACAGTGCATTTAAAGGATGCACAAGTTTAAGCACAATATCTGTTCCAAATTCAGTTACATCGATAGGAGATTCCACATTTGAAGGTTGCGCGTCTTTGGCGAACATAGAACTTCCTAATTCAATTACAACAATAGAAAATGGTATATTCAAAGGGTGTACAGCTTTGAGAGGAATATCTATTCCAGTTTCGGTTACATCGATAGGAGACTCTACATTTGAGAATTGTACGTCTTTATCAAATATAGAACTTCCAAAATCAATTACAGCGGTAGGCAATAGTACATTCAGAAGATGTACGAGTCTAAGTACAATATCCATACCGTCTTCGGTTAGATCAATAGGGGACTTTGCTTTTGGGGATTGTGCATCACTTGACTTTCTTACACTAGAACATAATGCTTATAATATAGCAAATCTTAATATAGGAAATCTTGCTATTGATGAAAATACAAAAATCATGGTTGTTAATCCAGATGTACAAAATACCTTTAATTCTAAATTTCAGGGATTATACTCATCAGTATGTCAAATGCAAATTTCAGGTATTAGTGAGGTGCATGCTGCAGAAGTGATATCTAGTGAAAAGTTAAAGTCTTATGCTCTAGGAGGAGATTTATCATTAAATATATATTTTAAGATTGATACTTCTGAAATAGCAGAATTTAACGATGAAAATAATTTAGTTATATATCATATAGGAAAATTTAATTTAACAGCATATAGAGCTGAAAATGAAGAATCTATACCTGAATCTTATAACACTGCATCAATTGAGTTGACGGTTGAACCAGGGGAAATTACAGCACTTGCTCAAGAATTACAGGATATAACTAATATTGCAAATGGTGCAGAAAAAAGTGTTGAAGGATTAAATTTACCTACAGAAATACAGGTAGTTATAAATAATGAATTTGTTAGCCCAATGCCAATTAATTGGAATTTAGAGGGTTGTGTATATGATCCATCATTAAGCTCAAAACAAACATTTAAAGTTGAAGGAATAATTGCAGAAAGTAATGATATAAAAAATCCAGATAAGATTTCTGCAACTGTAAACGTAACCGTTAATGGAATAGATCCGGGTCCTACACCTCCACCAGACCCAAGTCCTGGTCCTGATCCAGGTCCGGGACCAGATCCTTCACCAAATCCGGAGCCATATCCAATTCCTAGTCCGGCTCCACAATCTAATACAAATTCTACATCGGATACAAGTATAACCTATCGGTCATATCTAAGTGCTGCATCAACATCAGGTTCTATATCTCAACTAAATCCAAACTCCACAAAGGATTCAGATTCGGATTCCCAGACGGATATGGACTCTGAGTCAGATTTAAATACAAGTTCAAGTTATGATTCAAATTTAAGTTATGATGAAAAGGATTCGAAAAATGAGTCTTCTAATCGTGAAGATAATGTAAGCACAGATTCGCAGAATACAGGTACACAACCTCAAATGCTTTTATCAATAATATCTGTGACATATTTAGTAATTGGATCATTTTTGCTTGCATTAAGAGGAAAAAGATTAAAAAAATAATATGATATAAAATCCCGCAAGATTACAAGCTTGCGGGATTTTGCATAAAAATGTATAATAGAACCGGTTATTTATAAATAAATTAGGAGGAATAAATTTGAAAAATAATTATGAATCACCACTTTCATCAAGATATGCAAGCAAGGAAATGCAATATATATTTTCCCAAGATATGAAATTTAAAACATGGAGAAAACTTTGGATAGCTTTAGCAGAAACAGAAAAAGAATTGGGACTTGATATAAAACAGGATCAAATTGATGAAATGAAAAGGCATCAAAATGATATAAATTATGATGTTGCAAATGAGCGAGAAAAGCAAGTAAAACATGATGTAATGGCTCATGTATATGCATTTGGCGTTCAGTGCCCAAAGGCTAAGCCTATAATCCACCTTGGTGCAACTTCATGTTTTGTTGGTGATAATACAGATATAATAATAATGCATAAGGGATTAAAACTAATAAAATCAAGGCTTGTTTCACTAATAAACATTGTGCGAAACTTTGCTATTAAATATAAGGGACTTCCGACATTAGCATTTACTCATTTTCAGCCGGCACAGCCTACTACAGTTGGAAAAAGAGCTACTTTATGGATGCAAGATCTTCTTATGGACTTAGAGGACATAGAATATCAGCTTTCAAAGGCTAAGTTATTAGGCTCAAAAGGTACTACCGGTACACAGGCCAGTTTTTTAGAGCTCTTTTCAGGAGATTATGAGAAGGTAAAACAAGCTGACAAAAAAATAGCTATGAAAATGGGATATAATAATTGCTTTGCTGTTTCTGGACAAACATATACAAGAAAACTTGATAGCCAAATTTTATCGGTATTAAGTTCAATAGCACAAAGTGCAGCAAAATTTTCTAATGATATAAGATTATTACAACATTTAAAAGAGATAGAGGAGCCATTTGGGAGTAAGCAAATAGGCTCATCAGCTATGGCTTATAAAAGAAACCCTATGAAAAGTGAGAGGTTGGCGTCACTTGCAAGATATGTAATAACAGCAGCGCTAAACCCGGCAATAACTGAATCAACACAATGGTTTGAACGTACATTAGATGATTCGGCAAACAAGAGGATTTGTATTCCAGAGGCGTTCTTAGCCGTTGATGCTTGCTTAAACCTTTATAGTAATATTGTAGATGGATTAATTGTTTATCCATGTGTTATAAATGAGCATTTAAAAAGGGAACTTCCGTTTATGATGACAGAAAATATAATGATGGATTGCGTAAAAAAGGGTGCAGATAGGCAAGAGCTACATGAGAGAATAAGAGTACATTCTATGGAAGCCTCCCGTATGGTAAAAGAATTTGGGAAAGAAAACGATCTTTTAGAGAGAATTGCCGCTGACAGTTGTTTTGGTATTACATTAGAAGAGCTTAATGAGCTTCTTCTACCTGAGAAATATATAGGATGTAGCGAGATGCAGACAGATGATTTTATAAGGAATAATGTCGATCCAATATTAGAAGCTAATAAGGATATTATGATAAATCAATCAGAAACTTTTGTATAATATTTATAATGTTAAGTGCATATTCAATTAAAAATATTTAGATTATGACAGTTTTTGAAAATATACTTTGTAATTTGTCGATATTATGATATCATAATATAGTATGTTTGTTTTGATATATAATGTTAATCGTTTGTAAATTATGGAGTGATAAATAAATGGTAAAAGCAATAGTAGGTGCAAATTGGGGAGACGAAGGTAAGGGTAAGATTACAGATGTAATGGCAGCAGACTCTGATATAGTAATTCGTTTCCAAGGTGGAAGTAATGCAGGACATACTATAATTAACAATTATGGTAGATTTGCGTTACATCAATTACCATCAGGTGTATTTTATGACCACATTACAAATATTATAGGTAATGGTGTAGCCTTTAGTGTAGAAAATTTTATTAAAGAATTAAAGGCTTTAGAAGAGGGAAATGTTCCAAAACCTAAAATATTTGTTTCAGATAGGGCTCAAATTGTTATGCCATATCATATATTATTTGATGTATACGAGGAAGAAAGACTTTCAGCTAATTCCTTTGGTTCAACAAAATCAGGGATAGCACCTTTTTATGCTGACAAAGTTTCAAAAATTGGTTTCCAAGTAAATGAATTATTTGGTGAAGAAGAGGAATTGAAAGGCAAAATTTCTCGTGTTCTTGAAATCAAAAACCAGACTTTAAAAAATTTGTATCATAAGCCTCTTTTGAAAACAGAGGAAATATATAATAAGTTAATGGAATATAAAAAATTAATTGAACCATATGTAATAGATAGCTTTGATTTTATATATAATTCTATTAAAAGTGGGAAAAATATTCTATTGGAAGGCCAATTAGGAGCACTAAAAGATACAGACTTTGGTATATATCCAATGGTTACATCTTCAAACACTATAGCAGGATATGGTGCAGTAGGTGCTGGAATTCCTCCTTATGAGATAAAGGAAATAGTCACTGTTGTAAAGGCTTACTCAAGTGCAGTAGGAGCAGGAGAGTTTGTTAGCGAAATATTTGGCGAAGAAGCAGAAGAGCTAAGAAAAAGAGGCGGCGATTGTGGAGAATACGGTGCAACAACAGGCAGACCAAGAAGAATGGGTTGGTTAGACTTAGTTGCTACAAGATATGGCTGTCGTGTACAGGGATCAACATCAGTTGCACTTACTGTTTTAGATGTTTTAGGTTATCTTGATAAAATTCCTGTTTGTGTAGGCTATGAAATAGATGGTAAGAGAGTAGATTCATTCCCTAACACAAACAAATTAAAGAAGGCTAAACCTATTTTGAAAATTATGGATGGCTGGAAATGTGACATTAGTAATATTACAAAATATGAAGATTTGCCATTAAATTGCAGAAAGTATATTGAATTTGCAGAAAAAGAGATTGGAGTACCGATAAAGATAGTATCTAATGGTCCGTCTCGAGATAATATTATTTATAGATAATGTATATAGTTATGGAGGTTATAGATTTATGTGTGGAATAGTAGGATATGTTGGTTATGATCAAGCTACACCAATGCTATTACATGGTCTTGAAAAATTAGAATATAGAGGTTATGATTCTGCCGGAGTAGCAGTATATAACAATAATTGCTTAAATTTGGCAAAAACAAAGGGTAGACTTAAAAATTTAAGTGATATGATAGATGAGGGCAGAAAATTACCGGGAAATATAGGAATAGGGCATACAAGATGGGCTACTCACGGTAAGCCATCAGATGTTAATTCACACCCACATATGAGTGATTCCGGAAGATTTGCTGTAGTTCATAATGGAATTATAGAAAATTACCTTAGACTAAAAGGTGATTTAGAATCAAAAGGTAAAAAATTCGTTTCTGAAACGGATACTGAAGTAATAGCACAATTAATTGACTATTGCTATGAGGGTAGTTTCATAGATGCTGTTATAAAAGCAACATCAATGCTTGAAGGATCATATGCTTTGGGTATAATGTGTAAGGATTTTCCTGACCAAATTATTGCAGTTAGAAAAGACAATCCTTTAATAATAGGATATGGCCCGAAGGAAAATTATATTGCTTCTGATATACCTGCAATTTTATCAAGAACCAGGGATATTTGCAGATTAAATGATAATGAGTTTGCGGTTTTAACTAAAGATGATGTTACTATATATGATTCCAATAAAAATAAATTGGAAAAAAGTATAACACATATCGACTGGGATATATCTTCAGCAGAAAAATGTGGATATGATCATTTTATGTTAAAAGAAATTATGGAGCAACCAAAAGCGATAAGAGATACTATTCATCCGAGAATTAAAGATGGAAAAGTAGTTTTAGATGAAATAAAGCTTTCAAAAGAGGATCTTGAAAAAATAAGTAAAATTTGTATTTTAGCTTGTGGTTCAGCTTATCATGTTGGCTGTGTGGCTAAGTATGTACTTGAAAAACTAACAAGAAAACCGGTTGAGATAGATCTAGCCTCAGAGTTTAGATATCGTGAACCAATTATAGATGATAGCGTATTGGTTATTGTTATAAGTCAATCCGGTGAAACTGCAGATACACTCGCAGCCTTAAGAGAAGCAAAGAAATTAGGAGCTAGAACACTATCTATAGTAAACGTTGTTGGAAGTTCAATTGCTAGCGATTCTGATGATGTAATTTATACATGGGCGGGTCCTGAGATAGCAGTTGCTACTACAAAGGCATATAGTACACAATTAACAGTTGTATATCTAATAGCCCTTTATATGGCAGAACAACTAAATACAATATCAAAAGAACAATATGATTCATATATAAAGTGCCTTATGGAGATTCCTGACCAAATAGAGGAAATATTAAAAGAAACTGACAAAATAAAATTGTTTGCTGATAAATATTACGAATCTAAGGATGTATTCTTTATTGGAAGAAATATTGATTACGCTTTAGCATTAGAAGGTTCGTTGAAATTAAAGGAAATATCTTATATTCACTCAGAAGCTTATGCAGCTGGTGAATTAAAGCATGGTACTATTTCTTTGATTGAAGATGGTACATTGGTAGTATCTCTTGCAAACTACGATGCTCTATTTGATAAAATGATAAGTAATGTAAAAGAAGTGAAAGCACGTGGAGCGGTTGTGTTTTCGATTACAAGCAAGGATCATAATGATATTGAGAAAGTTTCGGATGCACAGTTCTATATTCCAAAAACTTGCGATATTATGATTCCATCATTAGCAGTTATTCCTTTACAATTATTTTCATATTATATAGCACTAAATAAGGGCTGTGACATTGATAAACCACGTAACTTGGCTAAGTCGGTAACAGTTGAGTAAGCCTAATAAAAAGGGACCATTGTTTAGTTAATGGTCCTTTTTATATATGTAAAAATGTATTTAAGAGGTAAGTTTTATTGCAACTGGAGGACTTTCTTATAAGTTTGATGTGTTGTAAGGTATATTGATATTTTGTTAATATTATTCTATTGTTTAAGGTAGAATAGGAAATAGATAAAAAATATTTTACTATAAGAAAGCGATGCAAACTTGGGGGAGTCTGCACCGCTTTTATTTTATAATGTGTGTTTTCCTTTGTTATAGACTTTTGTTCCAACTACACCTAAACCTGATAAGCAGAGAAGTGCAATTAAGATGGATACACTACTGCTATCTCCTGTTTGTGGGAGCGATGTATTATTATTTGTTGTTGTGTTTTCTCCTACTAAAATTGGTGATTCTTTAATCTCAAAATCTGTGTTACATTCACCGTCTATATAAAGAACAGTGAGTTTATGTGTACCGGGAGAGAGAGTTTTAAGATAATCCGCATTCAATGTAATAATAGTAGATCCGGAAGTTGCTGTATAGTTATTTTTATCGACTATATTACCATCTACTTTAATTCCAGTAAATTTGCTAAAATCACCGTTTATACGGAAAGTAAGAGTATCATTACTATTTTGAATCCAGGAGCTATTTGCACCTTCAATAACCTTATATTCAGAAGGTGTTGGTGTCATAGTAAGATCTGTTGTAAGCCAAAGTGTGGGCATAAGATCAGGATCGTCTATAGGATAATAATTAACTGTGTAATTAACCTCTTGACCGTTTATTCTAACCTTAGTATCTCTATTAAAGTAGTATTCATTATTTATTGCTTTTAGATACAATCCGTAGGTATATGTTTTTCCTTCCTCGAATGTATCAATTAAGTTGCCCCATGCTTCTGTAGTGTTCCAAAAATCTGCTGAGGTAATACCGGCTCCATCGGTTTCCCAACGTTCACACTGATATACATACGGAGCGCCATCCGGTGTTTTACCTGTAAATACGGGTTTGTCACCACTTTTGAAGTTGATTGTTGCACCATTAATTTCAATTAATTCAATTATTTTAGGTTGAATAGGTTTTGTTGGTGTCATTGTGCCATTACCTAAAATTTTAACACTTTTTCCTCCGTCATAAACTGAGACTCTATCGGAGGGAGATGGGAGATCTTCATTTTTCAACCATACAGAAAGATTTTCTTGGGATGCAAAAGTATAACCATCATTTGCATGCAAAATTACACTGTATAAGTACTTTTTCCCTTCTTCAAAGACAGTAATCTTTTTATTATCTGGGACACGGTTCATTTCATCTGGATCAGAGTACCAGAATGCAACTGAATTTGATGTTCCATCTGGAGCTACTTCTAATTCTTCCCATTTTTCATAAAAAGTATATAAGCCATCAAGATTTCCGCTTGTAGCTGTTGCTTTAGGTGATTCACCTATGTTATAAGAAAGGGTACTGCCATTAATCATTATATCGTTTATAACAGTATCATCACTGCCATCTGTAGCTATAACACCATTAAGAAATTCCCATGCTACAAATTCTTTACCATTATCTCGTACAGCTATTTGGTGGTTATAGGTTGCTCCGTCACAAATGAATTTAACATTATTTTTAATATTATTGTTAAATTCATCTGAAAAAACATAACCATCTTTTGCTTTTAATACTATGCTATACCAATATTCTTCGCCTGCTTGTGGGTAGCGTAAAGATTCACTATCTGTACTTTTAATAATTTGTGAACCACGTGATTGTTCCCATTGTTCCTCTACAATCTCCATTTGATTAACACATTCAGAGTTTGGATTGACCTCTGTTGTGAAGGCTATAGGTTGTTTAGAGCTGAGGTTTTTCCATACGTTCCCAATATCAACAGTAGTAATTATGTTTTCATTGCTGTTGACAGGTAATTCATAGTTATCCGTAGAATAAGCGCTTAAGGAAGTATCTGTATTCTTGTCCTCAGGATTACCGTCAGTTGTTATAGATGGATTGTTTCCATACTCTGCAAATACCGTAATTGGTACCAGAGAGACCGTTATACAGAGCGCAAGTAATAAACTTAATATACGCCATGAACAATGAAATTTTTTGTTTTTCTTCATCTAAAAGCCCTCCTGTTTTATTTTTATTGTGCCTAATTCATTTAAGGCACATCCTTTATGGATTATCTACATTATAATGTTTAGTAAAAAACAAGAAAACCCAATTTTCATATTAGTCATTTGACAAATTAGAAAACATGTTGTTATATAATTTTTTCGCTTTATTATTTAGGAGCTTAACGACAGTTTTATATAAATATTTATCATTTTATTAAATGGCAATTTAAAATATGTATAATATTATCTTGGAATATAAAAAGAGAACAGTGCAAAAGATATATATTTCTTTGCACTGTTCTGGCTTTTTGATTTAATATTTAATATATTTTTAAATGGTTTGTTTGAGCATAATATAAATAAAAGGGAATAGTATAAAAATAATATTAACATCAACCGTAAAGAGGAAGTTGAATTATAGAAAGTAGAGATTTTATAACAATATATCAATTCTTTTATTATCAAGATTACTTTCTTAATCTTTTGAAAAAGTCCTTTAACAAAGCAGAACTTTCGTCGTTTAGAACACCGCCTAAAACCTCGGGCTTATGATTAAATGGCAATGAGAATAAATTTATAACGCTAGAGCAAGAGCCGGCTTTCTTATCATATGCACCAAATACAAGGCGTTTAATACGAGAATTTATAATAGCTCCAGCACACATGGGACATGGCTCTAATGTTACAAACATTTCACATTGCCAAAGTCTCCAACCACCGAGTTTTATACAAGCTTTATTTATTGCATCTATTTCTGCATGGTATAAAGCATTTTTTTCAGATTCACGTTTATTTCTGCCAACAGAAACAATTGTATTATCTTTTACAATTACTGATCCGACAGGTACCTCATTGTCTTTATATGCAATATTAGCTTGCTCAAGGGCAATTTTCATAAATTCGATATCTCTGGAATCCATACAAACTACACCAATATACAAATAATAAATATAATTATAAATACTACCATCATTGGAGAGGAAAAGAAAGTAGTCATACGTTTTTTCATAGGAATTGGCGATGAATATCTTGGAAGTATTAGCGATTGACGGTGCTCTTTAATTAAATATAATAAACTTATTAATCCCAAGATTACAAAGAAAATATTTAAAGCTGCAGAAGTATATGCTGAAGGAATTTTAGTGTTGTTATCAACGATAGAGATTATTAGACAAGATAGATTATTTATAAAATGTATAATCATTCCCGGGATGATTGAGCCTGTTTTTACCGCAATAAATCCTAAAGCTAGCCCAACGATTAAAGCAAAACAACTTTGTGCTATGTTACCATGAATCATAGAAAATATTATAGCAGATATCATAATAGCAAAACCGTTGCCATATTTTCTTAATACACCGAGTATAACACCGCGGAATAAAAACTCTTCCATCATTGCCGGCAATATTGAAACGACAATTGCATTAAGTACTATAGATAAGATGCTGTTATCATACGGAGAACTTGGCATAGATGGGTGTATTCCTATTGCATTGAGTGTATTTATAATTTGCTCGGTAAAAGCATTTGCTAAGCCACAAAATAGCAAACCGAGGCCTATGTATGGTATTAATATAGACGATTTTACTTTTTTAAAATGTATTAATTCCGAAAATGATGATTTAGAAAGTTTAGCTATAACCAAAGATACGATAGAAATAACTATTATAAAGCATATTCCGGTAAAGGAGAAATATATAGCAGGTTCCATGTAATTAAATTCTTTTAAATAATTTAGTTTATTATATAGTCCAAAAGCTTCGAACACTGGAATAAAAATTAGAGATATCAATGATGATATAACAAAGAAAAGGAAAACGCCAAGTCCTATATTATTAGATATAGATCTTAATTGTTTTAGCTCTTTTTTTTCATCTAATATATTGGCATTAAAATTATTTGGCTGATTATTTGGTTGATTGTAACTATCCATAAACTCTACCCTTTCTATTATTTAATATTAGATTGATTATATCAAAAAAAGCTTAAAAAATCAAATTTAAAGCTTGCTTTTCAAGCATAGATTGTGCTGCAAGAAGAATCCCCAACTTTGCACTATGAAAGTTAATGCCGCCCTGCATCCACACAGCATAAGGTTCTCTTAGCGGGGCATCGGCTGAAAGCTCAATTGAAGCACCTAAAGTAAAAGCTCCGGCAGCCATTATAACCTTATTATCGTAACCCGGCATATCCCAGGGTTCTGGGTCTACAAATGAATCGATAGGTGAACCCTTTTGGATTCCTTTGCAAAATGCTATAAGAGCATTGTCTGTATTAAGGCAGATAGCCTGAATTATATCTGCACGCCTTTGATTATATTTTGGAGTGACATTATATCCTAGATTTTCAAAAAAACAAGCAGAGAATACTGCGGTTTTCAAAGCCTCACCTGTTACATGAGGGGCGTTAAATGCACCCATAAAGAGTTCTCTGTTTTGGCCTAGAGTAGCTCCAACTTCTCTTCCGACACCCGGAGCGGTTAATCGATAAGAGCAAAGCTCAACTAAGTCTTTTCGTCCGGCGATATATCCTCCTGTAGGAGCGATTCCACCTCCTGGATTTTTTATTAAAGAGCCTGCCATTAAGTCTGCACCATAGAAAGTGGGTTCATGTTTTTGTACGAATTCTCCGTAACAATTGTCTACCATTACAATACAATTTGGGGCTTTACTTTTTACGATTTTGACTACTTTTTCGATATCTTCAATAAATAATGAGGGTCTAAGCGAATAGCCCCTTGAACGTTGTAAGTATACCATTTTTAATCCGTCATATACATTTTTTTCAATAGAATCAAAGTCAAGAGTACCGTCATCTTTTAATTCTATTTGTTCATATTCTATACCAAATTCTCTAAGTGAACCTGGAGTGCTTTCGGGGATTCCGATAACACCTCTTAGAGTATCGTATGGTATTCCTGTTACGCTTAACATCTTATCACCCGGGCGAAGTACTCCAAATAATGCAACAGTTAAGGCGTGTGTACCGCTTACAAAATTGTGTCTGACTAAAGCGTCCTCAGCTTCAAGCGCTTGAGCATAGACGCTATCTAAAGCGTCGCGACCTCTGTCTCCATATCCATATCCGGTAGAGGCTGTGAAGTGACTTTCACTTATGTTATTGTCAATGAATGACTTAAGCATTTTTTGCTGACAATATTCAGTATTTTCATCTATCTGAGAAAATGCGTCTTTGCATATTTCAAGGCACTTTTTTTCAAGTTCTAAAAGACGATTGTCAATTTTAAAAAAATTATTTTGCATATGTATCTCTTTTCTAATTATTTAAATTGTAAATTTCAGTCCATTCATCTATATCTTTAAAACCTAGATTTAAATAGAAGTTTTTGTTTTTGCCGTTTTCTCTAAAAAGGTAAATATCATCGATGAAACGACAGTTATCGGTTAAAAGTTTAGACATTAAGTATGAGGCAAATCCGTTTTTTCTATAACATTTACTTGTAGCAATACATCCTAAAACAGCAGTATTATCTGTTTTGGATATTATCATTGCAGAGCTTACAAGTTTTTCATTATGAAATATTGCTAGACATTCAGCTGAACCGTGTCTGATTCTATGAGATAAGTCAACGTAAGTTTTTTCATAATTTAGTTTATCGAATTTATTATCGTAAAAATTTTCACACAAAAAGTCTAATAAATCTTTTGTGCTTGGTATTCTTAATTTAAAACGATTATCAATACTTTTTTGATGTGGTTTTAGAGAGTCTAGCTTCATTATACTGCCGAATTGAGATTCTTGAAAGTTAAATTGATTTATGTATTTTTTATAACAGGTGACTTTGCTTATGCCCAAAACAATCAAAAATTGAGATAATTCTTCAAAATTCGTGTTAGAATTTATATAACAAATAGCAGTGCTGTCTATTTTAGAGACAGCAGCTGTTATTTCTTTATTGGTGTTATATTGTATGAAAAAGTTTATACCATTATTGTCGCATGAATAAGCATTATAAAGTGCTTTAATTTTACAAAAGAATGGGTCGTTTAGTTTAACTTTTAAGAAATCGTTTTCTAAGGTTTTATCGATATAATAAATCATAATTTTATTTTCCTGCGATATTAATTGCCGTTTCGAAAACAAGCTCCTTAAGAGCTTCTATGTCATCTTTAAAAGCTATAGCCATTTCGGAGTGAATGTACCTGCAGGGTAAAGAAAGGGCTAAAGTTCTTACACCATTTTGACTTCTTTGGATAGCTGCAGAATCATTACCTCCTGCAACAGCCTTTTTTACTTGAGCTTTTATATTTTGGCTTTTTGCTAAGTTCAAAGCAAGAGAAAAATATTCTTTGTCGTATATTGTACCTCTATCCATAAAAGAAACTACAGCCCCTTGACCTAGAGAGCACACCTTGTTTTCAGAACCAGGTATATCCGCGGCGGTCGTTGCCTCAACAACTATAGCAGAGTCTGGATTTACAGAATAAGCTGCTACTGTAGAACCGCGTAAACCTACTTCCTCTTGCACAACAAATGAGAATGTCATATCAAATGGTAAGTCTGATTTTATCATTTCAATTAATATTAAGCATCCTATTCTGTCATCAATAGCTTTAGATTTTAATGATGTTTCGTTTAGTTCAAAAGTTGGAACAAAACATGTGTAATCTCCAAGATTCACATATTTTTCGGCTTCCTCTTTGCTGGAAGCACCGATATCTATATATAAGTTTTCAATATCTATAGCCTTATCTTTTTCGTCTGGCTTTAGGAGATGTATAGGTTTTGCGCCAATAACACCGTTTATTTTGTTTTTACCAACTTCGACGTTTTTTCCGCAGAGCACACTTTTTTCGATTCCGCCTACAGTGCTAAACTTTAAAAATCCTTCATCTGTAATATTGTTTATAATAAATCCGACTTCATCCATATGAGCAGATAATAAAAGTTTTGTATTAGCACGGTCTTTGCCTTTTTTTGAGACAATTAAGTTTCCGATAGAATCGATTTTATAATCTGTAACATAAGGTTTTATTTCATCTATGATTATTTGACGGACATTATCTTCATCTCCGGAAACTCCGCTTGCTTTGCAAAGCTTTTCTAATAATTTGTAGTCGATCATTTTTCTGTACACCTACTTTCAATATATAGAGATAGAAGTTTTGCAGTATTTTCGATATCTTGAATATCTACAACTTCAACGGCTGTATGCATATTTCTTTCAGGAATTGATACAAGCCCTGTGCAAATTCCTGACTTTGTGGTAGAAATCTTATCGGCATTTGTGCCTGTTGAACTCCCCATAACCTCTGTTTGATATGGTATGTTATTTTCCTTTGCTATATCGAAGAGTTTATTTGTAATATCTTTGGAGAGTATAGGCGAAATACCTATCATAGGACCTTCCGAGAGCTTTCCGGCTTTAAGAGGCGAAACATCAGGCTGAACCGCAAAGCTTACATCTACAACAATACTTTCAGAATAATCATCGTTATATGCAGAGGTCATAGCCCCTAGAGATGAAGTTTCCTCCTGAGAGCTTAAAAGTATACTAACTAAGCAATTATCCATTATATTTTTATTTTGAGAAATAATTTCAGCACATCGTATAAGCGCTGCAACAGAAGCTCGGTTATCTATGGCCTTAGAAGCCACTTTTGAATCTAAAAGTTTTTTGGGAGAGCTGTTGTATATTACAGCATCTCCAAGTGAAACGATATTTTCTACATATTCTTTTGGCATACCCAAATCTACAGACATTTCATCAATTTGAGGAAGTTTGCTGTCGGAATTTTTTACAAGATGGGGAGGTAGACAGGATATTACACCGATTACTTCCTCTTTACCGAAAACCCTTACGACAGCTCCGGGCATTATTCTTCTATCATTTCCTCCGCAAGATGCAATTTTAAGAAAACCATTTTCATCTATATCAGTAACTACAAAACCTACTTGATCGATATGTGCGTCAAGTAGTATTTTGATTTCTGATTTTTCATTTCCAAGTGTAGCGAGTACGCTTTTGGTTTTAAGAATTTTAACTTTTGAATACTTTTCAAGTTCAGATTTTGTAAATTCTGCTATTTTACTTTCATTACCTGATATTCCCTCAATATTGCATAGATTTAATAGTAAATTTTCCATAATCGTATATTTTAAAGACTGTTGACAACAGCTTTAAAATGTTTACCCCTTTCTTCGAAGTTTTTATAAAGATCAAAACTTGCACAGGCTGGAGACATTGCGACTATATCACCTTTAACAGCATTTTTATAGGCAGCGTCTACAGCTTCTTCCATGTTAGATACATGAATAATCTTTGGATTATCGATAGCATAAGAAGATGAATTTTTAACAGCATCTTCAATTTTTTGGGCTGTATTTCCCATAAGTATAAGAAGTTTTACTTTGTTAACTACAACAGGACCTAACTCATCGAATGGTATCTTTTTATCATATCCTCCGGCAATTAAGATAAGCTTTTGATCAAATAATGACAAAGCTCCTGCAATGGTTCTTGTAGGGCTGGAAGCTATTGAATCGTTATAATATTTTACACCATTTATCTCTTTTACAAATTCAAATCGATGTTCTACTCCACCAAAGTTTTCTGCAACCTTTTTAATGTTATTGATACTTACATATCCCCACACTGCACATATAGCGGCAAGATAATTTTCTATATTGTGATTTCCTGGGATTTTTATCTCGGAAGCATTTAAAACTTTTATGTTTTGGCCATTGTTTGAAAAGATGATATCATTATTATCATCAAGCCATGCTCCGTGTCTGATTTCTGTATTTCTGCTGAAAAACAGTGTATCACCTCTTGTCAAATCAGAAAAATTCCTTGTTATTTCATTATCAAAATTTAAAATAGATCTTGAAAAAGCATTTTGATGAATGAGAATATTTTTCTTGGAATCTATATATTCAGACATATCCTTGTGAATATCCAAATGATTAGGAGCAAGATTTGTAACTACAGCGACGTCCGGACTTCTTCGCATGGAAATAAGCTGAAAACTTGATAATTCAACTACAGCAAAATCATCATTTTTTATATTTTCAATATCAGGGAGAAGAGGCCTTCCGATATTTCCACCTAAATGTACGGTTTTGCCTGAGGCTTTTAATATTTCTGATATTATTGTTGTGGTTGTAGTTTTTCCGTCGCTACCTGTTACTGCAAAAATTTTACATGGGCATAAGTCAAAAAAAACTTCCATTTCAGAAGTAACAACAACACCATTTTTTCTTGCCTCAACGAGTTGAGGAAGGTAATATTTCATTCCGGGAGTTCTAAAAACAATATCCATATCGGAAAGACAATCTAAATACTGTTCTCCGAGGTGAAATGTTACTTTTTTACTTTCGAGTGATTGTATAGTCTTTTCTAATTTTTCACTGCTTCTTGAATCGCAAATGTGAATTTCTGCACCGTATTTTAAAAACAGATCTACCAAAGGAAGATGACTGCCTCCAATTCCGCAAAGAGCGATTTTTTTGTGGTTTATATATTCAAAGAATGTTTTTGCTTTATCATTCATTATATATTCCTCCAGAAATAGTATTTTATTATACATAGATTTTATTACACAGTTTGGCAAACATATCTTATATATTATACTTTTTGCCTATGAATTTCAAGCTTTTATGCCCGTAATATAGTGTCTTGTTAGTACCCGTGGTTTGACAATAAGAATTAATTGGTATATAATCGATTAGGTTATTTGGTGTTTAAATAATTTTATATTTTATTAATGTAAACTAACAAGACTTTTTGCCGTATATCGGCACTTGAGTTTTTGTTTTATTATAAATTAGGGTGTGTTTTTATGGAATGGATCGGTCTAAATGAATTAAGAGAAAAATATTTGGCTTTTTTTGAATCAAAAGGTCATCTAAGATTAGAAAGCTTTTCGCTTATTCCTCAAAATGATAAAAGCTTATTGCTTATCAATTCGGGAATGGCTCCGATGAAAAAGTATTTTACAGGTGAAATTACTCCTCCGAGGACTAGGGTGACAACATGTCAAAAATGTATAAGAACTCCGGATATTGAGCGTGTTGGAATTACAGCAAGGCACGGTACATATTTTGAAATGCTTGGTAACTTCTCTTTTGGTGATTATTTTAAAAATGAGGCTACATCATGGGCTTGGGAATTTTGTACAAAGGTTCTTAATCTGCCAGTAGATAAGATCTGGGTATCTATATATGAAGATGACGATGAAACCTTTGATATTTGGACAAAAAAAGTAGGAGTTTCTCCTGAAAGAATTGTAAGACTTGGAAAAGAGGATAACTTCTGGGAACATGGCGCAGGCCCATGTGGACCTTGTTCAGAGCTTTACTTTGACCGTGGAGAAAAGTATGGTTGTGGTAAAGAAGGTTGCGGCGTTGGCTGTGATTGCGATAGATATGTAGAATTCTGGAATCTTGTTTTTACGCAATTTAATAATGACGGAAACAATAACTACACTCCACTTGATCATCCTAATATAGATACAGGAATGGGCCTAGAAAGACTTGCTTGTATTATGCAGGGTGTAGATAATTTATTTTTAGTTGATACAGTTCAAAATATAATGAAAAAGGTCTGCTTAATTGCAGATGTAAAATATGGAGAAAATGAGAAGACAGATATTTCACTTCGTGTTATAACAGACCATATAAGAAGTACTACTTTTATGATTGCAGATGGAGTTATGCCGTCTAATGAAGGCAGGGGATACGTTTTAAGACGTCTCTTAAGAAGGGCTGCAAGACATGGTAGGCTTTTAGGAATTAAAAGACCGTTCTTAGCTGAAGTTTGCAAAGAAGTTATAAAAGAAAATAAAAATGCATATCCTGAGCTTGCTGAAAAGGAAGAGTTTATCCAAAAGCTTATATCTGTTGAAGAGGCAAGTTTTGCAAAAACTATAGATCAGGGTCTACAACTTCTTAATAATATAATTGATAATGCAGATTCTAAGGTTTTTTCCGGTGAAGATGCCTTTAAGTTAAACGATACTTTTGGTTTTCCTCTTGACCTAACAAAAGAAATTATTTCAGAATTTGGAATGTCTGTCGATGAGGAAAGGTTTAGAAGCCTTTTAAACCAGCAAAAGGAACGTGCAAGAAACGCAAGAAAGAATGCCGGAGCAGATGCATGGTTAAGTGATAATATTGATTTAAAAAGTATACCGAAGACTGAATTTGTAGGCTATACTCAGGAAGACTGCGGAGCTAAGATTTTGGCTATTATCAAAGACGGAAAATTAGTAGACCTTGCTTCTGAGGGTGAATCTGTCGTTGTAGTTCTAGATAAAACTTCGTTTTATGCTGAGAGTGGCGGACAAGTTGGAGATAGTGGTATAATAAAAGCCGGGGAGAATATTTTAAAAGTAACAGACACACAAAAGGATCATTCAGGAATTTATTTGCACTGTGCAACTATTGAAAATGGTTTTATTAGTGTGGGTGATAATGTTTATGCAGAGATAGATGTAGAAAGAAGAAACCAGATAAAGAGGAACCATACTGCAGCACATTTATTGCAGGCATCGCTTAGGGAAGTACTTGGAAACCATGTTCAACAGGCCGGTCAACTTGTAAATGAAAATGAAGTAAGATTCGACTTTACACATTTTTCTGCGTTAACAGCAGAACAACTTGCTAAGGTAGAGAAAACCGTAAATGAAAAAATATTAGCTTCTATTGAAGTAGAAAATCAGGAAATGCCGATAGAAGAAGCTAGAAAACTTGGTGCTATGGCACTGTTTGGTGAAAAGTATGGTTCACGCGTAAGGGTAGTTAAAGTTGATGATTTTTCCATAGAATTTTGTGGAGGAACTCATGTTGATAATACTGCAAAATTGGGATTGTTTAAAATTATATCAGAAAATTCAGTTGCTTCGGGTGTACGCAGAATAGAGGCTGTTACAGGTACAGGAGTTCTAAATCTTATAAATTATACTATAAATAGCATAGACAACTGTGCTAAGATATTGAAAGCGAATAATAAAGATAATCTTACTGATCGTTGCAATTCTGTTATGAAAGAATTAAAGGATCAAGAGCAGACAATTGAAAGGTTAAATTCAAGAATTGCAGCTATTCAAGCCCAAACTCTTTTCGATGTTTCTAAGATTATAAATGGAGTAAGAATTATAGTTGCGAACTTATTAGAAGAAGGAAATGTAACATCGGAGCAGCTAAAAACAATTTGTGATAAAGTTAAAGAAAAGGCCCCGAAGTCTGCTGCTGTTATAATTGGCAAGTCGGGCAATAAGGTAATGTTAGCTGTTGCAGTTGGCAAAGAAGCTCAGGCTTTGGGACTTCATGCAGGAAAGTTAGCAAAAGAAGTAGCATTGTTAACCGGAGGAAACGGTGGAGGAAAACCGGATATGGCAATGGCAGGAGTAAAAGATGAGAGCAAAATTGAGTTTGCATTATCTAGGGCTCAAGATATTATCTTAGATATGATAAAATAATTTTATAATAAGTAAGGTGATAAAATGGATTGCATATTTTGCAAAATAGTTGCAGGGGAGATACCTTCTAAAAAGGCATATGAGGATGACAAGGTATTGGCTTTTTATGATTTAGAACCTCAGGCTCCTGTACATATTTTGATTATACCTAAAGAACATATTTCATCTATAAATGAAATATGCAGTGAAAACAGTGCTATTGTAGGATATATTTTTGAAGTCGCTTCTAAGCTTGCTAAACAATTGGGTTTAGATAATGGATATCGTATAGTAAGTAATTGCGGAGAAGATGGTGGCCAAACTGTTAAACATTTGCATTTTCATCTGCTTGGTGGACGTTCGATGCAATGGCCTCCAGGCTAAAATATAAAAATTTATTATTAATTCTTGAAAGGTAGGCAATTTTAGGTGAGCGAAGTATATAAAATGACAATTTCAGGGTGCGAAAGAGAATTACCACTTTGTCGCGTAGATGACACACTAGATATAGCTGCTTTTAATATGTTTGGTGATGTTGAATTGACAGAAAAGGTAGCTAAGGATCTTTTAGCTAAATGCCCGGAACATGATGTCTTAATAACTGCTGAAGCAAAGGGAATACCTCTATGCTATGAAATGGCAAGATTAGGAGTAAGAAAGTACGTTGTAGCTCGTAAGGGTATAAAATTATATATGAAGAATCCTATACATGTAAATGTTAAATCAATTACAACAGAGAGACTACAAAATCTTTATCTTTCTGAAGATGACTATAAATTCTTAAAGGGAAAGAGAGTATTAATAGTTGATGATGTTATAAGCACCGGAGAGTCATTGACAGCAATTGAAATGCTTGTAGAAAAAGCAGGCGGAATAATTGCAGGAAAAGCATGCGTTTTAGCAGAGGGAGATGCTGCAAAAAGGAACGATATAATATTTCTTGAACCGTTACCTTTATTTAATAAAAAAGCTTAGGGAGGAATTATAATGAAGCGGCCATTTGCGTTAATAGGTTTTACTTATCTAATTGCGCTTGTGGCCGCAGTTTATTTTGGTGAACAAGTTTCATTGATTATAGGTATAACTTTAGTTGTAGGTTTTGGTGTGTCAATGTTTTTTAAAGAACTACGTATAGCTAAAGTTATACCTATAGCGCTTTTTGTTGCGGCTTTAGGATTTTTTAGTTATTATGGTAACTATTGTGCACGTATAGCTCCGGTAGAGGTGCTTAAAGACTCTGATGTTGTGATTTCCGGTACTATATGTGAAATGCCATACAAGGATTATGACAAATATTATTATTTTATCGAAACAGATTCAATTTCAGAAGAAAGTGCTCCACAAAATATTAAGATTAGATTATCTACTCCAAAAGCATTAGATGCCGATGAATACGATAAAATAACAGCTAAAGTACATATGCATGAACCAAAATCTGGTCGTGGATATACTTCTAAAATATACTATCAGGCGAGAGGTATATTTATGTTTGCATATCTTGATGATTATGATAACGTACAGGTTGAAACACCGAGTAATAAACCGATGTATTACTATGTTATAAAAGCAAGGGAAAAGCTTTTGTCATCTTTTAGAATAATGCTTCCTGAAAAAGAAGCGTCGTTGATAAGTGCAGTTTTAATTGGAGATAAACATTCAATCTCCAAGGATATAAAATCGGATTTCCAAGCTGTTGGAGTATCTCATATGTTAGTGGTATCCGGGATGCATTTATCAATTTTGTCGTACTTTTTGCTTTTGGTTCTTAAGTCAATTAAGTTACCAAAAAGATACTGTGGCATAATCATATCGTTTTGTATAGTTGGGTTTATGGCTCTTACAGGTTTTTCGTATTCAATAATGAGAGCAGGGATAATGTCGATTATATATTTTGGCAGTGTTATATTTGGGAGACACGCTGATTCATTAAATTCTATTGGTTTAGCAGTATTTATTATTTGTCTTTTAAATCCGTTTGCGGCTGCAGACATAGGCTTGCTTCTATCATTTTTCTCAGTTATAGGAATACTACTTTTGCAGAGCCCTATAAATAATTTTATAAAAGACAGGCTTAACAAACTACCAAAGGATAATGTAGTTATAAATTGGATTGTAACAGCATTTTCAGTAAGCTTAGCGGCAACTATTTTTACAAGTCCAATTGTAATGCTAGTTTTTAAAAGGATATCGCTAATAACACCAATTGCAAATATAATAATTGTTTTTCCACTTAGTATAATGATTGTGTTGGCACTTATTTCTTTAATTTTGTATCTTGTACATATTTCGTTTATTGCGGTTATATTTGCAGTACTTGCCGGCTTTATAGCGGATTATATGATCTATGCGGCACATTTATTAGCTAAAATACCATTTGCTACTGTGCCTACAGCTCAGAAGTTTTTATTTATTTGGATGTCAGCAACATTAATTTTAATAGCTTTCGCATTGTTATTTAGAAATGATACAAAGCTCATAAAATTAAGTGCGATACTTTCTTCGATTATATTATTTGTCGGTATATTTTCGTATCAATTGTCGAGAAGAAACATAGTAAGTCTTGCTGTACTTGACACCGGTGACGGATTAAGTGTAGTACTTAATAAAAATGCTCATACTGCCATCATCTCTTCAGGCGGAGAAAAATATTATTCTGGAGCATGCAAGGACTATTTGAATTCACTTAATGCTAAAAATTTAGATTACTTTTTAATTTCCGATTCATCTAAAAGATCGTCAGAATTTTCAGGAGACATTATAAAAGAATACTCACCATATGCGGTTACAATGTGCTACAATGATGACATTAATGAAAGCTTGAAGTCAAAAGTTAATTTGTGTGATAAGATTACATATTTTAACAGGAATACTACAGTCGACATTTGGGATAATGTAAGGGCTTATGTACAAACTGTAGATGACGAAAGTTATGTTTATATAAAAATTAATGATGTTACATTTTTGCTGTCATTTAAAGATTTTGACGAAACAGTTATACCGGATAGTTGGAAAAATCCAAATTTCTTTATATCTTCTGCAAATATCGATAATTTTGAAAATATTAATGCAAATTATGTGATTTTAGCACAAAGCTTGAAATCAGCACAGGATAGTATTAATACTTTAGCACCTGAAAATCCGAATATATTAGCAACTGCCGGAGATGGTTCAATCGTTATAGATTGTATATCTGAAAACTATATTAGCTTAAGGAGAGAGTACTAATGCCTAAGCTTACAGAAAATAATTTAAAAAAAGATATAAAATCTAAAAACATGGGAAACCTTTATTTTTTAAATGGTGAAGAAAAGTACTTGATTTCTTTCTATAGAGATAAAATTATTTCTTGTGTGGTTAAAGATACCGAAAATTCCTTTAATTTTCAAAAATTTAGTTCGGATAATGCAGAGGCTAGCGCTATTATAGAATCAGTTGAGGCATTTCCGCTTATGTCAGCAAAAAAATGTGTGTTGGTAGAAGATATGGATCTGGATTGCTTAAGTGACAGTGACTTTAAAGATTTAATTAAACTTATATCCGATGTGCCTGAGTATTGTACTTTAATTTTTAGTATGTCGACAATATCCTTGAAAAAATCCTCTAAAGTAAAGAAGTTTATAAGTCAATGCGAGAAATATGGTAATGTAATTGAATTTGAAAAGAGAGGAGATTTAGCTCTTGAAAGGCAACTTGTTTCTTGGGCAGAGAAATCAAATCTTGTTTTAAGTGGGATAAACGCAAGCAAAATCATAAGAAATTGTGGTAATGACCTGCAAACACTTAAAAATGAAATGGAGAAGCTTTGTGCTTATGTTTTAGAAGGCGAGATAACAGAGCAAGATATTGATAGAATTATTACCAAAAATTTAGAGACAACTGTATTTGTACTTTCGAACGCCTTGGCTAATGGAGATTATGCAAAGGCATATACACAGCTAGATATATTGATGTATCAAAAGGAAGAGCCGATAGCAATTTTAGCGGTTCTTTCAGGGGTATATATTGATATGTATCGAGCAAAAGTGTTTATGGCAAATGGCAAGGATATTATGAAGCTTAAAGATTATTTTGATTATAAGGGTAAAGAGTTTAGAATAAAAAATGCTGTAAAAAATAGCAGAAGGTTGTCTATAAATATGCTTAGAGATTGTATAGACTTGCTTTTAGAGGCAGATCTAAAATTAAAAAGTTCTAAAACAGATAAACGAACAATACTAGAGGTGTTAATAGCCAAACTATCTATGCTCTATAAAAAGGAGATAAGTTATTGATAAAAGTTAAAGAAGCTATAATTGTAGAGGGAAAGTACGATAAAATAAAGTTATCATCATTTATAGATGCTACAATAATAACTACTAATGGATTTAGAATATTTAAAGATAAAAATCAGGTAAGTATGATAAGGAAACTTGCTCAAAAAGATGGAATATTAATTTTAACTGACAGTGATTCTGCTGGATTTATAATACGGAATTATATAAAAAATATAGTTCCTAACGATAAAATAAAGCAAGCATATGTTCCGGATATATTTGGCAAGGAAAAAAGGAAAGAAAAATCTTCGAAAGAAGGTAAATTGGGCGTTGAAGGTATAGATGAAAAAATTATATTAGATGCTATAATTGTTTCAGGTGCGACTATTGAGGGAAATAATGGATCTGAAATTCAAAAAAAACCTGAAAAAATTATTGAAAATAAAATAACAAAACTTGACTTTTTTGAGGACGGCTTAAGTGGTAGTGAAAACAGCAAAGAAAAAAGACTAATTTTTACAAAACACTTAAATCTGCCTGAGTATATCTCAACAAATGCATTGCTTGATGTTACTAATAGGCTTTTAAGTTATGAGGAATATAAAAGTTTGATAGCTAAACTTTTTAAAAAGTAAATGTTTATTTGATATAATTACGGAAATGATATTTTTGAGGTGATTTATGTGCTGAAAAAGTATTCCAATTTAGAAGAACTTATCGCAAATGATGAAAGTGCAAAGAAGTTCTTTTCATCCTTGCCTTCATATGTTAAAGAACAAATTGCTGAAAGATCCGATAGTGTAAATTCTTTGGATTCTTTAAAGACATACTCCGATAATTTACTACAAGGTGATGATTAATAGGATAGGTGTGAGATTTATTTCTCACACCTATCTTTATGTTTAGACTAATATATGTTTTATGAAATAGTTGTCGTTATTTGTAAAATAAATTTTTACCTTGTTTTCCAACAAACTTTTTATAAAAATTAATTTACATAATTATTATAGCGGTATTTAGGAAAATTAATTTTATAAAGAAATTGAGGTGATGTTGTGAAAAGGGGCAATTTAAGCATAAGACATATAATTAAATTTAAAAACCTTTTTAAGGGTTTAGCCGTTTTAACATTATTTGTTTGTATGTGCATAATGATATGTGGGGTAAGTGTTTACTATAGGTTTCCGGATGACTATCAATCAACTTCCCAAAATAGTTTTAGTTTAGAATCATCAATACCACTTACCGCAAAACTGCAGCAAAGTAACAATTTTGTTGCAGCAGATTATCATAAAACTGCGTGTGGGAACTATAATGCAAATTTAAGGTTACTAAATGTTATTCCGGTCAAAAATGTGAATATAGAGCTTGTAGATGAAACCAAGCTTGTTCCGTGTGGAACACCTTTTGGAGTAAAAATATTTACCGAAGGGGTAATGATTGTAGGAATATCAGACATAAAAACTGATGAGGGAATTTTTAATCCGGCAAGATCAGCAGGATTAAAAAAAGGTGACATAATTTTAAATGCTAATGGTAAAGTTATTTCCGACAATAATGATATACTCAAATTAGTAGAAGAAAGCGCAGGAGAGTCAATAGACTTAAATATTCGCAGAAATAATTTGGAGTTTAACGCAAAGTTGAAGCCGGTAAAATCGTCTGTTGATCAATCATATAAAATAGGATTATGGGTAAGGGACAGTTCAGCCGGAATAGGAACGATGACTTTTTTTGATCCTAATACGAACAATTTTGCAGGATTAGGTCACGGAATATGTGATATAGATACTGGCGAACTTCTTCCACTTTCTCATGGTGATATAATGGAATCACAAATAAATGGAGTCATTAAGGGAGAAAAGGGATATCCTGGTGAATTAAAAGGTACGTTTGTAGGAAATAAAGCAATCGGTAATTTAAAATCAAACAATTTTTCAGGTGTATACGGAACTCTTGAATCATGCCCTGTACAGAATGAAGCTATTCCAATAGCTATGAAACAACAAGTGAAAGTAGGACAAGCCCAAATACTAACTACGGTTTCAAATGCTGAACCTCGTTATTACAATATAGAGGTATTAAGTTTAAACTATAATGAAAATGCCCCAAGTAAGAATATGGTCATCTCTATTACAGATCCGGAACTTTTAGAGGTTACAGGTGGTATAGTACAAGGAATGAGTGGAAGTCCGATTATACAGGACGGTAGAATGATAGGTGCGGTAACTCACGTGTTTGTAAATGATCCTACAAAGGGATATGGAATATTTATAGAGAACATGATAAATGTTTCTAATAGTATTAATAGGATGCAACAAGATAAAGCATCATAAATACACATATATACAATAAAAACCTATGTGGAGACCCCCAATTGTTAGATTTTTGGTCTAACTTTTGGGGGTCAGTTCATTACATAGTGGTTTTTGTGGATAAGGTTATAAAATTAATCATAAAAGGTGGCGTTGTCTTCATAAATTTTGTTAATAGACACAAATGTAAAAAAATAGTAAAAAACTATTTACATTTTTACCATTATATGGTATTATATTGTCAATGAAAATTTGTGTTGGAGGAATAAACATGGGAAATACCTTAAAAGTATTAATTGCAGAAAATTGTGAAGAATTTGATAAGGAAAGCTGTGATACTCTTAATAAATATGGGTTAGAGGCAACATTTGTACCAAAAGATGGATTTAAGGTGCTTGAAGTAATAGAAAAATTAAATCCGGATGTTGTATTATTAGATTTATTTATGTCGAGGGTAGATGCTATTGGGGTAATACGAAATGTAAATAAAAATCATAAGATAAAGAGTCCGGTGTTTATTGTGCTATCTAATTTTGATAGTCCTGTTTTGGAAAAAGAAGCTTTGTCGGAAGGAGCTGCTTATTTTGTAATAAAACCTTTTAATACTAAGGATTTATGTGAAAGAATAATTAACTTTAGTAAAATTAAAATGGATGATAACCAAAGAAAGGTGAGATCGACAATGAGTTCAATAAAAAGTGATTCAAGCAACGATATCGAGATAAAGGTAACTGAGATTTTACACCAAATAGGTGTACCGGCACATATAAAAGGATACCATTATTTAAGAAATTCAATAATGACATCTATAGAAAATCCAGACATTATAAATGCTGTTACTAAACAGCTATATCCTTCGGTAGCTAAAGAGTTTAAAACAACCTCTTCAAGGGTAGAAAGAGCCATTAGACATGCTATTGAGGTTGCATGGGATAGAGGAGATGTAGATATCTTAAATTCATATTTTGGATATACCATCCACAATGGTAGGGGAAAGCCTACAAATTCTGAGTTTATTGCAATGATAAGTGATAAACTACGTTTACAATTAAAAACAGCGTGCTAGTAAGGTAGCCCCTTATTGTACATATATGTCAAAACTACAAAAGTCTCCGGTTTGTAATCGGAGACTTAAATTTTTATTGGCTTTATAATATTACTAGAATATGTTGTAGCATCAGGTAGAAAATTTTACAAGATTTTGTGTTTTGAATATTAGTTTTATATAAAGTAAAAATTAGTATCCCAAGCGGGAATGTATGGATTGTGTCGCAAATAAACCTTATAGTCATCTCTTATAGATAATATTTTAAGCGGTATACTAAAGAGATCCTCGTTTCTATGATAAGCTGAAATTAGTAATTTTGGTTTATATTTTAAAATAGTATTATTAGCGCCGTCAATCGCGTTAGATTCCTGTCCTTCGAGATCCATTTTTATATAAGTAACAGGTTGACCATTTAAAATATTGTCGATACTGTCGACAGGAAGGAAATTACCTGTATTGGAAACAGCGGAATTTCTACCGGATTTATTGTTAAATGGTAAAACATCTTTTTTGCTATATATACCTGTATTTATACATATACAGTTTTCTAAACTTTCAGTATTTTTTAAAAGCTTTGAGAAGCTTTTTGGGTTTGGTTCGACTGCATAGATTTTCTGATAGTTATCTGTATATTGCAGAAATTCCTCAATAGTATCGCCCTTATAAGCACCCAAATCCATAAATATTTCGTGATTATTAAGCCTTAGTATATTATCAAAATCATCCTTTTTATAAGTCTGGCAATTGATAAGATAGTCAATTTTTCCGCTTAGTTTATAGTTTATTACATATTTGAATACCTGCTTAGATTTTTCGTCAGAAAGAATAGAATATACTTTTTCAAGCTCTGATTTATGAGATTTTGCATAATTAATGTCGAAAGTATCTTCACCAAATACAGGGACATCAGGAGCATAAAGCTCTTGCTCTTTTGATATATTTATTACTTTATTTATAACATCAGGAAGTTGCGACCCGAAACAAAGTAAGACTATCATATTGCCAAACTTTTCTTTTGCTTCTTTATATGACATAACCTCAAAACCTCTAAAGTTTTGATGACGTACAAAGCCATCGCTTGCAAAAACTCCGGAAACCTCAATTTCTAATGAATTTAATCTATTTAATATTTTATCGGCACCGTCACCCATACCATAAAGTACAATTGGCTTATCTACAGATTTTAAATAATCCCACATTATTAAGTTTACCTCTTATTTTTAAGTTTATATTATAATAGCATAAAATTAGAATATTGACAAAATAAAATTATTATGGTAAGATTATATAACCGCTTATTGTGGGCTTAAGTCGGAATATTCCGCGCCTTACAGTAGCGAGTTTTATTGAAAAGGTAGGTACCTAAATAATGTATGCAGTTATTGAAACAGGCGGTAAGCAATACAAAGTAGAAAACGGCGACGTTATATTTGTAGAAAAGCTTGCAGCTAATGAAGAAGAAACCGTAGATTTCAAAGTAGTTGCACTTAGTGACGAAAATGGTCTTAAAGTTGGAACACCATATGTAGATTCAGCTAAAGTTTGCGGTAAGGTTTTGAAAAATGGTAAGGGTAAAAAGATTACTGTATTTACCTATAAGCCAAAGAAAAGCGTTAAACGCAAAATGGGTCATAGACAACCATATACTAAGATCCAAATTGAAAGTATCCAAGCTTAATTATGATAAAAGCCAGTTTTTTTGTTGATAAAGATGGCTATCTAAGAGGATATTCTATCAAAGGTCATTCTATGCTAGATGAAAGCGGAAGCGATATTCTTTGTGCAGCAGTATCATCGGCAGCTTATATGGTTGCAAATACAGCTATAGAGATAATAAAAGCGGACGTGTCTGTATCAGTAGAAGATGGCTCAATGCTTTTTAGAATTGAATCAAAAGACATATTTAAATGCAGAGATATTTTATTGGGATTCAAGCTCCATTTATTAGGTCTTGAAGAACAATATCCAGAAAACATTAAGGTGAATTATACGGAGGTGTAAGTAAATGCTTAAGATTAATATACAATTATTTGCTCATAAAAAGGGAATGGGTTCTACAAAAAACGGACGTGATTCCGAATCAAAGCGTTTGGGTGTTAAACGTGCAGACGGTCAATTTGTTTTAGCAGGAAATATTCTTGTTAAACAAAGAGGAACACACATCCATCCGGGTCAAAATGTAGGACGTGGTTCTGACGATACTCTATTTGCTCTTATCGATGGTAAAGTTAAGTTTGAACGTATGGGCAAAGACCGTAAACGTGTTTGCGTTTATAGCGTAGAACAATAAATATAATTTAAAGTGATTTATAAAAACCTGTGGCGTAAATCGTCTCAGGTTTTTTATATTAAAAGTATTTGTGGCTAAAATATTTATATACTAAAAACAGACGCAAAGAGGTTAAAATATGTTCGTAGATATTGTAAAAATAAAGATTAAAGCAGGTGACGGTGGAAACGGTGCAGTCTCGTTTCATAGAGAAAAATATGTTGCTTCCGGTGGGCCGGACGGTGGAGACGGAGGTAGAGGTGGAAATATAGTTTTCCAGGTTGACGATAATTTGTCTACACTTGCTGATTTCAGATATAAAAGAAAGTATGTGGCCAAAGATGGTGAGAATGGAAAAGCAGGAAGATCTTCAGGAAAAAATGCAGAGGATTTAATCATAAAGGTTCCACGTGGTACAGTTATAAAAGATTTAGAAACTGGTAGGATTATTGCAGATATATCATCAGATGAACCACAGATTGTTGCCAAAGGAGGAAAAGGTGGCTGGGGTAATGTGCATTTTGCTACACCTACAAGACAAACACCTCGATTTTCAAAGCCTGGAATTCCGGGAGAAGAATTTGAAGTTAGTTTGGAGCTAAAGCTTTTAGCAGATGTTGGTTTAGTAGGATATCCTAATGTAGGTAAATCTACACTTATTTCAGTTGTAAGCCAGGCAAAACCTGTGATAGCAAATTATCATTTTACTACTATTAGCCCAGTTCTTGGAGTAGTAAGTATGGGCGAGGGATCATCTTTTGTTATGGCAGATATTCCGGGTCTTATAGAAGGTGCATGGGAAGGAGTCGGTCTTGGTCATCAGTTCTTGAGGCATATAGATAGGTGCAGAATGTTTATTCATATAGTGGACGTATCAGGTAGTGAAGGAAGAGATCCAAAGGAAGACTTTAAAACAATAAATAATGAACTTGAAAAGTTCAATCCACAACTTTCTCAAAGACCTATGATTGTAGTAGGAAATAAGTGTGACTTAGCTACAGATGAGCAAATAGAAGATTTCAAAAATTTTGTTGAGGGACAAGGTTATGAATTTTTCCCTATTATGGCTGCGATAAGATATGAAGTAGACCCACTTTTAAAGAGAACTCAAGAGATGTTAAGCAAATTACCTCCAATTATTCATTATGAGGCTGACCTGGTATTACATGAGGATATTAATAACATTTCTAATCGTGATGTTAAAATAACCAAGGAAGATGGTATCTATTTTGTAGAGGCAAAATGGCTCTTTAAGCTTATGACAAATATTGATTTTGACGAGTATGATTCATTACAATACTTCCAAAATGTGATTTTGAAATCCGGTATTATGGATAAATTAAGAGAAGCAGGGGCTAAAGAGGGCGATACAGTAAGTATTTATGATATGGAATTTGATTTTATAGATTAGAGGGATTATAATTTGCTTAAATTAAGTAATCAAGAGATTGATTTAAAAGAAGTAAGTCCGTTAGCACTTGCCTTTTTAGGAGATAGTGTTTTTGATATATTAGTTAGAAACTGGTTAGTACTTAACAATAAATTGCCGGTTGGAAGATTAAACGAGATAAAGGTTTCGTATGTTTGTTGTCAATCGCAGGCTCTTATAATGCAAAAGATAATGGATTCACTAACAGAAGAGGAACTATCTATATATAAAAGGGGAAGAAATGCAAAAGTCTCTAGTGTACCTAAAAATGCGAGTGTTTCTCAATATCATTCAGCTACCGGCTTCGAAGCTTTAATGGGATATATATACCTAAAAGGTGATACGGAAAGGTTAGAACAGATTTTTGATTTATGTCTAGACGTTTATAAAAATTTATAGATATTAATTGGGAGTGACAATATGATTGGAAGTAATAAAAGTAAAAAATTTGATATTTTGATAGACTTTTTGTTCTTTTTGTTAGGAAGCTTTATATTTGCGGTTGCTATAAACATGTTTTCGTCGCCTAATAATATAATTCCTGCGGGAATTACAGGTATTTCAACAATGATTAATTACTTGTTTGGATTTCCAATTGGTATAGTTACTATAATTTTGAATATTCCTTTGTTTATATGGGGAATTGTAGAGATGGGTTATTCTTCTATACTTAAGACTATAATTGCAACCATAATGTCCTCTGTTGCGATAGATTTAACAAAGCCGTTTTTGCCACAATATAAGGGAGATCTTATACTTGCATGTATAGCTACCGGGGTAATTAGTGGTCTAGGATTGGCCTTGATTTTCATGAGGGGTGGTACTACCGGAGGAACAGATTTAATTGCCGCTTTGGTAGTAAAACATATTAGATTTATATCTATAGGAAAGGTTATTTTAATAGCCGATATTGTAATAGTTGCGATATCTATATTTGTATATAAGAGCTTTGAAAGTCCTATGTACGCTATTATAGTAATTTTTGTAAGCACAAAAATTATAGATGGCGTCTTATATGGAATAGATAGAGGTAGCGGAAAAGTAATGTTTATTATTTCTAAGAAGAATAAAGAAATTTCGCAGAAGATATTAAGTGATATAGGCAGAGGAGTTACAGCAATAAAATCAAGAGGTGTTTATAGCAATACAGAGGACGAAATGCTTCTATGTGCTGTAAATAGGCATCAAGTATATAAAACTTATGATATAATTCGCTCAATAGATAGTAATGCATTCGTTATAGTTGGCGGAATGGGTGAAATTTGGGGCGAAGGTTTCAAAAAAGAAAGCTAATATTATTAATAAAAGTCGCTATTAACTTGAATTTTTAATTAATCAAAGTTAATAGCGATTTACTATCATAAAGACCCCTCCTTGTTAGATTCTAAAGGAGGGGTTAAGCTATTTAAAAGTAAATTTAGTATGCTATATTATATTTGGATTCTATTTCATTTTGGACATTATAAAGAGAATTTTTCATATATTCAAAGGCTTCAACACATTTGAACTTAACCTCATATTTTTCGGAACCTTCAACTATATCCATTTCGTCATCATCCAATATCTTAGAGAGTTCTTGTTCTTCTGATGCGGATGGTAGACACATAGAAGGGAACATAACACACCACCAATTATGGCCTTTTCCGTTTCCGATTATTATTCTTACAGCATCATATCTTCCGGCAGGAAAGGTAACCTTTTCATAATGCCTTGTGTTAAAATACATATTTGTAAGTTCAATTTTTACGTCGTAATTATATCCTTGACGATGGATTTCTTCTAGTGCAATATTCCTTAAGTCTTCCAGATTATCATTTGCAATTTTTTGGGCTTCTGCTTTGCTTTTGGCACCTGAGAAAATGTCACCGGATGATTCTAAAATTTTATTTCGTACACTTAATTTTAAGTTTTGATCTTCTTCTGAGTCAGAGTTAGCTAATATATGTAGTCTTAATACTTTATCTTCAATATTATTACATTTACCTGCAAATCCAAGCATGCTAAAAATCATTCCTAATGCCAGACCCATTAATAATGCTTTTTCTATTAATTTCATAATTATTTGTTGCTCCCTTTTGATAGTTTGGTTATGCTATCAATTATGGACAACAGGATTATATATTATTCATCTTTGAGCTAAATTATTTCATATCCTTGACTAACTGGGAAACATATGAATACTTCATTGTATTTCTTTTTTAATTCTTCAGCACACGCTTTAGCGTCCTCTTTAATTAAGAAAAGGGAAAAAACACTTGGGCCGCTGCCACTCATACAAGAAGCTAAGGAATTATATTTATTAGCCGTATTTTCAATATAATGTACATCATCTAAGTCTAGAACTTGCGAAAAACGGTTAAATAAAGTTTTGCTTAGCTTACAAATATCTCCACTATTTAGAGCATCTATAACTGAATTTACAGAAAAGTTTCCAGTGAATTCAGCATTGTCGGAGAGATTATATGCTTTTTGTGTTGAAACAGATAAATTGGGTTTGGCAAGCACAATATAGCATTCGGGACTAGGAGCAACTTTTTTTAGTTCTGTGCCTATACCTGTAGCAAGCATTGTGCCACCATAAATACAAAATGGTACATCGGCTCCTATTTTGGCACCTAAGCTTGCAAGTACTTCTGTTGTATAATTTGTCTTGAAAAGGTGATTTAGTCCTACTAAAACACCAGCAGCGTCACTGCTACCGCCTGCAAGGCCGGCGGCAACAGGAATATTTTTTTTGATAGAAATTTCTAATCCAGGATTTTCTATTTTAGAGTATTCAAAGAAAATTTGTGCTGCTTTATAAGCTGTGTTTTCCTTGTGATTTACATCTAAATCTTTGTTTACGTTTATGGTAATGTTCTTATTATCGGTTGTTGTGATTATAACAAGGTCATAAAGATCGACGGATTGCATTACCATTTCAACATTATGATAACCGTCGTCTCTTTTGTTTTTTATATCTAATGCTAAATTAATTTTAGCATATGTTTTAACTATTACTTCCATTGTTTCCTCCAGATTTTAGATCTTCTAAAAAGCTTTTTATACGTTTTAGTGCCTTTTCAATGTGCGCAAGGGAATATGAATAGGAAATCCTTACATAACCTTCGCCGCTTTTTCCAAATGCAGTACCGGGTATAATGGCAACATGTTTTTTTAATATAAGCTGTTTGCAGAATTCCTCGGATGAAAGTCCGGTACTTTTTATACATGGAAATACATAGAATGCTCCTTCAGGATTAAAGCATCTAAGACCCATTTTGTTTAATTCACTTACTAAAAATCTACGTCTCATATCGTATTTAGTACGCATATTTTCAATATCTTGATCACCATTTTTTAGGGCTTCTATTGCTGCATATTGGGATGTTGTAGGCGCACTCATTATAGCAAATTGGTGAAGCTTTGTCATCTGAGAAATTATTTCTTTAGGGCCAAGAGCATACCCTAAACGCCATCCGGTCATAGCATAAGACTTTGAAAAACCACTTACGACAATAGTCCTTTCACGCATTCCTTCAATTTTGGAGAATGTAGTATATCTTTCATCAAGATAGGAAAGCTCTGCATATATTTCATCAGACATAACAAATAAATCATGCTTTTTCACGACCTTAGCAATTTCCGCTAGTTCTTCTTTTGTAAGAACTGCTCCGGTAGGATTATTTGGGTATGGTAGAATTAAAAGCTTTGTTTTTTCAGTAATATGTCTTTCAAGGTCATCTTTAGTAAGCTTAAATTTATTTTCTTCTTTTGTGTCAATTATAACAGGAGTAG
>CAKSJY010000012.1 GCA_934464585.1 uncultured Eubacteriales bacterium
TTTTAATATTTAAGTTTTATTTAAGAATAGGAGGAATAAGTTATGAAAAAGACGTTTAAAAAATTTGTTTCAGTAGCTCTCAGCGTTATGCTCTGTGCCGCCGCGGTTCCTGCCTCCTTTATAGCCTCAAATGCAGCGGGGGGTACCGTAACGCCTAAAGTTGCAGCGGGTAACGATCACACCGTTGTCCTAAAGTCAGACGGTACCGTTTGGGCAACAGGTTCTAATCGATACGGTCAGCTCGGGGTTGGTGATGCTGTTTTAAGCGGTGATTTTAGTGGTAATAAGACAGCAACCTTTACCCAATGTGTAGATGCTGATGGACAGCCTATACAAGACGCCACGGATGTAGCGTGTGGAGGTGGTCACACTGCGGTAATAGTTAATGGCGAGGTATGGCAGTGTGGTAATAACGACTCTGGTCAGCTCGGCAATACGACTGTAACTTCAGATTATAATAAATACAGTACAGTGTTTGTAAAAAGTTATAAGTCAAAGGATGGCAATGCTGTATCAAGTCCTGACAGCAGTAATACTGAAGCCATAGCCGGAGTGGTACAGATAGCGTGTGGTGATAGTCACACGGCGGTAATCATTAATGATGGAGAAGTCTGGCAGTGTGGTTATAATGCCAGAGGCCAGCTTGGCAATAATAGCACGTCAAAAAGTACAGTATTTGTAAAAAGTTCAAATATAACCGGAGTGACGCAGATAGCGTGTGGAGGTAATCACACTGCGGTAATAGTTAATGGCGAAGTATGGCAGTGTGGAAATAATATGTATGGTCAGCTTGGTAATACGAATGTAATTTCGGGAGAGGAGGCAGACAATAATTACAGTAAGGTATTTGTAAAAAGTTCAAACATAACCGGAGCGACGGAGATAGAGTGTGGAGGTAATCACACTGCGGTAATAGTTAATGGCGAAGTATGGCAGTGTGGATGGAACTCAGATGGTCAGCTTGGTAATACGAATGTAAATTCGGGGGAGGTAGACAATAATTACAGTAAGGTATTTGTAAAAAGTTCAAATATAACCGGAGCAACACAGATAGCGTGTGGGCAATTTCACACCACAGTAATTCTCAATAATGGAGAGGTATGGCAGTGTGGTAGTAATGAAAAAGGTCAGCTTGGCAATACGGATATAGGTACAGGATATGGTAAAATGAGTACAATATTTGTAAAAAGTTCAAATATAACTGGAGCAACACAAATAGAGTGTGGATGGAGTCACACCGTAGCAATTTGCGAAGAGAGTAGCGAAACAGGTGGCACATATACGCTATATGGTGTAGGACAGAATAACAACGGCCAGCTCGGCTTGGGCAATGATGCAGGGACCGGTAATGTATTGACATTCGCAAAATCTACAACTATCGGTGATTTAGATCCAGTTGTTCCAGACATAGACAGCATAACAGCCTTGGGTGAAAGCAGCAGCAGAAGTGTAACAGGTGCAGGACAGTTTGTAGGTGGATACAGGCTAGATGTAGAGTGGAGCGACCTACAATATACATACACCGCAGAGTGGAACATAGAAGACTCAAAGTGGGTTGGAGCATGGGAGGCTGCCGATGGTGGTGACCAAATCGTAGTAAAAAATGGCTCGGCAACACCGTGTAAGGTAGAGTTTAACTTCAACGCTAATGATGAGTTTAAGTCACCAAGTGATGGTGAGCCCGGTACAAAGGGAACCTTTGCAGATCCAAATGTAGCAGATGAACCCGCATTAGATACCACTACAAATACAGTACCGCTAGCAGTATACACAGCAGCTACACCGGCTACCAGCCAAAAGACAGTAAAATTAGGTCTAGAGGGTATACCGAATGCCAAGGCCGGAACTAATATTGATGAGGCTAAAACAGTTGGTTCTGTAACCGTAACACTTAAAAGCTCTGACGCTTAAATAAATTAACCAATCAAGATACTAACAATATATTAAAAGTCCCGCCTTGTATTAATTTGCAGGGCGGGACCTTTTTATGTGTAATTGTAAATAATTAAAATTCAGCGTTACCTGTTGTTCTTGGGAATGGTAATACATCCCTAATATTTTGTATTCCGGTTAGATACATGATTAAACGCTCAAATCCAAGACCGAATCCGGAATGCTTTGTACCGCCGTATCTTCTCAAGTCAAGATACCACCAGTAGTCTTTTTCATCAAGGTTTAATTCGTGCATTTTTTGAACTAGTACATCGAGCCTTTCCTCACGTTGGCTTCCGCCGATGATTTCACCGATACCCGGAACGAGTAAATCCATAGCGGCAACAGTTTTTTGATCGTCATTTTGACGCATATAAAATGCTTTGATTTCCTTAGGATAGTCTGTAACAAATACAGGTTTTTTGAAAATTTGCTCAGTTAAGTACTTTTCATGCTCTGTTTGAAGGTCGATTCCCCAGCTGACTTTATATTCAAACTTATCATCATTTTTCTTTAAAAGTTCAATAGCGTCAGTATACGAAACTTTAGCAAAGTCAGAATTAACGATATTATTTAATCTTTCGATAAGGCCTTTATCGAAGAATCTGTTGAAGAATTCGATGTCTTGTGAACAATGTTCTAAAACATAAGAAATTACATATTTAAGCATGTCTTCGGCAAGTTGCATATCGTCTTGTAAATCTGCAAAGGCAATTTCAGGTTCTATCATCCAAAACTCGGCAGCATGCCTTTGTGTATATGACTTTTCAGCTCTGAATGTCGGACCGAAAGTATAAACTTTAGAAAACGCCATAGCCATACATTCAGCCTCTAGCTGACCAGATACTGTTAATGATGATGATTTTTGGAAGAAATCTTTGCTGAAGTCGATTTTTCCATCTTCAGTTTTCGGTATATTATTTAAATCTAAAGTAGTGATCGAGAACATTTCTCCTGCGCCTTCACAGTCACTACCGGTGATTATTGGTGTATGAGCATATATAAAATTTCTGTCTTGAAAGAATTTATGGATCGCATAAGCTGCAACCGATCTAACCCTGAATGCTGCACTGAAGGTGTTTGTTCTGGGTCTTAGGTGAGCAATAGTTCTTAGGTATTCAAGCGAATGACTTTTCTTTTGTAGCGGATAATTCGGTGACGAGGTACCCTCAACTTCGATGTTTGAGGCATGAATTTCAAAGGGTTGCTTAGCTTCAGGAGTTATCATCAATGTACCTGTAACAACAACAGAAGACCCAACATTTAGTTTAGCAATGTCTTTGAAATTGGAGATTTTGCTATCCTCAAAAACAACTTGTATTCCCTTAAAGCAACTACCATCATTTAGTTCCATAAAGCCTAGTGCTTTTGAATCTCTTATTGTCCTAACCCAACCACATATTGTAACAACTTTATTTGAAAATTGCTCTGTATTTTTGTAAAAGTCGAAAATTTCAGTTCTTTTCATACGCTTAACCTCTCTCAGTATTAAAATTTGCAATATTAACATTATAAATCAGAAATAAGATGTGTGCAAGTGAAAATAAGGATAAGGCTCCCACAAATATGTGAGAGCCTGTTTATTATGATTTATAATTCGGTATTTTTCATTACCCAGCTATATCCGCAATTTTGGCATGTGCAGGATGTTTGTTTTATAGTTTTTTCTTTTCGTTTTCGTACAAGCATCCAAATAATCCAGAGACCACCTGTAATAAGTATCATAAGTAAGTTCCACAAACAACTCCTACTTACAGATTGAGTATAAACCTGCGAATCTATATGTACATTGGAACTGTTACATTTTGGGCAAATCATAATTAATCCTCCTGTTTATTCATTAGCACCGCAACATTTTTTATATTTTTTCCCTGAGCCACATGGACAAGGATCATTTCTACCAACTTTTTTGTTCTTCTTTATTGTACGGCTTTGAGGATCGTCCTGACCGGCATTAGTAGATATAGGATTAGCTACTTGCTCACGTTTTGGAGCATCTTCAGGCTTCTTTATTTGAAGGGTGAGCATCATTCTTGCTGTATCTTCACGAATAGAAGCTATCATTTCATCAAACATGTCAAATCCTTCAAGTCTGTATTCAACGACAGGATCCCTTTGACCATATGCTCTGAGGCGGATACCCTTCTTTAGCTCTTCCATAGCATCGATATGATCCATCCATTGATTATCTACATTTTTAAGTAGTACAACTCTTTCAAGTTCTCTGGTTAATTCTTCTCCAAAGTTTTGTTCTCTTTTTTCGTAAAGCTCTTTGGCCTTTTCGAATATAGTATTTATTACATAATCAGGTTCAAGCTGTTCAATTTCACTTGGAGTGAATTGTAGATCATCTGGAGTTAATAACCAACCAAGATAATAATCTCTAAGTCCTTCAATATTCCAATCATCTTTTAATGTTTCTTTAGGTAAATATTTAGAAACAGTTGTTGAGATAGCGTCTTTGACCATAGATAATATTTGTTCTTTAAGGTTATCACCGTTTAAAACACTATCACGTTGGCTATATATAATTTCACGCTGACGGTTCATAACATCGTCAAATTGTAGTACACTTTTGCGAATTGCAAAGTTTCGGCCTTCAACCTTTTTCTGTGCATTTTCTATTGTGTTGGAAAGCATTTTATTTTCGATAGGCATATCTTCTTCAACGTTAAACCTATCCATAGTATTCTGCATTCTTTCTCCGCCGAATAAACGCATTAAATCGTCTTCGAACGATAGATAGAAACAACTTTTACCCGGGTCACCCTGACGACCGGATCTACCTCTTAGCTGATTATCAATTCTGCGTGATTCATGGCGTTCAGTACCCATAATAAACAATCCGCCGGCCTTACGTACTTCCTCAGCTTCAACCTTTATATCTTCTTTATATTTATTATTTAGTTCTTGGAATGTCTTTCGTGCATTTAGTATTTGTTCGTCATCAGTTTCAGTAAATCCCGTTGCTTCCGAGATAAGCTCATCGGAAAATCCCATCTTCTTCATTTGTTTTTTTGCCATAAATTCTGAATTACCGCCAAGCACAATATCGGTTCCACGTCCAGCCATGTTGGTTGCGATGGTTACAGCACCTTTTTTACCTGCCTGAGAAATAATTTCAGCTTCTTTTTCATGGTATTTAGCATTTAAAACTTCATGCTTAATTCCTTTTTTCTTGAGCATAGAACTTAATAATTCTGATTTTTCAATAGATATTGTACCAACTAGTACAGGTTGACCCTTTTTGTGACATTCTTCGATATCCCTGATAAGTGCAATAAATTTACCCTTTTCAGTTTTAAATATATTATCCGGTTTGTCGATACGTATCATTGGTTTATTGGTTGGAATTTCGATAACATCAAGTTTGTATATTTCACGGAATTCAGCTTCTTCAGTCATAGCTGTACCGGTCATACCTGAAAGTTTATTGTAAAGCCTGAAGTAATTTTGGAATGTTATAGTTGCAAGAGTTTTAGACTCTCTTTCTACTTTTACTCCTTCTTTTGCTTCGATAGCCTGGTGTAATCCTTCATTGTATCTTCTTCCGTACATTAAACGTCCGGTAAATTCGTCTACAATGATTACCTCACCGTCTTTAACAACATAGTCTATATCCTTTTGCATAACGCCACGTGCCTTAATAGCTTGGTTGATATGATGTTGGATAGTTATATTGTTTGCATCAGTTAGATTTTCGATATGGAAGAAATCTTCAGCCTTTCTTACACCTGAGGGAGTAAGGGTTGCTGTTTTAGCCTTTTCATCAACAACATAGTCGCTGTCACGATAAAGTTCATCATTATCTTCTTTGTTGTTTACTTCAGTTACCTTAATCATTTGCAAAGTTTTTGCAAACTTGTTAGCTAAGGTATATAATTCGGTCGATTTATCGCCTTGACCTGAGATGATAAGCGGAGTTCTAGCTTCATCTATCAAGATTGAGTCAACTTCGTCGACAATCGCAAAGTTATGGCCTCTTTGAACCTTTTGTTCTTTATATATAACCATATTATCTCTTAGATAATCGAATCCTAATTCATTGTTTGTTCCATAAGTTATGTCTGCTGCATAGGCATTTTTTCTACCTTCGTTATCCAAATCGTGAACGATAAGTCCAACACTAAGTCCTAAGAACTTATATAATTTTCCCATCCATTCTGAGTCACGTTTTGCAAGATAGTCATTTACTGTAACGATATGTACTCCCTTGCCGGTAAGTCCATTTAAGTATGCCGGTAGGGTAGCAACTAAAGTTTTACCCTCACCTGTTTTCATTTCACTTATACGGCCTTGATGTAAGACAATGCCACCGATTATTTGAACCGGGAAGTGACGCATACCAAGTACACGAGCAGAGGCTTCTCTGCAAACAGCGAAAGCATCAGGCAAAATATCGTCTGTACTCTCACCATTTTTAAGGCGTTCTTTTAATATATTGGTTTGATTTGCAAGTTCATTGTCATTCATAGCTTTATACTTTTCTTCTAAAGCTAATACTGAGTCACATATAGGTTGAATGCGTTTTAATTCACGTTTGCTGTAATTACCAAATAAAGACTTTAAAAAATTCATGATACACCTCAATACATTTCTTTAATTAAGCTATTAGAATAATTATAACACAGTGGAAAGAAAAAATCATTATAAAATTAAATAAGTTTAAAACCATAACTTTTTGGACTTTAATGAGTAACTTAGTCAAACCTGGAAGTTATTCATTATTATTAAAAACAAAAAGATGAATTATAATCCCTTAATATTATATATATATTTTTTAAGAACTGTAGTATCATGCCAAATTATTTATAAATTGATGTTGCTTAATTAATATATCTCAATAATATTTAGATTTCTACTTTTGTACTTACTGCTTTAGTACTATTAAAATAATATCTCACGCCCAAATTTAGTTTTAACTTTATTATTAAAAGTCCTTTTCAAATAGATTATTCCACTTAGTGTTTGTAGAAAGATATCTTGTATGGTATATGACTACTGGTATAACAAGCGATTTTAGAAATTAAATAAAAAACCGCTCTGCAAACTTTTGCAGAGCGGTAAAATACTAGATAATATTTTATTGTAATTATTATTTAGCAGCAGTAGCTTCTTCTTTAACTTCTTTAGAAGTTGTAGCAGTAGCTTCTTCTGTTTCTCTTTGTTTTAGAAGAGCTGTATATTTCTTGTTTAGTCCAAATACAGAACCGGTCCATAGTCCAACTACGATAAGTACGATAGGAGCTATAATACCAACAAGTCCTGTCATTGTAGCACCAGCGAAGATAGATAGTAGGGTTTCGTTAATTAAAGATCCGCCAGCTTTACCAAGACGTCCACCGATAACTTCAACAGCAGCCTGACCCTTAGTCTTTAGGTCTGGATCAAGAGGAATGTAAGTCATTTGCTTTGTTGTATCGAATAGAGAATATTTGATACCTTTTGATAATGCGTCTTGAACAAGACCAAAACCAACAGCAAGTGCTAATACATTAAATCCAAATAGGTTTGCGTTTACACCATTTACGTTTTCATACCAAACGATTCCGAAGAATAATCCGCCCAATACAAGTACAGAAATAGGAGTAATAAGAGCAGCAGTTCTCCAAGAACATTTTCTTAGAAGGTTACTTGCTGTTAATGTGATGAAGATAGTAACTAAACCAGTTGTGATTGATAGGTTACCCATCATTTGGTTAAATGCATGGCTTGAACCGTAGTATAGTTTACCTTGAGCCTTCCATACAACTTCAGATAGGTTGATAGCAATACCATAACCCATAACTAGAACACATATTAATAGTAGATATGGAGAAGTGAATATACATTTGATACTTTCGCCAATACCCATTTTCGGTTTTTCTTTTTTCTTAGCAACTAAAGCAGGATCGTAGAAACGAGAATCTGTTAATATACATTTATTAATGTATGTGTATAATCCTAAAATAGCGCTAGCAGCAAGAAGTACAAAGAACATTTGCCACATAACATTTGTTTGGAATGCATTTTTGACACCTGCAGCTTCTGCTTTCTTAGTGTTTCCACCAAGGAATTTAACTAGAGAACCAGAGAATATAAGACCAAAGTTACCGATACAAGCAAATAGACCATAGAATCTCTTTACTTCTGTTTTCTTTGTAATTTGGTTAGCAAATTGCCAGAACAAAGCAGAAATAACAAGGCTTCCCCAAAGTTCTGATAGTATGTAGAATAAAGAGTAGCTCCAGTTTCCTATTAGAGGCCATTTATAATACATAAATGATCTTAAAGCTGGTATTGTATTTGCTCTTAATGCTTCAATTGTTGCTTCAGACATATGAATAGAATTTGAAAGTGGGAAAAGAACAAATCCAAATAATGCATAGAAAGCCATAAAGAATGTTATTATAATGTAGAAAACTTTTTGAGAATCAAATTTATTTACTAATTTAGCAAATATGATTAACGCAATAACTGCGATAGGCATAACGCCCCATAATTTGATTGCAGGTATACATTCAGCACCTCCGCAATGTGCAGTGGAAACAACTAATGTATCCTTTAGGTCTCTTACCAATGTATATACGAAAAGTATAAAGAACATCATTAAAGACATTGGTAAAAATTTTTTCATTTCGTAACCATGAATAGGCCACACAGCAGCTTGAAATTTGTTAAATTCAGGCTTAGACTTTGTAACAGTTTCACTGTTGTTCATTAAGAAAAACTCTCCTTTATAATTTTGATTGACATTTTGTAACAGATTGATATAGAATATTACTCTCTAAAAACATACACAAGATGGTACCTAACTGAAAGACAATAATACTACCAATAACCTTTTGAAACATAGACGTTTTTATTACATAAAATGTACCATCAGCTATTATATCAGAGGTTGAAAAAATTTGCAATTATTTTGTCTCTTAATATGGTATAAAAGTTTAAATGTACATATATGTGCATTTACAGGAGGGTATAGTGAAAGAATATGTAAAAAGTAGACAAGTTATAAATTTGAAAATTATTACAAAACATCCTAATTGTAAATATATGTAATAATAGAGTCTGATATTTGTTAAAAGGTCTTGAAAAAACTAGTAAAAATAACGAATGATTAGATCCACTGACTTAGTGTACAATTTTATCGAAAATGGTATTGACTTATAGAGACTGGTATGCTACAATTATAAATACCTCGAGAGAGAGGCTTATTTTTTTATGCCTTTTTGAGGGAGGCTAAAATATTCCGTCATACCGGGAGGTGCCGTCGTGAGAGTTAAAATTACACTAGCCTGCACAGAGTGCAAACAGCGCAATTACAACACAATGAAAAACAAGAAGAATGATCCTGACAGGCTTGAAATGAACAAGTACTGCAGATTTTGCAAAAAACACACTCTGCATAAAGAAACCAAGTAATTATACAGGGGGACAGAGTTAATGGCTGTGAAAAAACCTAAGTTTTTCAATAAAGTTGGTAAGTTCTTCCGAGATTGTAAAAATGAGATTAAAAAGGTAGTATGGCCAACTAAAAACACAGTTGTAAAAAATACACTTGTTGTTTTGGCTGTAATTATCGTAGTAGGTCTTTTTGTTTTTGGTCTTGACACCGGGTTGTTGAATCTGCTTGGACTATTCATGAATGTATCTAAGTAAAGAAAAACAATCGGGGGAAAAGAGAATGTCTGAAGAAGCAAAATGGTATGTTGTTCATACCTACTCAGGGTATGAAAACAAGGTTGCATCGAACTTGGAAAAAACGGTTGAAAATCGTCAGCTTCAAGATTTGATTCAAGAGATTCGCGTACCGACTGAGAAGGTTATCGAAATTAAAGATAACAAGAAACGCGAAGTGGAACGAAAGATATTTCCGGGATACGTCATCGTAAAGATGATACTTAACGATGATTCATGGTATGTAGTAAGAAATATTCGAGGTTGTACAGGATTTGTTGGACCTTCTTCTAAGCCAATTCCGCTGACGGACGAAGAAGTGGCTAGATTAGGGGTTGAAACAAAGACTATCGAAGTTTCATACGACGTAGGTGATTCTGTGAAGATCATAGATGGTCCACTTGAGGGATTTATCGGTGTAGTTGAAGAAATTGAAACCGATAAAAACTGTGTTAGAGTTACTGTTTCGATGTTTGGTCGCGAAACACCGGTCGAATTGGAATTAGACCAAGTCGAGTCGGTTAATTAATTTATTTATTTAATGCAAGATATAGTCTTGCAAAAAGGGGAAATTCCCCTTGTGGGAGGAATAACATATAGTGTTGTTCCGCAGTTTACCACGAATTTTGGAGGTGCAAAAAAATGGCTCAAAAGGTTACTGGCTTGATAAAGCTCCAGATACCTGCTGGCAAGGCTACACCGGCGCCACCGGTTGGACCGGCTTTAGGTCAGCATGGTGTAAACATTATGGCGTTTACTAAAGAATTTAATGAACGCACAAAAAATGATGCAGGATTAATTATTCCTGTAGTAATTACGGTATATGCAGATCGTTCTTTTACTTTTGTAACAAAAACTCCACCTGCAGCTGTTTTAATTAAAAAGGCTTGCGGAATAGAAAGCGCTTCGGGTGTTCCGAATAAAACAAAAGTTGCAAAAATTACCCGTGAGCAGATCAAGAAAATTGCAGAACAAAAAATGCCTGATCTAAATGCCGCAAGCATTGAAAGTGCTATGAGCATGATTTCAGGAACAGCCCGCAGTATGGGTATCGAAGTAGTCGATTGATCAGACCCGGGTGGGAGGAAGTAAATCCGATTTTACCACTCAATAGGGAGGAAAACCAATGAAACACGGTAAAAAATATGTCGATAGTTTAAAACTTATCGATAAGACAAAATTGTATGATATTAATGACGCAATAGAAACTTGCGTTAAAACAGCTAATGCTAAATTCGACGAAACAGTTGAAGTTCATGTAAAGTTAGGTGTAGACTCTCGTCACGCTGACCAACAAGTCAGGGGAGCTGTTGTATTACCTAATGGTACAGGTAAAAAAGTAAGAGTATTAGCAATCTGTAAAGGCGAGAATGTAGAACGTGCTAAAGAAGCAGGTGCTGAATTCGTTGGAGCAGAGGAATTCACAACCAAAATTCAAAATGAAGGTTGGATGGATTTCGACGTTTTAATTACAACTCCAGATATGATGGGCGTTGTAGGACGTTTGGGTAAAGTATTAGGACCTAGAGGCTTAATGCCTAACCCAAAAGCAGGTACAGTTACACCTGATATTGCAAAAGCAATTAAAGAAGCTAAAGCTGGTAAAATTGAATATCGTTTAGACAAAACTAACATTATTCACTGCCCAATCGGTAAAGTATCTTTTGGTGGCGAGAAGTTAAGCGAAAACTTTAACACTCTACTTAGTGCTATTGTTAAAGCTCAACCTGCTGCAACTAAAGGACAATATATTAGATCTTGCGTTGTAACTTCAACAATGGGACCTAGTGTAAAGATAAATCCTGCTAAAGTTAGTGCTCAGTAATTGGTTGCTTGACAATCAATTGACTTTGTGTTAATATAATCTAGCTGTTATTTCCAAAGACAGTAGGTGCATAAGCGCATAAATGGGGGAACTCATGCCTACCGAGGATAGACATATTTTACTTATGTATATTTATGCCTTTCCTGCGGTAATCAGGAAAGGCTTTTTTATTGGCTTATGCAAATAATTTCATTCTATGGAGGTGATATTTTTGCCAAGCGAGAAAATTTTAGAACAAAAAAAGGCTGTCGTAGAATCTTTAGCTGAAAAGCTAAGTGCTTCTTGTGCTGGTGTTGTAGTTGACTATAGAGGAATTACTGTTTCTGACGATACTAAACTTCGTAAAGAACTTAGAGAAGCTGGTGTTGATTACTTTGTAGTAAAAAACACATTGCTTTCAAGAGCTGCAAAGAAGGCCGGAATAGATGGTTTAGAACCTGTATTAGAAGGAACTACTGCTATAGCTCTTAGCAATGAAGATTATATTGCTCCGGCAAGGATTTTATGCAAATTTTCTGATGACAACAAATCTTTTAAAGTTAAGTCTGGATTTGTAGATGGTAAAATTATGCCGGTCAGCGAAATTCAAGAACTATCAAAACTTCCTTCAAGGGAGATCCTTGTTGCAAAGGTACTTGGTGGCTTGAATGCACCTATTTCCGGATTTGCTACTGTACTTAATGGTACACTTAAGGGCTTAGTAGTTGCTCTTAATGCTATTGCAGAAAAACAAGGTGCGTAATTTAAAATTAAAAAAATTTTGTATTTATTATTATTTGGAGGTATTTTATAATGTCTGAAAAAGTTGTAAAGTTAATTGAAGATGTAAAATCTCTTACAGTATTAGAATTAAGCGAGCTAGTAAAGTCTCTAGAAGAAGAATTTGGTGTTTCTGCTGCTGCTCCTGTAGCTGTTGCTGCTGCTCCTGTAGCTGCTGCTGCTGAAGAAAAGACAGAATTTGATGTAGTTCTTAAGGCTGCAGGTTCTAACAAAATTGCTACTATCAAGGCTGTTCGTGAAATCACAGGTCTTGGACTAAAAGAAGCAAAAGAATTAGTTGACGGTGCTCCTAAGACCCTTAAAGAAGCAGTATCTAAGGAAGACGCTGAATCAATGAAAGCAAAATTAACAGAAGCTGGCGCTGAAGTAGAAGTTAAGTAATTTAATTACAAACTATTTTGTTTAAAAAGTTTAGGTAGTGGAAAGTTGTTTAAAGAGGCCGAGATGTGTGAATATACATCTCGGCTTTATCTATATAAATATTAAATTTAAAGATCGTCGGCGTCTTGTATAGGTTTTTCATTATCATTAGTCATTCCTGTATAACTGCCGGATACATCTGAAGCTATTTTTCCTGTACCCTCATTTCGCACAGTAGTAGCTAAATCATATATATCTATGTTAGATTTAATTGCATTTTGGTCTTCTTTTATAGTGTTTGATGATTTTTTATTAAAAAAATTTTTGATTTGCATAACTAATCTCCTTTCTTGTTTATAGTGATTAGTATATGCAAGGCAAAAATAAATAAACTGCAAAATATTAGTTATTGTCTAGATTCAAGTTTTTGATAAGGTCTATGCTTAGCGATACTTTTATATGCAGGACGGATAATTTTACCGGCATTTATAAGTTCTTCTAGTCTATGTGCACTCCATCCTGAAATACGCGATATAGCAAAAATTGGAGTATATAGTTCTTTAGGAAGGTCTAACATATTATAGACAAAGCCACTATAAAAATCGACATTTGCGCTAACACCTTTATATATCTGTCTTTCCTTAGCAATTATTTTTGGGGATAAACGTTCTATTAAAGAATAAAGTTTAAATTCTTCTGTTTTACCTTTTTCTTCTGACAGCTTTTCAACAAATTTCTTTAAGGTTTTAGCTCTTGGATCGGAAATAGAATATACGGCGTGTCCCATACCATATATTAAACCGGATTTATCAAAGGCCTTTTTGTTTAGTATATCAGTAAGGTAGGAGGCAACTTCCTCCTCGTCTTCCCAGTCTTTAATATTATTTTTTATATCTTCAAACATTTGGATGACCTTTATATTGGCTCCACCATGTTTTGGCCCTTTAAGTGATCCTAATGACGCAGCAATAGCGGAATAGGTATCCGTTCCGGAAGATGATACAACATGGGTTGTAAAAGTAGAGTTATTACCTCCACCGTGTTCAGCGTGAAGTACTAATGCAATATCTAGTATTTTAGCTTCAAGTTCAGTATACTTACTATCAGGACGAAGAATATGAAGGATATTTTCGGCTGTAGAAAGTTCCTCCTTAGGTGGATGAATAAAAAAGCTGGCACCTTTATAATAATGTTCGTAAGTTTGATATCCATAAACTGAAAGCATAGGGAATAGAGCTATTAGTTGCAAACATTGACGTAAAACATTTGCAATAGAAACATCATCGGCCTTTTCGTCATAAGAATACAATGTTAAAACGCTTCTTGCCAAGGTATTCATCATATCATGGCTAGGAGCTTTCATTATAATATCACGCACAAAACTGGTCGGGAGAGAACGGTATCCGGCCAAAACTTTATTAAATTCTATAAGTTCATCCTTAGATGGTAATTTTCCGAAGAGGAGTAGGTAAGTAGTTTCTTCGAATCCAAATCTATCTTCTTCAATAAAGCCTTTTACTATTTCTTCAACATCATATCCACGATAAAATAGTTTACCTTCACATGGAACCATTTCGCTATCTTCAATAATATATGATTTTACTTCAGCAATTTCTGTTAGTCCTGTTAAGACTCCTTTTCCGTTTATGTCTCGAAGTCCGCGTTTGACCTCATATTTATTGTAAAGTCCAGGATCTATTGTACTATTTTTATAGCATAAATTTGTAAATTTTAAAATTTCAGGTGTTATTCTTGAGAATTTATTTTCTGACATATTTTAATCTCCTTAAAAAGCAAGTCGAAAGGAAAAATATATATTATAGTTAACATAAAGTTGCTTATTTATTCTAAAGATAATATAAATATACTATGGGTGGGAAATCAATCTGATATTCTTGCTGCATCATTGGTAGAATTGGTGCTTTCATCTACTTTACCATTGACTATATCTTGTGAACTAAAGACATAGAATATAGTTTTAATAAATATTTTTGTATCTAACCATAGACTAATATTATCAGCATAATATTTATCAAAATTAATTTTTTGTTGGATACTTACTCTATCACGACCGTTTATTTGAGCAAATCCTGAAATTCCAGGTCTTACATTATCTACGCCACATTGAGCTCGTAGATCTATAAGTTCTTTTTCATTTAATATTACCGGTCGAGGACCTATAAAACTCATTTCACCTTTAAGGATATTTATTAATTGTGGAATTTCGTCTAAGCTTGTTGTGCGCAAAATTTTTCCAATTTTAGTGATATAGCGATCAGGGTCTGATATATCTCGTGTTGCTACATTAGCAGGAGCATCTTCCATCATTGTACGAAATTTATACAGTTTAAAACTGTTACCCTTATAACCCATTCTATATTGTGTAAAAATAGCGCTTCCGCTAGAGGTACATTTAATGAGTAAAGAGATGATTATAAACATAGGAAATAAAATAACAAGGAGTAAAAGAGCAAGAGTGAAGTCTATAAATCTTTTAATATAACATTTGTAAATCTTTTTCATCTTATATCCCTTCCTTATGCCAATTTGTATATTAGACTAAAACTTATATAATTAAACTAATGGTTTGGTTATATTGATTTTATATAAGTTAGTTGTGCTTATTTCCACACTTGCGACAATACAAATTATTATCAATTACTGTATGACAAGTGTTTTCTTTACAATTTTTGCAATAAAAGATATCATCGGCATACCCTTTGTTGGAGGTAGTGGGATTAGACATTATACCAAGTAGAACCAATATAGAGCAACAAGCGGTAACGACTCCGGTGACTATATCTACATTAACATTGACTTTAAACAAAATTAAAATTACTATAATTTCAGATACTAAGCTTAAAACAATTGAAGGGTTTTTAAGCCGTTTAAGAAATTCTTTTAGTTGAGCCATAGGTAAGTTGCCTCCCGTATATAAATATTACATAACATAATATTCACGAGGCGAGATAAATGATATATTGGTATATTAGAATTAAAACTACAATATTAAATTAATGATTAATGTTCTTAATATATGATATTAAATTTTGAAGATCAGAGGGTTTGGGACTTATTTTTATTTTATGTATAGTATTTTTGTCTTTTAAAAGGTGGGTAAGTTCGTCTGTTTCCTGTTCTTCAGTATCAATATTCCCTACAGTATATATCAATATTTCTTTATTTTCTATATTAGAACATTTAATATATTTTATAAATTTAGGTGAAATATTTCCAACATAAACAGGTGAACCAAATGCGATAAAATCATAATCATTAAGGTTATAATCTAACTCGTCGGATATGTAATTAGCAGTTATGCTATAGCCTAAATTTAAGAACGTGTCAATAACTGTATTAGTGACTTTCTCTGCGGTATTATGTAATGATGGTTGATATAATATTAGAACTTTTTTGTATCCAGTTCCCTTTTTTACTTCTTTAACAGGATAATCTTTGCTAAGCGATTTAACTCCTCGTCTTAACCAAAGAAAAAATATTACTAAAGATGCCAGTATTAATATGATTATACATGATAATATTATAAAAAATATTTGCATAAGGGCCTCCTTAATATATTTTTTATTTACTATATTGTATCAAAATAAGTGACTAAAATCAAATGATTTTCAATTAGAAATATTTCCAGTAAAGGTTTAATTAAGATAAAAGCCGGGCTTGTTAATGTAAACAAACCCGGTCCAATATCGGAAATTATAAGTTATTTTTTATTATTACAGTCTTTATCGAAGCTCGGGTTAAACTCATAGAAGTTTTTACTATTTAATTTGTCAGTTAAAATACGTAGGCCTTCACCGAAACGTTGATAGTGTACAACCTCACGTGCTCTTAAAAATCTAATAGGATCCTTTACATCGTTGTCGTCACAAAATCGTAATATATTATCGTAAGTTGTACGAGCCTTTTGTTCGGCAGCTAAGTCCTCGTGAATATCTGTTATAGGGTCACCTTTTACAGCCATTGATGATGCTGTATATGGAACTCCGGCAGCAGCTTGCGGATATATACCTGTGGTATGGTCAACAAAGTAATCTTCAAATCCAGCTTTTTTTATTTCATCAATTGAAAGATCTTTTGTCAATTGGTATACAATAGCACCGATCATTTCTAAGTGTGCCAGTTCCTCTGTACCTACAGAGGATACAAAATGACTAATTTGAAATTAATTTATATAGAAGTAAAAAATGTATTTTTAATAGTAAGCTTTCTAAATTATCTTAGCTTAAATACAGATTTAGGAGCCTTGCATATAGGGCATATCCAATCGTCTGTTAAGCTGTCAAACTCTTCGTATGGAGAATTATATATGTATCCACATATAGAACAAACATATTGTGGTTTAACACTGCTTTTATAATCATCACTGTGGCAGGTAGGGGCATTTGGTGGGGTAGAGCCCTTTATTATGTCACGATAATATGAATATGTCATTGGTGCAAAACGACATTTATCACTTCCTGAAATTATTTCTCCAATAAATATAGTATGTGTTTCAGCTTCAATGCTGTTAACTACCTTACACAAAAACCAACAGCAGGAGTGTTCTTTAAGCACAGGAATTCCTTCGTTTAAAACTTTATAACGAATATTTTTAAGCTTGTCTGTATGGCGTCCTGAATTAAACCCAAGAGCCCCTATAATAGTACCGGATGTATCTTCTGACAAAACAGATACTGAAAAATAGCCATGATTTTTTATACATTCATTGGTATAATTTTTAGAATTTATACTAACAGCAACATATGGTGGTTTAGAAGCAACTTGGAATACGGTATTGGCGATACACGCAGATGGGCCATTTTGACCTTTTACGCCAATAGCATACATTCCGTATGATAATGTTGAAAGTATTTTTTCGTTCATATATGGCACCTCGCTTAAATTTTATAATATTACTTTTGTATTATTATATCATATTATGTGGATATTTCAATCTGTTTTATAATTTCCCCGTTATTTTGTCTAAATATTTCCTAAATGCCGTTTCATTTTTATTGTTATCAGGCCTATAGTATACTTCATTTTTCAACATATCAGGAAGATATTGTTGATTAACCCAATGATTTTCATAATCATGTGGATATAAATAGAATTGTCCTTTATTTTTTACATCGTCGCCATCAAAATGTTTATTTTGTAAGGTTCTGGGAATAGGATAAATTTTGCCACTTTCGATATCATTTGTTGCTTTGTTTATAGCAAGGTAAGCTGAATTTGATTTTGGTGCAGTAGATGCAAGGATAACAGCATCAGCAAGTGGTATTCTTGCTTCGGGTAAACCGACCTGAAAGGCAATATCAATACATGATTTTACTATCGGTATAATCTGAGGATAAGCAAGTCCAATATCCTCGCAAACACATACCGATAATCGTCGACAAACCGAGGCTAAATCTCCTGATTGTAAAAGTCTTGCAAGATAGTATATCGCAGCGTTTGGATCTGATCCACGAATGGATCTTTGAAAAGCTGAAAGTAAATCATAATGGTCGTCTCCGGATCTATCAAATTGTGAGGATCCAAATGAGCCTATATCATTTACCATATCATAACTTATAACATTAGAATTATTTACATGTGTTACAAAACATAACTCAAGTAGATTTAAAGATTTACGCACATCACCACATGATGTTTCAGACAAGAGGTCTAAAGCATCATTATCAATTGATATATCACTATTGCCATATTGTTTTTTAAGATGCTCAAAAGCACGCATTATAGCGGATTTAATATCACTTTTATCTACCTGTTTAAATTCAAAGACTGTAGCTCTGCTTAATATAGCTTTGTAAATATAAAAATATGGGTTTTCGGTTGTTGAGGCTATTAAGGTTATTTTACCGTTTTCCATAAATTCAAGTAGGCTTTGTTGCTGTTTTTTATTTAGATATTGAATCTCATCAAGATAAAGCAATATACCATTTTGAGCATGAAAAGTATCGAGTTCGCCAATAATTTGTTGAATATCTGCTATAGATGTAGTTGTACCATTGAGTTTATGCAAGGTTTTATTAGTCCTTTGAGCAATTATAGAAGCAACAGTCGTCTTTCCAACACCTGGAGGACCGTAAAAAATCATATTGGGAACAAAGCCGGATTCTATAATGTTTCTAAGAGGTTTGCCCTTTGCAAGGAGATGTTTTTGACCGACAACATCATCTATACTTTTGGGTCTGATATTATCTGCAAGAGGTGAGGACTTATTTTTGGAAAATTGATTATTCATATATCGGATACTTTTCGCACAATTCATGAACACCATTTTTTATGTATTGTACGTTGTTTTCATAGTCTTTTATTGTTAAATCAATAAACTCAGCTATTTTATCCATATCACTTTCAACGAGACCTCTTGTTGTAATTGCCGGGGTGCCAATTCTTATTCCGCTTGTTACAAATGGGCTTAAAGGCTCATTTGGTATAGTGTTTTTATTTACTGTTATGTTTACTTCATCAAGCCTTTTTTCAAGCTCTTTTCCAGTGATACCGGTATCTCTTAAGTCTAAGAGCATGAGGTGATTGTCGGTGCCACCACTTACTATTTTATTTCCTCTTTTAATAAGGGCTAGAGATAACGCCTTTGCATTGGCAACTACTTGCCTTCCATATTGTTTAAATTCCGGGGTAGAGGCTTCTTTAAAGCATACAGCCTTAGCTGCAATTGTATGCATTAATGGTCCTCCTTGAATTCCGGGGAATATAGCTTTGTCAATTTGTTTAGCATATTTTTCTTTGCAGAGGATGAGACCGCCTCTCGGACCTCTTAGTGTTTTGTGTGTTGTACTTGTTACAAAATCTGCATATTCAACAGGATTTGGATGCACCCCTGCAGCTACCAATCCGGCTATGTGTGCCATATCAACCATTAGGTAAGCACCGCATTCATCTGCAATTTCTCTGAATTTTTTGAAATCGATAGTTCTTGAATATGCACTTGCACCGCAAACTATCATTTTAGGTTTTTCGCTTATAGCTTGTTTACGAATGTTTTCATAATTTATTACGTGGGTTTCAGGGTCCACGCCGTAGCTTATAAAATTGAAATATTTTCCGGAAAGATTTACAGGGGATCCGTGTGTTAAGTGACCACCTTCAGATAAATTCATACCCATAACTTTATCTGAAGGATTGAGCATTGCAAAGTATACAGCAGTATTTGCTTGAGCACCTGAATGTGGCTGAACGTTTGCGTGTTCAGCACCAAAAAGTTCACAAGCTCTTTTTCTTGCAATGTCTTCTATAACATCTACGTGCTCGCAACCACCATAATATCTTTTTCCAGGGTAGCCCTCTGCATATTTATTTGTTAATATGCTTCCCATTGCAGATAGTACTGGTTCGGATACTATGTTTTCTGATGCGATAAGTTCTAGATTTTCAGACTGACGCTTAAGTTCATCTTTGATTCCCTCGTATATTTGTGGATCTTCTAGTGCTAATAATTTGAGATTTTTGTTTATAAAATCGCCCATTAAAATTAAAACTCCTTACAAAATTGTTTTTATAGTAAGTATATTATTTTTATTTAAAAATAGCAACTTACAAAGATAATTAGGTTTATTTTTTTGCTACATATTTCCAGATAATATTCGAATATTTTAGATAGATGTCAATATCATGGTTTTTCTGTATTATTATCCTATCAATTAATGTCCTATAAAAAGTATTTTCCCATGATTCGCCATTTAATAAAGATAAAATAGTATTGTATATAGAGGAAAGTTTGCCTGTTGTATTATCTATATTTTCAAGCCTATTATTTTCGGACTTTAGGTTTTCAATTTTTTTGTTTATTAAGTCAATACGATTTTTATAAGTGTCTTTACATATTATATTTTCAAGGTATAAATCTAGGAGTTGTTCACTTTCGTGTTCAAGCTGTTTTATCTCTTTTTCAATATTTTTAAATTCGTTATTTGTAAAAGATAGTAGGATAGCATTATATATTTTATCGATCAGGGCATTTCTATCGAAATTTATGTTTTGCAAAATACCTTGAAGCATTTCTTCTAACAAAGTATTTTTTATTGTAATATTACTACACTCTATGTGAGATGAATTTTTAATAGTGTTATGTGTCCCATTTTTTAAACTTTCGTAGCATTTCCAATATGTATATTTTTTGGCGTTTGCGTTTCTGCTGCGAGCAACATAGTTATGCCCACAATTTCCGCATATAATTTTTCCTGAGAAACAATATTTATTTGAGTATTTACTTTTAGGTGCTTTAGGTAGCGATCTTCTCTTTAATTCAGTTTGTGCCTTTTCAAATAGTGAAATATCTATAATTGGTTCATGATGATTTTTTATTATTATAAAATCCTCCTGACCTTTGTTAATTACCTTTTTATGTGAAAGATAATTTGGTGTAAATGTCTTTTTTTGAACAAGATTACCACAATATTTTTCGTTTCGTAATATTTTTAAGATGGAGGAGCTCGACCAATGACTTGATCCTCTGGAGGTTTTTATTCCTGCATTTTCGAGTTCTTTGGATATTTGATATGCACTTTTACCTTCGCTGGCGAATTTATGAAATATCATTTTTACTATTTTTGCACCGCTTTGATTTATGTAAAGGTTTCCGTCTTTTAAGTCATATCCAAGCATATTTCGACCAAATACAACCCCTTGTTCCATTTTTCGTTTTTGTCCCCATTTTACACGTTGAGAGGTTTTTCTGCTTTCTTCTTGAGCTATAGATGAAAGAATAGTAAGGCGTAATTCAGCGTCAGGATCCATGGTGTTTATAGCATCGTCCATAAAAATAACTCCTACATTAAACTCTTTTAGTTTTCGAGTATAGTATATGCTATCGAGGGTATTGCGCGCAAAACGACTTATTTCTTTAGTTACTATCATATCAAAACGATGAAGTTTAGCATCATTTATCATTTGGTTAAAAGCGTATCTTTTATTTGTGTTGGTTCCGCTTATACCCTCATCAACATATATTTTGTAGAGTATCCATTCGGGATGCTTTGAAATGTACTCATGGAAAAATTTCTGTTGATTCTTTAAAGATCCTGTTTGCTCGTCTTTATCGGTAGAAACACGACAATATGCTGCAATTCTTGTCATGGTTTAATCACCATCCTTGGGAATATAAGAATGGGTATGATTGAGATTTTTTAAGCATCTTTCATATTGAGTATTTGTGATTATTTGTTGTTGTAATAATGACAAAAGTACTGCGTTTTCAAGGTTTTCCATAAAATCTTTATTTTTAACAGAATGGATCTTTTTATTTGTTACAAGCTCATATTTTGAATTCATATATTTCACCTGCTTTAAAATATATTCATGGTTTTAATATATTTTTTTGACAAGATTAATATACAAAATTTTGTCATTTAGGGAACTCTGTACCTATATCGGTTAATATCGCTTTTAATTCAGGGTATGGCATAGAAAACCTCTGGCTTAAATATCTAAGTGAAGCACCTAGTTCACCATCAGGACCGCCATACTGAGTTATAATTATTTTTGCCAATTTGGGATTAGGATTTTTTATATTTACAGGGTATTCTAATTTTTTCTCATAAACCCACATACACTATTCCTCCTCACTATTCCATGGCCATGGATTTGCGATCCATTCCCATTGACTTAACGCAGAACCATGGCTTATAGGGCCAAAAAATTCTTCATATTTTTTAGTTAGTTCATCACTTTTAGCTCTGTATTCTTCTAATTTTTGCCGTGCCTGTACACTATTTGGATGGGTGTCTAAAAATAGATTTAATTCTATAACGGCAAAGTCATATTTTGCAATTTCCTTCAATAATGCCTGTCGTTCATCCATTCTTATCCCCTCCGCATTTACCCTTAAACGGTTTATTCAAATCTAAAAACATAGTGCCATTTTCTAAACCTTGTGCAGGCTCGTAAGTTTTACCGAAGTTTTGGTACGGTACATATGCCATTGTAACTGTAGGATCCTCCGGGAATGGAGAAATATTGTATTCTGCCATTTTTAGTTTGTACATATTGTCCATCATAAATGTTTATCCTCCTTTAATATAAGCTTCGATATTATATTATGATACTATTTAAATAATGGTTACGGTATCAATATTTTAATATGTAAAAAATGGTAATTTGCTATTGCAATACAAAACAATAAGTAATAAAATAAAACATATCAATCTAAAAAATTAAGGAGATTAATTGATGAAAAAAATAAGCAGGATATTAGGAGTGATACTTATGGCAGCTATGGCATTTTCTTTAGTTGGTTGTTCTGGTAAAAATACAGATAATAGTAAAAGTGTGGGATATCAACTTGATTTACCGGCAGCTTCAGAAGAGATTGCTGTTGTTACAACTAGTATGGGTGAATTTAAGTTAAGATTTTTTCCAGAAGCTGCTCCAAAAGCTGTTGAAAACTTCAAAACCCATGCCCAAAATGGATACTACAACGGTGTGATTTTTCATAGAATTATTGAAAATTTTATGGTTCAAACAGGCGACCCTACAGGAACAGGTAGAGGTGGAGAAAGCATTTGGGGTGGAAAGTTTGATGATGAATTTAGCGATAAATTATTTAACATAACAGGTGCAGTTGCAATGGCAAATGCCGGGGCTAATACTAACGGAAGCCAGTTTTTTATAAATGATGTGCCGGTAGAAGAATTTAAGGGTTGGGATTACTTCCAAAGGGTTTATGATGTATATAGTAAATCCCCAAAAGATTTTGAAGCTAGCTATGGTTCAACAGTAGACATGTCTAAACTTACAGATGAAATAAAAGCACTATATGAAAATAACTCGGGAAATCCTCATTTAGATGCAAGCTTAAGCACTTCCTCAAAGGGATACACTGTTTTTGCTCAAGTATTTGAAGGTATGGATACTATAGAGAAAATAAGTAAGGTAGAGGTTGATAGTTCAGATAGACCATTATCGGATGTGACAATAGAAAAAATAGAACTTGTACCATATGAGCAATAGTTAAGTACTGATGAAAGGGTGTTGATTATATGGCAGATATAAATTACGATAAATTTAATGTTAAGTTGTTGTCGGCTCTTTCATATATTGGTCCACTTTTTGTTGTGGGAAGATTTTCTTTGGAATATGGTAATAAATCAGTAAAATTCCATGTTAAGCAGGGTGGTATGCTTTGTGTGTTTATGGTAGCACTGTATAGTATTTTTGCAATTTTAGTGTTTGCACTATCAAGTGTACCTACCTTTGCAGAAATTATAGGGTATTTATCTTTTGTTGGTATAACTGTGTTGTGGATTATACTGATAATTATGGGTATAAGTAGTGTGATAAAGGATCAGGAAAGAGAGTTGCCGCTTGTTGGTATCACCGAAAAAGTAACTAAAAAATTATTTTAGCGATAGAGGTATATATGATGGATAAGGATATTAATAACGGAAACAAAGAGGAAATGTCAAAGGATACAAAATTGATTTGCGCATTATCGTATATAGGAATTTTATGGATTGTTGGGCTTATTGTAGATAGAGACAATCCGGTTGTTAAATTCCATGTTAACCAAGGAATAGTGCTTAGTATATGTGCAGTATTAGCACGATTTGCAATAGGTATTGTTAGTACTATTTTGTTTTCTATTGCACATATGTTTACAATTTTTACATCACTTTTGTCTATGGCGTTTTATTTTATATTTATAGCATTTATCATAATAGGAATTTTAAATGTATATAGAGGTGACGAAAGACCACTTCCGTATATAGGTAAGATGTTTACTATTATAAAATAGATTTTTTTATGCGAAATTAGTAATAAAAGACTTGTGTTGAGCAATAATATAAACACGGAGGTGCTTTTATGTCAGCTAATACTGTAATTTCAACTAAAGAAGAATTTGAAGAAATAATCTCTCAGGAGAAAGTAGTTATTGCGGACTTTTTTGCCACTTGGTGTGGTCCATGTAGAATGATTTCACCAATTATAGAACAACTAAGCGAGGAATTTTCCGAAAAGGTTAGAGTGATTAAAATTGATATAGACAAGGAAAATGAACTTGCGAATATGTATAACATACAGAGTGTTCCTACAGTGATAATATTTAAGGATGGCGAAATACACTCATCAGAAGTAGGACTAAGATCTATAAATGATTATAGAAATATTATTAATTCAATATTGTAAATACAAAGGATCCCTTCCAAAAATGGAAAGGATCTTTTTTGTTTAAGTATTACCGAGGCGAGCTATCAACAGTAATTTGGTAATTTATGGGATATGGTGTAGGTGAGATTAATTTGGAACTATCATTAAAAGACTTATCGACAGTAAGCTCTTGCAGAACTTAATTAGGTTTTAAATTAGGCCGGGGATTTTTAATGTTTTAAGGACTTAATATATCAATAATCATTTTTTTGTACTTTAGGAATTTGTCATTTAACAAAAAGTCCTTTTTGTTGGAGGAATCTCTTTCTATTATTATTTCATTAGTTATTTTTGCCGGCTTTCCGTTGAGTATATAAATTCTGTCAGAAAGATAAATTGCTTCATCAATATCGTGGGTTATAAAAATGGTTGAAATCATGATTTGCTTCATTAATTCTAAGTACCACTTATGCATTTTTGATTTTGTAATAGCGTCAAGGGCGCTAAAAGGTTCGTCTAATAATGCGACTTCCTTGAAGCAAAGATATGTCCTGAGTAAAGCTGCACGTTGTTTCATACCTCCGGAAAGTTCATGAGGATATTTATATTCGCTATTTTCAAGGTCAAATGTTTTAAAAAGCGGAAGGGCTTCCTTCCTTGCATCCTTTTTGCTTTTGTTGTTAAAAAGCAGAGGAAGTGACACATTATCAATTATGTTTTTATATGGCAGAAGTAAGTCTCGCTGTGGCATATATGCAACTTTTCCTACTTTTGAGGTTATGTCTTTTTCTGAAAGTAGTATATTTCCGTTGTCTGGACTTTCTATTCCGGATAATATATTGAATAATGTACTTTTACCAATTCCGCTTGGGCCTATGATAGATATTATTTCTCCGTCGTTTAGGTGTATATTTACGTCCTGTAGTATTTTATTGCCACTATATGACTTTGAAATGTTTATAGCCTCAAATTTCATATTAAGAGTTTCCTTCTTTCTCAATCTGTAGAATATTTTAGGTATTCATTCGAAAATCCTGAAGAGTTAAGATTCTTTGAAATAAGTTTTTCTTCATATAGCCAACGAAAAAAATTTGTCCATCTGGTTTCATCAATTTTTCCCCAAGGTTCATTTTGGCCTTTGTATTGATGGCTGAGCCATTCTTGGCTTTTATATACAATATTCTTGTTTAGTTCGGGATTTTTCTTTATAAGTATATCAGCAGCAGCCTTTGGGTTTTCTATTGAATATGTATATCCGGCATCTAAGGCTGCTAAAAAACGTTTAACAGTATCGGGATTAGTTTCAAGATATTTATTATTAGCTATTATTATCGGTGCATAAAAGTCGAAGTTCTTCTCTATGTCCGTAAATCTAAGAAAGTTTGTATCAATACCTTTGGTTTCGGCAGCAATAGCATCCCATCCATAATATACGTTTATAGCATCGATACCACTTGAAAATGCTGATGCAGCATCGGATGATGAATTTGGGGCAGTATGTATTAAGTCAAAATTACCACCACTCTTAGCAACTATATGTTTTAACATAGCGGTTTCAATAGGAAGGTTCCATGTTGAGTATGTTTTCCCCTCTAGGTCCTTTGGTGATTGTATATTGCAGGATTTTTTAGATAATATTCCGGAAGTATTGTGATTTAAAATAGCAGCGACAGCAGTAGCTGGTACAGGTGTGTTTGAGCTAAGTGCTTGAGCAAATGAATCCTGAAAACTTATGCAAAATTGAGCTTTTCCGGAGCCTAATAATATGATAGAGCTGTCTTCTGGTGGTTGGATTATGTTTACTTTAATTCCATTTTTCTTAAAGAACCCAAGTTCGTCTGCGACATATATTCCGGTGTGATTAGTATTTGGTGTCCAGTCTAAAATAAGATTTACAGTTTCAAGGCTATCGGATTTATTTGAACAGGAAGTTGTTATAATAGAAACAATAAATACTAAAAGTATAATAATCGATTTTTTAAACATTTTTACCGGCCTCACCTTTATCGTTTATCCATGGGACAGCAACCTTTTGCACTACATCTACCAAATATATTAGCAAAACACTTATTAAAGATACCAAAATAATAACAGCAAACATTTTATCAAACTCATATGACTTTTTTACCCTTAGCATATATACTCCAAGTCCACTGTAGCCTCCGAGCCATTCTGCAATAACAGCACCAACAACTGAATATGACATTGCAATTTTAAATCCGCTGAAAAAGTTAATCAATGAAAACGGTAGTTTAATATGAAAGAAGATATCTAAATTTCCAGCTCCCATAGTTTTAAGTAGGTTAATATGAGATACATCGATATTTTTAAAACCATTAAGTATAGATACAGCTATGGGAAAAAAGCAGGATATAGTTATAAGTATTATTTTAGGGAGCATATTGTATCCGAACCATAGAACCAATATGGGAGCTATTGCTACTGTTGGTATAGTTTGTGTAATTACAAGTACCGGGTATATGGATTTATATAGAAACGTGAATCGGTCCATTAAAAAGGATACTAAAAATGCAATGATTACGGCGATAAATAATCCTATAAAAGCCTCTGACAATGTAGTTAAAAGATTTTTTGATATTGTGTCAAAGTCATTGATGAAAGCAAGAAATACTTTTTGTGGAGATGGAAGCAAAAATTCAGAGACAATGCCAAACTGTGTTACTAAAAACCACATGGCTAGTATTAATGTAATAAAAATTGCCGGAGCTATTTTGTATATGATATATTTGAAATTTTTCAAAAGGATTTACCTTCTTTCTAAAATAAAAAAACCACCTTAATAGGTGGCGCAAAAAAAACAAGGCTATAGCCTTAAAATATTTCCTACGCCGGCATTATCCGGATCAGGTATAAGGGTTTAAGGCAAAGCCTATTCTCAGCCGATAAATTCAGCTCCCCGAATATAATACTAAATATATAATATTTTATTTTTAAAATTATGTCAAATCGAAACATAAGGCCTGTATAAAAACGATTTAATCTAAGAATAATATTGATAAACTACATAAATAAGGTAGGGAGAGATATCTTGAAACAACTTATTAAACTCAATAATATTTCTAAAATTTATAGGTGCGGTGAAAGAGAGGTTAGAGCTCTTGATAATATAAATTTGGAAATTTATGAAGAGGAGTTTGTCGCTATAATCGGAAAGTCCGGATCAGGCAAATCAACCCTAATGAATATATTAGGTGCATTAGATTCACCAACAATGGGTGAATATTATCTTTGTGGGGAGGATGTTTCCGGTTTGTCGGATGATTGTCTTTCAGAAATTAGAAACAGTAAAATAGGATTTATATTTCAAGGATTTAATCTTATATATGGCCTTAGTGCAAGAGAGAATGTTGAATTGCCTCTTATATATAGAAAAGTTCCAAAATCAGAAAGAAGAGAATTATCTAAAAGGAGTTTAGCTCAGGTTGGACTTGAAAGTAGAATGGATCATAAGCCAGCACAAATGTCAGGAGGACAGCAACAAAGGGTAGCGATAGCAAGAGCTTTAGCAGCCAAGCCTTCGATAATACTTGCAGATGAGCCAACAGGTAATCTTGATTCGAAGTCCGGTGACGATATAATAAACATTTTGAAAGATATAAACAAGAGCGGGAAAACTGTAATATTGATTACACATGACAACAAAATAGCAGATATGGCAAAAAGGAGAATAAAAATACAAGATGGACATATTATATATGACACATCTTGTATGGTAAATCGGGAAATTGTTGCAGCATATTCCTGATAAAAAGACAATAAAACCAAGTTATCCACAAATTCAACAGAATTTTCCACATTTTCCACAACATATGTTTATATCATGGAATTATAGAAATCTTCAACAAACCAAACATTTGAAACTTCAAATTCTTGTGAATTTAGATATTCAAGTATTCCGGAAGGTGATGAAAAGTTAAACTTTAGTTTATATGAATAAAGAGCTTGTTGCCTATATTTGGTAGAATTGTTTAAGAGATTTGTTCCATATTTACCGTCACCTAAAAGTGGGTGACCAATATAGGCCATATGAGCTCTAATTTGGTGTGTTCGGCCTGTTAAAAGTTCGACCTCCAAAAGACTGAATTTTCCTTTTGCTTCGTCGATGACTCTATATTTTGTTTTTATTATTTTATATCCGGGTTTTTCTGTTTTAGAGATATATACTCGATTTTGCTTTTCATTTTTTTGTAAAAATGCTGTTATAGTATCTTGTTTGTTTTTAAGTATTCCGTGAACGATACATAAATATTTCTTTTGAAGTTCACGGTTTTTCATTTTATCATTTAATATTCTAAGTGATTCGGCATTCTTTGCGGCAATAACAATGCCACCGGTATTTCTGTCGATTCTGTTTACTAATGCCGGTGTAAAGGAGTTTTCGTCTTCGGGATTATATTCAAGTTTATCATATAGATAATGTTGAATTCTTAAAATAAGAGTATCATATTTATAAGTGTCGTCTTGGTGTACGATTAACCCTGAGGGTTTATCGACTAACATAATATTTTCATCTTCATATAGGACATTAATTATAGCTGGTGCTTTTAAAAAGTTATATTTATCTTCTTTATATTCAAAGAATTCATCATTTATATATAAAGATAAAACATCCCCTTCTTTTAATAGTGAGGATATTTCACATCTCTTTCCGTTTAATTTTATTCTTTTCTTCCTTATATATTTATACATTAATGAGGTTGGTAGTGTTTTAAGTGTTTTAGAAAGAAATTTGTCAATACGTTGACCGGCATCATTCTTTTTAATGTTAATAGTTCGCATATTTCTGTCCTTTTCAATTCATTTCAATTAATTATATCATAAAATAACTGAAATTACACTTTTCAAATTCGGTAGGTTGGTATATAATATAGATAATTAATTAATAGTAGTAGAATTAGCTTCTGGGAAAGGGAGAAAACAATGCACGAGGGGCATAGAAAGAGAATGAGAGAGAAATTTCTTAAGGAGGGCCTTGAGGGACTTCAAGATCATGAAAAAATGGAGATGATCTTGTACACCTGCATATCAAGAAAAAACACAAATGAGATAGGTCATGCACTTATAAATACCTTTGGCTCGTTTTCAGCGGTCTTTGACGCTCCACTGGAAGAGCTAATGAAAGTAAAAGGTATTGGTGAAAGTTCAGCGATATTTATTAAAATGATTCCGCAAATTTGCAGATGCTATTTAGACGATAAAACTGATGTAACTAAGTCAGCATTGACTGACGAGAAGATTGGGCAAATATTCTTAAGTAAGTTTATAGGACTCATGAACGAAAATGTAATGCTTTTGCTTATGGACAAAAAGCAAAAGTTTTTGTATTGTGGAAAAGTTAGTGAAGGAAGTGTAAACGCTTCTGAAATATACATAAGGAAAATAGTTGAATTAGCAATGAGATATAACGCAAGCAAGGCCGTAATTGCACATAATCATCCAAGCGGTATTGCGCTTCCCTCAAGAGAAGATTTATTAGCAACACAGGCAACATATAAATCATTGAAGTTGGTCGGCGTAAAATTAATAGATCATATAATTGTAGCCGATAATGACTATGTTTCATTAGCTCAAAGTAATTTAGGCTCTGATTTCTTTGGATAAGGGGCTTAAAGAGGGTGGATGTTTAAAAGGTGAGGTTGTGGTAAGAATATGAAAGAAAAGGTATACGATTATTTGCGTAGTATTCCATATGGAAAAGTTGTGACATATAAGCAGATTGCAATACATCTTGGTAATGAGAAGCTGGCAAGAGTAGTCGGAAATATATTACACAATAATCCTGATAAAGATAAATATCCATGCTATAAGGTTGTTGACAGTAAGGGTAGATTGTCAAAACATTATGCTTTTGGAGGAATTGAAAAACAAAAAGAGAACTTGGAAAGGAACGGTGTAGAGGTTAAAAACTATACCGTTGATTTAAATAAATATAAATTTTAAGAATTCTCTTTACTAACTTTTGAATGGAGTGATTTTAGTGGGATCGTTTAAACTAAAATCTAATTATAAACCGACAGGTGACCAGCCACAGGCAATAGAAAATCTTGTAAACGGAATAATGAACGGAGATAAAGAGCAGACACTTTTGGGTGTTACAGGTTCGGGTAAAACATTTACGATGGCAAATGTAATAGAAAAGATAAATAAACCGACTTTGGTTTTAGCACACAATAAGACCTTAGCTGCACAACTTTGTTCTGAATTTAAAGAGTTTTTCCCTGATAATGCTGTTGAATATTTTGTATCATATTACGACTATTATCAACCTGAGGCATATATTGCAAGTACAGACACATATATCGAAAAAGACTCTGCAATAAATGATGAAATAGACAAACTTCGCCACTCGGCAACCTCTGCCCTTGCGGAGAGAAATGACGTAATAATAGTTTCAAGTGTATCGTGTATTTATAGTTTAGGAAACCCTATTGATTATAAAACGATGGTAATTTCACTTCGTCCTGGGATGAAAAAGACAAGAGAGGAATTAATTTCAAAACTTGTTGATCTGCAATACGAAAGAAACGATATTAATTTTATTAGAAATAAATTTAGAGTACGTGGTGATGTGGTTGAAATATTCCCGGCTCAGTCGTCTGAATATATAATAAGAGTAGAATTTTTTGGTGATGAAATAGACAGAATAAGTGAGGTTAATCCAGTTTCAGGTAATGTAAATGCTGTATTAAAACATGTAGCTATTTATCCGTCATCTCACTATATAGTTCCAAAAGATAAGCTCGAAAAGGCTATTTCTGAAATTGAAAATGAGCTTGATTTAAGGCTTGAGTTTTTCAGAAATAACGGTAAACTCCTGGAAGCTCAAAGAATTGAACAAAGAACAAGATATGATATAGAAATGCTTAGAGAAATTGGCTTTTGTAAAGGTATCGAAAACTATTCAAGAGTGATGTCAGGAAGAGCCGCCGGAAGTGCACCATTTACACTTATCGACTATTTTCCTAAAGATTATCTTTTATTTATTGATGAGTCTCATGTTACATTACCTCAGGTAAGAGGTATGTATGCAGGGGATAGAGCCAGAAAGGAAAATCTAATAAACTTTGGATTTAGGTTGCCGTCAGCTTTCGATAACAGACCACTAAACTTTGATGAATTTTATGACAGAATAAATCAGGTAGTTTTTGTAAGTGCAACACCGGGAGACCTTGAAAAAGAAAAAAGTGCCCAAATAGTTGAGCAGGTCATAAGACCAACAGGACTTTTAGACCCGGAAATTATAGTTAAACCTACTGATGGCCAGATTGAAGATTTAATATCTGAGATAAACGCAAGAACTGAAAAAGGTAATCGTGTATTGGTTACAACTCTAACTAAGAAAATGGCTGAAGATTTAACTTCATACTTAGAAGATGTAGGGATAAAAGTAAAGTATATGCACTATGATATAGATACTGTTGAACGTATGGAAATAGTTAGAGATTTACGTCTTGGAAAATTTGATGTTTTGGTTGGAATAAACTTACTAAGAGAGGGATTGGATATCCCGGAAGTTTCTCTTGTTGCTATATTAGATGCTGATAAAGAAGGTTTCCTTCGTTCGGAAAGGTCCCTCATACAAACAATAGGTAGAGCAGCGAGAAATTCAGAAGGACAAGTTATAATGTATGCCGACCAAGTTACAAAATCTATGGAAATAGCTATAAAGGAAACTCAGCGTCGTCGTGAAATACAGATGAGATATAACAAAGAACATGGAATTGTTCCTAAAACTATAACTAAAAAAGTAGCTGATATTTTAGAAATATCAGGTTCTGCAAAAAAACAGGATAAAAAGAAGAAGCTTACAAAAGCTGAGAAAGAAAGGTTAATTGTAGAACTTACAAAAGAAATGAAGGCAGCAGCAAAATTATTAGAATTTGAGCATGCAGCTTATTTAAGAGACAAAATTCAAAAATTAAAAGGGTAACTTTGGATGGTGATTAAAAAATGTCGGTAAAGAATATATTTATAAAAGGCGCTAGAGAACATAATCTTAAAAATATAGATGTATCGATACCGAGAGATAAACTTGTAGTATTAACAGGACTTTCGGGTTCGGGAAAATCCTCTTTAGCATTCGATACTATTTATGCCGAAGGCCAAAGGAGATATGTAGAATCTTTATCGTCATATGCAAGGCAGTTTCTAGGACAAATGGAAAAACCTGATGTTGATTATATAGAGGGACTTTCTCCATCAATATCAATAGATCAGAAAACAACATCAAAAAATCCTAGATCTACTGTAGGCACAATTACAGAGATTTACGATTATTTAAGATTGCTATATGCAAGAATAGGTATACCACATTGTCCGGTTTGCGGTAAGGAGATTAAACAGCAAACAATAGACCAAATTGTAGATCAAGTAATGAAACTTGAAGAGAGAACAAAGATAATGGTGTTGGCACCTGTAGTTAAGGCTCGAAAAGGTGAACATGTAAGGATACTTGACGATGCTAGGAAAAACGGATATGTAAGAGTTAGAATAGACGGAATTATATATGATTTATCCGAAGAAATAAAGCTTGAAAAAAATAAGAAGCATACTATCGAGATAGTTATAGACCGTCTTATAATAGAAGATGATGTTAGATCAAGACTTACAGATTCGATAGAAACAGCAACAAAGATATCGGGTTCTATTATTGTGATAAATGTTATTGGTGGGGAAGATTTAGTATTTTCTCAAAGCTACGCTTGCCCAGATCATGGAATGAGTATTGATGAATTAACCCCGAGAATGTTTTCATTTAATAATCCATTTGGAGCTTGTAAGAAGTGTACAGGCTTAGGAGTATTTATGAAGGTAGACCCGGATTTAATATTGCCTAATAAAGAACTATCTGTTGCCGGTGGAGCAATAAAAGCAAGTGGCTGGGCTATGGAGGGTAGCACTATAGCTACAATGTACTTCAAGGCTCTTTCTGAAAAGTATAATTTTTCTTTAGACACACCGGTAAAAGACCTAAGTGATGATATTGTAAATATCTTGCTTTATGGTACGGGCGATGAAGAAATTACAGTTACAAGAAAAAATGCGTATGGAAGCGGGAAGTATAAAACTAAATTTGAGGGGGTTATAAATAATCTTGAAAGACGTTTTAAGGAAACTAGTAGTAATTGGATAAAAAGCGAAATAGAATGCTATATGAGTGCAATACCGTGTGATGAGTGCGGCGGTAAAAGACTTTCAAAGGAAAGTTTGTCGGTTACAGTTGGCGGAATCAACATAGATGATTTTTGCCAAAAGTCGATTGAAAATGCCTTGGAGTTTATTGAGAATATAAAGCTTACAGAAAGAGAAAACTTTATAGCTAAAGAGATTTTAAAAGAGATAAAATCAAGGCTACAATTTTTAAAAAGCGTAGGTTTAGAGTACCTTACTTTGTCGAGATCTTCAGGAACTCTTTCAGGTGGAGAAAGTCAAAGAATTCGTCTTGCAACCCAAATAGGTTCGTCTTTAATGGGTGTATTATATATTTTAGATGAACCAAGTATTGGACTTCATCAGAGAGATAACAGTAAGTTAATAGAAACATTAAAACACCTTAGAGATATTGGAAACACTGTTATAGTTGTCGAACATGATGAGGATACTATGTATGCTGCAGATTACATAGTTGACATAGGTCCAAAAGCGGGAATTCATGGGGGAAATGTTGTTTGTGCAGGAACTATTGACGATATAAAGGCTTGTAAGGAGTCTATCACAGGACAATACATGACCGGTAAAAGGAAAATACCAATTCCGGAAAAGAGAAGACAAGGAAATGGTAATAAACTAAAAATAATCGGTGCTTGCGAAAATAATCTTAAAAATATAGATGTAGAGATTCCACTAGGTGAGTTTGTTTGTGTTACAGGAGTTTCCGGTTCAGGAAAATCATCGTTAATTAACGAGATTTTATATAAAAGTCTTACTAAAACTTTGAACAAATCGAAAGTAAAGCCCGGATGCCACAAGGAAATATTGGGTATTGAGAATATTGATAAAGTTATAGATATAAATCAATCTCCGATAGGTAGGACACCTAGATCAAACCCTGCAACATATACTGGCGTTTTTACTGATATACGTGAACTGTTTTCAAGTACTCAGCAAGCTAAAATGAAAGGCTTTAGTAGCAGTAGATTTTCGTTTAATGTAAAGGGTGGACGATGTGAAGCCTGTACCGGAGACGGAATAATAAAAATAGAAATGCACTTTTTGCCAGATGTATATGTTCCATGTGAGGTTTGTAAAGGAAGAAGATATAATAGGGAAACCCTTGAAGTAAAATATAAGGACAAAAATATTTATGATGTACTTGAAATGACGGTTGAGGAAGGACTAGAATTCTTTAGGAATATACCTAAAATAGAGAAAAAACTTCAAACCTTATGTGACGTAGGCTTGGGATATATAAAGATAGGGCAATCAGCAACGACACTTTCAGGTGGAGAGGCTCAAAGGGTTAAACTTGCATCTGAACTTTCTAAAAGGTCGACAGGAAAAACAATATATATTTTGGACGAACCAACTACAGGTTTGCATATTGCAGACGTTCATAAACTTATTGAGGTACTTCAAAAGCTTGTTGATTCTGGCAATACTGTTGTAGTTATCGAACATAACTTAGATCTAATTAAAAGTGCAGATTATATAATAGATTTAGGTCCTGAAGGTGGAGATAAGGGCGGATATATAGTAGCAAAGGGTACACCGGAGGATATAATTAAGGTTGAAAAATCATATACGGGTCAATATTTAAAGAAACTTATAAATAGGTAGAATATGATTGTTTGCTTTTTATGTTTTTTATAATACAGACTAGTTTATTTTTAAGAAATTTATTATTACAAAAAAATAAAGCATTTTAGCGTATAGGGAATAGTAGAGATTTGTTGGTTTTAAGCGGATTATACATATTGCTGTTTAATATGCCTATACGCTAAATACTTCGTGTTTGCGAATATGTATTTGTTAGGAAAATATGTGTAAAGAGTAAAACATGCTTAATAAAATGAACTTTATAAATTTTGGAGGAAGATGTGTACGAACAAAAAGCTTTTATTTTAAATAATAGATTAAAAACTTGTGCTTCGATGGTGCAAACTGGGGCAAAACTTGCCGATATAGGTACAGACCATGCTTATTTACCGGTATGGCTTGCTAAAAATAATATGATTAAACATGCTATTGCCGCAGATATAAAAAAGGGTCCTTTAGAGATGGCAAAACGCAATATAGAAAAATATTCCTTAGAGGATAAAGTAGAGACTAGATTGTCGGATGGACTCGAAAAAATCAATGAAAATGAAGTAGATAATATAGTAATAGCAGGAATGGGGGGAGAATTAATAGCCTCCATTATATCAAAGGCACTATGGCTAAAAAATAGTAGTAAAAATCTTGTACTTCAACCTATGAGTATGGCTAAAGAATTAAGAAACTTTTTAAGGAATGAAAATTTTGAAATAAAAGAGGAAATAGCCGTTATCGACAGCAAAAGAGCATATACGGTAATGAGAGCAATGTATACTGAGAATAATATATTGTGTGATGACCTATATCCATATGTAGGGAAATTACAGTATCCATTTTCAGATGAGGCAAAAGGCTATTTAAAAAGAGAAATAAATAATATACATAATAAGATAAAGGGATATAAAATTACAAAAAACTATGATAAAGCTAATGAACTAAATAATATAGTTTTGAAAATTGAAGATTTATTAAAATAGGAGGGATATTTTGTCAACTGTAAGAGATGTTTATAATTATATAGATGAAATAGCACCATTTGATACAGCAATGGACTTTGATAATTGTGGTATGTTAGTTGGAAACTATTCGGAAGTTATTAATAAGGTATTGCTTTCCTTGGATATTACGCCAGATGTAGTAAAGGAAGCTAAAAAACTTGGAGCTAACCTTATTATTAGCCATCATCCGGTCATCTTTAATCCGATTAAAAGACTAGATTCAAATAGTGTTCCATATCTGCTAGCTAAAAATGGTATTAGTGCTATATGTGCACACACAAACTTGGATATGGCAGACTGTGGTGTAAATACAGCATTGGCGGATTTGTTGGGAATAAAAGATAGAGAGGGTTTGTCTGTATATAAAAGTAAAAATTATAATAAAGTAGTTGTATTTACTCCGATTGATTATACTGATAGTATAAAGCGTGCAATGACATTATCCGGAGCCGGAACTCTAGGTGATTACTGTGGATGTTCATTCCAAACTAAAGGCCAAGGAAGCTTTTTACCTATGGAGGGTGCGAAACCGTTCCTGGGCAAAGTTGGAGAATATGAAAATGTTATCGAGGATAGGCTAGAGATGGTATGCCCAAAAAGTAAAACAGATAGTGTTATTGAGGCTATGTTGAAAGCACACCCATATGAAGTACCGGCTTATGATATATTTGAAACAAGTGCAATAAAAGAAGATGTATGTTGTGGCATTATTGGTAATATTGAATCTGAGATGTTGCCAAAAGATTTTGCTCAACATGTCAAGGAATCCTTAAACTGTAATGGTGTAAGATATATTCCGGGAAAAAGAAAAATAAACAAGGTGGCCCTTTGCTCCGGTGCAGGAGGAGACCTTATATATAAAGCTGTCAAAAAGGGAGCAGACGCATTTGTTACCGGTGAAATAAAGCATCATGAAATATTGTCAGCTATGGCTGCTGGTGTTACAGTAGTTGATGCAGGACACTTCTGCACAGAGGATGTAGTAATAGATCCACTTTTAAAGATAATTAGTAGTAAATTTGAAAATATAGAATTTGTTAAATCGAATGCATATTCTAATATGTTAGAATATGTATAATTGGGGGGACTCGTTATATGGCACTTGATGGTGCTTTTCTCAGGCATATAAAATATGAAGTAAAAAAACAGGCTTTGGATGCCAGAGTAGACAAAATATTTCAGCCGAATAAGGATGAAATAGTGATATCTTTACGCTGTAAATCGGGTACATATAAGTTACTTTTATCTGTACGTGCAAGTAGTCCAAGAGTACACTTCACAAAGCATAAGATAGAGAACCCTTCAGTTCCGCCAATGCTTTGTATGCTTTTTAGAAAGAAGCTTACCTCAGCTAAGCTTATAGATGTACGGCAAGTTGGCCTTGAAAGGGCGTTATTCTTTGACTTTTTAGCGACTGATGAGCTTGGAGATAAATCTAAGATTACAATTGTATCTGAAATAATGGGGAAATATAGCAATGTAATTTTATTGGATTCCTCCGGTAAGATAATAGATGCTTTAAAAAGAGTGGACGCATCGACATCATCAAAACGGTTAGTTTTACCCGGGATAGGTTATGAACTTCCTCCGAAACAGGATAAACTTTCACTTCTTGATAAAGATGCTGATATTGTTGATGCTATGCTAAAAAGAAAGCCCGGCTCAACTGTTGAAAAGGCTATGCTTTCTTGCATACAAGGTATTTCACCTATTGTATGCAGAGAGGTAGCATACGCAATTTGTGGAAATAAAGATATCGCCTTAGGTGATTTAAATACAGAACAAAAGGAATCTTTGCAAAAAACTATTAATTCAATTTCCAAGACGGTTTTTGAAGTTTCGGGCAATCCTATAATGATAAAAGATGATAATGGTAAGCTGATAGACTTTTCCTTTCTACCGATAAAACAATATGGAGAGTCAGCAAAAATAATTTCTTACGAAAGTTTTTCTGAACTTTTAGATGAATTCTATTTTGAAAAAGATAATCAGGAAAGAATGAAAACAAAGTATGCTGATCTATCCAGATTGCTTACAACTTTGCTTGATAGAATAAATAAGAAAATAGCGATTCAAAAAAATGAGATAGAACAAAGCAAAAAGAAAGAGGTACTAAAGTTATATGGAGATCTATTAAAGGCTAATTTATATAAACTAAGTTTTGGTGAAAATGAAGTCGTTGTAGAAAATTTTTATGACGAATATAAGCCGACAAAGATTAAGTTAGACAGCCGTATTTCGCCGTCGCAAAATGTTCAAAAGTTTTATAAGGAATATACTAAGTCTAAACATGCAATAAAGTTGTTGAATGAACAAATAGAGATTTCCAAGGTCGAAAGGGACTATCTTGAGGGGGTTCTTGATACTTTGAGCCGTGTACAGCTCGAAGATGAAATCAATGAAATACGTAGTGAATTGGCTGAGCAGGGATATATTAAATCGAGATCTTCTCGTAAATCGAATGTTTCTAAGCTTAAACCAATGTGCTTTAAATCGACTGAAGGTTTTGAAATATTGGTTGGTCGAAATAATATGCAGAATGATAAACTTACGTTAAAGGAATCGAAAAAAACAGATATTTGGTTTCATGTTAAGGATATCCCGGGATCTCATGTAATACTTGTGGCTAATGGTAAGGAAGTCGGTGAACAATCTCTTTATGACGCAGCGATGATTGCGGCGTTTTATAGTAAAGCCGGGGGATCATCCGGGGTACCGGTTGACTACACATTTGTAAGATATATAAGCAAACCCCAGGGAGCTAAGCCGGGCAATGTGATATACAAAAACCAAAAAACGTTATTTGTTACTCCGAATAAAGACTATATATCGGACTTGTCGCAAAATAACAAATAATTCGCTTTACCGCCTGTATATAGTGTGATATAATATATTACATAGCGTTTATACTAATACTATTAAGGAGGTAACTAAAATGGCTACAAAAACTGAAAATAAAAATAAATTTTTAATGTACAAAGGTAAACCTCTGGTTAGATCAGGTAATACGATTTATTATGGGAATGCATATGATAAATATTTAATAAAAATTGATATTAAGTCTTCTAAGAAGGTAGATGACTTAGAGATGGCGGATAAGGTAATGGTTTATCTTTTAAGTGTTAGCGGAAAAAATACAAGGACAGTTAAATCAAGTGAAAAACCTAACCTTTATGCAGCAATTGATATAGCAGATGCTTGGCTTGAAAAGGCCTTAAGCGAGAATTAATTTAAGGCTACGATTAATGTGATCGTAGCTTTTTTGTGTGCTTAAGGAGGATTTACCAAACTAAGGCTTAGGTGCGTTTAAATAGAGTGATATGTTCAGCCTCATTTTGTGCACAAAAACGACTTTTAATGTGGATATTTTTCACATAAAACCAAATGACTTTAACCAGAAATAAAACTAAAAATACACCAAACCCCTTATGTATATTAGGTTTGAACATAATATATAATTTTTATTAAAGAAATTCGACAAAATACTTGACAAATCATTTTGTAAGTGTTATCCTATAATCACAGGAAGGGTATAGGTAATATTGTCTATATTATTTTGCCTGTATGTTGAATAAAGTGTGGTGATGTTATAAAACGAATGTTCGCGGAAGATATTAGTGCGAAAAATCCCCAATAGTTTAAATTTAGAACCGATCGGCTTTTGAGGGGATGCACTTCAAAGGAATCAGATCGGGCTTTTTATAT
>CAKSJY010000013.1 GCA_934464585.1 uncultured Eubacteriales bacterium
ATAAAATCAACCTCTTTATAATTGATGACACTTATTGATCTGAGCATTTTAAGGGAGATATAATGAAAGAATTAAACTTAATCGAAGTTTCAATTGATGGGGATAATTATAACATTTCTGTTAATCAATCACCTAATAAAGTTAATTTAGAATCATCTTTATTACTTAACAAAATAAAACAATGGAGGTATTAGTAAATGCCGGATGGATGCTATTATTATGATTATGAATCTCTCGTAGAAGTAATGAAAAAAAGTGGCGTTACATTTGATTTTGACCTGGTAGATAAAGCGTATAATGTTGCCTTAGAGGCTCATGGAGATCAGCGTAGAAAGTCCGGTATACCATATATCCTTCATCCTGTATCGGTTGCATATATTTTGGTTGGTCTTGGTATGGATACTGAATCGATAGTAGCGGCACTTCTTCATGATGTTGTTGAAGATACAGATACTACTTTGGAAGAAATAAGAAAACAGTTTGGCAGTGATATTGCAACACTTATAGATGGTGTAACTAAAATCGGTAAAATACCTTTTTCATCCAGGGAAGAACAGCAGGCTGAAAATATAAGAAAAATGCTTATTGCTATGGCGAAGGACATTAGAGTTATTATAATAAAACTTGCCGATAGACTACATAATATGCGTACTATAGCCTGTATGCCTGAGCAAAAAAGGCGTGATAAGGCCTTAGAAAATATGGAGGTATATGCTCCTCTTGCTCACCGTTTGGGAATAAGGGCAATAAAAGAAGAACTTGAAGACATATCTATAAGATATTTAGACCCTGTAGCGTATAAAGAAATTGATAAAATACTAAGTTTAAGAAAATCAGATAGGGAATTGTTTATCGAAAAAACTAAAAAATACATTTCGGATCATTTAGAAGGATTTATTCCTAATTTCCATCTTGAAGGCAGAGTTAAGAGTATAAACGGTATATATAGAAAAATATTTGTACAGGGAAAGTCTATTGAGGAAATATATGATATTTATGCTGTTAGGGTAATTGTAGATACAGTAAACGATTGTTACAATGTTTTAGGAATGATACATGATATGTTCACTCCATTACCAAATCGTTTTAAAGACTATATATCTACACCAAAGCCTAATTTATATCAATCACTTCATACTACAGTAGTAGGGAAAGAGGCCATACCATTCGAAGTTCAGATAAGAACTTGGGAAATGCATCATACTGCTGAATATGGAATTGCTGCACATTGGAAATATAAACTTGGTATTTCTAAAAAAGACAGTATGGAAGAGCGTCTTATGTGGATAAGAAAAATGTTGGAAAATCAGCAGGATAATGAGGATTCGACAGATATTCTTAGAAATATAAAATCAGACCTAGTACCGGAAGAGGTCTATGTATTTACACCAAAAGGCGAGGTTAAATGTTTACCGTTGGGTTCTACAGTAATAGACTTTGCTTATGCTATTCATAGTGCAGTCGGAAATAAGATGGTAGGTGCAAAAGTTGATAGAAAAATAGTGCCGATTGATCATAAGGTTAAAACCGGAGAAATTATTGAAATACTAACAACTAAAGATGATGCAGCTAAAGGTCCGAGTAGGGATTGGCTGAAGATAGTTAAAACCAGTGAAGCAAGAAATAAAATTCGTCAATGGTTTAAACGAGAAAAAAGAGAAGAAAATATTATTGAAGGAAAAGTTGAACTTGAAAAAGAGTTTAAACGCAATAATATTGTTTTGTCTGAAAAGGAAATGCAAGAGTTTTTACCTTTAATAGTAAAAAAACAAAAGCTAAATTCTATAGATGATCTATATGCAGCAATTGGTTATGGTGGTATACATTTGTGGCGTATATTGCCAAGAATTAAAGAGGAGTACTCAAAATTTAAGGAACCATCTAAAGAAAATGAAAAGAAATTGCAGAATAAAGCTACAAAACAAACTGAACCGATTAAAGCTAGCAAAAGAGCAAGTTCCGGAATTATAATTGAAGGTGTAGATAATTGTTTAATTAAACTTTCAAAGTGTTGTAATCCGTTGCCATCGGATCAGATAATAGGCTTTATAACTCGTGGAAATGGCGTTTCTATTCATAAAAGAACTTGTATTAATGTGCCAGAAGATGTAGAACATTGTGAACAGTCTGAAAGATGGGTAAATGCACATTGGCAAGGAGATGTTAAGGAGGAATTTAAAACAACTATAGAAATTATAGCGGAAGATAGGCCAGGACTATTGGCTGATGTAACACTTCAGCTTTATGCTATGCGTATTTTTATCCATAAATTAAATTCCAGAGAGGATAAAAATGGTAATGCAGTTATTAGAGCAAATGTTACAGTAAACAGCGTGGACCATTTGAATGTTATAATTTCAAGATTAAAAAATATAGCTAAAGTAAATTCAGTTAAAAGAGTATAATGGAGTGATCATATGAAGGCAGTGCTTCAAAGGGTATGTTCGGCTAGTGTTGAAGTGGAGAATAAACTTATAAGTAAAATAGATAACGGAATTTTGATACTTTTGGGTATACACAAGGAAGATACCGCCGAGGACATAAATCTTTTGGTAGACAAAATTTGCAAATTAAGAATATTTGAGGATGAAGACAGAAAGCTTAATTTGTCGTTGTCGGATGCCAAAGGAGATATAATGTTGGTTTCTAATTTTACTCTTTTGGCAGATTGTAAGAAAGGGAGTCGTCCATCATTTTCAGATGCTATGACTTTTAAAAATTCAGAAAGTCTTTATAACGAATTTGCAAGTTTACTTTCAGAGCGTTTAGATTGCAAGGTAGAAAAGGGAATATTTGGTGCTGACATGCAAGTAAGCCTTGTTAATGATGGACCTGTGACTATTGTTTTAGATACAAAGGAGTTGAGATGTAAGTGATAGAGGTACAAACATATATAGTTGGACACTTAAGAACAAATTGTTATATTATTAAAGATAAAGATACAGGTAAAATGGCTATAATAGACCCCGGATATAGGTCTAAATTGATAGAAGAAGTTATTGAAAACAACAAAGAAAATATAGAATATATTTTGTTGACACATGGACACTTTGACCATATTTTTGAGGTTAAGAAATATAGCGCAATGTCGGGAGCTAAAATTGTTATGGGTGCCAAGGAAAGCGATTTTCCAAACGATTGTGAGCTTAACTTATCAAAAGATTTTAGAAAAAAACCCGAAGTATTTTCATCAGATATTTTGCTTGAAGATGGACAAACGATTAAACTAGGTAATACGGAAATAAAAGCTATTCATACTCCTGGTCACACTAGGGGAAGTATGTGCTATATTATAGATAATAACATTTTTTCCGGTGATACTTTAATGAAAGATACAATAGGAAATACCGGATTTGTTACAGGAAGTATGGATGATATGAAAAAGTCCCTGAAAAAGTTTTTAGATTTAAAAGAGGATTACTTTATATATAGTGGACATGGAGATAAAACCACTCTTAACTATGAAAAAAGTAATAATATGTATTTAGGAAGCTCAAGTTATGATAATTTATATTAAAGACCACAAATTTCACTATGAAATAGAATGTCTGTGTCGAATTTTTTTCCCAAATGAAAAATTTGTAATATCTAAAGAAGATATTGATAACTCAAATAAGGAATATATTTTTACACAAGTTATTGATACCAATCTTTGTAAAATATTAAGAACAAAGGTTAAAATAGGTAGCATTATTAAAGAAAGTGAATCAAAAATAAATAATGATATAGAAGATCTTGACCGAGAGTGTGAACGAGAACTTTCTGTATTACTATATAAGATTCTATCAGAAATAACGGGTATATGCCCTCCATGGGGAATACTTACTGGGATTAGACCTATTAAGCTTTTTAGAAATGTAGTAAAAGAAAAAGGATTTGAAGAAGCAAAACGACATTTTAAAAATAAGTTTTTGGTTTCAGATGAAAAGCTTTCATTGACAATAAAAACCGAAGCGGAAGAAGAAAAAATACTTAATCTTTCAAAAAAAGAGTCATTTAGTCTCTATATTTCCATTCCATTTTGTCCTTCAAGATGTTCTTATTGTTCATTTGTTTCACAATCTATAGAAAAAGCACAAAGATTAATACCGGAATATATAGTTAACCTTTGCAAGGAAATTAAATATACTGCAGAAATTGCTAAAAAATTAAATTTAAGGTTGGAAACTGTATATATAGGTGGAGGAACACCAACTATATTGTCTGCAGAGCAACTTAAGATAGTAATTTCAGAAATAAAGAGTGATTTTAATTTTGAGTTTTTACGTGAATTTACTGTTGAGGCGGGAAGGCCCGACACTATAACCAAGGAAAAACTCGATGTTTTAAAAGAAATGAATATAGATAGAATTAGCATAAATCCGCAAACTTTAAATGATGATGTCTTGAAAAATATAGGTAGAAAACATTCGGCTTTGCAAGCGATTGAAGCCTATGAACTTGCAAGGAAAGTAGGATTTCCTAACATTAATATGGATTTAATTGTAGGTCTACCAGGAGATAATTTAGAAAGCTTTAAGAGCAGTTTGGAAAAAATTTGTAGTTTAGACCCTGAAAACATAACTGTGCATACTCTTTGTATGAAAAAGGCATCTACGATAACTGAACAAGGTAAAGTTTTACAAAGACAAGAAGCTATAGAAGCTAAAAAGATGATGAGCTTTGCAGAAAAACCCTTAGAGTCGAATGGATATATACCATACTATTTATATCGGCAAAGCAGAATGGTTGGAAATTTAGAAAATGTTGGATGGGCTAAACCCTCAAAGCAAGGTCTATATAATGTATATGTAATGGATGAAACTCATACAATATTGGCCTGCGGTGCTTCCGCAGTAAGTAAATTGAAAGATTATAACAGCCAAAAGCTTGAAAGAATTTTTAATTATAAGTTTCCATATGAGTATATATCAAATTTTGAAGAAATGATTAAACGAAAAAATAAGGTGGTGGAATTTTATGAGAAACTTTAATAATTCATATAATAGATTTGTGTTTGACCTTTCTCAAATAAATGAGGCTGCAGCCAAGTATCCTGAAGAATTCGTGATGAGTATGGAGAATAAGTATAAAGAAGAGGTATCAGACACAGTAGACAACATTTTATCTTCTCAGTATAATTGTAAAGTTATAATGCTTGCAGGACCTTCCGGTAGCGGAAAAACCACGACTTCTCATATGATAGCCGATGAGCTCGAAAGGCGTGGCAAGGAAACAGCGATGATATCCTTAGATGATTTTTATAGAGGTAGTAATTTAGCACCAATTGCCGAAGATGGAAGCTATGATTATGAGGCTATTGAAGCTTTGGATGTTGCAAAAATACAAGAATCGATATTGTCATTAATAAATACAGGTGAATGTGATATTCCGAAGTTTAATTTTAAAAAGAAACTTCCGGAAGATAATTTAAGGCATATAAAGCTTTCAAAAGATGGTATTGCGATAATAGAAGGAATACATGGTCTTAACCCGGTATTAACAAGAAATTTACCGGAGAAAAATCATATAAAAATATATGTAAGCGTTAAACAGGGAATTAGTGATTGCAACGGGGAGATTTTCTCCAGAAAAGATATACGGTTTATTCGCCGTATGGTTCGTGATTTCAATCATCGTGGTACAGATGTAGAAAGCACATGTGCGATGTGGGATAATGTTTGTCGTGGCGAGTTTTTGTATATAGATCCATTTAAGAGAACAAGTGACTTTACTATAAATTCGATACACACGTATGAACCATGTATATTAACTCACACAGGACTATCCTTATTAAATTCAATAAAAGAAGAAAGCCCCTACTATTATTTTTCAAGGCGAATATTATCCGGACTTGAAAGGTTTTATCCAATAAATCCTAGATTAGTTCCAAAATCTTCACTTTTAAGAGAATTTATAGGTGGCGGAATATATGAATAAACAAAAATAAATATTTAAATAGGAGTGATTATAATGGGATTTTTTGAAGACACAGTATTAAACGTAAAATCAGCATTTGAAACAATAGGTGAAAAAACAGGAAAGGCAATAGATGTTTCCAAATTAAAACTTAGTGAATGCGAACTTAAAAATGAAATATCAAAAGAATTTGAAAACTTAGGTAAAATTGTTTATAATTCTGAAAAATTAGAAATTAATGATGAAAAGGTAAAAAATAAAATAGATGCAATATCTATATTATATGATCAATTAAATGAAGTAAGTGGGCAAATTGCGGATATAAAGCAAAAGAGAGTATGTCCTAATTGTTCTGCAGTAAATAGTGCTGAAATGCTTTATTGTGGTAAATGTGGATGTAGAATATCAACTGAATGTGATTGTGAATGCTCAGCTCCTGAAGAAGTCTTGACAGATGAAATAGATGAAAGCAAAACTGAAGTTGATGAATAAAACATATTTTTAATCCGGAGGGAATTTATGAGACTTGATAAGTATTTAAAGGTATCAAGGATAATTAAAAGAAGAACTGTTGCTAATAGTGCATGTGATGCTTCAAAAGTTATTGTTAATGGGAAAAATGCAAAAGCATCTTACGATGTTAAAGTTGGAGATATAATAGAACTTAACTTTGGTGGTAGAAATCTAAAAATTAAGGTTAACAGCATTAGCGAACATGTAAAAAAGGAAGAGGCTGTAGGTTTATATTCAGTCTTATCTGAAAAATAATTTGGGAATAACTATTTTTCTTTTATCATATATATCTGTATAAATATTTTACGGAGGTATGCTAAAATGATAGAAGAGAAAAAGACAATCAAGCCACACAACTTGATTTTGGAAGGACGTAAAAACTTAATAGTAAGTGGTGTTTCAGACGTTGATAGCTTTGATGATCAAGCGATTGTAGCATATACAGATTTAGGTGAATTAACAATCAAAGGTAAAAATCTACACATTAGTAAATTAAGCGTTGAGACAGGGGATCTAAAGGTAAGTGGTGAAATAATTTCACTTTCATATACTGATAATCGGCAAGTAAGCGGTGGAATTATTTCGAAACTTTTTAGATAGGAAGTGAAACTTTGCAGATTACCTTGTTGAGTCAGGTTCAGGTTTTCCTATATGCTACAGTTTTTGGGGCAGTGCTTGGTATATTATATACAAACTTTTATATATTAAGAAAAACGTTTAGTTCCAATAAGATTCAGGATTTTATGTATGATTTATCATACTTTATTGTTTGTGGATTTCTTACGTTTGTTTTTATTTTTACATTTAACTTTGGGGAAGTACGTATATATATCTTATTCGGGGAACTTTTAGGTTTTTTGATTTATTATTTAACAATCGGCAATTTTATAGCGAAAATAATTAATAAAATCATTGCATTGATTAGACGAATTAATTGTAAAATAAAAAGGAAGTTCTTATTACCGGTATATAAAATTTTCGTGAAATCCACTTCGAAACTTAATTCTAATGTTTATGCGAAAACCAAAAAATTAAATAGTTTAAAAATTAACTTGAAAAATAAGTTAATGTTGGTGTATAATTTAAATATAGCTTGTAAATTTAAGATCAAGGGCAATAAGGAGGATTCCCTAAGATGAGGATACTTAAAAAGTCTAAGAAAAAGAAAAATATTATTCTGAAGATAGCGGTGCTTTCATTTTGTGTATATATATCCTTTGTTCTTGTAAATCAACAAATTCAAATAAGCAACAAAAAAGAAGAATTAAATACTCTGAATCAAAAAATAACTTCGCAAAGCGTAAAAAATGACGAAATGAAAAATATTGTCGCTTCAGATACAAATGAAAATGAAGCATATATTGAGCGTATAGCGCGTGAATGTTTAGATTTTGCCAAACAGGGTGAACGAGTATTTGTAAATGTCATTGGAAATTAATTTAGGAGGAAAAATTTTTTTATGCAGCTTGAGGTAGGGATGATTCTTGAGGGAAAGGTAACAGGAATTACTAAATTTGGTGCTTTTGTGGAGCTACCGGGAGGAGAAACCGGAATGGTGCACATTTCAGAAATAGCACCGACTTTTGTAAAGGAAATAGGTGAATTTGTTTCCGAAGGCGACAAAGTAAAGGTAAAAATAATATCAATATCAGATGATTCTAAGATTAGTCTTTCTATGAAAAAAGCTTTAGATGAATCAAAAATGCCCAAAAAATCATATAAAAATGCAATGCCTGAATGGAGACCATCAAACAACAATGATTCGCAAAGTTTTGAAGATATGATGTCAAAGTTTAAGAAAACCAGTGATGAAAAGATGTCTGACTTAAAGAAAGTAACAGAAAATAAGCGTGGCGGATTTTCTAAAAGAGGTCAGTCTAGATAATTAAAAAGGTAGAATTCCTTGATTTAATCAGGGAATTCTATTTTTTATGTAAGTATAGGGATTTAAATCTATATCACGTATAAGATGGTTTTTGAAATGTTGATAAGTATTTCGATTGACAAACAGCCCTTTATATATTAAAATATATTTTATGAGCGGACTGAACAGTTGCGGGTACAGTACCGAAAGGTCGTACGCGAGGAAAGTCCGAGCTTCACAGGGCAAGATAACGGCTAACGGCCGCCGGGGGTGACCCTAGGGATAGTGCAACAGAAATAAAACGCCATATTTTTATGGTAAGTGTGGAAAGGCGAGGTAAGAGCTCACCAGTGCATGGGAGACTATGTAGCTATGTAAACCCTATCTGAAGCAACACCGCAAAAAGAATATATGCGTCTGCCCGGCGTTTTCTAAAGGTGGCATTGAGCTGTTGTGGTAACACACAGCCAAGATAGATAACTGTTCATGACAGAACTCGGCTTATAGGTCCGGTCTAAAAAAGCTATGCAATTTATTGCATAGCTTTTTTGCAAAGAAAATGACCACACAGGAGCTTATACTCTTGTATGGTCATTTTTTTCTGCTTATTAAAGATATTATCAAAATTTTTGCGAGCGATTAAGATGTTTAGATAGATTAACCCTTTTGATCCTAAACCTTAGGCATCTTTTAAAATTTCAGCTATTAACGAATCGGATAACTTATTAACCTCGCTAAAGTTCATACTTTGAATATACATTTCTTCAAGTTCATCGTGGGTTGATTTGGCTAATTGCAAATTCTCTACAGCTTTTTTTATCAATTCTAGTTTGATTTTCTTATTAAACTTTAGTCTTTCTTTTTCATCATTCAATTTTTCTAGGTCGATAAATCGTTTACAATGTATGGTTTTATATGGAACTATTTGATTTAATGGATGATAGTTGTTTGCAACAGCAAATGATGTTTTTATTTGAGGAATAATTAGATACTCAAGTTTGTTATATGGGTCTGTAGGACAGTAACAAACGGTTATATCAAACCCTGCTTCTAAGGCGGACTGTTTTAAATTTTTTAATATTATAGAAGAGGCAACACCATAATCGTCTTCTAGTACGTATATTTTGTCGCAAATGCTATTTATTGTGTTTTCGAATACGAATATACCCTTTGGAGTTATTCCGCTTAAAAAACGTATTTTTTCGCTACCAATTGAATTAGGGTTGCTTTTAAACAATTTTTTCGATGTGTTTTTACAATATAAATTGATTTCATCTTCGATAATGACTTGTTTTAAAATGCATTCGGTACTGTAATCTATGTTTTTGCAAGCGCTTAGATAATTTTTAGATTTTTTATGATATACTGAATTTTGGGTTGTTTTTTCTTTTATTTTATTTTTGAAAGTGTAAAGCTTTTTTCTATCCCAACAATCAGATAAATTTATTATTGTATCAGCAACCCCTGGAAAAATCGGATCTAATGTATGTGGTGCTGTACCATCTGCTATTGCAACTTTTAGTGACGGAAAAATGACTCCATCTAAAGAGTCGGGGTCTGATGAACAATATATAAGTTCTGAAGTTACGCCCTTTTCTGAAGCTGCTTTTGCAATACTTTTCATAAGAGTAGATTTACCGGTACCAGGGCCACCTTTTATTATATATAAAAACCAATTTCCATAAGGATCATATAATTGATCGAACCTGGAAACAAACCCTAAAGTAGAGTTTGCTGCTAAAAAATATTTGATATTTTCCATATTGCCTTCCTCCTTCTCATAATTTATGCTATGCAAAAAAATATGAAATGACACATAAACAATATGGAAAATGATACTTAAAAGTATAATTTTAATGAGATTTAGTATTTAATACAAAATTCGAGTAAGGCATTTTTCTAAATGCTTTACTCGAATCTTTTTAAGTTAATGATTTAAATAATACTTTAACATAGTCTGAAGCAGTTCATCACGGTCAATTTTTCTAATTAGGTTTCTGGCATTATTATGAGTTGTAATATATGTTGGATCTTCAGATAATATATATCCTACAATTTGATTAATAGGGTTATAACCTTTTTCCTTTAATGCGTCGTAGACGATAGAAAGGATACGTTTAATATCACCCTCACGGTCATTTCCGATCGAAAATGTCATGGTCTTATCATACATAACAAGCACCTCCTATAATGATAATACAATAATAAGTTGTTAATTTCAAGTGCAATTTTATATAAAAATAAAAATTGGATATTAAAATACTGAATTTTATATAGCAGATATGTCCATACTTAGTTATAAGTTTTTGTAAAGTAGGGGATTGTTTTGCAATATAATAAAGTTGAAATATGTGGTGTAAACACATCAAAATTGAAGGTCCTTAAAGAAAAGGAAAAAATGAAATTATTAGTTGAGGTGAAAAAAGGAAATAAAGTTGCAAGGGATGAGCTTATAAGCGGTAACCTACGATTAGTATTGAGTGTTATACAGAGATTTACTAATAGAGGCGAAAATCCGGATGACCTATTTCAAGTTGGATGTATAGGATTAATTAAATCTATTGATAATTTTGACATAACTCAAAATGTTCGGTTTTCGACCTATGCTGTACCTATGATAATAGGGGAAATTAGGCGTTATTTGAGAGATAATAATTCTATACGTGTTAGCAGATCAATGCGTGATATAGCATATAAAGCAATGCAAGTAAAAGAAAAACTTACTATAGAAAAAAGTAAGGAACCTACTGTTGAAGAAATTGCGAAAGAGCTAGATCTAGATAAAGAAACAGTAGTCCTAGCTTTGGAAGCTATTGTTGAACCGGTATCACTTTTTGAACCTGTGTTTTCGGATGGTAGTGATACTATATATGTGATGGATCAGGTTGGAGATAAGAATGATGACAATAATTGGCTTGATGAACTGTCGATAAGAGAGGCTATCGATGCTTTAGGAGAAAGAGAAAAAAGAATATTGTCATTAAGGTTTTTTAAGGGCAAAACTCAAATGGAAGTTGCCCAACAAATAGGTATTAGCCAAGCACAAGTTTCAAGGCTTGAAAAGGCGGCTCTTGAAAAAATAAAAAGTGAAATTTAATACCAGAGTTTTGTTTATGAAATGTTTAAGTGAAGTTTAGTTTAAAAGAAGATAACCTTTTTCATATAGGATAGGACTACTAATATGAAAATACACCCTCAAAACTATATATATTTTGGGGGTGTTTAATCTTTTGAATACATTCACTTAATAAATTCTTTTAAATTTATACATTGTATAATTGTTTTGCTCAAATATTCGCTTTACTTTTTCCGAAACAGCTAAAATTTCGGAAACTTCTATATTTACAATATCATACTCCATACAAAATATATTGATTTCAGAAACGGTTATTTCACTTGTGATTAGCCATTCATTTTTTAGTATTTCTTTTTTATCATGGTTTACGAGAATTACAGGTTTGTATGTTATTCCAATTACATTGCTTTTTATTAAATGATCCTTTATGTGATTAGGAACTATTATGTTTTGTACTAGATTTAATTGATGATTAGATTTTATATAGATTATATTATCCTCATCATAGTTATATTTAACTTCATAATATTTCAATTTTATCCCTCTATTCCTGGTGCAGAGACATTCTGCATTGGAATTTGTATTTTATATATTATACACAATAATATGTTATGTGTAAATAATGAACTTATATTAGCTAGAAGCAGCAAAGGGTATAATTTAACAATTTAGGATAAATTTTCTCAAATTAAAATATTATATATTTTCACAAGTCTTATAAATTAGTATATTAAAAGCGCTAAAATATGTAATCGTGAGTTTACGATGTATTTGTTATAATAGATAATTTCTGTAAATGATATGGTATAAAGAGAAGAAGTTTAGCCATAATAAATGTTAAAGAAAGGGGATAAAAAATGTCTGATATGTTTTGTTTTCAATGCCAACAAACTGCCGGTAATGTTGGATGTGTTCGCACAGGTATTTGCGGTAAGCAACCTATAACGGCAAACTTACAAGATGATTTAATATATGAACTAATTAAATTGGCTGAGGCGTCAAAAAGAAAAAACCATTATTCAAATGAGGCAACACGTCTTATTATCGATGGTTTGTTTATAACACTTACGAATGTTAACTTTGATAATCGTTCAATCAAGGAGTTTACAGACCGCGTAATAGCAGAAAGAAAGTCCATTTCTTCAGAAGAATACAGCGTTGTGGAATTATGGAAAGGGGATACAGATATAGTATCCTTACGTTCAACTCTTTTGTTTGGATTAAAGGGAATGGCAGCATATGCACATCATGCGATGAATTTGGGATATATTGATAATACCGTCTCAAAATGGTTTTTTAAAGGGCTTTGTGCTATAAATCAAGACCATACTATAGAGGAATGGCTAAAATTAATTATGGAATTTGGACAAACCAACTTTAGATGTATGGAACTTTTAGATAAGGCAAATACAGAATCCTTTGGCACTCCGGTTCCTACACGTGTAAATATTGACGTAAAAAAAGGACCATTTATTGTTATATCCGGTCATGATTTAAAGGATTTATCACAATTACTAGAACAAACAGATGGTAAAGGAATAAATGTATATACTCATTGTGAGATGCTACCGGCACATGGATATCCGGAATTAAAGAAGTATTCTCACTTAGCAGGAAATTTTGGGACAGCATGGCAAAGCCAGCAGAAGGAATTCGATAATATTCCCGCTCCAATACTATTTACAACTAACTGTTTAATGCCTCAACGTCCAAGCTATCAGGATAGGGTATATACTACATCTGTTGTTGGTTACGATGGACTACGTCATATAGTAGCAGATAAAAATGGAAACAAGGACTTTACACCAATTATTGAACAGGCTCTTAAGCTTGGTGGATATGAACATGACCGTAGCATGAGTGGAATTAACGGAGGTCATATGTTAACTACAGGTTTTGCTCATGGTACAGTTTTATCAAATGCAGAAAAAATAATAGAGTTAATTAAAAATGGTTCTATTAAACGTATTTTTCTTGTTGGTGGTTGTGATGGAGCCCATCCGGGTCGAAATTATTATACTGAGTTTGTTAAACAAACGCCTATGGATTCAATAGTCCTTACTTTGGCTTGCGGAAAGTATAGATTTAATGATTTAGATTTGGGAGAGATAGATGGACTACCACGTATATTAGATATGGGTCAATGTAATGACGCATATAGTGCAATTAGAGTTGCACTCGCATTAGCAGATGCTTTTGATTGTACAGTTAACGATTTACCTTTAACACTTGTATTATCCTGGTATGAGCAGAAAGCAGTTTGTATTTTGTTAACACTTTTGTCTCTTGGAATAAAGGATATTTATCTTGGACCAACATTACCTGCATTTCTATCAGAGACGGTGGTTAAAACTTTAGTAGATACATTTGGTCTACAACCTATTACTGCACCTGAACAGGATATGGATGCAATTCTTTGCAGAGTTTAATATCAAAATTATTAAAAAAATAGTTGAATAAAAAAACAATAAAAACCTAAAAAGATTTTAAAAGCCGTATTTTTCTGTCTTTGACAAAAAGTACGGCTTTTATATGATGTTAAATTAAATCGTGTTGATAGTCTTATAAACATAAATTACAACGTCGATTATAGTGCGAATTTCAGGTTTTATATAAAAGTATTCTTGATACCAATTTACCTAAAAATACTCCAATTAAACATAACACAAGGCTTGCAAGGGAATAAGATACTGCTGGGAACATTTTACCGGATTCAATCATATTGAATGTTTCGAGCGAAAAGGTAGAAAAGGTTGTGAAACCACCACATATTCCAAATTTAAAAAATAGATTTAATGGAGAGGAAGGGGATATAAAACTAATTATTCCTATTAGAAAAGAACAAATAAAATTTATTAGTAAAGTAGAGACAGGAAATTCTATATTTCCCCAAACAGGTATTTGAACAAATAAATATCTTATGCACGAGCCTATAAAGCCACCGATACCAACTAATAAAAAATTAATCATAAATTCACCTCAAAAAATAAAAAGCTAATAACCCTACGAATCGTAGAAGTCATTAGCAAATGCAGTTTAGGAAATTCCTTGGGAGAACTTCATTCCCATATTTATTTATATTATATATGGATATTATAAATAAGTCAAATATTATACTTTTTTAATAATAGAACGGACCTCGTCTTTCAAGCGAGGCCCGTTCTATTATATAAATTATCTTAGAGCTTACTGTAAACTTTCTTGAACACGTTTGATTTGTTCTAGCATATTGTATTCAGCCGGACCACCGTATTTGTTTCTTTCATCTATACAGTTATCAAGTGATATTATTTCTAATATATCTTCATCAAATTTTGCGGAGGCTTCCTTATATTTCTCGATAGGAAGTTCTGTAAGTGTAGTACTATTTTCTTTACAATAATTAACTATATTAGCAACTATCATAGATGCGTCTTGTATATTGGAACCTTTTTTCACTAGGTAATCTATGCAGTCATACATGTTAACAAAGCTTTTTTCTGCAGATAGTCTCATGCTTTCAGAATTAACTATTAAAGTATCAAGCATAGGTGTAAAGATATCTAAACATGATGTTATTATATCTATTGAGTCAAATACAGCTTCTTCACTAGAGTTTAGATCTCCACTATATGAAAGTGGTAAAGACTTAAGAGAAGTAAGCGAAGAAATTAAGTTGCCGAAAACTTTACAGGACCTACCTCTTATAAGTTCGACAATTTGAGGATTTCTTTTTCTAGAGAAATTATCAGAAATATTTGCAAAGTCATCTGATATTTCTACAAAATTTAATTCATCTGATGACCAAAGTGCAATTTCTTCACAAAATCTAGATAGATGAATTGCAACTAAAGATAATGCAGAAGAAAGTTCAACACAAAAATCTCTATCTGAAACAGCGTCTAAACTGTTGTTGGTCATTTTATCAAGACCTAATAATAATGTTGTAACTGATCTGTTTATATGGTATGTAGTAGTTGCACCATTACAAGATCCCAATGGCATTTCCATCATACGGTTTTTTGCATCATTAATTCTTCCTATATCTCTTAAAAACATTTCAGAGTATGCCATAATGTGGTGAGCGAAAGTAATTGGTTCTGTTGCTTGCATATGTATAAAGTTTGGCATAATAGATTTAGTATTTGCAAGAGCTTTATTACATATAATGCTTATTAATGTTTTTATTTTATCAATGACAATATTAGATTCTTTTGTTAGTGATAGTCTTAAATCTAAGGCTATTTGGTCAGCTTCAGATTTAGCGAGATTTACCTTTTTACCTAATTCACCGAGTCTTTTTACAAGTTCTGCTTCGATAAAGTTATGAATGTTAGAGTATTTTGAGTTTAGTGTAAAATTATCATAAGAAAATTCTTTTTGAATTTTTTCAAGTTCATTACATATCTTTTCTGACTCAGGTTTACTTATTATTCCGCATTGACCAAGCATAGTAACATGAGCTAAACTGCTCTCAATTTCCTCATTATACATCCTTTTATCAATATTAATAGTTGATTGAAATTCCGCTATTTTATTATTTAAATCTTTTATTTCCAAGCTTCGTTCTCTCCTCAAAATTAAAGTTTATATTGAGACTCCAAAATCTAGTCTGCAATATACATATAGATTATTATACCAAATATTTTTCTGTTGAACAATTGCAAGCTTGTATTTACTCGTAAATTAATAAAATGTTCAATTTTGCTGAAGTAACTTTTCTATTGTTACTAATTTTATAGATACGCATAAAATATCCATTGCGATTTTTAACTCGTTTATTGGTGGATATGTTGGTGCTATACGTATATTGGAATCATTTGGATCACTTTTGTATGGATATGTGGACCCTGCAGGGGTTAAGACAACATTTGCCTCTTTGCAAAGTTCAACAACTTTTTTGGCACATCCGGGCAAAACATCTATGCTTACAAAATAACCTCCGTTTGGTTCGAGCCAAGATACAATTTTGTTATCTGAGAATTCATAATTTAATGAATTTAAAACTATATCAAACTTCGGCTTAAGAATAGACTTATGCTTTTCCATATGTTTAAGTACACCTTCATAATCCCTAAAAAACAGGATATGTCTCAATTGGTTTAGTTTGTCATAACCTATAGTCTGGACAAAAAGACGCTTTTTTATATAATTCAAATTATTTTCAGAAGCTGCAATGCATGAAACACCGGAACCGGGGAATGTTACCTTTGATGTTGAGCAAAATTGTAATACAATATCCTCATTACCATATTTTTTACATTCTTCAGCTATATTTAATAGTTTATCTGGGGTATCTGTAATATCATGGATAGCATATGCATTATCCCAAAATATTCTAAAATCTTTAGCTTTGGGTGTGAGCTTGGCAAAACGCTTAACAACTTCGTCTGAATATGTTATGCCTTGTGGATTTGAGTATTTAGGTACACACCAAATTCCTTTTATCTGTGAATCATTATTAACTAAATTTTCTACGGTATCCATATCAGGGCCATCTGGTGTCATGTTTACGCATACCATTTCTATCCCAAAATATTCTAAGATCGAAAAGTGTCTATCGTATCCTGGTACAGGACATAAAAATTTAATTTTATCTTGTTTAAACCATGGAGTAAGTCCATTTACTCCGTTAGTCATGAATGAAGATATTGTATCAAACATCATACTAAGGCTGGAGTTGCCACCTATTATTACGTTATTTTCATCCACACCGAGAATTTTACCAAATATTCTTCTCATCTTCGGTAAGCCTTCGATAAGACCATAATTTCTGCAATCAAAACCATTTTCACTCATATATTCAGATGATGCATTTAGGCTATCAAGCATTTGTTCAGAAATTTTTAACTGATCATTTCCGGGTTTTCCACGAGATAAATCTAATTTTATATTGGATTCTTTAAAGTTATCATATTGTTTTAAAAGATTTTCTTTTTCTTTTAATAATTGTTTTTTATCCATAAGATAGTAGTTCAAGATGAAACGACCCTTCAAATAAATTTAATATATATTATGCTGAATTATAATATAAAGTGTAGTTAATAGCTAAATAGCTAATTAAAAAAGAAATAACCGCATTATTAACTGCGGTTATTTCTTCAACAGAGATGAAAGAGAAAGTCATTTATCTCTGTTACTCTTTTACATATAAAAACATATTTAACAATATGTTTTAGTCCTTACATTACTTCAGCGACTTTTTTATCTATTTCTTCAGCGTCTATTGCAACGTTTTCATAAAATACAGTCCAATCTATACCTAGTAGATAGCCTATACTTTTAGCAACCTTTACCTTAGGTTGAATTTTTCCTGATTCAATCATGTTGTAGCCGGATTGAGTTAGTCCTATTATCTCGGCAACTTTGTTTTGAGGTAAGCCTTTAAGTATTCTAGCTATTCTCAATTGTTTTTGTAATTCGTTCATTTTTTCAAGTCCTTTGCATAATCTCTAAATATTGTAATAGTGCCTAAAGCAAATTTTGCTTTAGTGGTAGTGATACTCAATTATGAATACCACAATAAAAACTACATAAAATAATCCACAAAACTATCTTATGTAGTTTTATATGGTCCGAGTGACTGGAATCGAACCAGCGGCCTCTTGAACCCCATTCAAGCGCGCTACCAATCTGCGCCACACCCGGAAATAAAGTCGTGGAGCTACTGACCGGAATCGAACCGGTGACCTGCACATTACGAGTGTGCTGCTCTACCAACTGAGCTACAGTAGCTTACTGATAATATATTATATATAATTCTAATTTAAAAGTCAACCCCGAAAATTAAATTTGCTTAAATTTTTTTTTTGGACTCTTATTAATTGGCTTACCAAGGGGATAAAAATAGAAGTTAATATATAAGGTTTGGTACATGGTGGTAAAGTATATTTTTGTATATATAATAGGTAGCATAATTATCGGAGATTTAGTATTTATATGATTAAAAAGGTCTTATTAAAGATTTTTATATATTTTATTTGTTTAGAAAGACCAAATGTAAGATGAATAAATGTATAAAATTAACAAATTTTATTTTTAAAAACCACCTTGCTTTATAACTATTTTAAATTTATTATTTCGATCAAAAAACCCCTTTTTTTTAATATTAAAGCATGGTATAATATATCGTATTTGGTAGACTAGCCGGAATTGTAATTCTGAACTAAATACCACTTAATTTATTACCTATTTAAAGGAGGACTTTTTTTATGGAACTTATGTTATGGGCTCCAATCGGTGCTGTAGTAGCACTGCTATTTGCCTGTATCCTCGCATACAGAGTGCTAAAAGAGGATGAAGGAATAGATGAAGTTAAGCGCATAGCTGCTTCTATTCGATCTGGCGCTAATGCTTATCTTAAGCGTCAATACAAAGGAGTAGGAAAATTCTTTGCGTTTATGTTTGTATTGCTTGGAATATTAGCAATATGCAAACTTATTAATCCATTTGTTCCTGTAGCTTTTGTTACAGGCGGTTTTTTCTCGGCTTTGTCGGGATTTATAGGAATGAAAGTAGCAACCCAAGCTAACTCAAGAACAGCAACTGCTGCAAAGAAAAGCTTAAACAGTGGTTTAAAAGTTGCATTTTCTGCAGGTGCAGTAATGGGATTTACTGTTGTTGGTCTTGGTATGTTGGATATGTCAATCTGGTACTACATTCTTAAATTTTTCTACAAAGGATTGACAGAAGCTCAACAAGCTCAAAATATTGCTTCTGCTATGTTAACATTTGGAATGGGTGCTTCTGCAATGGCATTATTTGCTCGTGTTGGAGGCGGTATCTTCACAAAGGCTGCAGACGTTGGTGCAGACCTTGTTGGTAAGGTAGAAAATTCTATTCCTGAAGACGACCCTCGTAACCCTGCTGTTATCGCAGATAACGTTGGTGACAACGTTGGTGACGTTGCCGGAATGGGTGCAGACCTTTATGAATCATATGTAGGAGCTCGTATTTCAGCTCTTGCTTTGGCTGTTTCTGCAGGTTTCGGATTTGAAGGAATGGCTGTACCGATGGTACTTGCAACTATTGGTATATTTGCTTCAATTATTGGTACTTTCTTTGTTAAGACTAAGGAAGGCGCTTCACAAAAGAACTTATTATCTGCTTTAAGAAGAGGAACATATATAAGTAGTGTATTGGTTGCAATTGGTGCTTTCTTATTAATTTATTTTGTATTTGGTATGGAAAGAATAGGACTATTCTTTGCTATAATCTCCGGACTTCTAGCTGGTATCTTAATTGGATACTTTACTGAATACTATACTTCAGATACTTATAAGCCTACTCAAAAGCTTGCTGAAACTTCAGAAACTGGTCCAGCTACAATTATTATTGGTGGATTATCCTTAGGTATGATATCAACTGCAATACCTGTAGTTATAATAGCTATTGCTATCTTAGTAAGCTTCTATATAGCAGGTGGTGCAGCAGATTTCAATTCTGGTCTATACGGAATCAGTTTGGCAGCAGTAGGTATGCTATCAACTTTAGGAATTACCCTTGCAACAGACGCATATGGTCCGGTTGCAGATAATGCTGGCGGAATTGCAGAAATGTCAGGTTTAGGTGAGGAAGTTAGAAATCGTACAGATGCTCTTGATTCATTAGGAAACACTACAGCAGCTACAGGAAAAGGATTCGCTATTGGATCTGCAGCTTTAACTGCATTGGCATTAATTGCATCTTACATCGAACAAGTTAAGGTTATTAAACCTACATTCAATTTCAACTTAGGTATAACTAACCCACCTGTACTTATCGGATTATTCATTGGTGGTATGTTACCGTTTATCTTTGCGGCTCTTACAATGGAAGCTGTTGGAAAATCAGCTACTAGTATAGTTATAGAAGTAAGACGTCAATTTAAAGAAATCAAGGGACTTTTAACAGGTGAAGGAAAACCTGATTATGAATCTTGCGTTGACCTATGTACAAAGTCAGCTCAAAGAGAAATGATTTTACCTGCTTTATTAGGAATAATTGCTCCTATTGTTGTAGGTTTAGTTCTTGGAGTAAACGGTGTTACAGGTATGCTTGCAGGTACTACAGTTACTGGTTTCGTTCTAGCTGTTATGATGGCTAATGCTGGAGGCGCTTGGGACAATGCTAAAAAGTACATTGAATCCGGTAAACACGGAGGAAAAGGTTCTGATTGTCATAAGGCAGCTGTTGTTGGTGATACAGTAGGTGACCCATTTAAAGATACAAGTGGACCATCTATTAATATATTAATTAAATTAGTATCTATGGTTTCAATAGTATTTGCTGCTATTATCATAAACTTCTCTTTGTTTTAATATATAAAGGTATATAATTTGTAATTAGGGAACTATCGCAAAATGTGATAGTTCCTTTTGTTTGGCTTATATTATAATTTTATAAAAAAGTGTTGACAAGACTAAATTAGCATGTTATTATATACTTGTAATAAGAAATATTAATAATCGTTATATCCACACTGCCAGACGTCGCCATTAATATTTCGAATTATTGCTATAGTGTAAAATAGTCTCCTTTTTAGGGGGCTATTTTATTATGTACAGAGGGCCTCGCCATTATGGCGGGGCTCTTGAATCTTAAACAATCGATTTTATACACATGATATGTTGCAAAGGCATATAGCTTTACACGTATTAGTTTTGCTGAGTGATAAGTTACTGATAAAAATTAATAATTTAATCAACTGCAAAGTGAAATAAAACTGAATTAACATATTTTTTTGAAAAAGCGTGTACATTAACTAAGCTGTCTTATAGCTCAATCGAGTATCTTGGTTAGGATAGTAGGAGTTTATATTTTTTAATTATTTAATAGTAAAAAAATAGGTGAGGGAGAGTAAAGATATTTTAATAGATAATTTTATACAAAGTCCAAATTTACCAAGTGGAAGAGTAAGGCTAATGCTTATGTCAGGAGAATATCCTGAATTATGTGAAAAATTTGAAAACTTAGGTGTGGGAATTATTAGAACGGAACCTGATTTAAGACTACCATATCCTGAGAGATTTCATGCAGATATACAATGTCAACATTTGGGCGGAAAAAGTATTATGTTAGTCTCGGGTAACATAATGCTAAAAAATAAATTACTAACTCTTGGGTTCAATGTATATGAAACGTTTAATACAATTAAAGAAATATATCCTGGAAATGTATTGCTAAATTCTGTACGTTTGAACAAACGAGTTATTCTAAATAAGAAAACTGTAGACAATAATTTACTTGATTTCTATAAGAACACTAATGTAGAACTCATTAACGTAAGACAAGGTTATACTAGATGTTCCACAGCTGTTATAAATGGTCATTCTATAATAACCTCCGATCCATCAATATATAAAGAGGCTAAAAAGAGTGGATTGGATGTTTTGAAAATAAGACCGGGTTTTATTAATCTACCAGGATATAATTATGGATTTATAGGTGGAGCGTGTACCTTAATAGATAAGAATATAATTGCTTTTACAGGAGACATTAATACACATCCCGATTGTGAACTAATATATAATTTTATAAATGAACGCAATATAGAAATAATAAATTTGACGTCCGGTACTTTAATAGATGTTGGAGGAATGATTCAGCTTAAGGAATATAATTGACATCTGGGGTTAATTATGATATACTGAATTATACAAAATACATATTTTGTATAATTCAGTATGATATAAAGGGTGTGTACTGTAAATGCAGGATTATTCTCAGGAAGCTCCTAGCGTAATTAAAGAATATTTAGGATATATGCGTACAGTTAAGGGCAAGTCTCCTCTTACAGCGTTTGAATATTATACAGATCTACGAACCTTTTTTAGATATATAAAAGTAAAACGCAAATTGGTAGATAGTAATATGGATTTCAAACAAATAAAAATAGATGATATAGATATTGCTTTAATAAAGACTATTACATTGATGGACATATTCGAGTACATGAATTACTTAGTTGAAAAAAGGAATAACTCTTCAGCTACTAGATTTAGAAAAGCTGCTAGTTTGAGATCGTTTTTTAGGTACTTAACAAATAAGACTAATCAGTTGTCTTATAACCCTCTTCAAGAATTAGAACTTCCAAAAGTCAAATCTTCTTTACCTAAATTTTTAACCTTAGAGCAAAGCATAGAGCTTTTAAAAAGTGTAGACGGTCCTTATAAAGAAAGAGACTACTGTATATTGGTTTTATTTTTGAATTGTGGAATGCGTCTTTCAGAATTAGTAGGAATAAACTTAAATGATATTAGTTCTAACAACACAATTAAAATTACCGGTAAGGGCAATAAGGAAAGAATTGTATATTTAAATGATGCTTGCACAGGTGCTATAGAGAACTATCTTAAAGTTCGTCCAAAGGAAAAGTTAGATGCAGGAAGCAGAAATGCTTTATTTATAAGTAGAAATCATAGAAGAATAAGCCCTAAAACAGTTCAGCATATTGTAAAAAAATATCTTTCATACATAGGATTAGAGAATCAAGGATATTCTACTCATAAACTAAGGCATACTGCAGCAACTTTAATGTATCAATATGGTGAGGTTGATATAAGGATTCTAAAGGATATATTGGGACACGAAAATCTAGGTACAACTCAAATATATACTCACGTTTCAGATAAACAAATGAGAGAAGCTGCAACTTCCAACCCTCTTTCTAAAATAGATATGAGTAAAAGTTTTAATAAGTAATGTTCGTCCCCTATTTTTTATATACTTTACTATATACCTACCCCATATATAAAAATCGAGATTTACAACTAGTCTGTAAATCTCGATTTTGTTTTTTAGTTTTCTATAACTTCTTTTTTATTATTTAATCTTCTTTCTACAAAATCTGAAGTCAGTGTATATAATACAGAGAAAATTGGTACCCCCACTATCATTCCTAGTACTCCAAATAGGCCTCCGCCTATTATTACACTAAACATTATCCAGATGCCAGATATTCCAATTGACCCCCCTATTATTTTAGGACCTATAACATTACCATCAAGTTGTTGTAAGACAAATATGAAAACGACAAACCATAAAGCTTTCATAGGATCTACTATTAATAGTATAAATGCACTTGGAATAGCTCCGATAAATGGGCCAAAGAACGGTATAATATTGGTACATCCGACTATTACGCTTATTAATACAGCATATGGTATTTTTAGTATAGACATACCTATAAAACATAATATACCTATCACTAAAGAGTCAAGTAATTTTCCAACTATAAATTGACCAAATTTAGAGTTTGTAAGATGCATAATATCCATAAATTTACCTAAATATTTATCAGGTATTATAGAACAGCAAAGTTTATTTAATTGAGATAAAAGCTTTTCCTTGCTAGATAAGTAATATATTGAAACGATTATTCCTATAATCCAATTATATATTCCTGATGTGAACGACTTAGTAAAATTGAAAACGTGCGGGAAAATAATATTAATAAATTCATCGAAATCATTTAATGAATTTAGTGCAGATGCCTGGATGTTTTTTAGAAATGTTGATTTTATATTTAGTTTACTGCTTACCTCAAATAAAAAGATTTCAAGAGAGTTTAGATATTCAGAAAAATTATTTATAAGTTGATTAACACTGGATATGAGTTGAGGAATTATAACAACCATAAGTATTGAAATCATGCCAAATGCTACTATATATGTAGCTAATATAGAAGCAGTATTGTTTAGTTTTTGGAATTTACCATTTTTTATGGTATTTAAATTTATAAATGCCTTTTTTCTAAAAAATTCAAATATTGGATTTAAAAGATATGCAATCATAAATCCATATAAAAATGGTGTAATAATTATACCTACATTTTTTAATACTCCCCAAATCCATCCTATATTTTGAATAGAAAAGTATAAAATAACTGCATAGCTGATTAAAATAATTCCTGTTTTTAAGTATTTGTTATCCTTCAGATTTTCTCATCCTCTCTATTTTTCTTTTATCCGAAAAGACTGATTTGGCTACTTTGAGGTAAATCTTTTAAACTACCTACGAGTTCCAGATTTTCAATTACAGATTTAGAAACCTTAGACCTTGCTTGCAAATCATCGATAGAAATATATTCTCCATCTTTTCTAGCTTCCTCTAAACTTTTTGCTGCAGCCTCACCTATTCCTGCTATTGAAGAGAATGGTAATCGTATTTTACCATCTTCTATTAAATATTTATATGAGCTTGACTTATAGAGATCGATTGGAAGTACTTCTATTCCCCTTGCCATCATTTCTTTAACGATTTGTAAGGTTGCAATAGAAGCATTCTCTTTTGCAGTAGCTTCCTTCCCTTTTAATCTTATATCTTCCATCCTTTTATTAACAGCATTCAATCCTTGTAATACTAGGAGAGCATCGAAATCCTCACTACGAACAGTAAAGTACGCAGCATAATATTCAAGTGGTCTATGCACCTTATACCATCCAAGTCTTAATGTTGCTATCATATATGCAGCAGCATGTGCTTTAGGGAACATATATTTAATTTTCATACAGGAGTCTATATACCATTGTGGAACACCATGATCTTTCATTGCATTTATATGTTCTTCGGTGAGTAATTTCGTAGCCTTCCCCTTTCTGACTATTTCCATTATTTTAAATGCCATTTTAGGTTCAAGACCCTTGTGTAATAGATATGTCATTATACTATCTCTTGTTCCTATAACTTCTGAGATAGTACATACGTTATTTTTTATTAGGTCCTGAGCGTTACCAAGCCAAACGTCAGTACCATGGGATAACCCTGAAATCTGCAATAAATCTGAGAATGTTTTGGGTTTTGCATCGATCATCATTTGACGAACAAACGATGTGCCAACTTCCGGCAAAGAAAATGTTCCTGTTTGAGAATCGATATCTTCCGGCTTTACTCCTAAGGCTTCTGTTGATGTAAAAAGTGACATTACTTCCGGATCACTCATAGAAATATCCATAACAGATATACCTGTGTATTCTTCAAGATATTTATATATAGTAGGAACATCATGTCCTAGTTCATCAAGCTTACAGATAGTGTCATGAATAGAGTGAAAGTCGAAGTGAGTAGTTATATTATCAGAATTTTGGTCATTAGCAGGACGTTGAACAGGACAAAAATCATATATTTCCATTCCTTTTGGCACAACAACCATACCTCCGGGATGTTGTCCTGTAGTTCGTTTTATACCTGTACATCCTGTTGCAAGACGTAGTTCTTCAGCCCTATGAAGTGGTCTTCCGAGTACTTGCTCTTCGTATTTTTTTACAAATCCTATGCCAGTCTTTTCTGCTATTGTACCAATAGTTCCGGCCTTAAACACGTTATCTTTTCCAAATAGAGTTTCTGTATATCTATGTGAATGACTCTGATATTCTCCTGAGAAGTTAAGGTCGATATCGGGAGTTTTATCTCCGTCAAAGCCTAGGAATGTTTCAAACGGGATATCATGGCCATCTCTTAAATATTCTGTACCACAAACAGGGCAAAGTTTATCAGGTAAGTCGAATCCGGAACCATAGCTTCCATCAGTAATAAATTCACTGTTTTTGCATTTAGGACATACATAGTGTGGATAGAGAGGATTAACCTCAGAGATTCCGGAAATAGTTGCAACAAAGGATGATCCAACCGAACCTCTCGAGCCTACCAAATATCCATGAGCTTCAGAGTCTGCAACAAGTTTTTGTGCAGTCATATATAGAACAGAAAAGCCATGTTTTGTAATAGAGGAGAGCTCTCTATCTAGTCTTTTATATACTATTTCAGGAAGTGGATCTCCATATTTTTCTTTAGCTCTTTCCCAAGTAATCCTTACTAAATCTTCCTCTGCCCCATCGATAAATGGAGGGAATACCCCTTCCGGAATTGGCAAAATTTCTTCTACCATATCTGCTATTAAGTTTGTATTTTTAACAACAACCTCATAAGCTTTTTCCTCACCAAGATATTCAAATTCCTTTAGCATTTCCTTAGTAGTTCTAAAGTATAATGGAGCTTGATTATCAGCGTCACTGTAACCTTGACCGGCCATTAATATTTTTCTGTACTCAGAATCTTTAGGGTCCATAAAATGCACATCACAGGTAGCTACTACAGGAATGTTCAATTTCTCTCCCAGCTTTACTATTGTGCGGTTAAACTCTCTTAATTGTTCTTCATCTTCAACCATATTTTCTCTCAACATAAATTGGTTGTTACCTATAGGTTGAATTTCCAAATAATCATAGAATTTAGCTATGTTACAAAGGTCGTTAAATGGCATTCCGGAGGTTATTGCCCTGAAAAGCTGACCAGCTTCACAGGCACTACCTATAATCAATCCCTCTCTATGTTTTATAAGTTCTGTTTTAGGTATTCTTGGCTTTTTATAAAAATAATTAAGATGTGCTTTTGAAATTAACTTATATAAATTTTTAAGTCCTATATTATTTTTAACGAGGATAACCTGATGGTAAGATGGAATCTTTTTTACATCGTCCGATACTAATTTTGAGTTAATTTGATTGATATTAGTAATTTTCTTGTCATCTTTCATCCTTTTTATTAGGTTAAGGAAAATTCCTGATAATGCTTGTGCATCATCTATAGCTCTATGATGATTAAATTCAGGAAGCTTTAGATATTTTACAACTGTATCAAGTTTATAATTTTTTATATCTTTAAACAAGCTTCTACATATTGGTATTGTATCTATAAAAACATTTGTAAATTCCATACCGTTACGTTTTGCACCTGCTCTAATAAACGATATATCAAATGGAGCATTGTGAGCTACTAATATGTCATTTCCGCAAAATTCAAAAAACTTTTCAAGTATTTCTTTTTCAAAAGGGGCATCCTTTACCATTTCGTTAGTTATACCGGTTAACTCGGTAATCTTTGGAGGAATTGGTATTTGTGGATTTATAAATTCGGAGAATGTATCTACCACTTTGCCATCTGAAATACGCACAGCACTAATTTCTGTAATACGCTCCTTAAGAGCACTAAGACCTGTGGTTTCCAAGTCAAAACATATGTAGTCGTTGTTTATATCCATATCACAGCTATGAGATACAGCATTTACTGCATCGTCCACGAAATATGCCTCTACACCATATATAACTTTAATATTACCGCCACTCTTTTTAATAGCATTTGCGGCATTCATCGCATCTGGAAAGGCCTGTGCAACGCCATGGTCGGTGATAGCAATTGCATTATGTCCCCAACTATAGGCTCTGTTTATAAGCTCAGAAGCGGTGTTAATTCCGTCCATTGATGACATATTAGTATGAAGATGAAGTTCAACCCTTTTTGTATCTGCATTGTCCTCAACCTTTACCTTTTGTACTAAACTTATAGCTCTTGGACGTAGAACAATCTCCCTATCATATTTATCATAGTTTATTTCACCTTTAGTGATTATAGTTGTTCCCTTTTTAAGATTATCTATTGGCTTGCATTTTTCTTTATCATCGATTATTTTTAGTGTCATCGATCCGGTGTAATCGGTAATGCTGATCGAATAGATCTTCCTTTTTTTATCGCGTGTTTCCCTTGAGTCAATACAAAATATATCTCCCCAAATAGTTACATTACCGGAATCAGGCATAATTTGAGAAATCTTAATCGGTGATGATTTTATCGAAGATCCATATATTGATTTCGCCGTTGAGGGTATGATAGCAGGAAATAAATTTTCCCCTTCTCGTATTTCAATTGCTTGGGTCTTTTTGGGTAAATGTTCTACATGCATTTTTGCTTCGTAAGTTTCTATATTTTCAACGAGAGTTTCCCGTTTTTGCTTTTCTTCTCTATGTATTTCTTTAGCTATATAGTTAGAATTTTCCGTATCAACCTCTAAAATCCCTGTAAACTTTACATTAACAGTAAGGTTGAACTCACTTTTAATAAGACTTGAAATACGTTTGTCAATCCTTTTGCTCTCAAGTATAGCCTTTCCGCCGTGTTTAAGTGAAAGGGTTAGTATATTATCCTTATATTCTGCTGTAGAATCTGCTAATAGTGGCTTTATTATCGGAATTTGCCTTATTAAAGCCTCTATAATATCTGAATAATATTCTACATCAAACTTTTCTGATGGAAAGGACGGCTTAATATTAACTAAGTTTAACCCAAGTTTAGACGTACAAATTTTATTTTCTAAATTAAATATATCATTACGTTTTATAAGACAAGGAAATATAACATCAACGGTTAATTTACGATTTTTCGTATCAATAACCATCGACGTTATTTCTCCGTCCGGTATATCTAATTTATTTATATATGGTTTAAAAAATCCAGAAAGACTTTCCAAATTATCAATCCTTACATCCTATCAATTTCTGCGATAAGCTCATCTAACAAATCTTCTTCGCAAACTCTCTTAACAATTTTACCTTTTTTAAATATAAGTCCGACACCATCACCGCCAGCAATCCCGATATCAGCCTCTTTAGCTTCACCCGGGCCATTTACAACGCATCCCATTATTGCTACATTAATATTTTTTTTGCAATTTTTTAATCGTTCTTGAGCCTGATTGGCAATATTTATTAAGTTTATTTTTGTTCTGCCACATGTAGGGCATGAAACAAACTTAACACCATCATTGTATAAATCTAATGATTTTAGTATATTAAATCCAGCTTCTACTTCTTTTACTGGGTCTGCTGTTAATGATACTCTTATTGTATCACCAATACCGTCTAAAAGCAATGCCCCTATACCAATAGAAGATTTAACTATTCCCATTTTTTCGGTTCCGGCTTCTGTAACACCCAAATGTAGCGGGTATTCCGTTTTTTGAGCGATAAGTTTATATGCCTCTACCATACTGTTTACATTCGATGACTTCAATGAAATTACTATATTGTTAAAATCAAATCTTTCAAGCAATGAAGCATGATACAATGCACTCTCGCATAGTGCTTCAGGCGTTGGATGTTCATATTTAGCTAATATTTCTTTTTCTAAAGATCCGGAATTAACTCCGATTCTTATAGGAATATTTTTAAGATTGCAAATCTTTGCAACTTCTTTAACACGGTCAATATCTCCTATATTTCCAGGATTGATTCTAATTTTATCAATACCCGCATTAGCAGCTTCTATAGCTAGGCGATAATCAAAATGTATATCTGCAACAAGCGGAATAGAAACCTCACTTTTGATTTTATCTATAAGCTTAATAGCATCCATGTTTGGGATTGCTACCCTTATAATATCACATCCGGCATTTTCAAGCTCGATTGCCTGCGATACATTTCTGTTAATATCTGTAGCCGGAACTGAAAGCATTGATTGAACCATGACTCTATTTTGGGGTCCTATTGCTATATTACCAATTTTTATATTTTTACAATTTCTTCTCATTAACTACCAAGACCTTTCCCTGTCATCAGACGCAAAATATCACTAAATGAAATTATAATCATTAATGCCATAAGAAGAGCAAATCCAATAGAATGGACTAAACCTTCATATTTTGGAGCTACTGGCTTTCTTCTTATTCCTTCGATTATTAAAAATACTAGTCTTCCACCGTCAAGAGCCGGGAATGGAAGCAAATTCACTATACCCAAGTTTACCGTGATAACGGCCATCATCATAACTATATTGTTTATAGCTTGAAGGAAGTTGGTTTGTAAACCAAGACTTGCGGCCTGACCTATTGCAGAAGCAGCACCTATTGGTCCGGCAACATCATTAAATCCAAATTGACCTGAAATTAGTCCTATTAAGCTTGCCCAAACCATTTTAACTGTAGATACTGTCGACAAAAATGTTTGAGATAATAAGCTAGAAAAATTTTTTTGAATAGGCATAACAAAAAAATCTAGTTTTATGATGTTTTTCCCATTTTCGTCTGTTTGTGAAGCAAATTGTACGTCACTTAAGTTTAATTTATTTCCATCTCTTTTTACAACCATATCTACTTTGGAATCCGGTGTAGTAACCAAAGCAAATGTTAGATCTTTATCAGTTAGAATTTTATATCCGTTAATCGTCATTATTTGGTCGCCTACTTGAAGACCGTATTGGTTAGAAACAGCATTATCTGGAAATCTTGCTACAGTAGTAGAGGCAAAATAATTTTGCTGAGATAATAATATAAGCATAAGAACTAATCCCAAAATTAAGTTCATTATTGCCCCGGCAACAACGATGATAATTCTTTTCCATACCGGTTGTTTGGAAAATGAATTTTCGCTTTCACTCTCCTGATCCTCACCCTCCATAGCACAATATCCTCCTATAGGAAGGGCTCTTAATGAGTAGAGGGTTTCACCTCTTTTAAATTTAAAAATGGCGGGTCCCATACCTAATGCAAATTCATTTACTTTTACTCCGGACAATTTAGCAGTAAAAAAGTGACCGAATTCATGTATAAATATAATTAAGTCAAAGAGTAACACCGCAATAATAATTAATAAAACATTAATAATAGCGACCATTCCTTCCGGGATAATATATATTATTTAAGGGCTAAAGTTTTTACATGTTCCCTTGCTAACTTATCTGCATTTAAAATATCATCTACAAATTTTATTTCACTTGATGCACAATTATCTATCGCGTCATTTACTAAATTTCCTATATCTAAAAATGATATTTTGTTGCTTAAAAATAATTTAACTGCTTCTTCGTTTGCTGCATTTGCAATAGCCGGAGAAGTTCCTCCTATATTAAATGCCTTTTTGCAAGCATTTAGACATGTGAAATTTTCATAATCAGGTTTATAGAATGAAAGATTCATTATTTCAGATAAATCTAACCTTTTTACAGGAGATGGATATCGATTGGGATAGGTTATAGCATATTGAATAGGGATTCTCATATCAGGAAGTCCTAATTGAGCTATAATTGAATTATCATTATATTCAATTAATGAATGTATTATACTTTCACGATGCACTACAACATCAATATTATCAATAGGCATATCAAAAAGCCATGCAGCCTCTATAATCTCCAGACCCTTATTCATCATAGATGCAGAATCTATAGTAATTTTAGCACCCATATCCCAATTAGGATGTTTTAATGCCTGAGCAGGGGTAACATTTTTTAGGAATTCATAATCTTTGCTAAAGAAAGGACCACCTGAAGCGGTTAAAATAATGCTTTTTAGTGAATTGTTTTTGGGTGCACCTTGAAGACATTGAAAAATTGCTGAATGTTCACTATCGACAGGAAAAATTTTTACATTATTGTTTTTAGCCTCACGCATTACTATTTGTCCACCGGCAACTAGTGTCTCCTTATTAGCTAGTGCGATATTCTTTTTTGCTTTGATTGCTGATAATGTTGGTAACAATCCAACCATTCCGACAACAGAATTTAAAACCAAATCTACGGAGTCAATTGATGCAATTTCACAAAGACCATCCATAGAGGATTTTACTTCTACATCTAAATCAGCGATATTCTTTTTTAAATCCTCGGCAGCATCCTTATTAAATACAGCAACAACTGAAGGTTTAAATTCACGTATTTGGGATTCAAGAAGTTTAATATTACTATTAGCAGCTAATGCTTCTACTTTTAAGCCAAGATTTCGCACGACATCTAGAGCTTGTGTTCCAATAGATCCTGTAGACCCCAAAATTGATATTTTGTTAATCATAAATATTCACCCACTAATAATATTATTCCCTAATAATCACATAGATATAATAGGGAATAATGTATTTACAATAAATATAAATGGAACAAGTAATATCACACTGTCTAGTCTGTCTAACATTCCACCATGACCTGGTATTACATTTCCAAAATCTTTTATATTACAGTTTCTCTTTACTAAAGAGAAAGATAAATCTCCTAAAATAGAGATTATTGCACCAACAAAAGCAATAAATGCAATTTGAATTAAGTTTATATTTACATAAGATTCAAACCAAAATGTATCAAATATCAAACATGTGATTATAGCTGATAATATAGAGAATATTATACCAAAAATTGCACCCTCAATAGTCTTTTTAGGGCTTATTTCAGGGCACAATTTATGTTTACCTAATAAATTACCAAAGAAATATGCTCCTGTATCTGTAAGCCAAGCTATTACTAAAACTAAGAATATAAAGAATGTTCCGTATTTACCATTACTATCTCTTAAAACCAAAAATAAATTTAGGGATGCAGTGATAATAATATTTAAAGTATAAGTCAAGGCTATTTCTTTAAAATCCACTTTGTTTTTAAAGACTATCATAAATATGAATAAAAATAATGTATATAAATAAACGCATAATACCATAAGCACGTTATATGGTAAGAAAGGAACAATAATATTAAAGGCGAATGTTGGAATCGTGATAATATACTTATCTAATATACCCATTGCAACAAATATTTCGTACATGCAAAGAGATGTAACCGCAGCAATTAATATATTAAAAAATATTGGAAAACTTTGATTGAATAATATTGCTAAAACTACTAAACTTGCACCAATAATACCCGAAATAGTTCTTTTAAGCATTTATACACCCCCAAAGCGTCTGTTCCTCAATGAGTATTCTTCTATAGCTTTATTTAAGTCATCCTTACTAAAGTCAGGCCACAAAACATTCATAATTACAAATTCAGCATATGCCGACTGCCATAATAAAAAGTTTGAAATTCTATGTTCACCGCTAGGTCTTATGATTAAGTCCGGGTCTGGCTGGTTAGCAGTATAAAGCTTACCAGCAAGGGTTTCCTCATTTATATCAGAAACAGTCAAGTTTCCGTTTTGTACATCTTCAGCTAAAGACCTTGCTGCTCTAACAATTTCGCTTCTGCTACCATAATTCATAGCAATATTTAATACCATGCCATCGTTGTTTTTAGAAGCCTCGGTAACCTCATTTATTAATTTTTGAAGTTTTTTGGAAAAGGCGGTCATATCGCCTATAAAGTTAATTTTAATATTTTCATCTTGAAAATCACTTAAAGCTTCTTTTAAATAACTTTCGAAAAGATTCATTAGAAAATCAATTTCTTTGTTTGGTCTTTTCCAATTTTCTGTAGAAAAAGCATAGACTGTAAGATATTTTATTCCTATATTACTGCAATATTTTGTTATTTCTCTAAAGTTAGAGGCACCTTCCTTATGACCTGCTGATCTTGGTAGGCCTCTTTTTTTCGCCCATCTACCATTTCCGTCCATAATTATCCCTATATGAACAGGTAATGTATTTTGGTTGCTTTCTTTTAATATTTCCATATGTATTTACACTACCAATCCGGAAATTTATATTTCCATTATTTCCTTTTCTTTCTTTTGAGAAATTTCATCTATTTCTTTGCAGAATTTGTCGGTTAAATCCTGAATTGTTTTTTCAGCTTGTTTTAAATCATCTTCGGTAATTTCAGATTCTTTTTTCATAAGTTTTAGCTTATCGATACTATCTCTTCTAATTGAACGAATAGAAACTTTCGAATTCTCCCCTATCTTAGATATATCTTTAACAATTTCACGACGACGATCCTCTGTTAAAGATGGAAATGTTATACGAATGGTTTTTCCGTCTGTTTGAGGATTTATTCCCAAATCGGATGTTTGAATTGCCTTTTCAATTCCTTTTACAACAGATATATCCCAAGGTTGGATTGTCAAAGTTCTTGCTTCTGTTACAGATACAGCGGCCAATTGATTTATAGGTGTTGGTGTATCGTAATAATCAACTAATATTTTATCAAGTACTGCAGGGTTAGCTCTTCCTGCACGAATAGATGCATATTCTTTAACAAGAGAGTCGATCGACTTAGTCATTTTTTCTTCAGTATTTTTAAATATTTTTTTCATAATGATTTCTCCTCACAAATTTAATTTCTTACTATAGTTCCGTTAGCTTCTCCACAAACGGCCAAGGCTATATTTTCAGGATTTTCAAGACTAAATACAAATAGTGGTATATTATTATCTTTACATAATGAAGCTGCTGTACTATCTATAACACCCAAGTTTTTATTTAAAACATCAGCGAACGAAATAGAATCATATTTGATTGCATCTAGGTTTTTCTTAGGATCGCTATCATATACACCGTCAACCATTGTAGCTTTTAAAATTACATCCGCACCTATCTCAGCTGCACGAAGTGCTGCAGCTGTATCGGTTGAGAAATATGGGCTTCCCGTTCCGCATCCTAATATTACAACTCTACCTTTTTCTAAATGTCTTATAGCTCGATTTCGAATATATGGTTCTGCTATTTGTGGCATACTAACTGCAGTTTGAACTCTAACCGGTACACCAAGTTGTTCAAGAGCATCAGCAACACCTAATGCATTTATACCTGTTGCAAGCATACCCATTTGATCTGCACGGGTTCTATCCATTTTACCGCTGCTACGTCCTCTCCAGAAATTTCCGCCGCCTACTACAATAGCAACTTGTGCTCCCATTTCAACACATTTTTTAATGGACAAACATATATTTAAAACGGTATCAAAATTTATTCCGTGATCGCTTTCTCCTGCAAGCGCCTCTCCACTTAGTTTAAGTAATATTCTTTTGTATTTAGGTTCCAACGCAAACCACTCCTTAAAAAGCATTTTATTTTATTTTACAATAATTGCAACCTTATGTAAAGCAAAAAATTGTAATTATGTTAATAAGCAACATAAATGTGCAATAAATTTAGATTGAGATAAAGTACAGATTTTATTGTTTTAATTCTTTGAAATGAAAAAGGTTAATGTAATAATGTTCTTAATTCGTTACTGTAAATACAGTGCTGTTTAGCAAGATAACAGTCAAATGTCAACAGTCTAAATTATACTGTTGGCCTTTATTTTAATCCTGAATTTTCATATGAACACTGGAAATAGTATAATTATTATCTTTATTTTACCATAAATAATTCTACAATACGGATTATTGTGATATAATAAAAATGTGATAAATTAAAAAGAGTAATTTTTTAGGAGGAAATATATGTCATACGTTAAAGAACAATTGGAAAGATTAATAGAACACAATCCTGCAGAACCTGAATTTCAACAGGCTGCAACTGAAGTTTTAACTTCTTTAGAACCTGTAATCGAAAAGAACCCACAATACGAAAAAGCGGGTATATTAGAAAGAATTACAGAACCGGAAAGATTAATTTCATTCCGAGTTTCCTGGGTTGACGATAACGGAAAAGTACAGGTAAATCGTGGTTATAGAGTACAATTTAACAGTGCTATCGGACCATATAAAGGTGGACTAAGATTTCATCCGTCTGTTAATGTTGGCATTATAAAATTCTTAGGATTTGAACAAATATTCAAAAATGCATTAACCGGGTTACCTATAGGTGGAGGAAAAGGTGGATCTGATTTTGATCCTAAAGGCAAAAGTGATAGAGAAATTATGGCATTTTGCCAAAGCTTTATGACTGAATTATCTAAACATATTGGTGCTGATACTGATGTGCCGGCAGGTGATATTGGGGTCGGTGGAAGAGAAATAGGCTATTTATTTGGTCAGTATAAACGAATTCGAAACGTATATGAAGGTGTTTTAACCGGCAAGGGCTTAAATTTTGGCGGATCACTTGTACGTACCGAAGCTACAGGATATGGACTTTTATATCTAACAGAAGAAATGCTTAAGAAAAATGGTCACGATATTAAAGGTAAAACCGTATCAATCTCCGGTGCCGGCAATGTTGCGATATATGCAGCTGAAAAAGCAATTCAAATGGGTGCAAAGGTTGTTACAATGTCTGACTCGACAGGCTGGATTTATGACGAAAATGGCATTGATTTAAAGGCTATAAAGGAAATTAAAGAAGTTAATCATCAAAGACTTATCGAATATCCTAAGTATCAATCTAATGCTCAATATCATGAAGGAAAGTTCGACTGGAGTATTGCTTGTGATGTTGCCTTACCATGTGCAACTCAAAATGAATTAGATAAAAATGGTGCACAAAATCTAATTAAAAACGGTGTAATAGCAGTTGCAGAGGGTGCAAATATGCCGACAACTCTTGATGCTACAGAGCTATTTTTACAAAATAAGATTTTATTTGCTCCAGGTAAAGCTGCAAATGCCGGAGGTGTTGCTACTTCTGCACTTGAAATGAGCCAAAACAGCATGAGACTATCCTGGTCATTTGAAGAAGTTGACCAAAAGCTTAAAGATATAATGGTTAATATATTCAAACAAATTTCAGAGTCTGCTGCTAAATATGGCTTTGACGGTAATTATGTAATAGGTGCTAATATAGCAGGCTTTGAAAAGGTTGCTGATGCTATGTTAAGACAAGGTGTTATCTAATTAAATTAGCAGGTGATTTAATGAAAAAATTATTTCTTTTTCTTGTTGCAGCTGTAGGTACTATTTGTCTTCTTTCTTCTTGCAATAAAACCGAAAGCGTCTCCAGTACTAAAATTAAGACAGATTTTTCATCAGGTGCGAATGTTGAATATAATGGAAACTATTCAAAATGTACGATAAAGAATGACAAAGAAAAAGGAACAGAATTTATAATAGATGAACCTGAAGCGATTCGCGGATATACTATTAATATATCTAATGATAAGAACTTTATTGAATTTAAAGATTTACACTGTGAGACACACAATCTTCCAATTGAGGAAAACTCATATCCAATATCTATCAATAGAATATTAAAAGATATTGAAGGACGCGAATCTCTAAATATAAATAATAAAGATAACTCAGTTTGTGGTGAATGTGATGGTATTAAGTATACAGTCTTTTTTGATCCGTCATCAAGAGAAATAACTAAGATCACCTCACCAAGTTTAGAACTAAATGTTGAACTAACTAAATAGTATATAAATGACCACTCTTCAGAATTAAATTGAAGAGTGGTCATTTCATTACGGCTTTAGTCGGTTTTTAGCAGGTTGATGGTGGGACGTCCGAAACAAACCCCCCCGCTATGCGGGTGCGTATTGGAAGTTATACAAAAAAATTTCCTAAGGAGTACAATAAGACCGTTCAGGTCTT
>CAKSJY010000014.1 GCA_934464585.1 uncultured Eubacteriales bacterium
TTAAATGTTACCTTAGTAATTTTATTACTGTATTCACTCCATGGGACATCCTCACTTTTAGCATAATCATACATTTCTCCCTTACCTTCAATAAGGAGTGTATCGCCGTTTTTTAAACTCCATGTTATGTTATCTCCACAAAGTCCTGATATGGAAGAACCTTGCGCAAATGTTGATTTATTATTCCAAATAACCACCGCACAAGCCATGCTTAATATGAATAAGGTAATTACAATACATAAAGTTACTTTCCTTTTTTTAATTTTTTGCAAATATCTTCTTTTTGAATTAAGCATTAGTCTTCCCCCTTTAATTCAATACTGTATAAATATATTATATATTATAAAAAGCATAATTTCAACATTATTTTACATGCTTTTTGTATAAAATCACCATTAATTTTTTATGTAAAAGTGCAATAAATATTCAAATTTTTCCTCTTTTACTTTTAAATATATAAATATCTATACCTTTTAATAGTCTTAACCTTTTTGTCCATCTTCCTGACGTTGCATATTTTCAACTACAACATCAAATATGTCTCCTAGTGATGCACAATACTCTAATACCCTCCATGGAGTATTGGTATGATAGTGAATTTTAACCAAGTCTTCATCACCAACTACTAAAAGTGAATCACCTTCAAAATTTTTCTTTATATATTCATTTATATCTTCATCAGATAAGTTTTCACCTTCAATTAATAGCTGAGTATCAAATTTATATTCTAACATATATATTTTCCTTTCTTAAATTTAATAAAATTATTGCTAAAAAGCCTTCATAAATAACAATGAAGGCTCTTTTTACCCATATACTAAATTGATACATTAAGTGCTGCTTTATATAGGTCTATATCAAAGCTTTTTGTCATATTTAATGCATCAGTTATATCAAAATCAACTATTTTACCATTTTGCATTGCAACAATACGGTTTCCCTTTCCATTAAAGAGCAATTCTACTGCTTTAACACCCATTTCAGTTGCTACAACTCTATCTCTAAGAGTAGGAGAACCACCTCTTTGTACATGGCCAAGTATAGTAGTACGAGACTCTATGCCTGTTCTACTTTCTATTTCTTTTGCAATTTTATCAATACCACCTATGCCCTCAGCGACTATTATTATAAAGTGCTTTTTGCCAGTCATTTGGGTATATCTTATTCTTTTTACTATATCAACATCAAAGTCAAATTTAACTTCCGGAACCAACACTGCAGTAGCTCCAACAGCAATACCGGTATGAAGTGCAATATCTCCGCACCTTCTTCCCATAACTTCAACAACGCTACATCTATCATGAGACTGTGCAGTATCACGAATTTTATCTACCATAGCCATAGCGGTATTCATAGCAGTATCAAACCCTATTGTATACTCACTACAAGCTATATCATTATCTATTGTTCCTGGAATTCCAATACAAGGTATACCTGCATTAGTTAAATCTCTTGCACCTCTAAAGGATCCATCTCCGCCAATAACTACAACACCTTCTATGCCTAAACACTTGCAAGTGTTAACTGCCTTTTGGATTCCTTCTTCGGTTCTAAATTCGGGGCTTCTTGCTGTATAAAGGAGCGTTCCACCACGATGGATTGTATCTGAAACACTTCTTAAGTTCATATCAAATACATCTCCGTTTATTAAGCCATTATAACCTCTGTGTACACCTATAACTCGCATCCCGTTGGAAATCGCAGATCTGGCAACCGCTCTAACTGCTGCATTCATACCCGGAGCATCTCCACCACTTGTTAGAACTGCTATTGCCCTTCTATTCATAACATACCCCTCCTAATTACAACTTTTTTTATTTATTGATTATATCACAAATCATTTAATATAACAACACTATATGACAAATCATTTTAATTTCTAAATATTACATTCTCATTTCCAATTATATTTTTCAATTCATTCACTAATACGTCATTAATATCCACCCAAAGACTTCTTGGTGCAATTACAAGCTTATTTAAATCTGAAAAATAGAAATAAACCGGCATATTTCCATCAAAGATACTTATTAGTAGCTTTGCTCTTTCAAACATTTTGGGATTATTATTTTCAAATTTTATATAAAGTCCTTGTTTTGCACTTGACTTTTTAGGTACAGGATTCGAAGAAGCTTCAACACACAATGTAGTATCTGTTGGACTTGTAGGGTAAATTTTCTCACAAATTACCTTTGGGTCGTCATCTTCCCTTACATTAACCTTAGCTAAAATTTTTACAATATTGCCCTCTTTTAAAATGAATGAATATTCATGCAACAATTTTGGGAATACTATCATCTCTATCACTGATGACGTATCCTCTATATCTACAAATGCCATAGTAGTATTTGATCTTGTAGTCTTTAAATTCACATTTGAAATAATTGCCAAAATTGTTATCATATCTCCGTCTTTAATTTTTCCGATTTCAGGCTTAGAATACTCAAATATATCACTTATTTTTGTAGCCTTTATTTTCCTAAACGTTTCTGTATATTCTGATAACGGGTGTCCGGATAAATATATACCTGCAACTTGCTTTTCCATAGCTAAAATCTCAGGTAATGGAAATTCTTTCAACTTTGGTAGCTCATATCCCTTTGCTGAATCTGTATTCTCACCAATATCAAAAAATCCTATCTGACCTTCAATATTATTTTTCCTATCCGAATCGAGGTTATCCAATATAGCATTCATCGAACTTAACATTTGGTGTCTATTAGCATCGAGGCCATCTAATGCCCCGGATCTTATTAAACTTTCAAGTGCACGCTTATTCATATCTTTGCCATACATACGCTCGCAAAAATCATAAAATGATTTAAATTTCCCGCTCTTCTTTCTTTCATATACTAATCTATTTATAAGCCCTGTACCTAAATTTTTAATTGCTAAAAGGCCAAAACGAATATTTTCACCTGAAACTGTAAATCTATTATCACTTTCATTTACACTCGGCGGTAAAACCTTAATTCCTATTTTGTCACACTCAAGTATATACTCCGACACCTTATTAGTATTATCTAAAACACTTGTCATAAGCGCGGCCATATACTCTTTAGGGTATTTACATTTTAACCATGCTGTCTGATAAGAAATAAAAGCATACGCTGCAGCGTGAGACTTATTAAATGCATACGATGCAAAACTTTCCATCTGTCCAAAAACTTTATTTGCAATTTCTTCGCTTATGCCACGTCTAATGCAACCCTCAACCTCAATATTTCCGTCTTCATCTATAAGTCCGTGAATAAATATTTTTCGTTCCTTTTCCATAACGTCTGCTTTTTTCTTAGACATAGCACGACGTACAATATCCGCTCTACCTAAAGAATATCCCGCTAGAGTTCTAAAAATCTGCATTACTTGTTCTTGATAAATTATACATCCATATGTAACATCAAGTATTTTTGAAAGCATAGGATGCATATATGTAACCTTTTCCGGATGATGCCTATTTTGAATATACATAGGAATAGACTCCATAGGTCCAGGTCGATAAAGAGATATAACTGCAATAAGATCTTCTATATTTTCCGGTTTTAGCTGCATTAATACGCTTTTCATACCTGCAGATTCAAACTGAAATACACCATCGGTATCCCCCTTTGAAAACATTTCAAACACATCACGGTCTTCTTTTATATCTGAAAGTTCAAATTGAGGATTATCCTTTTTAATCATATTTTTTGTATCGTTTAGTACTGTTAAATTCCTAAGCCCAAGAAAATCCATCTTCAAAAGGCCCAATTCCTCTAGTGTAGTCATCGTATATTGTGTAACTATAGAGGAATCATTCTTCGCAAGTGGAACATAACAACTTACCGGATCACGCGTTATAACTACACCGGCTGCATGTGTTGAAGTATGCCTTGGCATACCCTCTATCTTTTTTGCTGTATTAATAAGCTCCCTAACTCTCAAGTTTGTATCATACATAGACTTAAGCTCTTGTGAAACGTTCAATGCCTTGTCGATTGTCATCCCCAATTCCATCGGGATCAACTTTGCAACAGAATCTACGTCTGAATACGGTATAGCCATAACTCTTCCTACATCTCGAATCGAACCTCTTGCTGCCATAGTACCAAAAGTAACAATTTGTGCAACATGGTCAGCACCATATTTCCTTATTACATAGTCTATAACTTCCTGGCGTCTTTCATAACAAAAGTCTATATCAAAGTCAGGCATACTAACCCTTTCTGGATTTAAGAATCGTTCAAAAATCAAGTTATATTTTATAGGATCAATTCCGGTAATACCTATACAATACGCCGCTAAGCTTCCGGCTCCGGAACCTCTTCCGGGTCCTACTGATATGTTAACGGACTTTGCATAACTTACAAAATCATTGACTATAAGATAATAGTCAACATACCCCATTTTATTTATAGTATTAAGTTCATATTCTAAACGATCAATAAGGGATTTATCCGGATTATCTGTATAATGTTTATATAGTCCCTTATAGCATTCATTTCTAAAATATTCAAAATGATCTTGACCGTTTGGAACTTCAAAATGAGGTAATTTTGTGTTTCCAAACTCAAATTCAACATTACACATATCCGCTATTTTCTTAGTGTTTTCAATTGCCTCATACTGCATAGGAAAAAGTGCCTTCATTTCGTCTTCACTTTTTAAGTAAAATTGATCTGACGAAAATTCAAAACGATTTTCATCTTCTAATGTTTTATTGGTTTGTATACACAAAAGAACGTCATGCATTTTACTGTCTTCTTGATTAAGATAATGGCAGTCATTTGTTGCAACAAGTGGAATATCAGTCTCTTTAGAAAGTTTTATAAGCAATGAATTAAGGAGTTTTTGCTCTTTAATTCCATGATCCTGCAACTCTAAATAGAAACTATCTTCACCAAATATTTTTTTATATTTTAAAGCCTTTTCTTTTGCTAAATCATATTGAGAATTCAAAAGTAATTTAGGAATTTCTCCTGCAAGACATGCTGAAAGCGCAATAAGGCCCTCGCTATTGTTTTCTAATAATTCCTCATCAATTCTCGGTTTATTATAGAATCCCTCAGTCCATGACTTTGAAACCATGTTAATTAAATTTTGATATCCGACATTATTTTTGCAAAGCAAAACAAGGTGTCTATTATCCGAATCATATTCATAAATCTTATCTGTACGCTTTCTTGGAGATACGTAAACTTCACAACCTATAATAGGTTTTATTCCATTCTTCTTTGCAAGTTTATAGAAATCAATAACGCCGTACATAACTCCATGATCAGTTATTGCAACTGCATCTTGTCCTAAATTTTTCACACACGAAAACAGATCTCTTAATCTACATGCACCATCAAGCAGGCTATATTCCGTATGAACATGTAGATGCACAAAGTCCCCCATAATCAGTCAACCTCCTTTTTTAAACTTTCGGAAATATCTATTATTTTTCTTAATCTATGATTAACCCCTGACCTGCTAAGTGGTGAACTAAGTGCTTTGCCAAGTTCGCTTAATGACATATCCGGATTCTTTTTTCTTAATATCGCGATTTCTTTGAGCTCGTCGGGTAATAAATCAATTCCCTTTTCCTTTTCTATTGTATCGATTGCTTTTATTTGAATAAGCGCTGCATTGGCTGTTTTACTCAAGTTTGCTGTTTGAAAGTTTGTTGTTCTATTAACATAATTCCTAACTTCTTTTACCATCTTAACTTGGATAAGTTCCATCGCAGAATTTGGTGCACCTATAAATGCTAAAAAGTCAAAAACCTGTTGGCTCTCTTTAATGTAAATTGAAAATTTGTCCTTCTTTTTAACGCACTTAGGTAAAATATTTATCGGAAGGTTGGAAATTAAACATAAAAGATCATCAACCAATTTGGGATTTTGAACTGAAAATTCTAGTCTATACTCCTTTTGTGGATTAATAACACTCCCACAAACTAAAAACACTCCACTTAAAAATGAGGAGATTTCCTCTTCACTTTTTAAATTATTAAAATTTATATATACATTCTCAGAATACCTTTCATTATAAAAAAACCTATATATATTATCTATATCGCTCTGATCTACCAATGACAAGATAATATTACTCCCCTTGTTATAATGCAATGAAGTTTCTATTTTTACCGGTACAGAAAGATATTGTGTTAAATAGTCCGCAGCAAAATTGATAATTTGACGACTTTTTGAAGAAAAAACAAACTTTTCTGAAAAAAAATTTTTAGAAAACAATAACAAACCGTACATTTCAGCACTTATTTGTGTGAAACATTTCGGTTTGTTTGAGTAAATCTCATTTTTAACTTTTAATGAAAACGACATTATACCACCTATTATAACTTATGTATATCTCTATGATGCACGCTTGCTCTCTGATTTAGGTCGAGCATATGATTATATAAGTATTGCGCTAGTGCTACAGAGCGATGTTTTCCACCTGTGCATCCCATAGCAACAACCAATTGACTTTTTCCTTCATTCCTATATAGCGGAAGCATGTAATCGATTAAAGATATCCATCTTTCAACAAAACCCTTTGTTTGATCCCATTTCATCACATACTCTCTAACATCACTATCAAGCCCGGTATGATTCCTTAGTTCCTCTACATAATAAGGATTTGGAAGGCACCTTACATCAAATATTAAATCTGCCTCTGAAGGAGTTCCGTATTTAAACCCGAACGAAACACAGTTTACCATAAGTGCCGCTGTGGAATCCTCTAAAAACAACTCTGAAATACGTTCCTTTAACAAGGCAGGAGAAATAAACGACGTGTCTATAACATAATCCGCACGTTCTTTTATTGGATTTAAAATTTCTCTTTCAAACTGTATCGCCTCTAATATAGATCCTAAATGGTTTTCCGAAAGTGGATGCTTTCTTCTGGTTTCTTTATATCTTCTTGCCAAAACGTGGTCACGTGCATCTAAGTATAGTATTTTATATTGGCAGTTATTCTCTTTTAATTTATCTAGTGCATCAAAAAGGCTACTAAACATTCCCTTTCCACGTACATCTGTAACAATTGCAACCTTTTCCATTGAATTATCCTTTGCTTGCTTGCAAAGGTCATAAACTGTTGGTATTAATTTTGTTGGAATATTATCTATACAATAAAATCCAATATCCTCAAAAGCATCTATGGCCCTTGATTTTCCTGCACCTGATAAGCCTGTAACTATAATAAATTCCATTATACGTCTCCTTCCAATATAATTATTAAACAAAATCCCCGATCTTTTTTACTTCACATTCAAGAAAAACTCCTGTTTCCCTTTTTACCACATTTTGAATATGATCGATTAATTCTAAGACATCACTACACTTAGCGTTACCTTTATTTATTATAAATCCACTATGTTTTTCACTCACATAAGCATCATTTACGTTCGCACCTTTAAGATTGCACTCTTGAATTAATGCCCCAGCAAAATACCCTTCAGGACGTTTAAAAACACTTCCGGCACTCGGGAATTCAAGAGGCTGCTTAGTTTTTCTGCGATTCAAATATTCATCCATTCTTGATTTTATATCCTCGCAATTATCTTTCTTTAATTTTACAGCTATAGATGTAATTACACATTCTTTCTCTGAATATATACTGTGTCTATATGATAAATCCAATTCATCCTTATAGATCGTCTCGCAATTTCCCATATTATCGACATGTCTGCAAAAAACAATAACATCTTTCATTTCACCGGAATATGCGCCGGCATTCATATATGCTGCTCCTCCGCATGACCCAGGTATACCCCAAGCAAATTCTAATCCTGAAAGGGCATTTTTTTGTGCAAATGAACAGAGCCTTGAAAGACTTACTCCTGCACCGCATTCTATTGTATTTTCATCTATCATTTTGATTTCAGAAAACGCCCCGTCTAATTTTATAACAATCCCACGAATACCCTTATCTGAAACCAATATATTAGATCCCTTTCCAAGAATAAATATTGGGATATTATTTTCTTTTGCTTTTAATATTATCTCCTTTAAAGATTTCTCGTCATTTACTGTAATAAAAACATCTGCATTTCCGCCTATAGAAAAGGTTGTATGCTTAGACATTGGCTCATTTTCAGTAATTTTACAATTAAGATTTTTAAAGCTATCAAGTAGTTCAGAATATTTATACATTATTTCCTCCGGTTCAATCATCAAAAAAGTGCGTATATTGAGTTAAATACTTTTTAAAACGTTCAGGATCTGCGTTAACAACTAAGCTTTCGGGAAAGTCTATTTCTTCAAGCAATTTAATAGAATTTTCCACGTTACCTATCTGCATACAAAAATGTGAATCTGAATTTAATACAACAGGTACATTATATTTTTTGCAAAGCAATGCTATCTGTTTGCAATTTTCCACAGAAGTCCTACGTACTTTAAATGAAGCGTTATTTATTTCAACAAGTTTACCATTTTCACCAAAAATAGGAATAAGCTTCTCATAGTCATATTTATATACTTCAGTCCCGCTATGTCCTATAACATTTACTCTTTTATCTTTTGCTATATTCAACATAGCATTTGTACAAGCTTCGAAGTCACCTTTTAATAGGTTTGTCGCCGGATTATGAATTGACGCAACAACCCATTCAAGAGTTTTTTCTTCTTCTGGTAATATATCTAAACTTCCATTTTCATCTAATATATTAGCCTCTATTCCTTTTAAAACAAACACACCATTTATTTTCTTAGGAAGTACTCTTAAATTTTCAAAATACCATTCTCCCGGAGCACCCGGAAGTGTTCTGGCATGATCAGTTATAGCAATAGCATAAAGCCCTCTCTGTGAAGCTATATTAACATTTTCCATAATGGTACTGTATGCATGTGTAGAAGCAATTGTATGGCAATGTGTATCTGCAATTATTTTCATCTAATTTCACCTCTTAAATTTATTTTGATTTTACGTCATCATAATCCATACCTAAATTTTCAAGAAGTTCCTCTGCCGCATTATGCCCCATCATTTTTTGTCTGTTATTCATAGCAGCAATTTCTATTATTACGGCTAGGTTTCTTCCCGGAGTTACCGGTATAGTTAATATAGGTACATTAACTCCTAAAATATCGGTATATGTATTTTCCATACCCATACGATCATATATTTTTGAATTATCCCAAAACTCAAGATTTATAACAATATCAATTTTTTCAGTAAGCTTTACCGCACCCATACCAAATATCCTGCGGGCATTTATAATTCCTATTCCCCTAAGTTCAATAAAATGCCTTATATTTTTCGGAGCAGAACCAATTAGAGAATCTCTTGAAATTTTGCGTATTTCAACAGCATCATCTGCAATTAAACGATGACCCCTCTTTATAAGTTCAATAGCAGTTTCACTTTTACCGACTCCACTGTCACCTGTTAAAAATACACCCTCACCATATACTTCTATAAGTACACCATGTCTAGTAATCCTTGGTGCAAGCTCAACTGTCATATATGAAATAAGTGCAGCTACCAAGGTTGAAGTTGTCTCTGAGGAACTTAACAATGGTATAGAAAACTCTCTTGCTGCAGTTATAAATTCATCATATGGTTTTAATTTTCTTGCGAAAATTACTGCCGGAGGCCTTTTTTCAAAAATCTTTCTAATTAACTCGAGCCTCTCTTTGCTTGTAAATCTCGATAAAAAATCCATTTCTGCATTTCCGAATATTAAAATTCTGGTATTATCAAAGTAGTCTAAATATCCCATAAGCTCAAGCCCCGGGCGATTTACATCTTTAGATGCTATTAATATTTCGCTGGGATCGCATGGCATATATATTGTTTCCATAAGAAGCTCTTTTTTTAGCTTATCTAAAGATACAGTAAATTTAATAGGCATACTACTATCACCAAATTCCTTTATTTTATATTAATATTATAACGCTATTAAAGCGAAATTAAAAGTCATATTATCAAACTAAAGGCAGACTTATAATATTTTTTTACAAGTCTGCCTTTATTAGCTGTCATAATACAATATTATTTGTTGTCACAGGCGCAATCTGTATGTTCGTCATCGCAGGAAGGAATATTTTTTATAAATAGCGAAGGATCTATTCCTTTTTTTGTATAATAATCAGACAAAGCTGCCTTTATTGCCTGTTCTGCTAAAACGGAACAATGAACCTTCACAGGCGGTAAACCATCTAAAGCTTCCATAACAGCTTTATTTGTTAATGCCAATGCTTCCTCTATAGTTTTACCTTTTATTAATTCAGTTGCCATAGAGCTTGTAGCTATTGCTGCTCCGCATCCAAAAGTTTTAAACTTTACATCTTTAATTATATTATCTTCAACTTTGATATACATTTTCATTATATCTCCGCATTTTGCATTGCCTACTTCACCAATACCATTAGCATCCTCTAGCTCTCCACAATTTCTTGGGTTTGCAAAATGCTCCATAACCTTTTGACTATATGCCATAACGATTTCTCCCTTTATTAATTATTGTTTGCTTTTATCTTTTCCCAAAGTGGCGACATTGCCCTTAAGCGTTCAACTATTTTGGGAAGAACTTCTAAAATATAATCTACATCTTCCATAGAGTTTTGATCAGAAAATGAAAGTCTAAGTGATCCATGTGCAATATCATGAGGAAGACCTATTGCCAACAAAACATGACTAGGATCAAGTGAGCCGGAAGTACACGCAGATCCGGAGGATCCACAAATACCATTCATATCAAGCATCAATAAGAGTGACTCACCTTCAATACCCTCAAAACACAAGTTTACATTTCCGGGAAGTCTCTTTTCTCTATGACCGTTTAGACGTGATCTTTCAATTTTAAGAGCACCGTCTATCATTTTATCTCTAAGCTTTGTAAGTTTTTCTATTCTCTGGTCTATTGTTGAACAAGAAATTTTCATTGCTTTGCTAAGGCCTACTATACCCGCAACATTCTCAGTACCCGCACGACGACCTCTTTCTTGTGCTCCCCCATCAATTAAGTTTGAAATTCTAATTCCTTTTTTTATATACAAAGCCCCAACACCTTTAGGGCCATGAATCTTATGAGCAGTTAATGAAAGTAAGTCTATATTTTGTTCCTTAACATCTATTTTAACATTTCCAATTGCTTGTACAGCGTCTGTATGAAAAATAACGCCATGCTTTCTGCATACAGCTCCAATTTCTCCTATAGGTTGAATAGTCCCTATCTCATTATTGGCATACATGATTGTGACTAGTGCTGTTGTATCCTTAATTGCATTTTCAAGCTCTTCAACACGTACCAAACCATCTGAGTGTACATCTAAATAAGTAACTTCAAAACCCTGTTTTTCAAGTGAATTTAAAGTATGCAAAACTGCATGGTGCTCAAATTTAGATGATATTATATGGTTTTTGCCTTTCTTTTTTTGTTCTAAAGCAACACCCTTAATTGCCCAGTTATCAGCTTCACTTCCTCCGGAAGTAAAAAATATTTCATTTGGGCTTGCATTTAAGCAATCAGCTACAGTTTCTCTGGAAAGTTCCACTGCCTTTTTTGCTTCTCTTCCAACTGAATATAGGCTTGATGGATTTCCATAATAGTCTTTATAATAAGGAATCATTTCCTTTAGTACTTCATCTAATACCGGTGTTGTTGCTGCATTATCTGCATAAACAAAACGCGACATAAAAAATCCCTCCAATAAAAAATATCACATTATTAATATACACCAATAAGGTGTACTTTGCAAGAGAAAATATTTTTATTTAAATTTTTGAGCTGCTGCAACAGCCAATCTATCGCAACGTTCATTCTCCGGATGTCCGGCATGACCTTTCACCCACACTATCTTTGTTTTATGTTTAGATAGTTGACTTAAAAGTGCTTCCCATAAATCAGAATTTATCGCAGGGTCCTTTTTATTCCTCATCCAACCGTTTGATTGCCACTTTTTCGCCCAACCTTTTTCTATAGCATTACAAACATACTGTGAGTCACTATATAACGTAATGCTACACGGTTCTTTTAGCAATTTAACAGCCTCAAGTACAGCACTGATTTCCATACGGTTGTTTGTTGTATGAGCTTCACCTCCCGATATTTCCTTTTCATGCTCGTTATACTTTAATATTGCACCCCAACCACCGGGCCCTGGATTACCCTGACAAGCACCATCTGTAAATATTTCCACTTCTTTCAAAATAATTCCTCCATAAAAACATAAACCTAAAAAAATCGATTACTAATCAGCTAAACGCTTTAATATCATATTCGCACACTTATATACATTTCCGCCACCAACTGTTAAAACTAAGTCTCCGGGTTCTGCATTTTTATGGATATATTCGGTTATATCCTCAAATGTATCTATGCATACACAACCCTCTATTTTTTCTCCTAAGTCCTGCGATTTTACGTTATAAGTATTCGTCTCTCTAACCGGAAGAATTTCAGATATAACAACATTATCAGCTATCGATAGTGCTTTTGCAAAATCATCCATTAATAAATATGTTCTTGAATAAGTATGAGGCTGAAATACTACCCATACTCTCTTAAATCCCATAGACATAGCAGAAGTTAGAACAGCAGTAATTTCTGTTGGATGGTGAGCAAAGTCATCAGCAACAACTATTCCCTTTGGCTTTCCTAAAATCTCAAATCTTCTATGAACTCCGGTAAACTTACCTATGGATGAAATGATGTCCTCTATATTTGCATTTAGATAATGGCAAGTTGCAATTGCTGCTAAAGCATTATATATATTATGTTTCCCCGGAACATTCAAAGTTATAACCCCAAGTTTATTAGATTTATGCATTAAGGTAAATGTACTATGAATACCACCATTTGTAGATATATCACAAGCATAGTAATCATTCTTTTCGTCTAAACCATAGGTTATTGTCTTTGTTTTTATACCATCAATTGCATCAAGTGTATTCTTATCATCACCATTTACAATTAAACAATCTGAGGCCTTCTCTGCAAATTTTCTAAATGATTTTTTTATATTCTCAAGATTTTTAAAATAGTCAAGATGATCAGCATCTATATTTAAAATAACAGCTACAGAAGGAGAAAGTTGCAAAAATGTATCTACATATTCGCAAGCTTCACACACGATTGTATCTGAATTACCTATATGGCTATTTCCTCCAATAGCCGGAAGTGTTCCGCCTATTATAGCTGTAGGGTCAAGTTTAGCACCTATTAATATTTGTGTAATCATAGCTGTGGTACTTGTTTTTCCATGAGTTCCTGAAACTGCTATTGAATTTTTATATCTATCTGTTAATATTCCAAGCATTACTGATCTTTCTACTACAGGAATATTCTTCTTTTTGGCTGCAACAATTTCAGGGTTATCTTGCTTTATAGCTGCTGAATACACTACAAGTTCTGTATCTGCTACATTTTCTTCTTTATGTCCCATAAACACAGGTATATTTCTAGCTTTTACTTTTTGAAGTGTATCTGACTCATATACATCTGATCCGGTTATTGTATAACCTTTTTCCTTTAATATTTCTGCCATAGGACACATTCCGGATCCCCCTATGCCTATGAAATGTATTTTTTGTATTTTATCTAAAATATCTCTATTAACCAATTAATTTACAACTCCTCAAAAATTATACTTATAATATTATATTACATATAAACACAATGTTAAACAGCTTTTTAAAATTTATTTCAAGTTTTATCTCCTAAAATTTTTATTACGTAAAAATATATGGTACTTCAATCCCTTTTTTCGTAGCCTAAATTTCCTGATTCTACCACACTTAAATAAAATTATTGACTTTTAATTTACATATGTGCTAAAATATTAACATCTGTCAACGAGCAAAAGGAGGTGTGACCATGCCAAACATTAAATCTGCAAAAAAACGTGTAAAAGTAACTGCAACAAAAGCTGCTAGAAACAAAGCATTTCGCTCTGCTTTAAAAACAACAGTTAAAAATGCTGTGACTTCTATTGAAAACAATGCAGCAGACAGTAAAGAATCTGTATGCCAAGCAATCAAAAAGATTGACCAAGCAGCAGCTAAAGGAATTCTTCATAAGAACACTGCAGCTAGAAAGAAGTCCGCCCTCGCTCGCAGACTAAATTCTATAAACAAGTAACTTATTCCGCCGGTTCTACCGGCGGTTTTTTATTTATCAATTTATTATAACTATAAAGTGACTAACACAAAGCGAAGTATAATCTGTAGGCACAAGCAATAGAAATCTTAAAAAATCAAGCTTTTATAAATTTATCTAAATATCAAAGCTACAGTACATAAATATGCAATAAAATATATGTTTTACGGTAAAGAAATCAGGTGAAAATATGGCTATATGGAATTTATGGCACGGTTGCCACAAAATTAGTAGTGGATGTAAAAATTGTTATGTATATAGGCAAGATATACAGTATGATAGAGACAGTTCTATAGTTGTGAAAACCTCAAACTTTAATTTGCCAATAAAAACGGACAGAAATGGTAAATATAAAATAAAACCTGGTGAAATAGTTTATACATGTTTTACTTCTGATTTTTTTCTAGAAGATGCTGATGATTGGCGAATCGATGCATGGGATATGATAAGAACACGCAAAGATTTGTACTTTCTCATTATAACTAAAAGGATTGATAGATTTCACGTTAATCTTCCAAATGATTGGGGAGATGGTTATGATAATGTTTGCATTTGCTGTACAGCAGAAAATCAAGAAAGAGCAGATTATAGGCTTCCTATTTATCTAAGCTTACCGATAAAACACAAGGCTATAATTTGTGAACCATTGCTGGAAAAAATCAACTTGTTACCATACTTAACGAATGATATTAGCCAGGTAATAGCAGGAGGAGAATCAGGTAATAGCGCTAGAGTGTGCAATTATGACTGGATATTAGATATAAGATCACAGTGCATAAGCAATAATATAAGCTTCTATTTTAAGCAAACAGGTGCAAAATTTATAAAGGACAACAAACTATATCGTGTACTGAGAAAATATCAGCATTCACAGGCACAAAAAGCAAATATAAATTTTGATAATAATATACCAAACGTTTTTAAAATTATATAACTTTATAAATAAGTGCACGACTATCGCCTAATTTTATATATACAAAAAGGCAGATACACGGATTTTTACCATGTATCTGCCCTTTTATTTCCACTAAAAAGTGGTATAGTTACAAAAGGCTATACCACCTTTACCTAATTTGATACTTTATTTTATATATTTTCTAACTCTAAAATTTACGCCTATATTATTACATTTTTCTCGACAAGCTTCTATTTCCTCTTTTGGAGTATTATTATCGACTATAGTTAATGTAACATCAGGCACATATTTTTTTACATCTTCTGCAAATTCTAAAACAGCATAAAACGCGTTGCTTCCAAATTTCGAATGACATATGCGGTCATATTCCTGGGCATTTGATGCGTTTAGACTTATCGACATGCTATCGACAAGATTTTTAAATTCTTTTTCTGTATGTCTATTGTGTATTAAGTTCGACAATCCATTAGTATTTATACGAATCTTTATCGATGATTTCTTTCTTATTTCATGGCATACATATTGAATATCCTTAAGCCTGCAAGTAGGCTCACCATATCCACAAAAAACTAATTCTGAATACTCCGATAAGTCTCTGCTTAATATATCTGCAACTATTTCTTTTTTGGTTGGCTCTCGTTCAAGCCACAAATTCTCTGCATCTCCTACTCCATCCCCATTGTTTCTGATACAAAAATCACAATTATTGGGGCATGCGTTAGTTATATTAACATAAAGCTTATCTTCAAGTTCATATGTTATTGTCATTTATTGTACCTCCTTACAACTGATTGAAAAAAGTCTATATGCATTTAACGCTGTTGCTGTTATTACCTCATCTACAGACATTCCTTTTATATCTGCAATTTTTTCTGCTGTAAATTTTATATATGATGAATCGCACCGTTTACCTCTAAACGGTACAGGAGTCATATAAGGGCAGTCTGTCTCGAGCAATATATTTTCTATAGGTATATGCTTAACTATATCCGGCAATTTCTTTGCATTTTTAAACGTAACTGCTCCACCTACACCAATATACATACCTAATTTTATTATGTCCTTTGCCATTTCCATACTTCCGGAAAAGCAATGTATTACTCCTGATGGTTTATAACATTTTAACGCATTCAAAACATCTTCATGTGCTTCACGGTCATGTATTATCACAGGAGTATTTGTTTCCTTAGCCAAGGAAAGTTGTTCATCAAAGATTCTTTTTTGAAAATCCTTTGATGAAAAGTCATAATGATAGTCAAGTCCTATTTCTCCTAAGGCCAAAACTCTTTCATTCTTTAAAAATTCATTTAAGTGATAAATGTAGTCCTTAGGTAGGGCAGATGTTTGGTGTGGATAAATACCAACAGCCGCCCATATAAAATTATATTTATTTGCGAGCTCTATGCTTTTTTGAGAGCTCTCTAAATCAACACCACAATTAACTATTGCTTCAACACCTTGTTTTTGCATTCCATTTAAAAGAGAATCTCTATCATCATCAAACATTTTATCATCATAATGAGCGTGCGAATCAAATATAGCATTCATATTAGACTACCTGATCTTACTACCCACCGGTATATCATCTGCAAAGATAACTCTAACCGGATTTTCTTCGTCATTACATTCTGCTGCCAATATCATTCCGCGACTCTCCACCCCACAAAGTTTTGCAGGTTTTAAATTCGAAACCAAAATGACATTTCGACCTTCTAGTTGCTCAGGAGTATAATATTGGGCTATTCCTGAAGCCACTGTTCTTTGCTCTACTCCATCATTCAATGTAAGTTTTAATAGCTTTTTAGCTTTTTTTACTTTTTCGCACGCTTCTATTTTTGCAACTTTAAGTTCTATCTTGCAGAAATCTTCTATTCCTATTTGGGCAATCCCCTCTATCGAATCCTTCTCTTTTTTTACAGACTTATTGGATTCTTCTATTAATTTGTTTAACTCTTCTATCTCTTTTTCAACATCTATCCTCGGGAACAATGTTTCTCCCTTTTTAATTTTATTTTCGGAAGTTATAAGTCCCCATTTCGCTGCCGCTTCAAATGAAACACAATCTCCACTACATCCGATTTGTGTTTGAATCTTTGGCGCAGTTTCAGGCATAAATGGGGAAAGCAATATAGATATAATCCTTAACGACTCACAAAGATTATAAAGTACACAAGCAAGTCTTGCCTTTTTATCTGGATCCTTGCCAAGCACCCAAGGCATTGTTTCATCAATATATTTATTACATCTTGATATAAGCTTCCAAATGTCTCCTAAAGCTGAGGAAAATTGGAAATGCTCCATATGCCCCTCATACTTACCTTTTAAGCTTAATGCCATATCTATTAGTTCTTTATCTATTTCTTCGCTTTCTCTTTCATCGGGGATGTTTTCTCCGAAATATTTATTTATCATAGCAGTTGTACGAGAAAGCAAGTTTCCTAAATCATTAGCTAAATCAAAATTAATTCTATTAATAAGAGCTTCGTTTGTAAAATTACCGTCAGCACCAAAAGGTATTTCTCTTAGCAAGAAATATCTTATTGCGTCAACACCATAACGGTTACATAATATGACCGGATCAACAACATTTCCTTTTGATTTTGACATCTTGCTTCCATCACCAAAAAGCAACCATCCATGTCCATAAACCTGCTTAGGAAGCGGTAAATCTAGTGCCATAAGCATAGCCGGCCAAATAATTGTATGGAATCTTACAATTTCCTTACCAACAAAATGTACATTTGCCGGCCAATATTTTTGATAGTCACTGTCGTCATCAGAACCATAACCCATAGCAGTTATATAGTTAGTCAAGGCGTCAAGCCAAACATATACTACATGCTTAGGATCGAAGTCTACAGGTATTCCCCAGCTAAAGCTTGTTCTGGTAACGCATAAGTCATCAAGACCTTTTTTTATGAAATTTATCATTTCATGCTTTCTGCTTTCGGGTTGAATGAAGTTTGGATGTTCTTCATACAACTTTAAAAGTCTATCTCCGTAGTTAGAAAGCTTAAAAAAGTATGCTTCTTCTTCTGTCCATTTTACTTCACGGCCACAATCCGGACATTTTCCATCGTTAAGTTGATTTTCTGTCCAAAATGATTCACACGGTGTACAATACCAGCCCTTATACTTTCCTTTATAGATTTCACCCTTATCATATAATTTTCTAAATATTCTTTGAACAGCTTTTTGGTGATAATCGTCTGTTGTTCTGATAAACTTATCATTTGAAATATTTAGCAGTTTCCATAGGTCTGTAAATTCCTTCACAATTTTATCTAAATATTCTTTTGGAGTTACTCCCTTTTTCGAAGCCTCTATTTCAATCTTTTGACCATGTTCGTCTGTTCCTGTTAAAAACATAACGTCATATCCTGAAAGTCTTTTATATCTTGCAATTGCATCTGAAGCAACTGTACAATATCCATGCCCAATATGAGGTTTACCCGAAGGGTAATAAATCGGTGTAGTTATATAATATTTTTTATCGTTCACTTTAATTTCCTCCTAGTGGAATTTATACTATCGTATTATTATACCAATTTAAAAGAATCTATTCAATAGTTTGGATATAATATTTCATAAATTTTTATGTTTTGTAAAATGCTGTTTCTTAGGTTTTAGGAAAGTATAACCTTTTTTCACTTTGCTAAAGGTTAAAGTTAAAAAGTTAGTTGACAAAATAAAATAATTAGTGTATTATACATTTTAAAGTCACATTAATCGATAAATCGACTTTAATCATATCGGTGAGATTTTACTCATTGGTAATTCAAAAATGGAGGAAACTTATGAATAGAACAGAATTAATTTCAGATATGTCTGAAAGAAGTGGATTAACCAAAAAGGACACTGAAAAGGCCTTAGCAGCTTTTATGGAATCAGTTATAGACGCAGTTTCTAAAGACGAAAAGGTACAATTATTAGGTTTCGGAACATTTGAATTAAGACACCGCAGTGAAAGAAAAGGACTCAACCCAAGGACTAAGGAGCCAGTCACCATTCCTGCATCTAAGGCCCCCGCATTTAAAGTTAGTAAGTCTTTTAAAGAAATCGTAAATAAATAATAAAAAAGCAGTGATCTCAAAGATTACTGCTTTTTTATTTATGATTAAGCCAAATATAACTTGATATATACACTACCAAGGTTAGCCTTATTTTATAACAGTGGTTCTCTTTTATAACATAGATAATTATGATATAATATACAAAAATAAAATTATACTTTAAATTAGCAAGGAGACCTGCAACAGTATGCTTACCGATATTGAAATCACGCAAAAAGCACATCTATTACACATCAATAAAATCGCTCATCAACTCAATTTAAATGAAGACGATATTGATTTATATGGAAAATACAAAGCTAAATTTTGCGATTCTATATATGATAAAGTCAAGGAAAACAAAAATGGAAAACTAATTTTAGTTACAGCTATTAACCCAACTCCCGCCGGAGAAGGCAAAACTACCGTTACAATAGGTTTGGGGCAAGCAATGAGTAAAATCGGAAAAAATGCTATCGTTGCATTAAGAGAACCATCCTTAGGCCCTGTCTTTGGTATTAAAGGTGGTGCTACTGGGGGTGGATATTCGCAGGTTGTTCCAATGGAGGATATAAACCTACACTTTACCGGAGATATGCATGCTATAACCTCCGCTAATAACCTACTTTGTGATTTGCTTGATAACCACATTCATCACGGGAACGCTCTTTCAATTGATCAAAGAAGAATACTAATTAAAAGATGTCTTGATATGAACGACCGCGCCTTAAGAAACATTGTAATTGGCCTTGGAGGAAAAATTAACGGTATCCCACGTGAAGATCATTTTATTATAACAGTTGCTAGCGAAGTTATGGCTATATTATGTTTGGCAGAAAATATGAGCGATTTGAAAAAACGTCTCGGAAATATTCTCGTAGCATACAGTCTTGACGGAAACCCTATTTTTGCAAAGGATTTAAAAGCCCAAGGCGCAATGGCAACATTACTTAAGGATGCTATAAATCCTAATTTAGTTCAAACTTTAGAAGGAACACCGGCTATCATGCACGGAGGTCCATTTGCTAATATAGCTCATGGATGCAATTCTGTCAGAGCAACTAAACTTGCTTTAAAACTATCAGACTACTGCATAACAGAAGCAGGTTTTGGTTCCGATTTAGGAGCTGAAAAATTTTTCGATATAAAGTGCAGACTATCTGGTCTTACTCCATCTGCGGTAGTATTGGTTTGTACTATCAGAGCACTAAAGTATAATGCCTATATCAACAAAAATAATTTACAAGATGAAAATCTTGACGCACTAAAGTCTGGTATTATAAATCTCGAAGCACACATAAATAATATGAAAAAATACGGCATACCTGTTGTAGTTGCATTAAACAAATTTTCAAGCGATACCGACAATGAGATTAAATATATTAAAGACTTTTGCAAGGAACAAGGAATTGAGTTTGCTTTAACTGAATGTCATGAAAAAGGTGGACTTGGAGCAGTAACACTCGCACAAAAAGTAGTAAGAGCATGTTCTGAACCTTCAAGCTTTAAATTACTTTATGACAATAATATCTCTATAAAAGAAAAAATTTCAAAAATTGCAACAGACATGTATGGAGCAGATGGTGTAGTATATGATAAAACTGCAGAAAAGGCAATCTCAGAAATTGAAAAAGTTATAAATAAGCCAATGCCGGTTTGTATTGCAAAAACTCAATACTCATTGTCTGACGACCCTACCCTTCTTGGAAAACCAAAAGGCTTTATGATTAATGTTAAGGATGTATTTCTTTCAAACGGCGCCGGATTTATTGTAGTTTTGACAGGTAATATAATGACTATGCCCGGCCTGCCCAAAACCCCCGCTGCCAACAACATCGATATATCACAAGACGGAATTATATCAGGATTATTTTAGGTGAGAATTATGAAACAAATTATTACTAAATCAACACATGAAACAGAATTATTGGGGCAAAAAATAGCAAAAAACTTATCAGGAAATGAAGTCATTGCTCTATATGGGCCAATGGGTATGGGGAAAACCGCATTTGTACGTGGTCTTGCCTCCGGACTTAACATTAACGAAGGAGTTTGTAGTCCCACATTTGCAATAGTACACGAATATTCCGGCGATAAAACCTTATATCACTTCGATATGTATCGTGTAACAAGTTGGGATGATTTATATTCAACAGGCTTTTTCGATTATATTGATAATGGGATATTAGTTATCGAATGGAGCGAAAATATTGAGGCTGCCATACCTGACAATGCAATAAGGATTCACTTTTCACAAGGTGAAACAGCTGAACAAAGAATAATAACTATCGAAGGGATTAAAGATATATGAAAGTATTAGCATTAGATTCTTCAGCTAAATCGGCATCAGTTGCTATAGTTGAAGATGGATTTATAATTGGGGAATTTTTTATCAACACAAGTCTAACTCATAGCCAAACGCTTGTCCCTATGATAGATGATCTACTAAAAAACACAAAGTGTTCCTTAGATGAAATGGATGCATTTGCAGTTTCTGCAGGGCCCGGTTCTTTTACAGGGATACGAATAGGTATATCCGTAATAAAGGGAATGGCAATGGCTCTGGATAAACCTTGTTTTGGAGTTTCTACACTAGAAGCTTTGGCATATAATCTTATAGGAAACAACACTATAGTAAGCTCCTGCATGGATGCTCGACGTGACCAAGTATACAATGCTATATTTAAAGTTAATAATAAACGCATAGAAAGACTAACCCCTGACAGAGCCCTATCTATAGATGAACTTGGAGAAGACTTAAAAAAATATGGTTCAAATATAAAAATTGTTGGTGATGGAGCAGATTTGTGCTATAATAGATTAAATAGTATTTTACCAGATTTATGTGTTGCACCTGAAATTCTTAAATATTCTAAGGCATCAAGTATCGCTCTTTATGCGCTAGATAACAAAAACAACAGCCTATCTGCCTCCGAGCTATTACCACAGTATTTAAGATTACCCCAGGCTCAACGAGAATTGAAAAAACGATTAAACTTAAACGGAGGTATATAATAATGATCGCAATTGGGTCAGACCATGGCGGATTTGCCTTAAAAGAAGCTATAAAGAACTATTTTGAAAAAAATAACATTGAATATAAAGATTTTGGAACTAACAGTACCGACTCTGTAAACTATCCTATCTATGCCGAAAAAGTCGCTAACGCTGTTGCATCAGAAAAATTTGAAAAAGGTATATTATGTTGTGGTACAGGTATTGGCATATCAATTGCTGCAAACAAGGTAAAAGGCATTCGTGCAGCCTTATGTACAAATGAATTTTGTGCTGAAATGACAAGAAGGCACAATGATGCAAATATCCTTTGTATGGGAGGACGTGTCATCGACGAAGAAACTGCTGTTAGATTAACTAAGATATTCTTATCTACACCATTTGACGGTGGACGTCACCTCGAAAGAATTAATCAAATAACTGAAATTGAAAATAGAAACTAATAATTATATCGGAGGAATATGAAATGAATAATAACGTATTTATTATGGATCATCCATTGATCCAACATAAATTAACATTACTAAGAGACAAAAACACAGGTTCTAAGGAATTCAAAGAGCTAGTAAGTGAAATTGCTATGCTTATGTGTTATGAAGCAACAAGAGATTTACCTCTTAAAGAAGTAGAGATAGAAACACCTGTTGCAGTTGCAAAAGCTAAAATAATCTCCGGACGTAAACTTGCTTTCGTTCCGATCCTAAGAGCAGGTATTGGAATGGTAGACGGAGTTTTAAAGCTTGTACCTGCAGCTAAAATCGGACATATTGGACTTTATAGAGATCCTTCAACATTAGAACCAACTGAATACTACAGCAAGCTTCCTGCAGATATTGAGGAAAGAGAAGTTATCGTTTTAGATCCTATGCTTGCAACCGGTGGATCAGCTATCGATGCTATCACAACTATAAAAAAGAAAAATCCAAAATTAATAAAATTTATGTGTATAATTGCTGCTCCTGAAGGAATGAACGAGCTTGTTAAGGCTCATCCGGATGTTCAAATTTACTGTGCATCATTAGATAGTTACTTAAATGAACACGGCTATATTGTTCCTGGCCTTGGTGATGCCGGAGATAGAATTTTCGGAACTAAATAATCATACTACATATTTTAATATGACATTTATAAATGCCACAAGCAATGATTTATTGCTTGTGGCATATTTTTATTGATTTTGAAAATTACTGAAATAACAAAATGGACAAAGAAGATGGGTTATTTGCCTAAAAAGTACACCAGGACAATTTCTATAAAAATAGCAGAAAACAAAATGATATAGTAATTTCAACGTATTTTATGTACCTACTCTTAAGTACAAATTATTAATAAATTCAACCACGTGCAAACTAAAAAAGCCTTCGGAAAATTAAACCCGAAAGCTTTTTTGTATTATATTTCTACGCTATAGGAAGTTCTATATTTTCACTCAAACTTTTTATTTGAGAAATCATATTATTAACCTCAAAATCACTTCCATCAAACGGTGGAACATCGTAAATATCAGCAGGTGAATTTCCTTCAATAGCGGCATTACCTGATTTTATACATTTGCTTTTAGCATCATTATAAACTCCCCCAGCAAATAAATCTGCCGTATTATTTACTATCTTGCCACCTTGCATTTCAAGTATACTTGAGGAATTGAACATTCCACCACCCATGCCGATTGGTTGCTTTGCATTCGTTGATTCATTGAAAGATATTTCTCCACCTGTCATTGTAAAATATGAATTAGTATTTGAAATCCCTGCACCATACATAGCCTTATTGTTAGATATAATACCTCCATCCATTGTACAATCAACAACCATACAGCACAATCCGCCACCTAATGCAGCCTCATTACTGGTTATTTCTCCGCCTGAAATATTGAGGGTAGTATTCATTATAAGATTTCCTCCATATAATGCTATATTTTTATATATTTTCCCCTCACTTATTTCGATCTTTCCACATGTACTACAAATACCGCCTCCATACGTTTCTGCTGTATTACAACTTATTTCTCCACCTGAAATATTAATTTGCGGTTGTGTAGAACTATAACCTGTTTCTCGTGTATTAATTACACCGCCACCTAGTTGTGAGGCAGTATTGTTATATATTTTTCCACCTGATAAATTGAATAATTTATTAGTATATACACCACCGCCAGAGTTTCCTGCTTTATTAAAGTCTATTTCTCCGCCAAACATATTTAATGTTCCTCGATTATATACTCCAGCACCATCTAGGCGAGCTGTATTGTTGCATATTATACCACCATATATATTTACTGTACCTTTATTATATATTCCTGCACCACTAAAATATGTTTTATTATAGCATATAGATCCGCTATTCATATTAAACACAGCACCTTCAGAGACACAAATCGCACATGCATCTACAATTTCGTTCTCCCCACTAATAGATAGATCATTCATAGAAACATTAGCCTTTATATTTACCATTTTGTCCTGATAACCTTTTGCACGAATTAGTCTTGCATTATTTTTACCTGCAAGGGTAATATCTTTGTCCACAGTTATAACTTTATCAATTACTACAGTTCCATCAATATAAATTGTGTCACCATCTTTAGCATAACTGATTTCTTGGATAAGATCTTCACTTGTACTCTCATTCATGTCTGAATTAGCAAATGCTGTAAATGGTATTCCAATACATGACAACAATACAGCTAATACTACACTTAACATTTTAGTTTTTTTTAATTTCATTTCCATTACTCCCATTTTCTTCTGCGTTTAAAATTATTATTTACTAATTATATCACAATATAAAAAATTTTTCCAGTTTTATTTATAATACAAAAATAAATATATTTACTATTGAAAAAATGAGTCCGATATAATACCGAACTCATTTTCAAATTTGTATAAATCTTAGGTTCATTTCAAAATTCAGAAATTATCTATTTAATTATTTTTTAATTTTTTTCTTCTTTACAAGTACTACCGATACTAATGAAACCAATGCTAATGCTGCTATACTTCCTACATAGATATAGTTTGTGATATCCCCCGTTGTAGTAGTACTTGCATATATGTCTGAGGAAGATGATAATGTTGTTGATGTCGAATCTGGTTCAACAACCTGTTTAGAAGCTGATGTAGTACTATCTACTTTTGATTCATATATAGCATATGGTGAGAAATGATTTACTGTTAGCTTTACAAACCTTCCACTAGTTGACGGATTGTCAATTTCCCCAATATATTCAATATCTACTCTTTCTGTATTTTCCTTGTTTATGAAAACAGCCTTAAGTCTATCCGGATTCCAATTATTATCTACTTTTATGTAACAGGTTAACGGTAATTTAAGATCTGTATATTCATTCCCATCAGGGTCAATTACACCTATTAGGAAAATCCTTAACCTTCCATCAGCTATTTCTTCTCTATACTTACTTTCAATTTTATCATAATACTCACCAAGATTACTTATTGTCTTAATATAGAACCTTGAACCTACCTTAAACATTCCTTGACTGTTGTCTATACAATACCAATTACCACTACCATCAGATTTAGTATTTATCCATATCTCATGGTTTCCTGTAACCTCAGCGCTTGCCTTTCCATTTTCATCGATATAGTACGCTACACCGTTAATTTGTGACATTTGTCCCCATGTTGTTTTCTTATCTCGGTATACAAGAGTATTATTAGTAAGTTCTAAATAGGCATTATTATTATCAGTTTCAAAACAATCTGCATCTGCCTGGGAAATGGTGTATTCTGGTATAGCCTTTACCGCTACCTGGTTAAATTCCGGAGCATTTATCCTTATTTCACCTTTTAATTCTCCGGTAACAATTATCGGATGATCACTATCCTCCATCCTTACATTGTCAGCATTGTTTTTACCATTATCTATTATAGTTGCAGAATTTGATACTTTAAATGTACCACAATTATATACACCACCACCAACAAATCCATTGCGCTCGACAGTATTTTTAGAAATCGTTCCTCCATTCATTTCAAAAATTCCTGCATTATATACTCCACCACCATCAAGATTTGCTACATTTTCAGAGATTGTTCCTCCATTCATAATAAAAATACCTTTATTATTTACTCCTGAGCCTCTATCATAAACATGATTATCGAAGATTGTTCCTCCATACATTTCAAATCTTCCATTGTTATATACTCCAGCACCAAAGGTAGCATTATTCCCAAATATTTCTCCATCTATCATATAAAATAATGAATCATCATCCTTAATATAAACGCCACCATACTGTGAATCATAATTCTTAATTGTCCCGCTTTTCATTGTAAGTCTCGTTTGAGGATCATATATACTAACTGCAGAACTATACGATAGCCTACCATCACCAGATTCTTTATTTCCATCAATAATCAAGTTTTCAATGCTTGCATTAGAACTTTTCTCAAATAGTAACATTCCATCATAATTTCTAGAATCACGAACAAGCATCGCATTGTCTCTGCCTATAAAGTCAATAGTTTTATTACTTACATTTACTTGCGTGTCTATTTCAATTGTACCTTCTATAATTATATTACCTACACAGCCAATTCTATCAATTGCATTCTGAAGATCACCTGACTTTCCTCCACTTACCACTATTATTTCACCATATATAAGTGTATTATTAACAAGATGCAAACTAGCATTAGCACTATCAGCTTCAAAACACGCTACATCTGTTTGTGAAATAGTATATTCAGGTATAGCCTTTACCGCCACTTGATTAAATTCCGGTGCATTTACCTTTATTTTTCCTATGCATTTCCCTGTAACAATTATTGGATGGTCACTATTCATTCTTACATTATTATCTTTATTTTCACCATTGTCTATTACAGTCGCAGCATCTCTTACTTCAAAGGTTCCTTCGTTATATACACCACCGCCATCAACAGAGGCTGTATTTTCAGAGATTTTTCCACCGGTCATTTTAATACTACCCCTAATATATAAACCACCACCATACTTTTCAGCCTTGTTTTGTAATATCTCTCCGCTAGTTATTTCTATTAAGTCACCAGTCACACCACCACCATACTCTGCTGTATTTCCCTTTATTATTCCGCCATTTATTTTAACATCATTACCACTAATGCCACCACCATAAACTTGCGATGTATTGTTAGATATTGTACCTCCATTAATCACAAAACCTTTTGCATATACACCACCACCATAACAGGTGGAAGATGAATTACGTTTGTTTACAGTATTGCTTTCTACTATTCCACCGGTCATTTTAAATTCACCACCAATAGAGTATATACCACCTCCACAAGTAGTATTATTATGGTTTGGTCCCATATAAAAATCTCCTGTTACCTTATTTCCTTTTATAGTCCCATTATTGATTGTCATACTACCTTCGTTATATATCCCACCACCCGCTTTGGTTACAGTATTCCTAGATACCGATCCACTATTTATAGTAAGTGTGCCTTTATTATATATTCCACCACCTAACGACTCCCTATTCTGACCATTGTCATGTATATATACCTCATTATCATCCACATTAGTGTTATCCAAGGTAAGCATACCATAATTCTTTATTCCACCACCATCATGGCGTGAAATGTTATTTCGCACCGTACAATTGTTCATTGTGAGACTTCCTGAACTTATTAAGACTGCTTCTAGTGAAGTTTTCTTATTATTTCCATCAAATACTAAATTCTCAAGTGTTACATTTTCTGCATTGATTGTCATTAATTGGGAGTCATTATCATCCATACGTTTAAGTACCGAATTTCTTTTTCCAATTATGGTAATAGGTGAGTTTATTACAACCTCATCATACATCCTTACAGAACCCTTTAGTTTTAGGGTTCCCCCATCTGCTGTATTTTTGATGCGATCTTGTAATTCCTCATTAGTTAATGGTTCACCATAGAATATTCTATCATTCCTTAATTCAATATACGCATCAGCAGTTCCGATAAACCTAAGCTCATCATCCTCTGTGATAGTATAGCCTTCTTTCGGTATTACCGCATCTCCAGGTTTAGCCCTTTCCAAACCCATATATCCTGTATACGATCCATTAAGAGTAATATACATTGCTGCTTCTAAATAAGTATCACTAGCTAATCCATTTGATGTATTGTCATATACAGTAGCGCTTCCTTCTATTTCAAAACCACTTCCAGTATAATATATACCTGCGCCCTTTGTACCTGCAGTGTTTTCTGATATTTTTCCGTTAATCATTGAAATTGAACCGGAATTTGAATTATATATTCCTCCGCCAAGTTGACTTGCGGCATTTTGCTTTATTTCGCAATCTCTTAATGTAAGTTTACCAATATTGTATATGCCTCCGCCGTCCCTGGCTCTGTTATTAATCACAGATGAATTCCTCATATATAGGCTGGTATCTCCATTATAAACATAAACAGCTGGACCTGCATTTTCTGAAAAGACTCCTTTGTTTCCATCAATCTGAACATTATCTAACATTACATTAGCGTTAGTTCTTATACACAAGACTTGTGCTGTATTACCCTCTTTACGAATTAATCTTAAACTCCCATTACCAACTATGGTAATATTTTTTTCTATATTTATAGTATTATCTATATATAGGTCTCCACCACATTTTATTATATCTCCATCATTTGCTGATTCTATTGCATTGATAAACCCATTTGTATTTTCATCGCTTATTAAACGAACCTCTTTATAATATATTCTGTTTTCTTCTTCATTTAAAAATAGATATGCCTTTACATTATCTGCTTTAAAGCAGCAATAATGATCTATAAATTTATAATCCTCTACAGAGGTATATATAACTTCTGAATTATATACGGTCGTATTTATACCTATAGATCCATTAAATTCTCCTGAAACTTCAATAGGCGTAGAACGAGAACCACTTATGTATACAAAAATATTATCTTGATCTTGACCTTTTGTATTGTTTTCTACCTTAGCATCGC
>CAKSJY010000015.1 GCA_934464585.1 uncultured Eubacteriales bacterium
TGTTTTTTGTACAGGGCCCTGTACAAAATTGAAAACAGAAAGGCCTCCTATTGTAGAATTAAGATATCTACTATAGGAGGCTTTTGTTTTGCGTAATAAATAAAATTACATAAAACTTTTGGATGCAAAAAGAGCTAATTGCTTAAAACAATTACGTTCTTCAAAAAAAGATAACCACAAGAAAACTAAATCCCTAATGGTTATCCAGCATGGTGCGAGTGACGGGACTTGAACCCGTACGTCAAAGACACACGCCCCTCAAACGTGCCTGTCTGCCTGTTCCAGCACACTCGCAAATACTAAGATTATTATATGATAATTCAAGTGATTTGTCAATATAAATTCACGTTTTTTGTTATTGATTATTGAAATAATAAAATATAATATAAAAATTGAATTTTTGTGTTGAAATAAGAAAATAAAATTAGTATAATATATTTGGTATTAAAATAATATAAAATTTAGGAGATGGCGTGTATGCAACACGAAAGAGAAAGAAAAATAAATGGCAACCAAGGTATTACTAATACTCCAGGTGTTTTACATACACCGTTAACAGTAAGGAGTAGCTCATCGAATAGTAGATATATGTTTGTTGAAACAGGATCATTTACTGAAGAAGATAATGTAAAAGAGCAACCCCCAAGGGTACAACCAGCCTATAGATTCGATCCGCCGAGAAATTTAGTTAATAGTCCCAGACCACAAGAAAACTCTCCGAGTACTTTGGGCTCTGCATATATGTTTGTAAGTGATGAGGATGATATACAGGAGAACCCTATTATATCTCAGGAAGATTCCGAAGCTGCAGTAGAGGTTATTAGTCAGCTTGAATCTCAAGATGAATTTAATATACAAAACGAGCAAAATGTGAATGGAGTGGACCCTGTTAGAAGAAGACAGGCTATGGGTGAGGAAACAATAAGAAAACTATTTGAGTAATAGTCTAAAAAATATAGATTGGGAGGTGAAATATAATGCAAAGTGAGAAGAGTAAAAAAATAGGTGTTAAATCAGCTTCTACCAATATTCCTGTCGTTGTACATACATCATTAACCAAAAGGAGTAAATCATCAAATCAGGAAACTCTTTATCGATCACCTCAAAGAAGTCTAAGTATACCTCAAGATACGCTTTATAAAGCTCCTTTGGTTGCACAATCCCCGCAAGATAGTGCAGGCATTCCGCAAGAAACTCTTTATCAATCACCTCAAAAAAGCCTAAGTATACCCCAGGATACGCTTTATAAAGCTCCTTTGGTTGCACAATCCCCGCAAGGTAGTGCAGGCATTCCGCAGGAAACTCTTTATCGATCACCTCAAAGAAGCATAAGTATACCTCAAGATACGCTTTATAAAGCTCCTTTGGTTGCACAATCCCCGCAAGGTAGTGCAGGCATTCCGCAGGAAACTCTTTATCGATCACCTCAAAGAAGCATAAGTATACCTCAAGATACGCTTTATAAAGCTCCTTTGGTTGCACAATCCCCGCAAAGGAGTGAAAGTGTTCCTCAGGAAACTCTTACTAAGGCAATTCCAGTTAGACAAGTCAAACCATCCAAAAGAAGGTTAACTATAGGAATTAAAGAGAGGGAAAAAATATTCGGTGATTTACCTCCTACAAGAAATGTTGTAAAAAGTATTCCGGCTAAAAGAGATATAGGTCGAGTAGCTCAGCCGTTTGTGCGAAAGACTGCACTGAATAGAAAGAATGTGGTCAAAGCAAAACCGTTTAACAGGAGAGACTCTGTTAGTGAGGAAACGATGAAAAAGATACTTTGGGGAAATGGAAATAAGAAATAAAAAATATTATTTTTGAACAGTTGGCTAAGCCGAAACTTACAATAAAATTTGAGCTGTTTTGAAATGGCGCTTTACGCATAAAATCCTATCCGCAAAAGTAATTTAAGTGTGAATATTATTCACGACAAAACTGAACGAATTTAACCAAGAATAGAACTAAAAATATGCCAAAACCCTTATGTATACTAGGGTTTAGTACAATATATAATTTTTGTTAAAAAAATTCGACAAAATACTTGACAATTCGTTTTGTAAGTGTTATCCTATAATCACAGGAAAGATATAGTTAATATTGTCTATATTATTCTTCCTGTAGGTTGAATAAAGTGTGGTGATGTTATAAAACGAATGTCAGAGGAAGATATTAGTGTGAAAAATCCCCCAATAGTTTAAATTTAGAACCGATCGGCTTTTGAGGGGATGCACTTCAAAGGAATCAGATCGGGCTTTTTATATACAGGCATAGCAGTTAACTAAGCAAATGCTTATACATTTAAATTAATTGCTTATTGTTTGATTATTTTATTTAAGAATAGGAGGAATAAGTTATGAAAAAGACGTTTAAAAAGTTTGTTTCAGTAGCGCTCAGCGTTATGCTCTGTGCTGCAGCAGTTCCTGCCTCCTTTGTAGCTTCAAATGCAGCGGGAGGGGGTACTGTAACGCCTAAGGTTGCAGCGAGTTACCGGTACACTGTTGTTTTAAAATCAGATGGTACCGTTTGGGCAACAGGACAGAACAAGTACGGTGAACTTGGAGTTAATAATGCGGTAGAACCAAAGGAATTTGAATCTTCTTATACTGCTACATTTATCCAATGTGTAGACGCTGACGGACCGATACAGGACGCCAAAGATGTAGCATGCGGAGGGGATCACACTGCGATAATCCGCGGAGATAATAATGAGATCTGGCAGTGTGGAAGTAACAAATACGGCCAGCTAGGCAATAACAGCACAGATAGCAGTGCAGTATTTGTAAAGAGTTCAAGTATAACCGGAGCAACGCAGATAGCGTGTGGAGGTAAACACACTGCGGTAATTCTTGAAAATGGAGAAGTCTGGCAGTGTGGAAGTAACCAATACGGCCAGTTAAGCAATACGACTGTAAGCTCAGGTAGTGGTAAATACAGTAAAGTATTTGTAAAAAGTTCAAAGTATACAAATGGAAGTTCTGGAGATACAGAAGCGATAACCGGAGCAGCGGGGATAGCGTGTGGAATTGGACATACTGCCGTAATAATAAATGGCGAGGTCTGGCAGTGTGGAAATAACGATTACGGTCAGCTAGGCAATAACAGCACAGATAGCAGTACAGTGTTTGTAAAGAGTTCAAGTATAACCGGAGCGAAGCAGGTAGCGTGTGGGGGTTATCACACTGCGGTACTTCTTGAAAATGGCGAAGTCTGGCAATGTGGGGATAACCAATACGGCCAGCTAGGCAATTTGCTTGTATATATAAGTTCAGGCACTTCTAAAAAGAGCACAGTATTTGTAAAAAGTTCAAGAGAAAATACAGAAGAAATAACCGGAGCAACACAGATAGCATGTGGAACTGGACATACTGCTGTAATAATAAATGGCGAGGTCTGGCAGTGTGGATGGAACATTCAAGGCCAGCTAGGCAATAATGGTGACAAAACAGTCAGTTTAGAATTTGTAAAGAGTTCAAATATAACCAATGCTAAAGAGATATCAACAGGTTGTCAGGCTGTTCACACAATGGTTTTATGCGCAGAAGAAGGTGGTACTTATACGCTATATGGTGTAGGATATAATAACAGCGGCCAGTTAGGCTTGGGTGATGCTGCAGGGACCGCTGACGTATTGACCTTTACAGAGTCTACAACGATTGGTGATATAGGAGCGTATATAGTTCCTGATATAGAAGCCATAGCAGCTTTAGGCGAAAGCAGCAGCAGAAAAGTAACTGGTGTAGGTCAGTTTGTAAACACATACAGGCTAGATGTAGAGTGGAGCGACCTACAATATACATACACTGCAGAGTGGAACATAGAAGACTCAAAGTGGGTTGGAGCATGGGAGGCTGCCGATGGTGGTGACCAAATCGTAGTAAAAAATGGCTCGGCAACACCGTGTAAGGTAGAATTTGATTTCGGTACTAATGATGAGTTTAAGTCACCAAGCGATGGTGAGCCCGGAACCAAGGGCACCTTTGCAGATCCAAAAGTAACAGATGAACCTGCATTGGATACCACTACAAACACAGTACCACTAGCCGTATACACAACAGCTACCCCGGCAACCAGCCAAAAGACAGTAAAACTAGGTATAGAAGGTATACCGAACTCCAAGGCCGGAACCAATATTGCTGATGCTACAACAGTCGGTAATGTAACCATAACACTTAAAAATGCAAATTCTTAAACAATTTAACCAATCAAGATACTAACAATATATTAAAAATCCCACCTTGCATTAGCTTGCAGGGTGGGACTTGCTATTATAAGAAATGCGAATGTGACTTTTTCCACATTCGTATTTTGTGTATTATGATGGTTAATAAGGTAAAAATCCAACTTTTCTCTTAACTTTGTTTAGAGTTTTAAGCGAAATCTTTCTTGCTTTTTCTGCAGCGTCTCTGTAACATTCTTCTAAATATGCCTTGTCTTTAACTAATTGATAGTATCTTTCTTGGATAGGACTTAATTCCGCTGAAACCGTTTCAGCAACAGCCATTTTGAAATCACCATATCCTTTTCCTTCGAATTCTTTTTCTATTTGTTCAAATGTTTTTCCGCTTATAGAAGAGTAAATTCTCATAAGATTATTTATGCCGTCCTTGCCTTCACGGTACTTAATAACACCCTCAGAATCTGTAACAGCACGCTTGAATTTACGTACAATTGTGTCAGTATCATCAAGCATAGTAATAAAGGCGTTTGCATTTGTATCGGATTTAGACATTTTTTTACTTGGATCTTGAAGAGATGTGATCTTTGCACCATTTTTTGGAATATAAGGTTCCGGGATTTTAAAGGTTTCTGAATATATACCGTTAAAACGTTCGGCAATGTTTCTTGTAAGCTCTAAATGTTGCTTTTGGTCTGCACCTACAGGGACCATATCAGCCTGATATAATAGTATATCAGCCGCCATAAGACTTGGATATGTAAATAGTCCGGCATTTATATTATCGTGGTGCTTAGACGATTTATCTTTAAATTGAGTCATTCTTGAAAGCTCGCCAAACTGTGTATAACAGTTTAAAATCCATGCAAGTTCCGAATGAGTATGAACGTGACTTTGTATGAAAAATATGCTTTTTTGTACATCTATTCCACATGCTAATAGTAGTGCATAAGCACTTATTGCATTGGATCTAAATTTAGCAGGTTCTTGGCGTACTGTGATTGCATGCAAGTCTGCAAGGGCAAATATGCAATTGAACTCATCTTGCATCAAAGTCCAGTTTTTTAAAGCACCAAGATAGTTACCAAGTGTAATTGTTCCTGTTGGTTGAACTGCACTAAATATTGTTTTTTTGGTGGTTTGTTCTGCTGATTCCATATTTGATTCTCCTAAGCTTTATAATGTTTTTATTATGAAAGTATAACATAAAACATGTTATTTAGGCAATAAAGTACCTTATACTTTCCGAATTTGAAGTATTAATATATTCAGCTTTGTTTGCTTTGAAGGCCTACGGTTGAAATGTTTGGGATTTGGTAGTATAATATATAATATATATAAAATATAAATAATGATATTTTTATTTGGGGGATACGTTGTTTTGAAAGTATTGGTAGAAACTTCTGCTAGACATATTCATGTTTCAGAAAAAGATTTAAATTCTCTTTTTGGGGAAAATGCAAAGCTTACAGTAAAAAAGGAGTTATCTCAACCGCTACAATTTGCAGCGTTTGAAAGGGTTAGTATTGTTGGTCCACGTGGTGAAATAAATGGTGTATCAATTTTAGGACCGGTTAGAAAAAATACTCAAGTGGAAATTTCTTTGTCTGATGCGAGAAAATTGGGAATTGCAGCCGAAATAAGGGAATCCGGAGATATAGAGGGAACATTGGGTTGTAAAATTATCGGACCAATGGGTGAAATTGAAATTCCATGTGGTGTTATAGCCGCTAAAAGACATATTCACCTTGACCCGAAAACAGCAGCTGAAAATAATCTGGAAAATAAAGAGACAGTTTCTGTTAAAATTAGTACCGAAAATAGATCCTTGATATTTGATGATGTAGTTATCAGAGTAAGTGAAAAGTTTTCCCCGGCTATGCACATAGATACAGATGAATCTAATGCAGCCGGAATTACAGGAAAAGTTTATGGTGAGATAATAAAATAAATAATTTGATGAGTGTTTTAATACACTCATTATTTATGATAAGGTGGAAATATAATGGACGACAAATTAGAGTTTATAACATTGAGACAGACTCTTATATCTCGAGAATTCAGCAAAATGAACGACCAACAAAGAGCAGCGGTATTTAGAGTAGAAGGTCCTATTTTAATATTAGCCGGAGCAGGTAGTGGAAAAACTACAGTGGTTGTAAACCGTATTGCAAATATGGTTTTATACGGGAATTCTTATACAAGTCAAGAAATGCCGGATAACATTACAAAGAATGATATTGCAACTATGAGTGCGTGTGTTAATTCAAGGGATAAGCTTCCTGAGGTACTACGAGATAAGATGTCTGTAGGTCGTGTGGATCCATCCAATATATTAGCAATAACGTTTACCAATAAGGCAGCAAGAGAACTAAAGGAAAGGTTGTATATACGTCTTGCTGAAAAAGCTGGGGATTTGTGGGTTTCTACATTCCATTCAACTTGTGCAAGAATTTTAAGACGTTTTGGCAATAGAATAGGATACAGTAACCATTTTACTATTTATGATACAACTGATGTAAAAGCACTTTTAAAAGAATGTCTAAAGCAATTGGATATAAACGATAAGGCAATGGATCATAAATATGTATCCAGTCAAATTTCAAAGGCTAAGAACGACATGCTTTCTCCAGAAGAATATGAAAAGAGTGTTGCCGGTGATTATCGATTAGAAAAGGTTGCTAAGATATATAAACTCTATCAAGAACATTTAGTTAAAGCTGATGCTATGGACTTTGATGATTTAATTATAAATACAATTTTGTTATTTAAGAAAGAAAATGATGTGCTAGAATATTATCGTGATAAGTTTAAGTATATTATGGTAGATGAATATCAAGATACTAATGATGCACAGTGCGTATTTTTAAATTTACTTTCATCAGGTCATAAGAATTTATGTGTAGTTGGTGATGATGACCAAAGTATATATAAATTTAGAGGAGCTAATATTCAAAACATAATGAATTTTGAAAAGATGTTCCCAAATGCTTTTGTTATAAAGTTAGAGCAGAATTACCGTTCGACAGGTAATATATTAAATGCTGCAAACTCTGTAATTAGCCATAACTCCTCCAGGAAAGGGAAAAAACTTTGGACACAAAATTCTGCCGGTGACAAAATATTCATATATACATCCAACAATGAAATGGAAGAAGCTAATTACATAGTTAATGCAATTTTAGATAAAGTAGCAAGTGGCAAAAAATATTCAGATATGGCTGTCCTATATAGAATTAACTCTCTTTCAAATACAATTGAACGTACATTTGCTAAGTCGGGTATACCATATAGAGTTATAGGTGGACACAGGTTCTATGAAAGAAAAGAAATAAAGGATTTGCTTGCTTACTTAAGCGTTATAAATAATACAGACGACGAAATTAGGTTAAGACGTATTATAAACACACCAAGGCGATCAATAGGAGATAGAACTGTTAATGAAATTGTTAAGGTTGCAGAACAGGAAAATAGAACTTTATATTCCGTAATGAAGGATATAGAGTCATTTCCGGGATTTGCACGTTCAGCACATAAAATTAGGGGTTTTATTAATATTATCGAAGAATTAAGAGAAGCTGCTAATGATGAAAGCGTTTCTTTGGGTGATCTATATCAATTAATATTGCAAAAAGTGTCGTATAGAGAATATTTACAAGAGGACATAAAGGAAGGTCCTGCTAGATTAGAAAATGTTGAAGAACTTGCTTCTAATATAATTGCTTACCAGGAGGAAAACCAAGAAGAAGCTTCACTGGAAGGATTCTTAGAAGAGGTTTCTCTTATTACAGATGTTGATAATTATGATGAGAATTCGGATGCTGTTGTTTTAATGACAATTCATTCAGCTAAAGGTTTGGAATTCCCTGTGGTATTTTTGCCTGGATTTGAGGAAGGAATTTTTCCGGGAATTAAGGCGGTGTTTGATCAGGAAGAGATAGAAGAAGAACGTCGTTTAGCATATGTTGCGATAACGAGGGCTAAAGAAGATTTATATATTTTGAATTCCGATAGAAGGATGTTATTTGGATCAACATCGAGAAATAAACAATCTAGGTTTGCAGAAGAAATACCTTCAGAATTTGCAGATAGAAAAAGAGCAAAAGAATGGATAAAGCCGGATAAAGATTTCAAAATGCCAAAAACCTCAGGAGAAATGAGAAAAGAGTCTTTAACAGCTGCTATGAAATTTGGTCAATTTCATGAATACAAGCTTGATAAAGAAGCTGTACAGTATTCAATAGATGACATTGTAGATCATAAGGTGTTTGGAAGAGGAAGAATAAAAAATGTTACTAAAATGGGTAACGATCATCTTCTTGAAATTGTCTTTGATAAGGTAGGATTGAAAAAAATTATGTCTAATTATTCAAGACTTAACAAGTTAGAAAGTAAGTAACATTATATAGATAACTGCCATAAGATATATTGAAAATAAATCATTTGATTTATAGAACAGGAGGACTTCTTATGGCTGATAGCGTTTTCAATGATAATTGTCAGGATAATTTAGATACCGGATGCTTTAAAGAAGCAGTATGTATAGATGCATACAGAGTATATGATTCGTGTGCAGATAAGGATTGTTTAGAAGATTTAAGGGTATATTTTACAGAAGAAGGACAACGAATAATTGATCAGGCATGTAATGTTAGAATGCGGGATGTTGATGTATGTGCAGTTTATATAGACTTAGAACCTGTAGCATTCCATAGAGGATTTTATTCTGTTGATATGACATTCTTTTTTGATGTAACATTAGATGTATTTACATCTCCTGCATCTATGTGTGTTAAGGTAGAAGGACTTTCAATATTTAATAAAAAGGTAGTATTATATGGTAGCGAGGGCAATGTAAAGGTATATAGTTCTGACTATTCATTTGAAGATTTAGATAATCAAAATATACCTGTGAAGAATTTACCTAAGGCAACAGTCCAAGTGGCTGAACCAATTGGTTTATCAGCAAGATTATGTGAGGTTAAGAATCACTGTAAACCCGAATGTAGAATTCCGAATTGTATTTGCGAAAGATATGGTGGAGAGTTTGTCTGTGATTCAGGTTCTAAAACTGTTTATGCAACAATTGGTTTGTTTACTATAGTTAGAATAGAACGTAACGTTCAAATGTTAGTTCCTTCATATGATTTCTGTATACCTGAAAAAGAATGTGTAACTACTTCTGATAATCCTTGTGAACTATTTAGTAAAATAGACTTTCCGACTAATGAATTTTTCCCACCAAATGTGACAGACTTAGATAACCCATCGTGTGGATGTGGTTCTAAAGCTTAAATAATAAAATAAAATATACTCCCAAATGCGGTAATAAAATATTTATCCGCGTTTGGGAGATGTTTTTGCCTTTTTTAGTCAAATATGATAGATAAATTTGCTTTATATGTAGATACCTGTTATAATATATAAGTTACTATTTTGTGGAACTTAATAATAAATTGAAGATAAAATCCACTATAGTGCTTTAGTTTACAGGAGGGGTTATATATAAAGTGTATAATATAAACGATATTTTGAAGGTTATAGATTCTTGGGTTTGGGGACCGGTATTAATTGTTTTGATTTTATTTGTTGGTATTTACTTTTCGTTTAGATTAAAGTTTTTCCAAATTAAGTATTTGCCAACAGCTCTTAAATTTATGCTAAAAGACGAGGACGGTTCAAGCGGAGAGGTGTCAAGCTTTGCGGCTCTTTGTACGACTCTATCTGCGACTATCGGTACGGGTAATATAGTTGGTGTTGCGACAGCAATATCTATAGGTGGTCCCGGAGCACTTTTTTGGATGTGCCTTGCAGCTTTCTTCGGTATGGCAACAAAATATGCAGAAGGTCTATTATCGGTAAAATATAGAGAAATAGATAAAGATAATCATGTGCTTGGTGGGGCGTTTTATTATATAGAAAAAGGTATGGGTAAAAAGTTTATTTGGCTTGCTAAGATGTTCGCATTTTTTGGTGCAGCCGTTGCACTAACCGGTATAGGAACGTTTGCCCAAGCAAATGGAATTGTAGGAGCTATCAGCAGTATAGCAGATCCAGAAGGGGTACATAAAATTTCGATATTAGGGCTAAATATTCCACTGGTGGCATTAATTTCTTCTCTAATAATTTCTGTGTTAGTTGCTCTTATTTTGGTAGGCGGAATAAAAAGAATTTCTTCTATATCTGAAGTAATGGTTCCGTTTATGGCAATAACATATTTGCTTTGCTGCTTTATTATATTGATTAGCAATATTACAGCAATTCCTGAAGCTTTTAAAGAAATATTTTCTTATGCATTTACCGGAGTGGCAGCTGTAGGTGGATTTGCCGGAGCTGGAGTAAAAGATGCAATACAAAAGGGAGTATCAAGAGGCATATTTTCAAATGAAGCAGGTTTAGGAAGTTCAACAATGGCGACAGCTGCAGCTAAGACCAAGTGGCCGGCAAGGCAAGGGCTTGTATCGATGGTTGCGGTGTTTATTGATACATTACTTATATGTACTTTAACAGGTCTTTCTATAATAATATCCGGAGCATGGAAAGTAGAGGGCTTGCATGGGGTAGAAATAACTGCATATGCATTTCAATCCGGATTTTCATTTGCACCATGGCTTGGTCAGTTATTACTGGTAGTTTGTCTTGTATCATTTGCTTTTACAACTATCATAGGTTGGGATTACTATGGAGAACAATGTTTGGCGTATCTCTTAAAGGATAATAAAAAAGCAGTGTCTATATATAGATGGATATATATTGTAGCAGTATTCATTGGTGGATTTTTAACAGTTGAGGTTGTATGGAATATTTCAGATATTTTTAATGGTTTAATGGCATTGCCTAACTTAATTGCACTTTTGGCATTAAGTGGTGTTGTTGTGAGTGAATCTAAAAAATATTTTGAGTATCTTAAAAATGAAAAGAAACTAAAAAATAATCTATAGAAATTTGGCGAATAATACTATTTGTATTTTTGTATAGAGTTTAAGGAAGATTTAATTAGGTAAAAGGGGTCGCATAGATGAAAAAGGATGTTGTAATTTCTCTTAAAAATATAACTGTTTCGTTTGATGGTGAAACAATTCTAAAAAATTTAAGTTTAGATATTAAGTCTGGTGAATTTGTTACTCTTTTAGGGCCGTCAGGTTGCGGAAAAACAACCACATTAAGAATAATAGGCGGTTTTGTAAATCCTGATAAGGGTGATATCTATTTTAATAATAAAAGAATAAATGATTTACCGGCATATAAAAGAGAAGTTAATACTATTTTTCAAAAATATGCACTTTTTCCCCATTTAAATGTATATGAGAATGTTGCCTTTGGCCTAAGAATTCAGAAGAAGTCAGAGGCTGAAACAAGAAAAACAGTCAAAGAAATGCTTAAAATGGTAAACCTAAGTGATTATGCGAACAGGAATATAAATTCTCTTTCAGGCGGTCAACAGCAAAGAATTGCGATAGCAAGAGCGCTTGCAAATCATCCGAAAATTCTATTGTTGGATGAACCGCTTGGGGCTTTGGATTTAAAGCTTAGAAAAGATATGCAGAGTGAATTGAAGGAAATACAGCAAAAGACAGGAATCACTTTTATATTTGTAACTCATGACCAGGAGGAAGCCCTTTCTATGTCCGATACTGTGGTCGTTATGGACAAGGGGGATATACAGCAAATAGGTTCGCCCCAGGATATATATAATGAACCTAAAAACGCGTTTGTGGCTGACTTTATTGGAGAAAGTAATATAATAGACGGTGTGATGCATAAAGACTATTTGGTAGAATTTGCAGGTAAGAAATTTGCCTGTTTAGACAGTGGTTTTTCCAAAATGGAGCCGGTTGATGTAGTAATAAGACCGGAGGATATCAAGGTTGTACCAACATATCAGGGAGATATATCCGGTGTTGTTTCTTCTGTGACGTTTAAGGGCGTCCACAATGAGATTATTGTTGATGTAGACGGATTTAAGTGGATGATACAAACAACAGAATATGAAAATCCGGGGGATACTATCGGAATGGTAATAGAACCGGACGATATTCACATAATGAAAAAATCTAAATATTCAGGTCAATTTGGAGACTATAGTGCATTTAGTGATGAAATGTATGATGAGCAACACTCGGCGGTTGAAACGGAGGCAGAAAAGTGAAAGCAAAATTGTTAGCAGTACCATATACACTGTGGACTTTTATATTTATAGTTATACCTACATTTTTGGTTTTACTGTTTGCACTAACCGATGAAAAGTTTAACTTTACATTATCTAACATTATAAACGTTGGACATTACTCAAATGTGTTTTTAAGATCGATTTGGCTTGGGGCTGTGGCAACGTTTATCTGTCTTTTGCTAGGCTTTCCACTAGCATATATCATCTCTAAAATGGATGAGAAAAAACAGGGTATTCTAATGATGCTTATCATGCTTCCAATGTGGATGAATTTTCTCTTAAGGACATATGCATGGATGACTATACTGGAGTATAATGGTTTAATAAATAGATTGTTTAGCCTTGTAGGACTAGGACCCTTTGAAATGATTAATACACAAGGTGCCGTAGTGCTGGGAATGGTTTATAATTTTTTGCCGTATATGATTTTACCTATATATTCTGTTGTAGTTAAGCTTGACCGCAAAATAATAGAAGCAGCGGAGGATTTGGGAGCTAATAAATTCCAAATTTTTATGAGGGTTATTTTACCGCTTAGTGCACCGGGAATAATTTCAGGTGTAACTATGGTTTTTGTACCATCTGTAAGTACGTTTATAATATCTAAAATGTTAGGCGGCGGTGCTAATATTTTAATCGGTGACTTAATTGATATGCAATTTTTAGGTAATTCGTACAACCCGCATATGGGCTCTGCTATATCGCTTGTGCTTATGTTGCTTATAATGGTTTGTATTGGAATAACTAATCAATTTAGCGATGATGAAGAAGGAAGTGTGATGATATGAAAACCTTGTCTAAAATTTACACCGTTTTTCTTTATCTGTTTTTGTATGCGCCAATTGCAGTGCTCGTTGTATTCTCTTTCAATGATTCAAAAAGTAGGTCTGTTTGGGCAGGATTTACTTTAAAGTGGTATAAAAGATTATTTTCTGATACTCAGATAATGGCTGCACTGTCAAATACGTTATTGATAGCGGTTTTGGCGGCTGTTTTATCAACAGCTCTAGGGACTATTGCGGCTATAGGAATTTTAAAAATGAATAAACATATGAAACGCTTATTTATGAATATTACTAATTTGCCTATGGTGAACCCGGAAATAGTAACAGGGGTTTCATTGCTTCTTTTGTTTGTTTTTGTATACGAGACTTTTGGAATACTAAAACCAGGAATCATAACTTTGATTTTAGCGCATATAACTTTTTGTCTTCCGTATGTGGTATTGTCAGTACTTCCTAAATTAAGACAGGTTGACAAGAGTCTTTATGAAGCGGCAATAGACTTAGGGTGCTATCCTATAAAAGCATTTTTTAAGGTTATATTCCCTGATATACTTCCCGGAATATTTTCAGGAATGATTTTAGCATTTACTCTTTCTATAGATGATTTTGTAATTAGCTATTTTACAAGTGGAACAACGCAAACCCTTCCTATAGCTATTTACTCTATGACAAGAAAAATAGTAAGTCCGGAAATAAATGCCTTGTCTACGTTGCTTTTTATTTCGGTTTTGCTTTTATTAATTCTTATAAACATAAAGCAAATAAAAAGTATTAAATATAGAAAAGGAGATAATTAAATCGGTGAAAAAGTTTATTGTTTTAGTTTTAACCTTGTTTATGTTTCCTTTTAATATTTATGCATTTGCTCAGGAAAATGATAAGGATGAGGTTACTATTAATGTATACAATTGGGGTGAGTACATCTCAAACGGTACAGATAATACACTGGATATTAATAAAGAGTTTACTAATAGGACAGGAATAAAGGTAAATTATACTACCTTTCAAAGTAACGAAGAACTTTATGCAAAATTGGTAAGCGGTGGAGCGGATTATGATGTAATAATTCCTTCAGATTACATGATATCCAAATTAATTGAAAACGATATGGTTAGGAAATTAGATTTTGAGAATATTCCTAATTTTTCTATGATAGATGATAAATTTAAGGGGCTATCATATGATCCTAATAATGAATATTCTGTTGCGTATACGTGGGGAACTGTTGGAATATTTTATAATAAAAAGGTTGTCACAGAGGATGAATCTGATATCAACTGGGATATATTATGGAACGAAAAATATAAAGGCGATATTTTAATGTTCGATAATTCACGTGATGCATTTGGAATTTCATTATTAAGGCTTGGAAAGTCTGTAAATAGTGAAGATGAGAACGATTGGATGCAAGCTGCTGATGAATTAAAGAAACAGAAACCGCTTGTGCAGGCATATGTAATGGATCAAATATTTGATAAAATGGCTAATGGTGAAGCTGTATTAGCGCCATATTATTCTGGGGATGCAGCCGTATTAACTAAAAGTAATCCGGATATAGGATTTGTGATACCAAAAGAAGGTACTACAGAGTTTGTGGATGCTATGTGTATACCTAAAAGCTCAAAGTATCCGAGAGAAGCAGAAATGTATATTAACTTTATGTGTGATACAGAAATAGCAAAGGCTAATATAGAATATATAGGATATTCTACTCCGCAAAAAGAAGTTAAAAAACTTTTAGATGATGAGGTTGCTAATAATAAAAATATTTACCCGGATGATGAAACTCTTGAGAAGGCTCAGGTTTTTAAAAGTTTGCCTGCAAATATAAGTGCCAGCTTGGATAACTTATGGGTTGAAGTTAAAACAGGGAGTAATTCAAGCAGTGTGGTTTTAGTGATTGTACTAATAGCGTTTTGCTTGCTATATATATTGGCAGTTTTATATAAAAAAAGATTAAAAGGTAGAGGCAGATGACTCTATAGCATACTAATTAGATTTATTGTGTGGAATATGATATAATATTAATTATGTTTGTCTTAGAAGATAAATTCAGATTTAAGTTTGAAAATATTACAGCTTAAACACAAGGGGGATTACAAGTGATTAATGTGGAATTAAAAGGAAATATTGTAAAGGAATATGAAGCAGGAACAACAGCTGCAGATATAGCAAAATCATTAGGTATGGGATTATATAAATCTGCATGTGCTGCAAAAATAGATGGTAAGGTAGTTGATTTGAGAACGACTATTAATAATGATTGCTCTCTTGAAATACTTACATTTGATGATGAACAAGGCAAAAAGGCTTATTGGCATACAACATCTCATATAATGGCTCAGGCTGTAACAAGATTATTCCCAAATGTTGGGTTGGCAATAGGACCTTCCATAGATAACGGATTTTACTATGATTTTGATTTAGATACTCCGTTAACTCCATCAGATCTTGAGAAAATCGAAGCAGAAATGAAAAAAATTATAAAGGAAAATCTTCCACTTGAACGCTTTGAACTTAGCACAGATGAGGCTATTAAGCTTATGGAAGAAAAAAACCAAAAATATAAGGTTGAACTTATTAAAGAACATAGCGATAATGGTGAAAATATTTCTTTTTATCGTCAAGGTGAATTTGTAGATCTTTGTGCAGGTCCTCATCTAATGTCGACAGGATCTGTTAAGGCCTTTAAGCTTACAAGTTGTACCGGTGCATATTGGAGAGGAGACTCAAAAAGCAAGATGCTTCAAAGAGTTTATGGTGTTTCTTTCCCGAAAGCATCTATGTTAACAGAACACCTTGAAGCATTAGAAGAAGCAAAAAAGAGAGACCATAATAAACTTGGTAGAGAATTGGGATTTTTTACAACAGTAGACTACATAGGTCAAGGCCTTCCGATATTAATGCCAAAAGGTGCAAGAGTAATTCAATTGTTGCAACGTTTTGTTGAGGATGAAGAGGAGAAGAGAGGATACTTACTAACCAAAACTCCTTTCCTTGCAAAAAGAGATTTATATAAAATTTCCGGTCACTGGGATCATTATAGAGATGGTATGTTTATATTGGGTGATCCTGAAAGTGAGGGAGAGGTTTTTGCACTAAGACCGATGACCTGCCCATTCCAATTTCAAACATATCTTGCAAAGCAAAGAAGCTACAGAGACTTGCCAATGAGATTAAATGAAACATCGACATTGTTTAGAAATGAAGCAAGCGGAGAAATGCATGGTCTTATAAGAGTAAGGCAATTTACTATATCTGAAGGACATATCGCTTGTACACCTGATCAACTTGAAACAGAAGTTTCCGGTTGTATCGACCTTGCAAAATATATATTAAAAACCTTAGGTCTTGAAAATGATGTAACATATAGATTTTCTAAGTGGGATGAAAATAATAAAGAAAAATATATAGGTACAGTAGAAGAATGGGAAAACGTTCAAAATCGTATGAGAGAAATACTTAATGATTTGAATATTGAATATACTGAAGCTGACGGGGAAGCTGCTTTTTATGGTCCGAAACTTGATGTACAGATGAAAAATGTACATGGTAAAGAGGATACTCTAGTCACAGTTCAAATAGATTTCCAATTAGCAGAGCGTTTCGGAATGACATATATAGATGTCGACGGACAAAAGAAGTATCCATATGTAATTCATAGAACATCATTGGGATGCTATGAAAGAACATTGGCCTTGTTAATAGAAAAATATGTGGGTGCTTTACCAATGTGGTTAATGCCTGAGCAAGTTAGAATACTTCCTATAAGCGATAGACTTCATGATGAAGCTCTTAAACTTCAAGAAAAATTAAGAGCAAATAATATACGTGTTTCTGTAGATACAAGAAGCGAAAAGATAGGATATAAGATCAGAGAAGCACAATTAGAGAAAATACCATATATGTTGGTTGTAGGAGATAAAGAAGTAGAAAATAATACTGTTTCAGTTCGTTCAAGAAGATGCGCAGAAGTGGTTTCAATGGGTGTAGACGAGTTTATATCTTTAGCGGTTAATGAGATAAATTCAAAAGAAATCAAGTAAGTATACTTAAGCTTACAGATAAGGAATGAGGATAGTAGTGGCAAATAAAAAGCATGTTATAGTTATAGGTGCTGGTCCTGCCGGGATGATGGCAGCCGGTGTTGCAGCAAAAAATGGTTGCGATGTTACTATAATAGAAAAAAATAAAAGAGTGGGAAAAAAGCTTTTGATTACAGGAAAAGGGCGTTGTAACATAACGAATTATTGCGATATTAAGACTTTTATAGATTCAGTTCCTGTAAATGGTAAATTCCTATATAGTGCTATTACTTCCTTTACTCCTTATGATGCAATTGATTTTTTTGAAGGCCTTGGGGTTCCTACAAAAGTTGAAAGGGGAAACAGAGTTTTTCCAAAGTCGGATAAGTCTTTAGATGTTGCTAATGCGATGCTTAAGTTTATAGAGGATAACGGGTGCAAAATATTAAACGCAGAGGTAAAAGAATTATTGATAAAAGATAATGTGCTTTTGGGTGTTAAGCTTTTAAATGAAGAAAAAATATTTGCAGATGCAGTTATTGTAGCATGCGGTGGGATGTCCTATCCGTTAACAGGTTCAACAGGAGATGGATATAAATTTGCAAAACAAGCGGGACACACAATAGTTCCGTTAAAACCATCGTTAATTCCACTGGTATCATCCGATAGTTGTTGCAAAAATTTGCAGGGGTTATCCTTAAAAAATGTTGCTATATCTATATATGATAATCAAAAGAAGTCGGTTATATATAAGGACTTTGGAGAAATGTTATTTACTCATTTCGGTTTATCGGGGCCCATTATACTTAGTGCAAGCTCACATATGAAAAATATTGTTGCAAAAGAGTATTCTGTCTTAATAGATTTAAAACCAGCTCTTAGTGCTGAAAAACTTGACTTAAGAATACAAAGGGATTTATTAGAATATAAAAATAAGGCCTTTGTTAATGCACTTTCGGGTCTACTCCCCAAAAAAATGATACCGGTTGTTATAAAACGATTAAATATTGATGGTACGAAAAAATGCAATCAAGTAACTAAAGAGGAAAGACATCGTTTGTGTGAACTTTTGAAGGAGTTTAGTATTTTAATTGATGGTTTTCGTTCAATTAAGGAAGCGATAATTACTTCGGGAGGAATCGCTGTTTCTGAAGTTAATCCTAAGACGATGGAATCAAAAAAGATGAAAAATTTATATTTTGCCGGCGAGGAATTAGATGTAGATGCATATACCGGAGGTTTTAATCTTCAAATAGCTTATTCAACAGGCTTTTTGGCCGGTAACGCAGTAGGAGGAAAACTATGAATTCGATAGCGATAGATGGTCCTGCAGGTGCAGGAAAAAGCACAATAGCAAAAGAAGCTGCAAAAAAATTGGGATATATATATGTTGATACAGGTGCATTATATAGAGCGATAGCACTATATGTAATAAAGCACATTCAAAATACTCAAAGTAAAGAAGAAGTTGTAAAACAATTACCTAATATAGATGTTTCTTTGGAATTTAAGGAAAATGTTCAGAGGGTTATTTTGTGTGGTGAGGATGTATCTGATGATATAAGAAGTCCAGAGGTCTCAATGGCAGCATCGAATATTTCATCTATTAAAGAGGTAAGAGCTTTTTTACTTGATCTTCAAAGAAACATAGCAAAGAAAAACAATGTAATTATGGATGGCAGGGATATTGGAACAGTAGTTTTGCCAAATTCTCAAGTTAAAATTTTTTTAACAGCGTCTGCTGAAAAGCGGGCGGAAAGAAGATACAAAGATCTTGAAATAAAGGGAATAGATATTACATATGATGAGGTTCTCTCAGAGATAAAAAAACGTGATTTTCAAGACGAAAATAGAGAAATAGCACCACTAAAGCCAGCTGATGATGCAGTTATTATTGATACGTCAGATAAAACATTGAGTGAATCTATTGATTATGTAGTATCTTTTATAAAGGGGCAATTAGATTGAGAAAAAGTCAGGATTGTTTGAAAAAGGGACCCTTATATGCATGTATTAAATGTATATTGACACCTATATTTAAGGTGTTGTATAGATATGATATATCAGGTAAAGAAAATATCCCTAAAGATACAGGATTTATTCTTACCTGCAATCATCTTTCACTTATTGATGTAGTGTTTTTGGTTATATCACAAAAAAAGAAGGTTTGTTTTATGGCTAAAAGTGAACTGTTTAAAAATAAAATATTTGCTAAAATTTTGTATACGCTAGGAGCTTTCCCGGTTAATCGTGGTAAAGGTGATATGAGTGCGATTAATAAGGCAGAGCAGATTTTAAAAGATGGTGGAATATTAGGAATATTTCTTGAGGGTACAAGATCAAAAGACGGTGAGCTACTAAAACCCAAATCAGGTATTTCCATGATAGCATTTAAGACTAAATCTAAAATTTTGCCTGCGTGTATTACTCCGCGTAATGGTGGTAAGATAAAATTATTTAAAAAAACCTTTTTGTCTTATGGTAATGTAGTTACACCGCAAGAGATAGGATTAATTTCAGGAAATTCATATGAATTTAGGAATGCAAGCAGAAATGTTATGAGTATTATAAGGCAATTAAGGGAAAAAGATTTGGAAAGATAGCTATGTACTTTAAATTATTAAAACTTGCGAATGTTTTGATAAAAATATTTTTCAATATAAATTATATAGGTAAATCTAATATACCGTTAGATGGGAATTTTATAGTTTGTGCTAATCATAAGTCAGTGTTTGATCCTATTATTGTCGCCTTAATATTTAAGAAACAGATTCATTTTATGGGTAAATCTGAACTTTTTGAGGATCACGGAAAACTTTTTTCTAAACTGTTGTATTCATTAGGAGCTTTTCCGGTTAATCGTGATAAAGTGAGTATAAAGTCTCTTAAATATTCGGTAGCTCTTCTAAAAGATGGAGAAATAGTGGGAATCTTTCCTCAGGGAAGATGTGTAAAAAATGATGACTTTGCCTTTGAAGCTAAAAAAGGTGTTGCCTTTATTGCTAAGAAGGCTAATGTACCTGTATTGCCTATTAGTATATATAGCAAAGGGTCGATAAGACCGTTTAAAAAGATAACTGTTAGAATAGGTAAGCTTATAAAGCAAGATGAGCTGACTTTGTGTGAAAACAAATCTAATAAAATTGAAGTATTTGTATCCGTTATAGAAAATGAGATAAAAAGTTTATTGGAGGAATGTCATTGAAAATAGAGATTGCAAAATCAGCAGGTTTTTGTTTTGGTGTTAACCGTGCATTAAATATAGCCAATGGTCTAATAGGTAAAAATGATGTATATACATTGGGACCGATTATTCATAATAAATACGTTGTAAATGACTTAAAAGAAAAGGGAATCAATGTATATGAGAATATTTCTGATATAAAATCAGGTGATACAGTAATAATACGTTCTCATGGAGTTTCCTTGGATGTCTTTGAGAGAATAAATCAACTCGATGCTAAAATAGTTGATGCAACATGTCCATTCGTTCAAAAGATACAACAGATAGTACTTAAGGCTTCACAGGATGGTAAAATTGTTATGATAGCAGGAGAGCCGACTCATCCGGAGGTTATAGGAATAAAGGGGCATTGTCTAGGTGAATGTTATGTATTTAGAAGTTCTGATGAACTAAAAACGATAGCACAGGAGCACCCTGAGTTAGATAAAAAAGAAGTCGTAGTTGTAGCGCAGACAACATTTAGTGTGTCTGAGTGGAAAAAATCTATGGAAATAATCAAAAAACTATATACAAAATCAAAAATATTTGATACAATATGTAATGCAACGTCTAAACGTCAGGAAGAGGCAGAATGTTTATCGAAAAAGGTCGACTTAATGATTGTGATAGGCGGTAGAGATAGCTCGAATACGGCTAAGCTTAGAGATATTTGTCAGAAAAACTGTGAGACTTATTTAATAGAAAATGCCGATGAGCTACCTGTTTCAGAGTTGAAAAGGGTAAAGAGTGTGGCGGTGACAGCGGGAGCATCAGCGCCTGCAAATATTATTGAGGAGGCAGTGAATAGGATGACTGAAGTAACTAATAGAGTTCAGAATGATAAAGAAATAGAGGAAACAGAACTTGGGTTTGAAGCGATGCTTGAAGAGTCATTGAAAAAATTAAATACAGGTTCAAAGGTTCATGGAATTGTAATGTCAATAACTCCAAATGAGGTGTATGTAGATGTAGGAAGAAAACAATCCGGAATTATACCTAGGAATGAATTATGTGATGACATAAATGTTGATCCCGCCGATGTAGTAAAAGTTGGCGATGAGTTAGACCTTTACGTTATGCGTGTTAATGATCAAGAAGGAACTATTACACTTTCTAAGAAAAGGTTAGATAAAGTAAAAGCTTTCGATGAAATGATTGAAGCAAAGAATAACAATGAGAAACTAAAGGGTGTTGTTACTGAAATATTAAAAAATGGCATTATTGTTTTAAGTAATTCAATAAAAGTGTTTATTCCGAAATCGTTGATAAATTCATATAACAACCAATTTATAATTGATAATCTTTTAGGTAAAGAAATGCCATTTAAGGTTTTGGAGATAGATAAATTTCGTAATAGAATAGTGGGATCTATAAAGGATGCAATATTAGAGGAGACACAAAAGAAAGCTGATGAATTTTGGAAGACCGCTAAAATAGGAGATGTACATAAGGGTATAGTTTCCAGTATTAAACCTTATGGTGCTTTTATTAATTTAGGTATGGTAAATGGGCTATTACATATATCTGAAATTTCATGGAAGAAAGTAAATGATGTGTCAGACTTCTTTAAGGTTGGCGATGAAATAGAAGTTTCAATCTCATCTTTAGATAGAGAAAACCATAAGATTGGTTTATCATATAAAAAAGAAGAGGACAATCCTTGGGAAATTTTAAAGAGAACTTATCAAGAGGGTGACATAATTGAATCATATGTTTCAGGAATGAATGAATATGGTGTTTTTGTACCGGTTGTTGATGGAATAGAGGGCTTTGTTCATATTTCTGAAATATCACCAAAGAGAATTAGTACTATTAAAGGAGTACTTTCTAAGGGTGAAAAGGTGAGTGCTAAAATCTTAACGATAGATTATGATGAAAAAAGAGTAAAGCTATCTATTAAACAGGCAATAAAAGATGATATAATAAATGAATTAAATACCTCACCTACTAATGATTAAGTTAATAAATTAGTTAAGTAAAATGAAGAGCAAGTTTGTGTAAGACAGGCTTGCTTTTTTATATAATAATTGTTATAAATAAAAGTGACTTAAGTGATGAATTTGTAGACATATAATTATTCTGTGTATTTACTGCAATAAATACTGAAGGTACTAAATTGCATTTTTAATATTTAGTCAAAACTAACAAAAAGGATATAATATTCTTGTGAATAATGTACTATTGAAAACTTGGAAATTAGGATATATAATTAAAATATAAGGAGCTATAATTATTTTTAGGTATAGATGATGTAAATTAGGGGTTTAAGGAGGAGATAAAATGTTGAGATCAAAATCTAAAACAAATGTAAGGCAGATATTGAGTGTACTTTTAATAATTATGATGGTATTTACGAGTATACCA
>CAKSJY010000016.1 GCA_934464585.1 uncultured Eubacteriales bacterium
TTGTACTAAACCCTAGTATACATAAGGGTTTTGGCATATTTTTAGTTCTATTCTTGGTTAAATTCGTTCAGTTTTGTTGTGAAAAATATTCACCTAGAGACAACAAAAAGCACGTTTTTATGCCTACTTTTCCCCAGGCTTTTTGCGTTATTATGACAAATAGTTTAATTACATAAAAAAGTCCCCTAAGTTATAGGGGACTTAAGACTAGAAGTCTTCTTTTTTTACTTTAAACATTTTTCTTAAAACAAATCCTATAAATTTGGGACTTTTTACAACAACAACTTTCATACCAAGCCCTCCAATTACTAGCATTTCATAAGTGCAATTGACAAAACTAATACTATAATTGCAACTACAAGTATGATGAACCTTTCAGGACAAAAGCATGAAATCGTTAAGCCCAATCCGAAAATAAAAGCCATACGTCCCTGACAACGATAACCACACATATGTTTTCACCGCCCATAAGATAAGTGCCGGACAACGATTTCAAAGCTTATTATATTATATACAAAAACTTTGAATTTGTTTACAATTTACTTCCATGATTTGACTTGTTTTAACTCATTATACATTTCAATATAGTTATCATGCCTTGATTTTGATATCTTTCCCAACCTGAGTGCCTCAAGCACAGCACAACCTTTTTCGCAAGTATGCGAACACGAATTGAATTTACAATCGTATATATACGGTCTAAATTCCGGGAAACAATCTGCTAAATCATCTTTTTTAATATTTTCAAATTTCTGAATATCGACAATCGAAAAGCCCGGAGTATCCGCCAAATAGGTTCCTTCCGCAATCTTGAAAAATTCAATATGCCTTGTTGTGTGTTTACCTCTACCAAGTTTCTTGCTAGTAACACCTGTCGCAAGAGATAATTGCGGACATATCGTATTTAAAAGTGACGATTTCCCTACCCCGGAATTTCCTATAAATACATTGATTCCTTTTGTTATAAGCCCTTTGATTTCATCCTTACCCTGCATAGTCTTAGACGAAAATTCTACAACCTTAATGTCAGCTTCACGATATATTTTGCATATATCATCTCTCGTTTCTAGATCAACTTTAGAAAGAACCAAAACCGGTTCTATATTTTTGTATATTGCTATTGCAATCATTTTATCTATTACAAGCAAATTTGGTTCTGGATCGCACGTCGAAGAAACTATAAATAGCTTATCTATATTAGAAACCGGTGGCCTTATCAAAAAGTTCTTTCGTGGTAATATTTCTTCTATCGTAGAAAATGTTTCCTTATTAATGCTAATTTTAACCATATCACCGACATTTGGGGTTATATTATTCTTTCGAAAAATTCCCCTTGCCTTGCATTCATAAATCTTAGAATCAGAGGCTTCTACATAATAGAAGCCTCCTATTCCCTTTACTATAATACCATTTGTATATTTCATATCTTATTCCTCAACAGAACTCGACTCATCTTTTGGCACAAAGGTATATTTTGCAACCGTTTTTACCGGATCGGTATCAGAATCAAAGTTTACTGTAAATACTCTATATTGCTGACCGTCTATATTAACATTGACTGTCTTTGTTCCTGAAGAGCCTTTAACATATACAGTATATGTGCTGTTATATGCCGGGACAACCTTCTTTTGACTATCTAAAACTCCATCTATATAACTCGAAATCGTAACTTCATACTTAACATCCGATGGCAAGTCGACATATACCTCTATAGTCTTTTCCTGTTTTTGACCTGTACTTACTGTAAGCTGAACAGACGTACCAGCACTTACTTCTACTCCCGGAAGTGGATTTGTCGATAAAACTGTATCCTTAGGCTTGTCACTTTGCTCATATACAATATTATCTGAAACCTTTAGTCCCTTTTCAACGAGTTCACCTTTAGCTGTACTTAGACTTTTATTAATTACATCCGGAACAGTAATCTTCTTTTCTGCCGGACCGTTACTTACATATACTTTTACAGTAGTCTTCACTGTTACCTGGGTTCCCGCTTGTGGATCGGTATTTTTTACAATACCTTGAGCAGTTTGGTCATCCTCAACAGTTAAAATCTCATATTCAAGCGATAACTCCTGAAGCTTTGATTTCGCCGCTTCCTCTTTTAGCCCCTTTAAATTCGGAACTGAAACCAGTGTTCCAGAAGTATTAACCTTCAAAGTTATTTTTGAATCCTCTTTTACCTTTTTAGATGAACTTTTCGGATTTTGGTCAAGGATTATGCCTTCCTCTTTATTAGGATCATAAGCCGACTCTACATTAAATTCAAACTTATAGTCTTTATTATTTTGGACATCAGAAAGTTTCATTCCAATAAAGTTCGGAACCTCAACATCCTTTGAGGCACTACAGGATTTGCTAAATACCATTATTCCCAACACCGCGCCTATCAATACAACAGCAGCTATAATTCCACCTATTATCATTAAGGTCCGTTTTTTCTTATTTTCTTCCTGAGTCTTACTATCTATACTAAAATTATCACCATAATCCTGATTTACGTAGCTTTCGATATCTTCAGATGATTCACTATCCTTAGACCTATACTGATAATTGAATCTTATATCAGGATCTAAAATTAATTCGCTTATATCATTAAGCATTTCCTGTGCAGACTGGAAGCGGTTATAAGTTTCCTTTTGCATTGCTTTCATAGTAATTTCTTGAAGACCGTATGGAATATTAGGATTTATCTCTCTTGGAGGCTTAGGCTCAACCTGCATCTGCATAATAGCAACGGAAACTGCACTATCCGCTTCAAATGGTAATTTACCCGTTGTCATTTCATAAAGCATTACACCGGTAGAATATATATCTGCTTTCTCGTCTGTTATATCTCCTCTAGCCTGTTCTGGAGCTATATAATGCACTGAACCTATGGCTTTATCTGTCATTGTTCTTGTTTCATTTTTAGAAAAGCGTGCTATACCGAAGTCAGTTACTTTTATGGTTCCATCTGGCAATAAAATAATATTTTGAGGCTTAATATCTCTATGAATTATTCCTTTTTCATGTGCATGTTTAAGGGCCTTTAATATTTGGATAGTAAAATGTAATGCTTCTTTCCAACTTATTTCTTTTTGGCTTGCAATATATTCTTTTAATGTTATGCCGTCTATATACTCCATTACGATATATTGTATTTTATCTCCAAAACTAACATCGTATACCTTGACTATGTTTGGATGTGATAAAACAGCTATAGCCTTTGATTCATTTTTAAATCTTCTTATAAAATCATCATTATCTAAAAATTCATCTTTTAATATTTTTATCGCAACTATTCTATCATCTATCGTATCATATGCTTTATAGACAAGTGCCATACCACCAGCACCAATAAGCTCATGTATTTCATATCTTCCATCAAGCCTTTTTCCAACATATTTATCCATAAAAAATTGTCCCCCTATCTTTCCAGTATAGCAACAGTTATATTATCATTACCGCCCAAATCTTTAGCTCTAGAGACCAATATGTCCGTTAAATCTCTTATGTCATTATTTTCATAACAATTATATATTTCATTTTCCGAAACATAATTACTCAATCCATCGGTACAAATAACCAGTACATCTCCGGTTTTTATTTCTCTTTGGATATAATCCGCCGGCATATTATTACAAATACCTAAAGCTTTTGTAATTAAATTCTTATTAGGGTGATGCATAGCCTCTTCTTTCGTAATTTCACCTGTATCTACCATTTGCTGCACTAGTGAGTGGTCGACCGTTAATTGCTCTATTTTATTGTCAGCGATAATATAAGCGCGGCTATCACCTATATGTGCAATACATAGATTATCCTTGTAGATAATAGAAACTATAACTGTTGTTCCCATTCCATTTAACTTCGGATCCTCTATTGATTTCTTATAAATAAGATCATTAGCATTATAAAAGGATGATTGAAGTAAATTTTTTATAGAAGAGACATCTTCTATATTATTTTCAAAGAACTTTTTTAGTTGATTCTTTATGCTTTCAACTGCCATATTACTAGCAACATCACCACCATTTGCTCCTCCCATACCATCGCATACTATTGCAAATGCTAAGTCGTCATTTATACATTCAATGTAGAAGGCGTCTTGGTTAGTGACCCTTTTTAAGCCTATATCGCTGTTGCCGTATACTTTCAATTATAATTCCACCTCGTTTTTACAATTTCGTCTTAATTGCCCACAAGAAGCATTAATGTCTTTGCCTAAGGTCCTTCTTATTGTTGCATTTAAGCCATTTTTAGCAAGTATATTTTTAAAATTTTCTTGTCTGGCCGTATTGCTTTTTTTATAATTAGTTTCGGTAACCTCATTAACCGGTATAAGATTTACATGGCACAAAAGTCCTTTTAATTTTTCAGACAACTCATAAGCACACCTATCGCTATCATTTACACCTGAGATAAGTGCATATTCAAATGATATACGCCTATTAGTCATCTTTATATAATATCGACAAGCTTCCAAAAGCTCATTAATATTCCAACGTCTATTTATTGGCATAGTCTTGGAACGTATTGTATCATTTGGTGCATGAAGTGAAATAGATAAAGTAATTTGCAATTTTTCATCTGCAAGTTTATAGATCTTATCAACAACACCACAAGTCGAAAGTGAGATATGCCTTGCACTTATATTCAATCCATCATCAGATGAAACAAGCCTTAAAAATTTTATAACATTATCATAATTATCTAGAGGTTCACCCATACCCATTAAAACCACATGAGATATACGAATGTTCTCTCTTTTTTGTATTGTCTGTATTTGGGATAAAATTTCAGATGGATATAAATTCCTTAAAAATCCACCTTTACCTGTAGCACAAAATGAACATCCCATTTTACAACCAACCTGAGTCGAAACACATACAGAATAACCATATTTATATTTCATCAATACAGACTCTATAAACTCGCCATCATTTAGTCTTAATAAGTATTTTTTAGTTTCATCATACGATGAAACTAGCCGTTTTTCAATCACTGCGGAACGTATTTCGTACTTTGTTTTTAATATATTCCTAAATTGCTTTGGGATATTATTCATTTCATCAAATGATTCTACCCCTTTATACAACCAATCATATACTTGTTTTGCCCTGTATGTAGGGTATCCGCTTTCGGAAAATTCCTTTTTTATTTCATCTATTGCCATAGACTTTAAATCTTTTAAAGCCAATATATCACCCTATCTTTTTAAATGCTGCTATAAAAAATCCATCTGTATTATTTATATTTGGCATAAGAGTTAATTGATTGTTTGGTTCATCTATGGTTCTTTTAAGCTTTATACCCTGAATATCATAAGGTACATAATTTTTATGTTCATCCAAAAATCTGGTCGCTATCTCACCATTTTCTTTCGGATTCAATGTACAAGTAGAATACATCAATACTCCGCCAACCTTTGTAAACCTCTCTGAGTTACAAAGTATATTGTATTGCAAATTGGGTAAATTTTCAAGCACTTGTAGATCCTTATATCTAATTTCGGGTTTTCTTCTTATAATACCAAGTCCTGAACACGGAACATCACAAAGCACTTTATCTGCCATTTCAAGATTAGAATCATCTGAAAGTGCATCTCTAACCCTTGCATCTATTATATTTATTCCTAAACGTTTTGCTCCATCATTTATAAGTTTAACCTTATGATCATATAAGTCAAACGCATAGATCCCCCCTATATTATTCATAATCTGAGCTAGAGTAAAGGATTTACCTCCGGGGGCAGAACACATATCTGCGACTATCTCAGACTCCTTAGGTGAAAGTATCTCACAAAGTACTTGTGAGGCTAAATCCTGAACATGAAACCTGCCCTCAGAAAAAGATTTTAAATTAGAAATACTCCCGCTTCCTTTTAATATCAGAGCGTTTTCCATTTCTTCTACAATTTCTGTTTTTACACCTTCGGAATTTAAAATCTTCTCTAATTCCTGTCTTGAATTTTTTAATGTGTTAACTCTTATGATAAGATTAGGTTTTTCTTGAAGAGATTTTAAAAGTTCCTCTGTAAACTCTAAACCATAAGCTTCTTCCCAAAATAATATTAATTCTGCCGGGCAAGAATATTTAACTTCAAGATATTTTAAACGATCCTTTTCTTTATTTGGCATCGGTAAACTATTTCTGTTTCTTAAAACATTTCTAAGTATAGCATTGACAAAACCTGTAGCACTTTTCTTTTTACATTTCTTAACCAAGTTCACAGACTCATTAACTGCTGCAGAATCAGGAACTTTATCCATAAATAAAACTTGATATATTCCCATTCTTAACGCAGTAAGTACATCAGTCGATACTTTCCTTATCGGAATTTTGGAATAGCTTGATATTATATAATCAAGCTGAAGTTTTCTTTCGATAACTCCATATACTAAGTTACAAATGAAAGCCGAATCTCTTACAGAAACATCATAATTTTTCAAAACCTTATCTAACGTTATATTAGAGTAGGCATTATCCTGTTCAATTTTCTCCAGTATTTTTAGTGCAATAAATCTAATATTTGTCATCAATCATTACCACGTCTACCACTATATATAAGCAATAACCTTAAAAGTGACATAATAGCAGTAATCGCTGAAGCCAAATATGTCATAGCTGCAGCCTTCAAAACCTTCTTGGCCCCTTTTAATTCTTCATCATAAAGAAGTTCACCTTCATCAAGTGCCCTAATAGCTCTTCTACTAGCATCAAACTCAACCGGTAATGTAGCTATTTCAAAAAGTACCGCTAAACTAAACAATATTATTCCAACAAGTACTAATATGTCCCACTTTGTTGGTAAAAGCAAGCCTATAAAAATAAGCGGGAATGAAAGTTTAGAACTAATACTAGTAATCGGTATAAGCATCTGTCTTACTCTTATAGGCTTATAGTCCTCTGCATGTTGCACAGCATGACCTGCCTCATGGCAAGCCACTCCAATTGCTGAAACAGATGTACTACCATATACCTTATCAGATAATCTTATAACATTCACAGACGGGTCAAAGTGATCTGTAAGTTTACCTGCAACTCTTTCTATTCTTACCCCACTTACTCCGTTTCTTTGAAGTACGATTTGTGCTGCCTGAGCACCTGTAAGATTTCTTCTGCACTTAACTTCTGAATACTTACTAAATGTAGTCTGTACCTTAATCTGTGCATAAAGTGTAATTATTAGTGCAGGTATCATAAAAATTATATACGTATAATCGTAATAATAAAATCCGTACATATAATCATTCTCCTAATTTCATATTTGATTCTACTTTGTATCCCCTTAAGAAATCTTCCGATTTCATCCTTTTCTTTCCTTCATATTGGACTTCTAAAATTTTCAAGGCTGTATTATCTCCACACGCTACAATAAGTGGAGAAGTATTAACTATTTCACCGGGTAATCCTTGATAATTATCTAAAACCTCGGTTTTATATATTTTTAACCGTTTTCCTCCGATATATGAATATGTAATCGGCCATGGATTTAGTCCTCTTACAAGATCATGTATTTTTTTCGCTTTTTTAGTCCAATCTATTAAAGCCATATCTTTATTTAACATTGGTGCATATGTGAAATCATCATCATTTTGTTTTTCAGGTAAAATGGTACCATCTTCTATTTTATTTAATGTTTTAATTAAAAGATTCGCACCAATTTTAGCTAGCCTTTCATAAAGTTCACCGGATGTCTCATTTGGTAAAACATCTACAGATTCTTTTAAGAGCATATCCCCGGTATCTAAGCCTTCATCCATATACATAGTCGTAACACCGGTTTTTGTTTCTCCATTTATTACCGACCATTGTATCGGTGCTGCACCTCTATATTTAGGTAGTAAAGAACCATGTACATTTACACACCCATACTTTGGAAAATCAATTATTTCCTTAGGTAAAATTTTACCATATGCCACAACAACTATAATATCCGGGTTTAAATCCTTTATTATTTCAAAGGCTTCACCTGTTTTTAGCTTACTGGGTTGAAAAACTTTCAATCCGTTTTCTAAAGCAAATTCCTTAACAGGGCTAAAAGCAAGTTTATATCCTCTTCCTTTTGGTTTATCTGGCTGAGTAAACACGCCACAAATATCATATTCAGAGTTTGCAAGAGCCTTTAAACTCTCACTGGCAAATTCAGGAGTTCCCATAAAAAGTACTTTCACAATATCATCCTTTTTAAATTTAATATTATGATTCAGATGAATCTAATTCCTTTACAATTCTTTGTTTAAATAGTATCCCATTTAAATGATCTATTTCATGACAAAATGCTACTGCTTTAAATCCTGAAACCTTTAAATCAATATCATTACCATGTCTATCTTGAGCCTTTACATGAATGTTCATAGGTCTTTCTGTTACCCCATATTCACCCGGACAAGAAAGACAGCCTTCTGTTTCATGCTGTTTACCGCTTTGTTCTAATATAATAGGGTTTATGAGTTCATATAGTCCGTCATCATCTCCTACGTCGACAACTACACATCTTTTTAGCATACCTACTTGAGGTGCTGCAAGTCCAACTCCATCTGATTTATACATGGTTTCCGCCATATCATCTAAAAGTTGCCATAACTTTTTATCAAATTTTTCTATCTCACGGCAGACTTTAGATAATATAGGGTCACCCTCCTTCACAATATTTCTTATTGCCATGTTATTACCTCCCGGTTTAATTACATAATAATATCGGGATTAATGTCTATAAATGAATTAACAGATTTAAATTCCCTTATTTTTGAAAATTCTATTAAAAGATTCGACATCATATTTCTAAATTCCCGACTGTTTCTAAACTTTATTATTATTCTATATCTATATTTATTTTTTATTTTTAAAATGTTAGCAGATGACGGAGCCAATATAAATATCGGCAAATTTTCATGGTTTATTTCCACTGTTTTTTTCAATTTGCTAAAAAATTCATTGGCAGCGTTTTGAGTTGTTTTTTCTGATTCTCCTATAAATCCGACAACCCCTATATCAACAAATGGTGGATACAGCATCGCCCTTCTTAATATTATCTCCGAATCATAAAAACTGTCATAATCTTGTTTTGATGCTAATTTTATAATATTATTTTCCGGAGTATACGTTTGAATTAAGGCAGTCCCTACATCCTTATCTCGTCCTGATCTTCCTATCACCTGTGTAAATAGGCTAAAAGCTCTTTCATAGCTTCTAAAGTCATCAGAATATAAAGCCTGGTCTGCAGAAAGGATCGAAACAAATGTAACATTTGGAAAATCCAAACCCTTTGCAACCATTTGAGTTCCTACCATAACATCATACTCTCCGTTTGCAAAACTAAACAGTTTTTTTTCATGAGAAAATTTAGTCATTGTAGTGTCGGCGTCCATTCTTAAAACACGCAAGCCTGACAAAACACTTTTTAGGCCTTCCTCTATCCTTTGTGTACCAAATCCGGAAAAGTAAAGACTATTTTCGTTGCAATTAGGACACTCATTTGTCATTTCCATAGAGTATCCGCAATAATGACACATAAGTCTATTATTATCAGAATGATATACCATAGATATACTACATGATGGACATACAACCACCTCTCCGCAAGATTTACATGAAGCGAAGGTATGGTATCCTCTTCTGTTTAAGAGTATAATCGCCTGTTTACCAAGATTAATTGTATCTTTCAATTTATTTACAAACTCTGAGCTAAATGGTGTATCGTTACCCTTTTGTAGTTCTTCATTCATATCGACAACATCAACATTAGGAAGTTCATTACCGGAGTAACGTTTCCCTAAACGATGAATATGATATTTTTTTACCTTAGAAAAATAATAGCTTTCGATCGACGGTGTAGCCGATGAAAGTATCAGTAAAACTTTATTATAATTGCATCTAAATTTAGCTATATCTCTTGCATGAAAACAAGGAGTTCTTTCAGATTTATAAGAAAATTCTTGTTCTTCATCCATTACTATAAGTCCCAAATTTTCAAACGGAGCAAATACCGCTGAACGCGTACCTACAGCTATTTTAGCCAAACCTTTTTTTACCCTTTTCCATTCGTCCATACGTTCCGACATTGAAAGATTACTATGAAAAACAGCTACATCATCTTTATATCTATTTTTAAAGATGTTTACTACCTGTGCTGTAAGTGCTATCTCAGGTACCATAACTATTATGCCCTTGTTTTCATTATAAACTTTATCTATAAGTTTCATAAATACTGAGGTTTTTCCACTTCCCGTAACCCCATACAGCAATGACACATTTGGCTTTTCTTCATAATATAATTTTTCAAGTTCTATATATGCTTTTTTCTGCTCATCATTTAGAATGATTTCCTTTTGATCATCTTCATAATCTCTATCGATATACGGATCTCTAAAGGTTTCCTCCTCAAAGTACTCGCAAATTCCTTTTTTCACCAAAGCATTTACCACAGATACTGTAATGCCTAAAGAGTAACACACCTCTTTAACAGATACCTTCTCCATTGATGATATTAACTCATAAGCTTCCTTTTGCTTTGGCGATAATTTTTCGTCTATAGGGTTGTCAGATACTTTAACCATTTTAACAGAAGCATCATTAATCTTTCTAAGTGTCATTTCTTCTTCTATTAAAATTTCTTTTTTAATAAGATTATCAAAGCATTTTCTTTTGCTACCATCAAACATCTCCAAAGCCTTTTCTTTCTCGATTTTAGACTTATTATCTAAAATCACTGAAAGTACTTCTTTTTCGCCATTCTTTAATTTTTCTATTTGAGAAGGTTCAATATACGGATTGACTTTGTATATAACCTTTATATTCATCTGTATTCCATATGGAACTATAACCTTTATGGCATCAAAAAAAGTGCAATAATATCTTTCTTTCATCCAAAATACAAGCCTTACCATCTCATCATTAAGAAGTGGAGCTTTGTCAAGCACCACCGATAATGACTTCATATTACCCTCAGGCTTTTCAGATGAAATAGATAAAACTACACCCATACGAGTTTTGCTACCAAAACCAAACGGCACTAAAACCCTACTTCCCACTAAATTATATTTTAAAAAATCTTCAGGTATTATATAGCTATAAAGCTTATCGAAACTAAATGCTGTTTTATCAACAGCTACCTTTGCTATAGCTATGTTTTCCATATATTTTCCTCATCAAAATTTATTCGTTTATTTCCGGCTCTAATATATCATATTTATGATCCTTAAAGTCTTTGGCCGCAAGTATTACAGGTTTTTCTACCATAATTTCATCCTTTTCTTCTGCTTCCTCTGCAATCTCTCTTGCTCTTTTCGCAACTCCTATTACCAAAGCATATTTACTTTGCTTTCCGGCAAATAAGTCATCAATAGACGGTTTATACATTTTCAAGCACCTCTTCAATTATACTGTTGTTTCTAAACGATTTCATTTTTTCGCTTTTAATTATATTATAAATGTCATTCACACAATTATCAACAGAATCATTAACAACTACATAATCGTAATACTTCGCTGATTCTATTTCTGCTTTTGCATGATTCATACGCTCATTAATTACCTCTTGGCTCTCTGTTCCTCTTGAAACGAGCCTATTTCTAAGTTCCTTTATCGAAGGAGGTAAAATAAATATTGTTACAGCATCTTCACACTTTTTTCTTATCTGCGCCCCACCCTGCACTTCGATTTCTAAAACTACATCTCTTCCTTTATCTAACCATTGTTCTACTTGATACAGCGGTGTACCATAATAGTTACCACAATACTCTGCATGCTCTAAGACCTGATTTTTAGAAAGCAACTGAATAAATTCTGCTCTTGATATAAAATAGTAGTCCTCTCCATGTTTTTCATCTTGTCGAGGTGCACGTGTTGTAGCTGAAACTGATAATTTTATATTTTGGTCTTTTTGTAAAAGCTCCTTTAGTACAGTATCTTTTCCTGCACCGGAGGGGCCTGATAAAACAATAAGCACACCTTTTTTATTCATTTGAATTTTCCTCCATACTATCACTATACGTATCTTTATCTGATGACGTAAACCTGTTGCTTACTGTCTCAGGTTGTATAGCAGACAAAACAACATGACCACTATCCATAATTATAACAGCACGTGTCTTTCTTCCATATGTTGCATCTATAAGCATTCCTTTTTCTTTGGAATCTTGTATTATTCTCTTAATTGGTGCTGATTCAGGACTTACTATCGTCACAAGCCTAGAAGCTGAAATAACGTTTCCAAAACCTATATTTATTAATTTCATCATATCTTCCTTATCATTCTATATTTTGAACTTGTTCCCTTAACTTTTCAATTTCCGATTTTATATCAATCACTAAATTAGTGGTTTCTAAGTCTAATGATTTGGAACCTATTGTATTGGATTCTCTATTCATTTCTTGAATTATAAAGTCAAGTTTTCTTCCAATAGAGATATTATTCGAACTAGATATTAGTGAATCAAACTGGGATAAGTGGCTTTTAAGCCTAACAATCTCCTCATTAGTATCCACTTTGTCTGCAAATAAAGCAACTTCTGTTAATACTCTCTGGTCATCTATATCAATGTCAAATTCTTCTAACATATTTTTAATTTTATTTCTTAACCTATTTTGATAATTATTTATAACCTGAGGAAACCTATTTTTTAAGGCCTTAATTATTTCTAATATACGATTTATATTAGTCTCCATCGCGTTTTTTAACGCTAAGCCTTCTTTTTGTCTCATAAAAATAAAGTTACTTAGTGCTTCTTCAAGCACCAAAGAAACGGCTTCCTTTATTTGCTCATGATTCTCCTGATTATTGCTTATAGAAAATATGTCCTTATATTCAGCAATTGTATTAATATCAATGTTACCAACAAGAGTATATTTTTCTTTAATTTCTCTAAGTGCTGTTATGTAGCCTAATGCCAAATCGTGGTTGACTAAAACTCCAAAATCTTCGTTTTCAACAGACTGGATTTTTACAGTCACATCTACTTTCCCTCGAAAAACTTTCTCCTTTATACTAGACCTTATAAAGTCCTCAAGAAAATCATATCCTCTACTTATTCGTGATAAAAATTCAAAATATCTATGATTTACTGACTTTATTTCTACAGATATAATATATCCTGAAATTTGTTTTTCAGCTTTGCCATAGCCTGTCATACTATTTACCAATATATCATCTCTATTCAGATAAAAATCAAGCTCAAAACAACATTTTGAGCTTTACTTATCTTGATATTTTACCACTATATCATGTTTCTTGTCAACTTAATAAACAAATTTTATCTCTATACCTGTCAAACACCCTGACCCATTTCAAGCATTTCCTTGGCATTTTCAAGCGTTGAATTTGTAATATGAATACCGCCTATTATTCTCGCTATCTCATATTTTCTTTCTTCGCCTGCAAGTTTAGTAATTTTAGTATAAGTCCTTTCGTCCTCAACAATCTTTTTTATAAATAAATGACTGTCACCAAGTGCTGCTATTTGAGCTAAATGAGTAACACAAATAACCTGCTTGTCCTTTGATACTTCCTTGAGCTTCAAACCTACCTTTTGTGCGGCACTTCCGCTTATTCCTGTATCAACCTCATCAAAAATCATTGTATCAATATCATCTTTAGAGGCTAAAACATTCTTTATAGAAAGCATTATTCTTGAAAGTTCGCCTCCGGAAGCTATTTTTGCTAAAGGCTTAGCAGACTCACCATAATTAGTAGAGATCAAGAATTCTATCTTGTCCCTTCCCAATGCATACTTCTCACAATTTTCTATATTCACATAAATATTCACATTTGGCATATCGAGATACATTAACTCAGCTTTAACTCTTTTAGAAAACTCTTCTGCCGCTACTTTTCTTTTACTAGATAATTCATTTGCAAGCTTATCCGCCTTTAACTCAAGTAACTGTTGTTTTTCCTTAAGCCTTTCTAACTCCAAATCTGAATTTTCAATTTTAGAAAGCTCTACCTTTGCATTTTCTAAATACTCCAATACTTCCTCTATGCTTTTACCATATTTTCTTTTTAATTTATATATACAATCGAGTCGGTCCTCTATTCGCTCTAAATCATCTTTATCAAAGAAAGTATCATCAAGACATGAATTAAGCTCTAGCGAACAGTCCTCAAGCTCATAAAATACATTATCCATTCTGGATTTTAGTTCTTCAGCCTTACTAAAACAATCTGTAATATCATCTAAACTTGAAACTGCACTCTCAAGTGCTTTTAACGCCCCTGGATATTCATCGGTACCGTCAAGCATTAACCTTACATCATTTATTACCTTAGCTATTTTTTCACTATTTAAATATTTGTTTCTCGTCTCTGTAAGATCTTCAAATTCTCTGATTTCCAGATTAGCACTTTCTATTTCTTCTATTTGATACTTGAGCAGATCAATACGCTGTTCTTTCTCCATATCATCCGAAAGCATTCTGTCTATTTCTTTATTAAGATTAATAAGCTCATTATATACTAGTTTATAATCATTAAGTAAAGAATTGAGCCCACCAATTTTATCTATATATAAAATATGCGATTGTACTGACAAAAGGCCAATACTGTCATGCTGGCCATGTATATTAATAAGATTTTCCCCTATTTCCTTTAAAAACGATAAATTTGCCGGACGCCCGTTAATATAGCACGAATTTTTTCCGTTTATATTAACCTCTCGGCTTATTAATAGTCCTCCATCATCCTCTAAAGCATATCCCGAACCCGTTACTATATTCATTACTTCCTCAGATAAATTTTCAAAAGAAGCACTCACAAAAGCTGAATTTGCCCCTGTTCTTATTATGTCTTTAGATATACGCTTGCCTAAAATAGCATTTATCGCACCAATAATTATTGATTTTCCGGCACCTGTTTCACCGGTCATTACATTAAGACCCTTGGAAAAATCTATACTTGATTTCTCGATAATCGCAATATTTTCAATATATAAATTGGTAAGCATAAAATTCACCTTTCAAAAATCATCTCTTGAAATTTCTCCGCTATATATTCAGCACTTTTGCTATCTTTTAGTGCAACAAATATAGTATCATCACCGGCAACCGTACCGATTAATGAATCTATTTTCAACAAGTCTATTCCGGTACAGATTGCTTGAGCCATACCACCTATAGATTTTATTACTACAAGATTTTGTGCTGCTTCTACTTTTGTAATCGATGACGAAAACATCGGTAAAAATCCCGCAGCATTATTTTCAGAAATAATATCGTCTTTATATTTGTATTTATATTTTCCATCGTCTGTTTGTACTTTTACTAATTTTAATTCTTTTATATCTCTTGATACAGTCGCCTGAGTAACATCATATTCATTTTCTCGCAATAGTCTAAGTAGTTCTTCCTGGGTATTTATATTATTATTTTGAATTAATTCAAGAATTTTGCTATGTCTCTTATTTTTCATATTAAATTGTCCTTTCTGATAACTTTTGATTTAACACGCTATAGAAATTTCTATCTGTCAATTTAATAAATTTAGCTTGTTTGTGTGCAACCTTTATTTCTACTATTTGGTCCTTCAATATTCTAATTGATTTTTCACCATCAACCGTTAGATATACCTCTTGATCTGATTTTTCGCAAGTATAAACTGAAAGCTCAGCATTATCTCCAAATACAATTGATCTGGAAAAAAGAGAATGTGAACAAATCGGGGTAAGTAAAATACATCTCATATTAGGTTCAACAACCGGTCCTCCTGCCGATAAGGAATAGGCGGTTGAACCTGTAGGTGTTGCAATTATTAATCCATCTGCCCTGTATTGATTTATTTTGTTATTATCAAATGAAACACTCAGATCAATTAATCCACACATTTTACCATTAGAAAACACTGCGTCATTCAAAGCAAATATTTTTTTATTTTCACCATTTCCAACAATATTTACTTCCAACATCATCCTGTTTTCTACCAAGAAATCATTTGATACAATTTTAGTGAGTTCATATAGCTCATTTGGTTCTAAAGCAGCAACAAAGCCAACTCTCCCTAAATTAATGCCAAGAATAGGTTTATCATATTTACATGCGCATTTCGCAGTATGAATAATCGTCCCATCTCCGCCAATAGTAACCACTACGTCACAATTTTTTATCAATAGATCCTCACTTTCATAAAAATCTATATTATCAATACATTCCAAATAATCCTTCAATTTAATTTCAAGCATTATTTGGGCACCAAGCAAAGCGAATTGTTTAATTACGTTATTTGTACAATCCCTAAATCCATTTTTACAAGTATTAGGAATTATCCCTATTCTCATACGACTCACCGCCATTTAATTTTATGTGAGAATTTTGCACCACCTTTTCAATATCAAGCCACTCTAAATCACTTTTGCTGTCTGATTTTTTTATATATAACAAATATTCAATATTGCCCTCTGGGCCTTTAACCGGAGAGAAATCCAAACCCAATACATCAAATCCGTTTTCCAAAACAAAATCTACTATTTTTTGAATTACATTTCTATGAACTTCTGGGTCTCTTACTACTCCCTTTTTACCGACATTTTCCTTTCCGGCTTCAAATTGTGGTTTTATAAGACATACAGCAGTAGCCTCATCTTTTATTAATTTATATGCAACCGGCAGCACCAAGCATAGTGAGATAAATGAAACGTCGACACTAAAAAAATCTATTTTATCAGTAATTTGCTCTTCTGTCACATATCTTATATTTGTTCTCTCAAAATTTACAACCCTTGGATCTGTTCTAAGTTTCCAAGCAAGTTGTCCATAGCCAACATCTATAGAATAAACCCTTTTAGCTCCGTTTTGTAGCATACAATCTGTAAAGCCACCTGTAGAAGCTCCTATATCCATACATATTTTATCTTTTAAATCTATAGGAAATACCTTCATAGCCTTTTCCAGTTTATAGCCTCCACGACTTACATAGGGCATCTTTTTGCCTCTAAGTTCTATCTTTACATCCTCACTATAAACTGTTCCGGGCTTATCCGACTTTTCATTATTTACAAAGACTTTTCCTTCCATTATAAGAGCTTTTGCCTTTTCTCTGCTTTCCGCTATACCCTTTTCAAATACTAATAAATCAAGCCTCTTCTTTTGAGCCATGTTTACACTCCATTAAAATTTTATTTATCATTCCACTGTCGTCTAATCCTAAAGAATTAAGTGCGTTCACAACCGAATTTTGTGGTACAAATTCATCTTCAATCGCACTAATATAAAATTTTGCACCTACATTCATGTTTCTTAACACTTGTCCAAAATGTTCACCTATGCCACCATATTGCATTCCTTCTTCAAAGAAAAAGATCTTTTCGGCATTTCTTACAGCCTGATATGCCTTTTCATCAATAGGTTTTATTTTATTTAATTTTACAACAAACAAGTCTATACCTTTTTCTTTTAACTTTTCCTTTGCTATGCATGCATATGAAAAAAGTCGCCCATAAGTCACAATTGCAATTTTTAAAGATTTATCACCATATACATCAAAATTATCGGTAGATTCCTTAAAATCTACAGGCTTATATAACTCTCCTCCACGTGGATACCTTATTGCTGCAACACCATCACAATGATAAATACATTCGCAAAGCATTGTACCAACTTCCTTATAGTATGATGGAGAAAATATCGTAACATTCGGAATTGTATTTAAAAACGCTGCATCAAACACTCCTTGATGGGTTTCACCGTCTTCTCCGACAATTCCTGCTCTATCAATTGCTAATACAATATTTAGCTTTTGCAAGGCTGCGTCGTGTATAATTTGGTCATATCCTCTCTGCAAAAATGATGAATACACAGCAAATATAGGTTTCATTCCACCGGCTGCCAACCCTGAAGCAAATGTTATCGCATGTTCTTCTGCAATGCCGACATCGAAAAATCGATCTCTGTATTCATGGGCAAACTCTAAAAGGCCTGTCCCCATTTTCATTGCAGCTGTTATAGCACAGATTTTATCATCCTTCTGAGCAAAATCACAAATAGCATCACCAAAAACTTTTGAAAAGTTTGTTTTACTCAAACTTTGAGCTCCTCTACTGATATCAAATGGAGCAGTTCCATGATAAATTTTAGGATTTAATTCTGCAAAATGATAACCTTTGCCCTTTTGGGTAATAACATGAACTAATACAGGTCTGTTTAATTTTTTCGCGTATTCAAATACTTTAACAAGTTTTTTAATATCATGTCCATCAAATGGACCATAATATAAAAATCCCATATCTTCAAACAATGTGCTATGATACAACATATTTCTTAGCACTGATTTTGACTTCAAAAGCAGTTTTCTTATTGGTCTGCCGATTAACGGCATATGAGTAAGCAACGATTCCACATGATTTTTTATTCTAAGATATGTTGGTCTTGCTCTCATCTCCGCTAAATAACGAGCTATCGCTCCAACATTTCTTGAAATAGACATTTTATTGTCATTTAAAACAACAATAAAATTCTTTTTAAATCTGCCGGCATTATTTAAACCTTCATATGCAAGTCCACCGGTCAGGGCACCATCACCTATGACAGCAACCACTGAACCCGAACGACCTGATATGTCTTTAGCCTTTGCAATACCAAATGCTGCAGATATAGAAGTACTACTATGTCCTGAATTAAATGAATCATATTCGCTTTCTTTCCTTTTTGGGAAACCTGACAGTCCGCCCTCTTTTCTAATTGTATGCATTTTATCTAATCTTCCTGTCAGAATTTTATGTGTATAACACTGATGACCTACATCCCATACAATATCATCATCAACACTATTAAACACCTTATCCAATGCAACTGTAAGCTCTACTACACCCAAATTAGAAGCCAAATGACCGCCATTTCTAGATACAACATATATAAGTTTTGAACGTATTTCAGAACAAAGTTTTTCTAAATCGCTATTAGACATACCTTTTAAATCTGCCGGAGATTTTATAGTATTAAGAAATTCATACTCATCCAATATATCACCACCTTTGCTATATAACCGAAGATTAGTTTACCCTAACTAGCAATGATAAAGTAAGATTTTCTAAAAATTCGGTATTTAAATTCATTTGCTTCAAGGAATCTATAGCTTTATTTGTAAGATCCTTAGCCAAGGCTCTTGATTTTTCCAATCCTAATATTGATACATATGTAGACTTATTGTTCGATTGATCACTGTGTGTAGGTTTTCCCAATACCTTTTCATCAGCTGTAACATCTAAAATATCATCTACTATCTGGAATGCAAGCCCAAGATTTTCTGCAAAACTTGTAGCAAGTTCTATTATTTTCTCATCTGCACCTGCCAAGATACAGCCCATAACGCAGGCAGCCTTTATAAGTGCACCTGTTTTCTTTAAATCCATATTTTTTAGTATATCTAACTCTACCTTTTTTCCTTCAATTTGTAAATCTATAACCTGACCGCCTATCATTCCATAAAATCCGGAACACTTTCCTAAAGTTCCAGCCGCCTTTATAATTC
>CAKSJY010000017.1 GCA_934464585.1 uncultured Eubacteriales bacterium
CCCCAAAATGTCAAAACACGAGCAAAAAAGCCTTATAAAGAATTTTGGGCGAAAAAAAGAAGAGCGAATTGCTTAAAACAATTACACTCTTCAAAAAAAGGATAACCACAGAAAACTAAGTCCCTAATGGTTATCCAGCATGGTCGAGGTGACAGGGCTCGAACCTGCGGCATCTTGGTCCCAAACCAAGCACTCTACCAAACTGAGCTACACCTCGAAACTCACTGACAAGATATATTATACACCAACTAAATACAGTTGTCAATATTTTTCTTATCTTTTTTTATTAGAATATATGATATAATTATTCTTAAAGGAGATGTTAAAAATATATGAACAATGTAGTCGAAAACTTTTTGAAATATAAAAAGCAAATAATTATAATCTCATCGGTTATACTGGTTATTGTGTTAGCTATCGTTATATCAATATTGGCTATTAACAAAAGTGCTAAACCTATATCTGAAGTTGGGGAGGTGTCAAAGATCGAAGAAGAGCAGTCAAATACATCAATTTCTTCTATCGAAGCTTCGTCAGAAGAGGAAGTCTTAGAAAGTCATGATAATGATTCAGACAATGGTCAACAAATAATAGATGTCGATTATCTAAAACTTAATGTCTCTGAAATATCAATATATGTAGGTCAAACCCAAATGCCTATTGTAAGTATGTTTCCAACAAACGCTACAGATAAATCTGAAATATGGAGTAGTAGCAACGAAAGTATTGCCAGCGTTGACAATATGGGGAACATAAAAGGAATCTCTGAGGGTGAATGTATAATTACTGTTAGTTCCAAAAGTAATCCATCTGTAAGCGCAACTGTTTCTGTAGCTGTTAAAGAACGTCCCGCTGAAACTCAATCTAAATCTCAACTGCAAAGCACTGCTCCAAACTTAACATATATAAATGGTATTCTAATCGTAAACAAAACATATCCCCTTCCAAGTAACTATAACCCCGGGGTTGACCAAACAGCATTATCTGCATTTAATAATATGAAGTCCGCTGCTGCAAATGAGGGTCTAAACATTTATATTTCTTCAGGATTTAGATCATATTCCTCCCAAGTACAGATATATAATAATTTCGTAAACTCATATGGACAAAGCTCCGCAGATACATTTTCGGCAAGGCCTGGACATTCTGAACATCAAAGTGGTCTTTGCTTTGATTTAAACTCAATAGACGATTCATTTGCATATACTCCTGAATCAGCTTGGGTAAATCAAAATGCCCATAAATATGGTTTTATAATAAGGTATCCAAAGGGTAAGGATAGTATAACCGGATATCAGTATGAGCCTTGGCATATTAGGTATTTAGGTGTCGATCTTGCAACATCTGTATACAACAGCGGACTTTGCTTAGAAGAATATCTTGGTATAACATCATCATATAGCTAAGTATAAAAATAGTGCTCCCTTCTTTAAGGAGCACTATTTTTGCAAATATGATATATAAAACTTTTATTTAAATAGATTTATCTAATATTTCATCTACAATTTGGTCTACAGTACTATCGTCGGATTCTTCCTTTTTAGCATGCTGTTTTTTAGACCTCTTTTTCTTATTCTTTGGAGCAGGTTTCTTTTCTTCTAAAGGTAAGTCAGCTTCCTCATTTTTTGATTCTTTAGTATTTTCTTCATTAACTTTTGATACAATTATGCTTTCACCAGTCATTTCCTCAGGTTTCGGCAAATCCAAAATCTTAAGCATTGTCGGAGCAATATCAGAAAGTCTACCATCCTTCGATAACTTACAAGGATATCCTACTACACAAAACGGAACCGGATTGGTTGTATGAGCTGTAAATACATTACCGTTCTCATCAACCATTTTTTCTGAATTACCGTGATCTGCTGTTATAAGGGTTACTCCTCCTACCTTATCCATTGCCTCAAGTACTCTTCCAACACAAGTATCAACTGCTTCCACTGCCTTTACAGCTGCATCAAATACACCTGTATGGCCTACCATATCACAGTTTGCATAATTTAGAATTATTACATCATATTTCCCGCTCTCTACACTTTCGACTACCTTATCAGTAACCTCATATGCACTCATTTCCGGTTGTAGATCATATGTTGCAACCTTAGGGGAATGTATGAGTATTCTATCCTCTCCCGGATAACTCTTTTCAACTCCACCATTAAAGAAGAATGTAACATGTGCATATTTTTCTGTCTCGGCAATTCTAAGTTGAGTAAGTCCCTTTTTAGAAATATATTCTCCAAAAGTATTTTCTAAACTTTGTGGTTTGAATGCAACAGATACATTAGGTAAAGTACTATCGTACTGAGTCATACATACATAGTTAACCGGGAAAAATCCAAATTTACGATCAAATCCTGTAAACTCTGGATCCACAAAGGCTCTTGTTATTTGTCTTGCTCTATCAGGTCTAAAATTAAAGAATATTAGAGAATCATTGGCTTTGATCTTTCCTCCAAGTGAACATACAGTAGGTACTACAAATTCATCTGTTACATCCTGCTCATACGATTTCTCTATAGCCTCTATCGGATTATAACATCTAACACCTATTCCATATGTCAACGCAGCATAAGCCTTTTGAATGCGTTCCCAACGATTATCTCTGTCCATCGCATAGTATCTACCGATTATTGTGGCAATTTTTCCAACACCAATTTCCTTTATCTTATCAAGGCATTCTTGTAAATAAGCCTTACCTGAATGAGGGGAAGTATCCCTACCATCAAGTATAGCATGTATATACACCTTTTCTAATCCCTTTTCCTTTGCAAGTTTTAGTAGAGCATATAGATGACTATTATGGCTATGTACTCCACCATCAGATAAAAGACCCATTAGATGTAGTGCACTGTTATTTTGAATTGCAGAATCTATTGCATTATTTATTTCAGCATTCTCATAAAAACTTCCATCTTCAATAGCCTTGCTAATTCTGGTTAATTCTTGGTATACTACTCTGCCTGCACCTATATTAGTGTGCCCAACTTCAGAATTTCCCATCTGACCTTCAGGAAGGCCTACAGCCATTCCTGACGCATTAATTTGAGTAATAGGATTGTTTGAGAAAGCCTTATCTATATTCGGTGTATTTGCTTGTTTTATAGCATTTCCCTTTTCTCTCGCTATTCCAAATCCATCTAATATCATAAGAATCAATGGTTTATTCATATTATTACTCCCCTCTTAATCATAATTTATACGTATAAACAAAACTAACCTTTAGGATATACATATATCATTTTAATGTCTAATTGTTTGCTGCCTTTACTATTTCTGCAAAATCTGGTGCTTTTAATGATGCACCACCTATTAATCCACCATCTACATCACTTTGACCTAAAAGTTCCTTTGCATTTTTAGCATTCATAGAACCGCCATATTGAATTGTTGTTGTTTCAGCAGTTATTTTATCAAAGCTTTCAAAAATTACATTTCTTATAGCTTCACAAACTTCGTTTGCTTGTTCTGCAGTGGCAGTTTTTCCTGTACCTATAGCCCAAACCGGTTCATAGGCAATTATCACATTTTTTAATTCTTCTTTAGATATTCCCATTAAGCCAATTTTTGTTTGAATTGCAACTGTCTCTTTAGTTATATTTTGTTCACGCTCTGCTAATGATTCACCAACGCAAAGTATAACTTTAAGCCCTGCATTTAGAGCAGCCTTAACCTTTTTATTTACAGTTTCATTTGTTTCACCAAAATATGATCTTCTTTCGCTGTGTCCTATAATTACATATTCAACTCCCATAGAAACAAGCATAGATGGTGATATTTCGCCTGTATATGCTCCCTTTTCTTCCCAATGGCAGTTTTCTGCGCCAACCTTTATATTAGAACCTTTTGCAGCTTCTAATACCGGATATAGATCTACAAATGGGACACAAGCGATAACTTTGCAATCTGCACCCTGTACTAATGGTTTTATTTCCTCAATTAGTTCTTTAGCTTCTTGTGGATTTTTATTCATTTTCCAATTGCCTGCTATTACTGCTTTTCTTAATTGTTTATTCATACGTCTTTTATCCTTTCAAGTTGTAATATCATATACAAATATACGTCGGACTATGCAAGATACCCGACGTATATTTTTAAGTTATTATTTATCGTTAAGCGCAGAAATACCCGGAAGTGCTTTACCTTCTAAGAACATAAGTGAAGCTCCTCCACCTGTTGAAATATGAGTCATTTTGTCTGCAAATCCCAACTTTTCTATAGCAGCAGCTGAATCACCGCCACCAATGATAGATACAGCACCGCTTTCTGCTACTGCTCTAGCAATAGCCATGGTTCCGTTTGCAAATCTTTCCCATTCTGAAACTCCCATAGGTCCATTCCATACAACTGTTCCTGCACCTTTGATTGCATCTGAGAATAGTTTTTCTGTTTTAGGTCCAATATCAAGTCCCATCCAGCCTGCAGGGATTTTTCCTGCTTGAACAGTCATCATTGGAGTTTCAGGATCATATTCTTTTCCAAGTCTATTGTCAACAGGTATTAAAAGTTTAACACCCTTTTCTTCTGCTTTCTTCATTATCTCTTGCGCAAGGCTTATTTTGTCCTCTTCGCAAAGAGATGTTCCTATTGGATAATCTAAAGCCTTCATAAATGTATAGGCCATTCCGCCGCCTATAATTAAAATATCAACTTTTTCTAAAAGATTGTTGATAACACCAATCTTATCAGAAACCTTAGCACCACCTAAGATTGAAACAAATGGACGCTTAGGATCTGTTAGAGCCTTACCCATAATAGATATTTCTTTTTGAATTAAGAAACCGCAAACAGCCGGTAGATATTTTGCAACGCCTTCTGTAGAAGCATGTGCTCTATGAGCTGTACCGAAAGCATCATTCACATAAATTTCTGCTAATGAAGCAAGTTCTTTCGCAAATTCAGGGTCGTTTTCTGTCTCTTCCTTATGGAAACGAACATTTTCAAGAAGTTCTACTTCACCATCATTAAGAGATTCAGCTATACTTTTCGCACTTTCGCCAATTACGTCCTTAGCCATCTTTACTTCAAAACCTAATACCTTTGAAAGGTACTTAGCAACAGGTTCTAAAGAAAACTTTTTATTAAATTCTCCCTTTGGTCGACCCAAGTGAGAACATAAAATAACCTTTGCATTATGTTCAAGCAAGTAGTTAATAGTTTTCATTGACTCGTCTATTCTTTTTGTATCTGTTATGTTGCCATTTTCGTCAAAAGGAACGTTAAAATCACAACGTACAAGTACTCTTTTTCCCGATACGTCGATATCTTCGACACTTTTTTTATTATAATTCATCAAAAATAAACCTCCTAAAAATTGGTTAAAACAATATAATATCTACCAAATAATTATATCAGTTAATTGTTATCTTTTCAATATCTTGTTTTAATATTCATCTATATAGATATTTCTATTCTTGCCACGTATATTCTCTTAGTTGTCCTTTCCAGAGAAGAGTAGGATAATTCCATTGTCTTAATACCTCATAAACAGCAATAGCTACAGAATTTGAAAGATTAAGACTTCTTGCATCTGATATCATCGGAATCCTTACAGTTGTTTCAGGATTTTCATATAATAATTTCTCAGGTAAACCCTTAGTTTCCTTTCCAAAAAACAAGTAACATTTCTCAGGGTATTTAACATCAGAATGAATATGTTTTGCCTTTGTCGAAAAAAAGAAAAAATTAGCATCCAACTTATTTTTTTCGAAAAATTCGTCAAGACTATTATAATATGTAATATCTAAAAGGTGCCAATAGTCAAGACCTGCTCTTTTTAATTTTTTATCATCAATCTTAAATCCCATCGGCCCTACTAAATGAAGCCTGGCACCGGTCGCTGCGCAAGTTCTTGCAACATTTCCAGTATTTTGAGGAATCTCAGGCTCGACCATAACAATATTTATTTCTGCCACTATTTTACCTCCTATCATCAGTTAATTATACGCTTTTTGTAAAAAACGAGCAAGCATATTTATCCTATATTGTCAATTAGTAATTCTCTAATATACATTATAGTTACCATAAAAGGTTAGTTAAATTAACTAACCTATATTCCATTTTAAAAATTTTTTTAATATTCCATCATCTTCTACTTTTATTATTTCACTTAACGGAAAAAATAATCTTGTTGTTAGAAACAACAATCTTTTTGGGAGGTACGGCAGTATGAAAAATACTATGGGAGTTATTAAAGGTATTGGTGCAGGAATGGCTACAGGAATAATTGCAGGATTTGTTGGCAGCCAAATGATAAAAAATGATAAACAAATGAAAAAAAGAGCTAATAAGGCCCTTAATACAGTCGGAAATATTATCGATAACGTACAGTATATGATCAGATAACATATCCCCGCCCAAGGCGGGGATATTTCCCTTTTAATTTATACATAAATACCTATTTATATATACAAATAACTTATTGACCACACAATTAAGATATATTATGCAACCTTTTTATTATATGCATCAATATATGCATCAAAAAAACAGTTGCCATAAATCGGAAATTATATTATAATTTATTATTGTATATTTTTAAGAAAAGAGGATGTTTTTAAAAAATGAGTTGGTTTAAAAAACTATTCTTAGTTCCAGTTTGTATAATCAGTATCATTTTCACAGGCAGTTCAGCATATGCAAAAACTGTTACACTATGTGATGGATTTACTTCTGAAACAATATCACCTGAACTAAGAGATTTTATGGATGGTAAGTCATTCAAAATGTATTCCTGCGACGGAATAGAAAATGATTGGGTAAGATTTGAAGATTTGAGATACCTCAAAGTAAAGCATTGGGGATATGATGATAAAGTACATGATGGAGAATTAGTTGTACACGAATCTATAGCACAAGAAGTTTTGGAAATATTCGAAGAATTATATGATAGAAAATTCCCTATCTATCAGATGAAATTAATTGATAATTACGACTCAGATGATGAAAGATCTATGTCTGCTAATAACACATCTTGCTTACGCACAACAGACGAAGATTTTCATTTAAGACGCCCATGGCATGCATTAGGTATGGCAATAGATGTTAACCCTATGAATAACCCTTGCATTTTCCCAGAAGCTGCAGAAAGTGAACCAAAGTTCGTTCCACATAATGCAGAAAAATACCTCGATAGAAGTCTATGCGAAAAAGGTATGATTAAATCACAAAACATATGTTATAACGCATTTACAAAAAGAGGTTGGGAATGGGGAGGATCATGGACTGACCCGGTAGATTTGCACCATTTCCAGAAATACACATGGACAACAGACTTCCCAAGAAAATATAAAAAGAATATTTCTAATAATTTCATAAATCTATTATTTAACGCAAATTAGCATAAGGTTAAAACTTTATTATTAATCCCGATAAACAATAAATGCAAGACATTTAAAACAAAAATTAAGCCTCCAGCTGAGTATTATTAGACTGGAGGCTTAATTAATTTCTAAAGTGGTATTTTATCTTCAGACGTTTTCTACGTTATATTTATATCTATATTTAAATTTTAAATTGCTGAATTATTTATTAGTGACTTGCCTTATTTAGTATTTAAAAATCTTAACTTTTCTAGTGGTATTCTTTTACTAATCTTTCGATCAATAAAGCCACTTAAATATTAGGACTTGAGTATAAAATTTTTTATAAATAAAAATTCCTCATCAAACGGACAATTAAGTACGTTCAATGAGGAATTTGAAGAGCATAATTTGCTCATCATCAATTATGGTGGACCATCAGGGACTCGAACCCCGGACCAACCGGTTATGAGCCGGTTGCTCTAACCAACTGAGCTAATGGTCCATAACTTATAGATTAGTTATGTGCTCTGTGTTTGACTACTTCATATATTATAACCCAAGCGTATGGTGTTTGTCAACAACAATTTTTAATTTTTTAATATTTTCATATATTCCTCTAATTTACCGACTATTTTTGTAATATATGACATAAATTTGTCTAAAATCCACGCAAGTAATATTTTGTAACTAATTTGGTAAAATATATTGAAAGTCAATTTTACATTTCAGCGCATAAAAGGGCTCAAATTTATCAATCTACAAAAAATATCCAACAATTACATGAATAAAAGTTCCGCTTTATTTGTAACTAACTTACAAACAAGTCCTTGAGGGCTTGCAATATTGTAACTTTTTGATATAATATTTGATATTGGGTTTTTTGATAGGCTTTCTAAGTCTATTTAAAATTAAAACAGTTGTTTTTATTCTGAAAGGACGTGTATCTTGTGTTTAGACGAAATCTAAACCAAAACAGGATCGAAAAAAAATCAACTCAAAATATTAAAGATGGTCTGAGTTGTTATCTATATTTGTTTAAATCAAAGGCTAAAGGATTAACAAAGATATTAAAAATCAAATTAATATTACTATCTCATAAAAATAATTTTGCAAATCGTTTTTATAGTTTAGTCAATCATCAAATCGAAAACTTGGTTAACTTTTCAAGCAAAGTATTTGATTATTTCAAAGGTTTTATTGTTAACAAATTAGTTCCTGTTTTAAGAAAGTATTTTTCTAAATTTAAAATTCACATATTAGTTCCGGCAAAGCAAAATATAATGAATAAGTTCGGACACACACTAGATAAATATTTTAACCTAGCAAGAAGTAAATATTCAGTAATTTCAAATAAAGTAAAAAATTATTTGTCTACGAAAAAGAATAATATCTTAACTGCTATGGCTCCTGTAAAAAAAGCTTATGCAAATGGTATTGGTTCTGCAACAAAAGAATTTTTTGCCATTTTGAAAAAGGATATCACACATAATCCAAAACATTGGGTTGGGGTTGCACAGGTCGTCTTACCAATTACTGCAATTGCAATTTTGTTTGGTACTATACACTATTGGAATAACCTGAATTATGGTTTGGTACTAGCGTGTGACGGTGAAGAAATTGCTACTATTGAAAATGAAAGCGTATTCGAACAAGCCAACCAAATGGTTAATCAACGTTTAGTATATGATAGCGTTGTAAAATCAAATGAAACTTTTGAAATAGTCCCAACATATAAACTTGCTGCTGTAAGCACCGATAAATATTCGTCTCCAAGCACTGTATGTGATAAGATTATTCAACAGTCAAAAGGTTCCATTGAAGAAGCTAGTGGTCTTTATATTGACAATGAATTATTTGGTGTTGTAAAAAATACAGATGAGTTAAAAGATGTACTTAACACAATTTTAGATAATAGCTGTGATAAAGATGATGCTGAGGTCTCATTCGTAGAAAATGTAGAAAATGTAGTTGGATTATATCCTACTTCAGCAATTATAGATTCAGAAGATTTACACAAACAATTAGTTGATCCTATAGAAGATGAAGTTTACTATACTGTTCAAGATGGGGATACTCCTTCAGATATAGCTGATAAATTCAATATGAGTTTAGAGGATCTAGATGCTATAAACGGCACCCCAATAAGTGAATTAATCTTCCCCGATGAACAAATAAAGGTTAAAAACCAAAAAACTCTCTTGAACGTAAGCGTTTCATATATAGAAACTTATGAAACACCGATCGAATATCAAGAGATAAAAACAGAAGATGACCGTCAATATGTCGGATATTCAAATGTAACGCAAGAAGGAGAAGAAGGTATTCTTTCTCATAAAGATAAAGTTACTTATGTAAACAACATTGAAACTGCAAGAGAAGAAATAAGTACAGAAACTACAAAAGAACCTGTTGATAAACATGTTACAGTTGGAACAAAGGCAAAGCCTAGAGTATCAAACTCAGGATCAAGTTTGACTTCCTCATACAGAGCACCATCGGGTGATGGTGTTTCTACAGGATCACTTGCATGGCCTCTACCTGGAATCACAACTATAAGTAGTCCATTTGGTACAAGATGGGGCAGCATGCATTCAGGAATCGATATTGCAAATGGTAATGCTTATGGACATACAATAGTTGCTGCCGATGGTGGTACTGTAGTTAAAGCATGTGACAGTGGAGACGGTTATGGAATTTGTATAATAATAAGACATAATAACGGAATGTCTACTCTATATGCACACTGCAGTTCAGCTTATGTAATATCCGGTCAATCAGTTTCTAAAGGACAAGCAATTGGTGCTGTAGGTTCTACAGGAAATTCATTTGGTGCTCACTTACACTTCGGTGTTCTTGTTGGCGGAAGTTATGTAGATCCTTTAAATTACTTATAAAATTTAAAGAACCATCCTTGAAGGATGGTTCTTTTTTTCTATATGAAACACAATAATGGTATATACACAATTAGCGTATATACCATTACTCTATTATAGACTCAGCTACTTAATTAAATGTACAATAACTACCATTAAACAATCTTCTTACAAGGGCATGTAGGCCCTTGTTTCTTTCTAATTGTAGTTTTGGATCTTCATCTAAAATCTCTTTCACTGCATCTTTAGACTGGAACACAATCTCTATATCCTTGCAAAAATTTGCTATCTTTAGCTGAGGTAACCCATGTTGCCTATCTCCAAAAAAATCCCCTGGACCCCTCAATTTTAAATCCTCATCAGCAATTTTGAATCCATCATTGGTTTCAACCATAATCCTAAATCTCTTTATAGCCTCTTCATTTTGTGCATCAGAAACGATAATACAATAAGATTTATTTTTACCTCGTCCAACTCTTCCTCTAAGTTGATGAAGTTGTGAAAGTCCAAAGCGCTCTGCATTCTCAATTACAATAAAGTTAGCATTTGGAACATCTACCCCGACTTCTATTACAGTTGTAGAAACTAATATATCAATTTCCCCACATTTAAATTGGTTCATCATTTCTTCTTTTTCCCTAGGTTTCATCTTACCATGAATAAGGCCAATTCTATAATCTTGAAAATAGGTCTTTTGTAAGCCCTCGGCATACCCTGTTGCTGAAATAAGATTTGTGTCATTTTCCTCAACAAGCGGACAAACTATATATCCTTGATATCCACTATCTATTTGCTTCTTTAAAAAACCATATAACCTGTTTCGTTTTTCCGTATTAATATGAAATGTATCTACTTTCTGTCTCCCTGGTGGAAGCTCATCTAATATTGATATATCCAAGTCACCATATAATATAAGCGCTAAAGTACGCGGAATTGGTGTTGCTGACATAACTATCATATGCGGATTATTTCCCTTTGAATATAGAGCCGCTCTTTGTCTTACTCCGAAACGGTGCTGTTCATCTGTGATAACCAGCCCCAAATTATTAAACTCGACATCCTCCGAAATAATTGCATGAGTACCAACCAGTATATCTATACTACCAGTTTTAATTTCCTCTTTTATTCTTCTTTTTTCCGATATCTTAACTGTACCACTTAAAAAAGCTATATTTATATCCTGCCCATTAAACAAGTCGGAAAAATACTTATAATGTTGCTCTGCCAATATTTCGGTTGGTGCCATCATAGCCACCTGCATTCCGTTTTTGACTGCACTATAAGATACTGCTGCTGCAACTGCAGTTTTACCTGATCCAACATCACCCTGTATTAATCTTGAAAGTGGATACATGGACTTACTCATATCCTCTATACATTCCCGTATAACACGGGTTTGTGCATCTGTAGGAGTAAAACTTAACAATTTCTCAAACTCATATGTATAGTCATTTTTCAGCCTTATTTTTGGCAATATTTGTTCTTTCTCTTTTGAAAGGTTTATTCCCAGCTGAAGGATTAAAAGCTCTTCAAACACCAAACGTTTTCTTGCATTTTGTAGATCTTCATGACTCTTTGGAAAATGAATATTTTCTATTGCAAATTTAAGGTCACACAATCTATACTTCTCTCTAATATTTAAAGGAATTGGATCATTAACCTTATCAGGTAGAAGTTTAATAGCATTTTTAACACAGACCTCTATCTGTCTGGACGTTATCCCCATTGTACAATTATAAACTGGATATAACCCCTCATTTTTTTCTCCCTTAAAAAATTTAGGGGCAACCATCGTTTTCCTGTTACCTTTATGATTTACCTTTCCATATAGCAACAAACTTTCTTCCATTTTAACCATATTTCTTATATATGGATTATTAAAAAACACAATATCCATTGCAGTAATACCATCAAAAACTTGAAAGCTATATAAGGTCATATTATTTCTTACTATGCGCTTAGACACGCCGGAAATTACTTTCGCTCGAATACAACAAGGTTCGTCTATCAGTGCCTCGGATATTAATATAGGACAACTCAAATCTTCATAGGTTCTTGGATAATATAAAAGCAAGGCACCGACAGAATTTACACCGAGCTTTTTTAAAAGTTCGGTGCGTCTTTCGCCGACGCCTTTTAATAGCCTTATGTCTTTATTAAATAACGATGACATAATATCTTATATAAATTTACTCTACTGATAGCATAAAGTAATAAACCGGTTGACCACCATTTACTACTGTTATATCAATACTAGAACCTAATTTTGAGTTTATAAGATCCCTTGCAACTTGAGCCTCTTCCTCTGATATTTCACTTCCATAAATAATAGTTAAAAACGATGTGTCTCTGTTAACCATAGATTTTGCTAATTTATACACAGCCTTAACTGCATCCTTTTCCGTAAATGAAAGTTTTCCATTATTTAAAGCAAGGATATCTCCCTCTTTAATTTTGAATCCGCCGTATTCAGAATTTCTTGCTGCAAATGTAACTGAACCGGTACTTACTTTAGATGCTGCATCTAACATTAACTCTTTATTTTCATCTACAGAAAGGTCTGTATCAAATGAAAGCATTGCAGACAAGCCTTGCGGTATTGTTCTTGTTGGTAAAACTATCACACGCCTATCATTTGCAAGTGTAACAGTCTGCTCTGCTGCCATAATTATATTTTTATTATTTGGTAGTAAGAACACAACCTTAGCCGGTGTTGCCATTACAGCTTCAAGTAAATCTTCTGTACTTGGATTCATAGTTTGACCGCCACTTACAACATGGTTACATCCTAAGTCCATAAATAAAGTTTCAAGACCTTCACCAGCAGAAACAGCTACAAAACCAATTTCCTCAGTTGGTTCTTTAGGTTCTAACTTATTTTCACTTTTACTTTGACTCTCTTTTTCAGCAGCTAAACGATGTTGTTCTTTCATATTTTCAACTTTTACAGTTAAAAGTTGACCATACTCCAATGCTTTTTGCAAAGCCTTTCCAGGATCCTCTGTATGAACATGAACCTTTATAATTTCCTCATCATCGACAACAACAACACAATCTCCGATACCCTGAAGATAGTCTCTTAACTCAGTTGGATCCTCGGTTAAATCTTCCTTTTTGCCAACAATAAATTCTGTACAATAAGTAAATGTAATATCATCATCAAACTTTGCAGCAGCGTTTTTGAAGAAATCTGAGAATTCACTCTTTTCCTCAACTTTGGGTTTATCTTCTAATGAAACTATCTTTCCATCTTTAAGAACAGACAACATTCCTTCAAAAATAAGGCATATCCCCTTTCCTCCTGCATCGACTACACCAGCCTTTTTTAAAACAGGTAATAGATCAGGAGTAGTCTTTAAAGCTTCATTTGCTCCTTTACAAATTTCATTCCAAATGTATATAGGGTCATTATCTGAGAGCAAGGCTTCTTTACCCTTTTCATATGCAACTCTTGCTACTGTAAGCATAGTACCTTCTGTTGGTTTCATAACTGCACCATAAGCAGCTTCCACACCAATTCCTAATGCCTTAACAATATCCTTACCGTTAGCCTCTTCTAATTCAGCGAGTCCCTTGGAAAATCCTCTAAATAGCAAAGAAAGTATTACTCCAGAGTTACCTCTTGCTCCTCTTAAAAGTGCTGACGCTGCTAATGATGCAACCTTTCCTACTCCAACATCTCCGATTTTACTTAGTTCTGTTTTTGCAGACATCATTGTCATAGACATATTTGTACCTGTATCCCCATCAGGAACAGGAAAAATGTTTAGTTCATCAACTAATGTTTTATAATTTGCAATATTATTTGCTCCAGATATAATTGCATTTTGCAAACAATTTCCGTTAATCAATTATTAGCACTCCTTTAAGTCCAAACTTGGAACTACATTTTAATTTAAAACGTATTATCCAAGACAAATAATTATACTAAAGTCTTTTTTTAATCACCAAGTACAGTATATCATAACATATATTGGGATAAATTTCAATGCAAAGATAAAAACTGGATCAGCAAATACAGGAATAAACCTATTATACCCAAAAAGATTTATATAATTATAGACATCGAAAATTTCTTGAATCAAATGCTTTTTATATCTTCTAAATTTCCGCTGCAAAGCTTATCCAAATTTTTAAATATTTTCTCCTTAGGCCAATCCCACCACTTTAAATTCAATAAGTAATCTATTAAATCATCATCGAATCTCTTTTTTATTATTCTGCATGGGTTTCCACCAACTATAGTATAATCAGGCACATCCCTTGTTACCACAGAATTAGCCGCGATTATAGCTCCATTTCCAATATGTATCCCCGGCATAATTGTAACATTTTGACCAAACCATACATCATTTTCAACTACTGTATCTCCCTTTAGAGGTAGTTCTTCTAATTTCGGAGCAAAGTCTTCCCAGCCATTACCCATAATATTGAAAGGATATGTCGTTACACTACACATTCTATGATTTGCCCCATTCATAATAAATTCAATTCCTGAAGCAATAGCACAAAATTTTCCTATAATAAGCTTATCGCCTATAAAATCATAATGATGTGTAACATGATCTTCGAATTTCTCAGGTTGAAGACTATCACTATAGTAGGTATAATCACCAACTATAATATTAGGATTTTTGATTGTATTCTTGATAAAACATATACTCCTTAAATTTTCATTAGGATATATAGCATTTGGATCTGGTCCGTAATTCATAAAGATTTCTTCCTTTTTAAGTTATTCGTTAATACTTTAAATCTTACAAGATAAATAAAAAATTACTTTTAATTTTTACTTACTATTACAAGTGATTGTCTACCTAATTCATCAAATCTGGATCTCACTAATTCCTTTTCATATCCTATAACACCCTTGTTTTCATAAGGATCATTAAAATAGTAGTTTTCCTTATCATATCCTACTAAGACAAGGCAGTGTTCTCCTGCTATCCATGTAAATTCATCACCGATATTATACGGAGAATTTTCATCTATATAATTGATAATCCATGACATTCCTGCAGACGATTCTTGCATATTAATAGTAGCCCAAACTAAAACAGGTATATCATTTTTTATATACTCTTCGATAAGTTGATCTAAATCTATACCAGTTGTTATTTTAGTTTTATGTTCATCCACAAGAAGCTTGTCCATAGATTTAGCTACCACATCTGCATAACATCCAAATCCACAGTTTTCCTTTTCTTGAATATATGGATCCCCAACATATGCAGAATGAGGATCAGGACCTAAAATTATATTATTTGCATCAATTATCCAATCCCTTTTTATTAAATAATTATCCGTAAAATCCTTTTTATCAATGTCATAGCCATAGTAGTTTAATAGCATTGTACTACTAACTGCTTCACAACCATAGGTAATATCAGTTTGATCTATATATGGTACATCAATAATCACCTTATTCATATTATCTGCCACTCCTAAAGTAGACAAAGCCATATCTGAACTTAGAGTCATAAGAAGAAGTACCGTTAACGTTATCTTTATATAAACTTTTATCATGTTTATATGACACTCCTTTTATATAACGAAAAAAGGATTGTTTTACAACAATCCTTTTTTATTTTTTGCGTTTTCAACACCCTGAAAACTGAATAAAGATGAAGAAGAAAGAGATAGATAAGTGGAATAAAGGGAAAGACCAAAGAG
>CAKSJY010000018.1 GCA_934464585.1 uncultured Eubacteriales bacterium
TTCTGCCCACTTAAGCTCTTCCGCTCTCTTCAGCGTTATTTTATTATAGCATATCGTCTCGCGTTTGTCAACTACTTCCTTTCGTCTCTATCGAATTTCCTTCACTTAGACTTCCTTATCTTTTCATTGACTCCGCTGTTTTTCGACAGCTTTATTATTTTATCACTTCTTCACCCTACTTGTCAACACCTTTTTTCAAAAAATTTTTAAAATAAATAAGGCAGCATTTTGATGCCTTATTTATTTCAATTTTATGGCCTACGAATCCTAGGAGGTATAAGCACTGCGAATATCCAAAACATTACAAAAATTATAAGTTCTAAACAGCCTACCTGCTCAATCTTAGAATAGAATATCAAAAGTGCTGTAAGCAAAAAGCCTATAACCATAGCCACAATTTGTATTGCCATAGAAAGTCCTATATTACTTTTCATTCTATAACATCCAGATACAGCTCTAATAACCGAATCAACCCTACCATTTGACGCTATATAAGCCCTCGATTTATTTTCAGGATGAATTAAGTAATCCCTAAAATCTTCTGAAACTTCAACCGGCAAGATTTTTACCGTTTTAAAATACACATCGAAATTGTCTGCTATTCTTTCAACAGTAATGTTTGAATCAACAGTTCTAACTAATATATTAATCCCATCATATTCAAGCCTTTGAACTTCCTCCATTATTTTTACATCAGGATTATACTTTAATATAAAAGCCGCAAAGACTTTTCCTGCACAGGCAAAATAAGTAATATCATATCCCTTATTCTTATACTTATTTTCAAAATCTACGCTTGGTGCATCAACCATAAACTTTTGAAGTAATTTTCTATTTCCTATAAGCATGCGGTCACCTTCAGACCATCCAACAACACCCTGACCATCTATGTATTCAACACTATCAACTATAGGCAGGATATTTTTTCTGCCTTGTATTATCTCATCAAACACATGCTTAAGTGGACTATCTATATCAATAAGCATGGCCGTTGCACTTAAAAGAGCCTTGTCAATCCTGCTTGTATCGAAAGTTTTTATGCCTTTAAGCACAATAGAACCCTTAGGATATAAATTGTTGGCATCAACAACTATCGAATTTATTTCAGAAAAACGTCTTAATGCCCAAAATCCTGAAATCATAGAACCTTTTTTTAACGTTTTCTTGCACAGTGACCAAAGTTGCATATTAATAGTTAAGATTGTACTCATCGGGATACAAACGCAAGAGCTTAACGCTAAAGACGTGATAGCATAAAACACATCACCCTTCATAAAACCTGCAACTATGGCAATTGCCACAGAAAGAACTGTTCCTAAAAGTGCCGTACTATATGCCAAATAGTCGCTTGAATCCGGGGCATAAGAAAGCTGCAAAAAGTCACTTAAAAAATCTGTCTTTTGCTGATAACAAATATTAGTTTTTTCATTATATGCACTTCTGGATACCTTACGAGCTTTGTCAATATCTGTGCATAGTTTAACAGAATACTTTTGTATAGGAGAAGATACAAATGAAAAGTTTTTTCTTACTCTTGCAGAGATAAATAATTTCCCTAATAAATTCAAAAACAAGGCTATGAGTGAAATACAGGCATATATAGGATATTTCCCATTTAGCACAAAACGATCCGGAAATATCATTGCAGCTATCAATTGAATCCCTGCACAAACTGAGGCAAAGGCAACTGCACTATCACAATTCCCCTCAAGCTTAAATAACGAAACAAGACCCCTTGTCATGTCTTTTAACATTAAACAAAATGATGATGCAAGTATTACAAAACAAAAAATCGAAAACACTAACGGAAATTTATTCTGAAACAACTCACTTGGCCAGGATGGATCTATTCTAATAATAATGGTCGGAACTAAAACCAAAAGCATAAAAATCGCTGATAGCACCGTTTTTATAAATAGAGAATGAAACTCCTTATTTAGCTGGGTTTTTATATAAGGTATATCACCTGTTTTCTTATAGTCTTCTATAATATTAGAACTACGCTTTTGGATAAACTTTAAATCAAGTTGCTCGTCTTTTTCTCTTCCAAATACAGTAAATTTATGTCTATGGTATATATTTTCTTTTTGTTTTTCTTTAATTTTTGAATCCGTATCTTCAAATCTATTTTTCTTAGTCTTTGCAGTATCTCTTTTTTTATGTTCATAAGATGATGAAAAATCCTCAAAATTAGAAATAGAATCCTTTTCTTTATTTTTCTTTTCTTTTATCAGGCTTTGAACATTAAGATTTAGCTTTTCCATATCGAAATTGTCATCATTATCAGCATCTCGTTTATTATCCTTTTTATGAGCTATAGGATACACTTTAATTTGATCATCATTTTCACCATTTTCATATACCAACGATTCTACTTCATCCAAAATATCTATCATAGAGTCTCTATTGGTATCTTTTTCTCTATCCATAAACACACCCCCAAAATTCAAATACTTCTTTGCCTAGCAATTTCATACATAATTATTCCAGCCGCAACCGATGCATTAAGAGACTGTATTTTCCCTTTCATTGGAAGAGAAACCAATACATCACATTTTTCCTTAACAAGTCGGCTTATGCCCTTGCCTTCATTTCCTATAACTAAAGCGACAGCTCCTCTCATGTCGGTATCGCACCAAGAACTCCCTACCATATCAGTTCCATATACCCATACTCCACGTTTTTTCAATTCATCTACGGTTGATGCTATATTAAATACCTTTGCTACATGTATATGCTCAATTGCACCTGCAGAAGCCTTCCCAACAGAATATGTTAACCCTACTGATCTCCTTTTAGGAATTATAATTCCATGTACACCTGCCCCCTCGGCCGTTCTTATAATAGCTCCCAAATTATGCGGATCTTCTATTCCATCCAAAATCAAAATAAAAGGAGGTTCTCCTCTTTCTTCACTTAGCTTAAATATATCATCAATAGTTGAATACTCTTTCACAGCACTTACTGCTATTATCCCCTGATGGTTTTCACTTTCGGACATCATATCTAATTTTTTACTATCTACTTCCTTTACCACAATCCCTCTTAACTTGGCTTGCTTAAATATATCAGAAAGTGTTTTATTTCTTATATTAGAAACTAGAATTGTATCTATTGCTCTTTTAGATTTTATCGCTTCCTTTACAGCATTTCTACCTATTACTAGACTTTCGCTATTATTATTCATGGTATTCCCTCAAATCGTATTTTTTACAGTTATATTTATAATAACATATTGCCCTTAAAAATAAAAGTAACTTTAATATATCGCTTTAAATTTATATTGATTAAATTCTTCATAGATTGACTTTCAATTACTATATGATATAATTATAATAAAGATGAGACATATATATTTATATAGGTAGTGATATTTATGTATGCAGGAAAAAACAAACGTTTAGGTCCAGGATTTTCATCAATATATAAAACTGATCCGTGGCAAAAGGAGCAACATGCTTTCGAAGTACGCTTAGGTAAGTACGCCTATAACCACTCTAGATCTCATGCAGCGGTAAATAAAGCCCTTAGTCGAATGAAAAATGTTTTGTGGGCATACTATTATGACCAATTTGTAAAACTCCGTACAAAAGACTTCTTCCTCGAAGCCTTTACTAAAGATGATCCATCCAGTGCAGGACAAGTCGGAAGGATGGTTGAAGAAGGAATCTTTAATATTGTTGGTAAAGAACTTATCAATAAATTTGATGATCGTTTACCGGATACAAATGGCAATCTACGTGAAAAAATGACCGCATTTTATAACGCTGCCTACTATAACGCTTCCGGTAAATCGAAGGAAGATGCTGCTAAAGCAATCAATTTCAAAAACATAATGCAAAAAATTGTTACCTCTGACAGCCGTATGAGCAATTATTTGATAAATAAATTAAATCTTAACAAAGAGTCTGTTGAGGAAATGAAAAAGCAAAGCAGTAAAAATATTTTTAAGGCGGGATTTTTATCCGGACTTCACAATATATTCAGCGGGCCTGATGTATATAGCTGTCCGGTTATGGCATTTAATACCAAGGATTCATCAGACAGTTATGTTAAAAACTACCTTAGATACAAAGCCAGAGACCACAAAAACGATCCTCCTCTATTTGTAGATCAAACCGACCCAAATAATTTGGGATATCATAAAAATGATTACCAAGATGAAATGGGACTTAAGCGTAGTGAACGAGAAAAAAACTTTCAACAAAAGGAAATAGATAAATGGGACTTAATGCATGATTTCACAAAGATTTATATAGAACCACTACCGTCTAAAAACTCAAAAACAACTAATGAAATTGAAGTAAACCATATTGCTCGTTCCCCTATAATAAGTGGTAAATTTACACGTCATATACCAGAGCTACCTCTTAACGATGTTAAAAAGTTACAACGCGAGTTGGGGTTTTTCCTAATTGCAGGTATGTCTGGAACAACAGGCAGAATGCTTAATACAGTGAAATGGTTGGGATTTAATCACGAAGATCTCTTAAACTTTAGACTTGCCCTTATGGGATGGATGCTTCCTGAAGAGGATCACTCTCTATATGAAATATTAACAGGTTCTCATATGGTTGGTGTTCGTGGTAAGGAGGTTCTAACTGATGCTGATACAATGGACAAAACTATAGATCCTTTAAGTGAAAATGAAATTTGTGAAAATTGTGGGATAGAGTATAGTAGCCCCATCTTTCAAAGCAATAGCAAAACAAAACTATTCCCTTCTGACCTTTTTTGCATTGAAAATCTATCATCTAATTCCATATTCATACCACACAATGAGCCAACCGATGAGTCAACCGAAAAATCTAGTGAAAGATCGAGCGAAGTATCAACAGATTCTTCATCTTCAGATACTCCGGAACAATATAAACCAGCCATAAAGGCTGCTAAATCATCGATTCAACTGCTTAATGATGCATTAATATTTAGTAATTTTAGGCCCGGATTTAGATTAAAATACTCTAGCCTTTTATATCTTGGGTTGAGAGACCAAATATACAATAAAATTTTAACTAAATTACAAAAATACCTCGAGCACAAAATGAAGCCACAAAAATTGCCAAAAAGTTTCTCTAGATATATGAAAAATAACGACTTTGCAAATCTTTCATATCCAGAAATTAAAAATGCTAACAAAATTTTCAAAACACTTTCTAAACAGTATACATCTTATATCAATACTGCTTTTAATGAATCAAAACGCAATATAGCAAATTCACTAGAATCATTTATTAATGTATTCAAAACAGACAATAATGAATTTTCAAACATCAATGTCTTTGAGCTATACAATGATATAAATCTTTACCTTAAAGAATGCAGCAACCAAGCAGCTCGATTTATTATAACTGAGGAACTCTACCTTTCCCCCTTTGGATCAGGTATGGACAAACTTTTAGATGATTCCTATTTAGCCTGCAATATGTTACAAAATTATTTACAAAATACACCTAAATACAGTGGGTGTACATATAGCAAGCAAAAAATGCGACTTTCCTATTACCCAGGAAACATAATAACTACCTCAACATTCACAAGTACAAGTAAAGATGAATCAGCCGTTTCTGATAATAAAGGTGTTATGCTAGTATTTGATTTAAAAAATGCCGGAGTAGAACTAGGACATGGACGTAACGATCCGGTTTTAATTCCACCAGGTTCTAAATTTGTAGTTGAGGATGTAGAAACTAAATCACAGGAAACGAACAAAGTTAAATATATATACTTGAAATCAATCGGAAATAAAGTTACATATAAACCCCCAAGGATATCCCCAACAAAGTTTTACTAATCATCTGATAATATATTTTATTGTACCAATTCTTTCGTATTTAATATTTTATATTGATTGTGATGGTGATAATTATGTATACAAACAGAGCTAAGATCTCAAACTCAGAATATTCAGCAATATATAAAACCCCTGAATGGCAGAGAGAACAACATGACTTTGAAATGCGCTTGGGCAATTATGCAAATACACACCCTAAATCCCACGAAGCCATAAATAAAGCACTCAGCCGAATGAAAAATGTTTTATGCACATATTACCACGATCAATTTGTAACCTTAGGAAATACAGAGTTTGCTTTAAGGGCTTTTACTAAAGATGATCCGTCAAGTGCCGGACAAGTAGGCCGAATGGTGGGAGAGGGAATTTTTAAAATCATTGGTGATAAATTCACAAAAGAAATTGACGATAGTTTATCCGGCTCAAGTGGTAATCTACGTGAAAAAATGACTGCATTTTATAACGCTGCCTACTATAACTCCTCTGGTAAATCGAAGAAAGATTCTTCTAAAGCAATTAACTTTAAAAATATAATGCAAAAAATTGTTACTTCAGATAATAATATAAGCAATCAATTAATAAGTGATTTAAATCTTGACAAAACATCTGTTGATGAAATAAAGGGACACAGTAGTAAAAATATTTTTAAAACCGAGTTTTTATCGAGTCTTCATAATATATTCAGCGGTCCTGATGTGTATAGTTGTCCCGTTATGGCATTTAATTCTAAAGATTCATCAGACAGTTATATTAAAAACTTCTTTAGGTATAAGTCTAGAGATCATAAAGGTGATTCTGAAAATATATATAACCAAAACTCCAGCGACATTAAATTCGATCCAAACGCTTCTGGAATTCGCCCAAAAGACTATCAAGATAAAATGGGACTCAAGCGTAGTGAACGCGAATTAGCTTTTCAGCAACATGCTATAAATCAATATAATCAATATAACCTTGATAATTACATAATGTATACCCCTAAGACATTATACGAAACTGATAAGGCCCCCCAGACAATATTTACCGAACGCTCTCCTATAAAAAGTGGTAAATTTGTTCGTTATATAGTTGATAACTCCCCTCTTAGTGACACTAATAAACTTACGGGTAATTCTGGGTTCTCCCTTATTGCAGGTATGTCCGGAACAACAGGCAGAATGCTTAATACAGTAAGATGGTTAGGTTTTCACGGTGAAGATCTCATAAATTTTAGACTTGCTCTTATGGGATGGATGCTTCCTGAAGAGGATCATTCTCTATATGAAATATTAACAGGTTCTCATATGGTTGGTGTTCGTGGTAAGGAGGTTCTAACTGATGCTGACACAATGGACAAAACTATAGATCCCTTAAGTGAGTACGAAATTAGGGAAAATTGTGGGGCAAATTATATTAATAAAGATAGTAATAAACATCATGGATACCTACTCCCTATTGAAAGCCATTTTTTAAGACAATGTCACCCCGGTTCAGTGCAAGAAACAAGCACCTACTCCGAGCTTTCTACACCCACTACAGATTACCTACAACATGTATCTGAGTATTCTGGTCGTGTATATAGTGGACAAAAAGTTTCAACCACTTATTGTCCTGGAAATACAATCGTTTCCTCAGCACTCACAGTCACAAATAAGAAAAGACCTCATCTAAATAGCTGTTATAAAAATACACTATTAGTATTTGATCTATACAACACAACAGTTGATATAAGAGATAGCAATCCTGAGCAAATTTTAATCCCACCCGGCTCTAAATTTAAAGTTAAAAAAGTAGAAACTGATTCAGAAGATGGAAATGAAAATAAATCTACAAAAAATAACCTAAAAATTAAATATATTTACTTAGAATCATTTGACAACCGCTTAAATAAAACATCTAACTATAATCTTGACAATTTAACTAGTTTTAAATATAATTCATCAAACATACCACCAAACGAATTCCATGAATCTATTTAAAAATATATCTTATTATATTATTGGATTTTATATGTAAAACTTATTATTAAAGGCAAATATATTTATATAGGAGGTGATATTTGTGTATACATATAAAGCTAGACGCTTAGGAACAGGCTACTCATCAATATATAAAACCCCTAAGTGGAAAAATGAACAGCATAATTTCGAAATGCGGTTAGGTACTTATGCTTATACCCATCCTAGATCTAATGAATCTGTAAACAAAGGTCTTAGTAGAATGAAAAACGTCTTATGTGAATATTATCATGATCAATTTGTAAACCTAGGTAAAAAAGAATTCTTTCTCAGAGCCTTTACCAAGGATGATTCGACTATGGCCGGACAAGTGGGCCAAATGGTTGGAAAGGAAATTTTTAAAATTATCGGTGATGAATCCACAAAAAAAATTGATACTAGCCTATCAGGCTCAAATGGTAATTTACGCGAAAAAATGACCGCATTCTATAATGCCTCCTATTACAATGATTCAGACACCTCTAAAGAAAATTCTAAACAAGCTATAAATTTAAAAAATATAATACAAAAAATAATCACCTCCAACAGTAACACAAGTAATTACTGGATAAATAAGCTAAATCTTGATAGAGAATCTATTATGAAAGCCATAAAACATGACAGTAAAAATATTTTTAAGGGAGAAAACTCATCAAAATCTCCCACTATATCTGTCGAATATAATATATACAATGATCCAACTATGCAATTCTTTTCTGACGGTGACTTTAAAATTAAATATCACAATACCGAGGATAAGAAAAGACCTGTACAAAATCCATCAAATCATCCATTAGAACTTTCCAACAGAGAATTAGATTTTTATAATTCAACAAATACTAATAACATAGTTTTGAAAAATATCGAGGAATCTATTAGCCCAAAAGGTTTTAGGCTAACAAATGCCGGTGCTTCGTTTACTACAACGAGACTCCTCAATACAGCAAAATGGCTGGGATTTTCAAAGGAAGATCTTTTAAATTTCAGACTTGCCATAATGGGTTGGTTACTCCCTGATGGTGACCACTCCTTATATGAAATACTATACTCCTCACATGTAGCCGGTGTACAAGGCAAGGAAGATCTAACAGACGCTGTTTCAATGGACGAAACTATCGATCCCTTAACCATAGAGGAAATCAAGGAACATTGTGGATTGAATGTTAAAAATTCTTCTATAATGCCAATAACAAATATAATATATTCTAGATATAATCACAGCGAAGAATCTATATATGATGAAACATCCTCATTTTTTATGATACATAACCCTGATTTAAAAGCAGAATTCACATCTATAATGTCATATACAGGTAAAAACCACATATTTTTAAATATTAGATCAACACTTACAAAATGTTTTGGCGACACTTTAGGAGATTCTATCTGTAGACTCTATTTTAATAATAGACTTTTCGGATTATTATGTAAGTCTTTAATAGCTAATCCTAATACATTGCCAGAGAATTTAAATGAACATAAAAAAGAGTCCTACAAATTAATTGGTGATTGTTTACAAGATACCTTTTCAGCAGAAAGTGATATAATGACTATAATTACACATCATAAACGTTCTGAATTTTCTGAAGTTATAAATTATTTAGAATTAACCACTGATTTTAAGGAAGCCTGCTCTTCACTTAAAGATAAATTTTCTAGTCTAGACTTTAGCGAAAATAATAATAAGTCCAATCTATCATTTATGAAAGAAGAGATTGAATCCACTGCTGAAAATTTAATGAACAAATACAACGTAATTCAAACTCTATTAAATGATATAGATGTTATCAACTCAGATATAATTCGAACTCTATCACAACTCCCAAAATATAAAGGTAAGGTATATAGTGGACAATGGATTTCTAAATGTTTTTCACAATATCAACCTGGAAACGTAATAACAACTGGTTCTATGCTATCTACATCAACAGATAAAAAAACCGCTTCTGAGCACATAAAAACATCATCTGCATTTAGATCATCCTGTCTACTTATCATTAACCTTAACGGTATTAGTTCAGTTAAGCTCTCAGGAGATATGTTTTTTAACGATGAGTCAGAAGTAGTAGCGTTGCCGGGATCAAAATTTATAGTTACTAATATAACTAAAATACCCCTTGATGATTCTGACCAGGTATCTAAGGATGACATTAATGATAATATATCTCCAAAAGATGTCACTTATATATATCTAGAAGAGATTGGTAACCTTCCAGAGATATCAAGTTCCTGGACACCGCAATATTATAATCCAGTAGATATCTACCCAATAAAGTTTTATTAATCATACAATAATATTCCATTATATGGATTTGCAAATATATAAAATTTATATTGATTGTGACGGTGATAATTATGCAGACAAACAAAGTTAAAGGTCTAGGTTCAGGATACTCATCAATATATAAAACTCCTGAATGGCAAAAAGAACAACATGATTTTGAAATAAGATTAGGCAACTATGCCCGTGGTCACGAAAAATCTCATGATGCTGTAAATAAAGGTCTTCGTCAAATGAAAAATGTCTTATGGACATATTACCATAATCAGTTTTTTAGTCTTGGTAAACAGAATTTTTTTCTCCAAGCTTTCACTAAAAATGATCCATCTATGACCGAGCAAGTAAAAAAAGAAGTTGGAAAAGAATTAGTTAAATTTATTGACACAGCCTTATACGGATCTAGTAACGATGCTTTACACGGAGATCTATGTAAAAAAATGTCCGCATTCTATAACGCTTCTGGTATATCAAGCGATGCCTCTAATCAGTCAATTAACTTTAAAAATATAATGCAAAAAATTGTTACGTCCAACAGTCGTAAAAGTGAAAATTTAATAAAACATCTACATCTTAACAAAGAAGCTGTTGGTGAATCAATAAAACACAACAGCAAAAATATTTTTAAGGCCGGGCTCTTCTCAGGACTGCACAATTTATTTAAAGGACCTGACGTATATGGTAAATATGGCATGGAATTTAAATCCTACGATAAATACGATAGAGGCCTTAAAGTTAAGTACAATACGGATGAAAAGAAAGAACCTGCTCAAGATATCTCAGAAAAAACAAATGACACAGATTCTGCAGACATAAAAGAATCTATTAGTCCAAATGGATTTAGATTAACTGAGAATGGTTCCTCATCTACTACCACAAAACTCCTTAATACTGCAAAATGGTTAGGTCTTAAAGGTCAGGATCTTCTAAACTTCAGGCTTGCCATAATGGGTTGGTTGCTTCCTGATGGTGATCATTCTCTATATGAAATATTATACTCATCTCACGCGGCTGGTATGCGAGGCAAAGAAGACTTAACGGACGCTGCTTCTATGGATGAAACTATAGACCCGCTAACGAAAGATGAAATTAGGGATAGGTGCGGTATAAATAATGACGATGAGTACATGCTTCCAATAGAGTCTCATATGTATTTATCTTGTATTAATAAGGCCAATATTCTATCTAACAATGAGTCCGTTATCAATAAATTAAAGTCAGTAATACATGGTATGTATGATGAATTTGGAGAAAATTTTATAACTATATCCCCCTTTCACAAATATAATGCCTTACCCTTTATTATATACTCTGGCGATAACAACCTGTTGATAAATCGTAAACTAAGTTTAACCAAGTATTTAGGCAATACTTTAGGTGACTTTATTTTTAAAAAAGTGTCACTATCCTTATCAAAATCAGAATCAAAATACAACTTTATTACTAGTGAAAATATCAACACTATCTCCTATGAACTTGATACAATTATAAATCAAATGATAAGTTCATTCGGAACTATTCCTCCATATAAACAAACAAAATTGTACAGTGGTCAAAGTTTATTTAGAATTCTTCCAGATTATCAGCCTAATTCTATTATCACAGTTAGTTCTATGCTCAGTACATCCATTAGCAAAACAACTGCCGAAGGATTTTTGGAAAATTACAAAAACAACAAATATAGAAAATGGGCTTTATTTATAATTACTAATAATAAGACTGGTGTGCCTATTTCCGATGTCTCACTATTCAACTACTCTGAATCGGAAATTTTATTTAAACCTGGAACAAAATTCAGGGTAAAATATACATCTGAACACCCACGTGATCCTGAAGATAAAGTTACCAAAAATGGCGTTACATATTTATACCTCGAAGAGATTGAAAGCTCTTCATATATTCCACCAAAACTATCCCCAACTAAGTTTTATTAATCATACAATAATATTCTATTATATGGATTTGCAAATATATAAAATTTATATTGATTGTGACAGTGATAATTATGCAGACAAACAAAGTTAAACGTCTAGGTTCAGGATACTCGTCAATATATAAAACTTCTGAATGGCAAAAAGAACAACATGATTTTGAAATAAGATTAGGCAACTATGCCCGTGGTCACGAAAAATCTCATGATGCTGTAAATAAAGGTCTTCGTCAAATGAAAAATGTCTTATGGACATATTACCATAATCAGTTTTTTAGTCTTGGTAAACAGAATTTTTTTCTCCAAGCTTTCACTAAAAATGATCCATCTATGACCGAGCAAGTAAAAAAAGAAGTTGGAAAAGAATTAGTTAAATTTATTGACACAGCCTTATACGGATCTAGTAACGATGCTTTACACGGAGATCTATGTAAAAAAATGTCCGCATTCTATAACGCTTCTGGTATATCAAGCGATGCCTCTAATCAGTCAATTAACTTTAAAAATATAATGCAAAAAATTGTTACGTCCAACAGTCGTAAAAGTGAAAATTTAATAAAACATCTACATCTTAACAAAGAAGCTGTTGGTGAATCAATAAAACACAACAGCAAAAATATTTTTAAGGCCGGGCTCTTCTCAGGACTGCACAATTTATTTAAAGGACCTGACGTATATGGTAAATATGGCATGGAATTTAAATCCTACGATAAATACGATAGAGGCCTTAAAGTTAAGTACAATACGGATGAAAAGAAAGAACCTGCTCAAGATATCTCAGAAAAAACAAATGACACAGATTCTGCAGACATAAAAGAATCTATTAGTCCAAATGGATTTAGATTAACTGAGAATGGTTCCTCATCTACTACCACAAAACTCCTTAATACTGCAAAATGGTTAGGTCTTAAAGGTCAGGATCTTCTAAACTTCAGGCTTGCCATAATGGGTTGGTTGCTTCCTGATGGTGATCATTCTCTATATGAAATATTATACTCATCTCACGCGGCTGGTATGCGAGGCAAAGAAGACTTAACGGACGCTGCTTCTATGGATGAAACTATAGACCCTCTAACGAAAGATGAAATTAGAGATAATTGCGGTACCAAAGAAACATTAAAAAGCGACGATTCATATTCTTGCAATCCAATAGACAAATTAAATTATTATAAATTTTCCCTATTGGCACCAAAGAACTCCATCAGAAGTAATTTTGCCGTTCAAACTAAAACTCAAAACATTCAAGCGTTAACTACTAAAATGTACACCGGTAGTTTCCACCAACTTTTAAATAATAAATTAGATTTTAATTATTACCTTGGACAGTCTTTAGGAAACAGTATATTTAAAAAAGTAGTATACTACGAAACTCATAAGGAATTATGCAAACTAATACTTGATACCCAAACGGCCCTAAACAATGACCCTACATACTTAAAAGTCGTATCGTCCTTAAAGCCTAATTATGAACATACCACTAAACGATCTAAGAAATTATGCAAACAAATACTTGATATCCAAGCGGCCCTAAACAATGACCCTACATACTTAAAAGCCGTATCGTCCTTAAAGCCTAATCATAAATATACCCCTATGCGATCTATAGTCTCAATACTTAGTGACACTATCTTTCTTTCTAATATTATTGAAAAATACAAATCAATGATTTTGGGAATAAAAGATTCCACTAATGTACTAAATGAATACTTACTAAAATATAAAATTAAACACTTTATAAATTCCGAAATTGCTTTATACTTAACTCCAATATTAACCCCCCTTTTAGATGATATTGATGTTATAAACTCAAATCAGTCAGAGTTTTTAGCCAATTCTCCTAAACATAAAGGCATTGTATATAGTGGACAACTCGTAACAAAAAATTATGACTCTTTTTATAAAACAGGAAATATTATAACCTTGTCATCTAAGCTTTCTGCATCAACTAAACAAAAAACCGCAAATCTGTTTATCACTCAAAAATACAATGAATCACATATATTCCGTAATGCTGCCTTGTTTGAGATTGAATTAATTGGAAAAAATGGGGTAAACATTTCTAAATTTTCATATATGCCAGACCAAAAGGAAGTCATCCTTCTTCCAGGAACCCGTTTAAGGGTAGAATCAGTTGGTACAACAATTATAGAAAGAAAGCAATCCGGAGCAAAAATGAATGTTCCTCACATAAAATTTAAGGAGGTCGATGGTGATACAAATTAACTCATCCCCAAAGCACCGCGACATCATAGCCCACTAAAGCTACATACAACTAAGTTTTATTAACCCATTTAAAAAAACGCCCTTACAATTGCTAAGGCTACTATTAAAACTCCCGATATAAGTACAAACACCTTTGAATCTATTTTTGAACTTTTAGATATTTTCTTTCCTAAAAATCCCCCTATACAAAGAAATAATATTTGAAATGCACCAACAAATATAGGTATAAATATTGAGTCAATCCCTGTAGCTGCACTACCTATTCCTACACCAAAGGAATCTATAGAAAGTGCTACACCTAAGTATATTGCCTCGAGCGGATCTATACTTGCAGATTTATCAAAATCACACAAAATTGGATCTTTGATTATCTTTACAGTTATTCCGATATGTTTTAAGGAAAATGAAGAAATTGTCTCTTTTGAGCATCTTTCTTCATTTTTTTCTTTCTTAAATATAGCCTCAAATATTATAAAAAGTCCTAACAATAAAAGCATTCCGCTTCCTATAAACTTGGAAACTGTAGCAGGAAGCATATGCAAAGCAGCTCCCCCTATTAGTAAAGCAAGCTCTGTAAATAATACCGATATACCACATATTATAGTTTTTGCTAAAATAGAAATTCTTATCCTTCTAATCCCATATGAAAGTCCTATACCCAAGGCATCTATACTAAGCGCCACAGCAAAAATTAGAACCGTAAATATGCTCATATCAATCCCCTACTTTCAGCTACTACTTCTATAATATTCTAAAACAATATTTTTTGCCTATATGTAATATCTTTTAAAAATACCAATATACATAATTAAGACAAGTTTTTAAAATTGGGGATGATAGTATGCTTTGGCACAATATGCCTTACCAAGAAATATTAAAAAAATTTAATACTAATGAAAAATCTGGCTTAAATGCAAAACAAGTTCAAAAGCAACGTACAAAATACGGATACAACAAGCTCAAGGACAAAAAGCACAAAGGTATATTAGTTAAGTTTTTAGAGCAATTCTCGGATTTCATGGTAATAATATTGCTAATTGCCTCTGTAGTATCGTTTGCTACATCTATTGTCGAACATAACAACGACTACATTGATTCTATAATTATTTTGCTAATAGTAATTATGAATGCCATTATTGGAGTAATAC
>CAKSJY010000019.1 GCA_934464585.1 uncultured Eubacteriales bacterium
AAATTTGTTTTGAACATGCTATTGTTGATGGATATAATCTTGTACCGGATCCACCGGCTAAAATTATTCCTTTCATAAAGCTCCTCCATTAATTAATCAAGTTTATATAGACAAACTTAACATATCTTTTATGGTTTGATCCATACTATAATATTTATATTTTCCTAATCTTCCTATAAATGTAACTTCATTACTTTTCGATAATTCTTGGTATTGATTATAAATCTCAATATTCTCTTTTTTAGGAATTGGATATGAACGATCTCCCTTGTCAGAAGAATATTCCCTTGCTATTGTAGTACTGCAAGACTGTTGACCAGTTAAATGTTTAAATTCAGTTATTCTTGTATAGTCATAATCATTTGGATAATTTACAACTGCAACATCCTGATAGTGCTCTTTTGGTAGATTTTCAAACTCAAATGATACACATCTATATGGCAATTCACCGAATCTATAATTATAAAATTCGTCAATACTACCTGAATAATATAGCTTTTTATATTTTATAAGATTTCGTATTTCCTTATAATCTGTATTAAGCAATACCTTTATATTTGGATGATCTAACATTTTTTCAAACATTTTAGTATATCCATATTTGGGCATTGCTTGATACTTAACAGTAAAATATCTATCATCTCTGTTATTTCTGATAGGAATTCTTGAAACAATTTCTTTAGGTAATTTAGCTGGATTTTCTCCCCATTGTTTCTCTGTATAATTTTTAAAGAATATCTCATAAAAATAATTTCCTACTTGGCTTGTAATTACATTTTCAACATTATTGATATCCTTATGATCAATTGCAACACTCTTGAAATAATCTAACACATCTTCTGAATTATAATTTGCCCCTAAAACTCCATTTATAGTATCCAGGTTTATAGGCATAGGATATAATTTTCCGCATACATATGCCAACACTTTATGCTGATAATCTATCCACTGGGTAAACCTCGACATATAGTTCCATACTTCTTTATCGTCAGTTCTGAATATATGAGGACCATATTTGTGTACTAATATTCCATAACTATCATAGTAATCATAACAATAACCTCCTATATGATACCTTCTGTCAAGAAGCAGAACTTTCTCATCTTTTTCTTCGGCTATCCTCCTAGCAAGCACAATTCCACTAATTCCCGCACCAACTATTACATTATCTATTTCCATGATTAGCAACCCCTCTCATAAACCTCAATATTGTATCTATTCCATATTTAACAGTGCTGTCTTTCAGTAAACATAATGACACAACATAGAAAATTGAATAAACTATAAAAGACAGGATAAGTTGTAATAAAAATCCTACATTTAAAAATAAACTTACTGAATAATTAATTACCGATGCTGCAAATGCAGCTACAAAATATTTATAAAAATCTTTTGTAATAATTGATATTTTCATTTTTCGTTTTATAAAAATTAACTGAAAGGCAAGTACAAAAACTTCAACAATAGCACATGAAATAGCCGTACCTACTACGGAATATGGCGGAATTAAAAAGAAAAACAATATTATCCCAACGACAGCCCCTAAAATAACTGATGCTGTCGTAATATGTTCTTTCTTCATTGGAATTAAAACTTGAATTCCTGTAACATTTGATAAACCTGCAAATATTAAAATAAATGATAAAATCTGCAGCGGAAGAATCGAAGCATCATATTTATCACCTGCAAATACTAAAATTAAATATTTTGCATTTAACATGAGATATCCAACAATAGGACAAGCCAGCGCTAATGTAAAATTTATTGATTTCTTTACTATCGCATTAAACTGCTTCATTTCCCTTTTTTCAATATAATAAGATAACCTTGGAAGCAAAACAGTCCCCAGTGCAACACAACATTGTAATAAAACAGTGTTTATTTTCTGTGATACTGAAAAAAATCCGACTGCTTCATCGCCCTTAAGAAAACCTAATATTGTATTTGGGAGCGCTATATAAATATTCGTGGCAGCGGACATCGCAAAAAATGTAAAACTAGGTTTTAGGTGATTTCGTATTTGGTAGTTACGTTGTAATTTAAAAGAAACATACTTTCTAAGATGTAGAAAATTGATTATATATGCCCCACTTGTTTGTATTACTGCAATAATAGCATAAATATAATAATCATTACTATTTTTAATAAAGATAAAAATCAAAAATACAGATAAGATTTTAAATGCCACATTTCTTATAGTAATATATTGATATTCTTCAATGCCCTGATAAAACCAGTTTAAAGAAAATGGGGTCATTATAACATTTATGGCATTAATAAACATAAGTAATGCAATCTCTCTTAATTGTGGAAACAAAAATGTAATAATCAATAATGCAGCTGTACATAAAATGCTCATTATTGCATTGATAAAAAATAGCTCATGAACAGTTCTATTAAGCCTTTTATTATCATCTCTTGCAACAGCTATCGCCCTTATTCCATAAGTAGGAATTCCTAACGATGCAACTAAAATAAAATATGATGAAATAGAAATGGCAAAATTAACCTTTCCTAATCCTGACGGCCCCAATACCCTCGTTATATAGGGATATGTAACAAGAGGTATTATAGACGTTGATACTAAATTTAACAGATTATAAATATAATTTTTTTTAATTGATTTTTGTTTTATCATAAAATTTAATGTCTCTTTCCTGATAATCCTAAAATTCCATGAACAAATCCTCTAGACGCCTGACCGAATGCTTTTGGCTCAAGTAATAAAACTCCTATTAGTGTTTTTGATAATCTTACCCAATATTTAAAATGGTTTTCTTTGTAACGAACGTGACTTTTTCTTGTTAAAATATCGTTTCTTATGTAATAATAATATTTCCAAGGTGGCATATAAAAGATAGATTTTGTTTTGTTAAAAATCTTTATTGATAGAGGATTAAAAACATACGGATGATAGATCACCGAGTCTCTAAAGCTCAGTATTTCATAATTATTTTCTCTTATTCTATCGGAATACTCAACTTCATCCCAAAAGATAAATAAATCCTTTCTTGGAAGCCCACATTTTTCTACTAACTTGCGTGGTAACAAAAATCCAACAAAAGAAATTCCATATACTTTCTTCATATCCTCATGCATAAGTTCCTTTTTTAAACTGTTTATGTCATCAATATTTTCTAAGAACCAAATATTTGAATAAAATGCAACCTTATCATCCGGTGTATATTTCTGAGCATGTAAAATCATTTTTTCCAAAGCATCATTCTTTGGTATGGCGTCATCATCCATTCCCCACAAAAAATCAAAATTCTCCTGTAGTACCGCCTTAAATCCCTCGTGAAATCCACCGGAGCCGCCTATATTCTCATTTAAAGTTATATACCTGATATTATCATTTTCCTTGATAATATCATCAACATAATCTCTAGTACCGTCGGTAGAGCAATTATCAACAACAAATATTGTATCTATTTTATATGTTTGATTTACCAGAGATGTAAGATTTTTTCTTAAAAACTCTTTTCTATTGTATGTAACCACTAATGCACTAACTTTATAATTCTTCATCTTTGACACCTCATATATAATTTACTATTAAAAAATGACTCTCCTAAGTCTTCATATAACAAATCAATATTCTCTTTAATGTCTGTATCCTCAAGTTTTGAGTAATCAAAATTTAATAATTTTTCAGTTACATTCTCTGGAAATCTATATCTAATTACTTTATTTCCTGTAAATATCGCATATGGCGGAACATCCTTTGCTACAACGCTTCCTGCCACTATTATAGCTCCTTGGCCAATATGTACTCCAGAAAGTACAATCGAGTTCGCACCAATCCAAACATCATCCTCTATTACTATAGGACCTTTTGTTTTTGCTTCGTATTCAAAGCCACATACCTTTACCTTAAACGGAAAAGTCGATACTCCTCTATATGGATGCTCTCCACCAAGCAAAAATTTAACATCAGGACCTATAGAGCAAAAACTTCCTATTTTTAAGTGTTCCTTAGGATTACCAAACGTCAAAATATTTAATGGCCCATATGTATATCTACCTACATCAACTTTATCAATAGGAAATATATTTTTAGCAACTGTAAGATTATGTACATTTCTTTTTCGCCAATTCTTCTTAAATTTCATTAATCCAAATGATTTATTAAAGCACGTCTTTATAAATCCCATCAGTTATTCCTCCTATAATCTTTATATGGCATATTTAAGTTAATGTACTTAAAATTATGATGTGATTCCTGCTTTTCTATAGGAGGGAGTTGCATGTAATCACCATATACATTCTTCAAAAAGGAGTCATAATCTTCCGGTCCAAAAAATGTCTTATTTTCAAACTCATAATAAGTAGGTTTTCCAAAAAAGTCCCTAGGCATAATTTCTTTTGTTTTCCATGCACCAACCATGTTAGCAACATATTTACTATCATTAAACTTTCTCTTAATTAAGTTCTTTGACACTAATTTATAGATGTTATCCCTATCCAATTTTCTTGAAACCCATTGCCATATTCTTTTTACTCCATTTTTTATTCCAATATCCTGATTATTATATAAAAGTGACTGCAGAATATAAGTCTTCCAAAAGTGAATTTTAGAATCAATGTTTGTATCTCCTACTCCATCCAGCGGAAAAATGTCTATATATACTCCTTCCACAATTCCATCAAGACGATCTTCAATTAATGTTGTATTTTTATCAATAAATTTAGAGTATGGAAACAATAGGTCCTCCGTGTTATACGGAGTCTTCAAGTGTATATGCTCCGGAAAGCTATCCTTAGATAAGCATAAAAATTTTTCATAATCCTCTCTGGGAAGTCCTATATCTACATCATCGTCCCATGGTATAAATCCTTTATGTCTTACTGCTCCTAATAGAGTTCCTCCAATTATATAATATCTTAAATTATGTTTAGCGCAAATATTATCTAATTCTATCATTAAACCAAGTAGTTTTTCCTGTATATCTTTCATCTTAAAAACCTCTCACATTCTGAATAATAGCATATTCCAATATGGTAAATTTGTAAAAACACTTTATAAGGAACATCCTTATACTTGATAAACGATAATATTTCTTTAAAAAAATACATCTGCTTTGAATTAAAAGTTTTCTTTTCTTAATATCAGACTTAAACTCCTTATCTATACTTACAGAATGATGATGAATATAACTTTCAATTAATACTAGAGCTGTTTTATAACCTCTATCCTTAAGTTTCTTGCCAAGTGTAGTCTCTTCACAATATAAAAATATATCTTCATCATACATTCCATACTTTAACATTAGTTCTGTATCTACGATTAAAAAAGAACCAGGCACACAATCGACATCAACAGATTCACCATTAAAATAGCCATCCTTGTATGTCATGAATTTAAAAATTTTGTTTAGTATCTGGCTTGCCGAAAAGACATATTGGGCAACACTTGGAACAGGCCAAGCTGTTACCTCTTTATATCTTCCATTACCATCCCTTTGAATGCAAGATACTGTACAATAATTTTTGTTCTCTGATAGAAAATCACAAAGTGTTTGCACACAACCTTCCGAAAATTCTACATCAGGATTAGCGATAACTACATAATCAGATTTCAATTTGTCATACGCATATCTTATTCCAAAGTTATTTCCATAACCATATCCACCATTTTTATCAGTTTGCAAAACATGAACCTCGGAAGATCTATAGTCACATAAAATATTAAATGAATTATCTCTGGAGCAATTATCTATTATTAATATATAATTTAAGATTTTATAATCTTTTATTTTATTTAATAACTCTAATGTAGTTTTACTATCATTATAATTTAGTATCAAACAAGACACAACCATTTACAAACCATCCTTTACATAATCCTTACTTATTTGCGTTTAGAATTAACTATAAATGACATGTACATAGCATAAATAGGAGTTGAATAAATTGACGCTCCAAACATCATTAATAGCAAAATAACGATTGCTACTTTTGCTATTTTATTTCCTGATCTAAAAAATTTAAATATAGCCACTAAATACAATGAAAATGCAACTACTCCTCCCGAAACAAGAATATAACTAATCGAGCTCATATAATCATTAACTTCAATAGTACCAGCATCAAATAGAGTAATAATATGGTGAATTTTTGAAAAGCAATCATAATTTCCATAACCTACTCCAAAAAATTTATAAATAAAGTCAAGTTGTGAAAATATATTAAATCCCCTAGATACTCTTATTCCTCCTGAAGTTACACCTTTTGAGGAACTATCAATTTCTTGAAATCTATCTATTAAGTGAACAAATTCATTTCCCACATTATACAAATATATAAATATTACGGCCATAGTGATTATACAACACATTAACGTTACATTTTTAATCCCATTTTTGGATGAAGCGTTAAAACTAAATACCCAAATAACCCAAATAGCCAGGATGGTCGCAACACCGATCGCAGACGTAGATAGCATAACTGCTAAACTAATATATAAAGATAAAAGGACATTCCTTCTATCGAGTTTTTTATCAAAAAGAAAGACAATCAAACCTAAGGATACATATTGTGCAAAATGTGCTGGTTCTAAAAATATAGACGGCAATCTTAATGAACCATATGAATACATTCTTTCATACCTAGCTAATTGTTCATTACTATTTGTAATAGAATAGTTTAGTGTTACATTTTTTAATGTACTTGGTAAAACAATACCAAAAATATTATAAAATAAATATTGCAAAACCAAATATGTCGAAACTAAAACAACAACAAATTTCAGGATTTTTATTGCATATTTAAAATCAAAGTAAAATTGTGAACATATAAGAAAAATACATATATATACTGAATCTCTAAGTAGTTTTAAACATATATCAGTAATAGAATAATAATACTGGAATAAACATATAACAAATGATATCATTATACAATATGAAAAGTAAATTAAATACATACTACTTTCTTTTACTAATTTATTTTGAGAAAAAAATATAATATCCAAAAGCAAAAAGGGAAAACAGGCTAAAAAAATAAACTCCCCCAACCCAATGCGTGGGATAGGGCTTGCATATATATTAATTATCGGCATAAGAATGACAAACCATGTATATATCTTGTAAAACTTAATTTTGGTTTTGTTTTTATAACTAAGCATAATATTCATACACAATCCTTAAAAAAATCAATTAAAACATTTGCTATTCGTTTACTAGCCAATCCGTCACCATATGGATTAATTGCCCTGCTCATCCTATTATACTCGTCATTGTTACTTAACAATTCTTTTATAGACAAGTATATTTTTTCCTCATTTGTTCCGACTAACTTTAAGGTACCAGCCTCGATTCCTTCCGGCCTTTCGGTAGTATCTCTCATAACTAGTACAGGTTTGCCAAGCGAAGGTGCCTCTTCTTGAACTCCACCACTGTCTGTCAGAATTAAATATGCCTTATTCATAAAATTATGAAAATCTATCACATCAAGGGGCTCTATCAATTTTACATTGGAATGATTATTAAAAATTTCGTTTGCTGTTTTACGTATAATAGGATTAAGATGTATTGGATAAATAACCTTAATATCTTTATTCTCATCAACAATGTGTCTTATTGCTTTAAACATACTTCTAAGTGGATCACCCAAATTTTCTCGCCTATGTGCAGTTAATAGAATCATTTTATCATCACCTACCCAATTAAGAATTGGGTTATCATACTTTTCTTGAACTGTCGTTTTTAATGCATCTATAACTGTGTTTCCTGTAACAAATATATCATCAGGATTCTTCCCCTCTTTTATCAAGTTTTGCTTAGCCAATTCAGTCGGTGCAAAATTAAATTTAGCTATTAAAGAAACTGCTTGACGGTTAAATTCCTCCGGAAATGGAGAGTATATATTATTTGTTCTAAGTCCTGCTTCCACATGTCCAACAAGAGTTCGTGTATAAAAACAGGCTAATGAAGTAGCAAAAGTAGTTGATGTATCCCCATGCACCAAAACTATATCTGGTCTTTCCTGTTCCAAAATCATTTTAATCCCATTTAATACATTAGACGTTATATCAAATAATGTTTGATTTTCCCTCATAATAGATAGATTATATTCAGGTGTAATATCAAAACAGTCTAAAACTTGCTTTAACATTTGCTTATGTTGACCAGTAACACAAACAATCGTTTTTACTTCAGATTTACTTTTTAATTCCTTAACAAGTGGACACATTTTAATAGCTTCAGGGCGAGTACCAAATACAATTAAAATCTTTTTCATAAAACTCCATTCTCTCATTAAATATTTTGATATAAATCAATTAATCTCCTTTCCATTTCATTCCACGAAAACATTTTGCTATATAACTCTTTCATACGTTTAGACATATTGTCCCATTCACTTTGTATTGAAGCCAACTCAACAAGTGCATTCCTTAAACTTTCGCTATTATACTCTATTACCTTGCCAATATCATACTTTTCTACTAAAAAATCCATACCGGTATTTCTTGCCATAATTACAGGTTTTCCCAACATAAGGGCTTCATAAAATTTGTTTGGTGCTGCATATTTATGGTTCGGTATTTTAGGGTCATATATAGCTAGCATAATATCAGATGCTGCCTCCAACTCCAAAACATCTTGATAAGCAAGCTTTCCATAAAATTTTATATTTTCATTTTCTTGTGACATTTGTTTTATATATGATTCTAGCTTTTGATCTCCAAATCCACCAATATGAAGCTCAAAACCATTCATTTTAGAACATATTCGTATAAGCTCATTAATCATTCTTCCTTGTTGGAGGCAACCAATATATACTATTTTTACTTTAGCTTTATCAAGATTGAATTTATTTTGATCTTTTAAATTTACTTTAGGAGGTGAATTATGTATTATATATAACTTCCTTGGATGAGAATCACCTATTTGTTCTTTTCTTTTTTCACTGCATATTATTGTAGCATCCGCACTTTTAATAGCCCATTCATCAAAATTCTTAACAAAATTTCTAATATACTTAGGCATATTATGACAATCAATATAATAATCAAATATGTCATATACTAACTTTTTTTTAAAAATTTTTGAAATAACAAGTGCAGGAATCACTGTATCAAAATCACAAGCGTGTATACAGTCTATACGCTTTCTATGCTTATAAAGCTGCTTAAACAATCCAATTTGAAACTTAAGCAATGGAATAAGATTTGATTTAAATCCGGCACCAAATGAAGCAGGTATTCCAATTCTAATGATATTCATAATACCGTGATTCAAATTGAGATTAACATCTTTTGCTTTATACCTTTGATCTCTATCCCAGGCAATAACTTTGACATTGTATCCACTTTTTATTAATGTATCAACCTCCTTTTCTACTCTAGAATCAGGATTAGCCGGACCAGATCTCAATAAAAATATATTCACTTATTAAAATCTCCTCTATCTATAAATATTTGTTATAAATCCTTTCCATATTTTTTATTGCATTTTTAAGAGAATATTTTTCAACATAGGATATATTGTTTTCGCCAATTTTCTTTCTCTTATTTTGATCATTATATAATTCAATTATAGAGCTAATAAACTTATTATCATCGTCTAAATTATAAAGATATCCATTAATTCCATTTATTATAACATCAACTTGGCCTCTTATATTTGCACATACAATCGGAAGTCCTGTTGCCATACCTTCTATTATATTAATCGGCAAACCTTCCCTGACGCTAGAAGAAATTAAAATATCAGACAATTGATATAATTTATCAACATCCATTCTGTAACCCTTAAATAACACAGTTTCACTTAAACATAATTCTCTGACTAACTTTTTATCATGTTTTAAATTTTTTCCATCACCAGCAAAAATAACTTTTAATGTTGGTATAGCCTTCTTAATTTCATTTAATGTTTTTATTATAAATTTGTGATTTTTTCCATCAGTAAATTCTGCAACGTATATTAATATAAAATCTTTCTTAGAAAATCCGTACTGTTTTTTAAGGTTTTCTTTCTCTTTCATAGTGACCGGCTTAAACCTTTTTAAGTCTACACCAACACCATCGATTTTCTCAATTTCCGCCGTTTTAAATTTGCTCTTAGCCAATTCAAAGTCTTCTTCATTTATAGTTATAATACAATTGGTATATTTAGATAAATATTTCTCAACTGGATAATAAAACAACCAATTTTTTAAAGGGGCACCCTTATAAAAGTGGAAACCATGGGCTGTATACAAAACTTTTGTTCCTTTTTTTCGAGCGTTTTTAGCAGCTAGACGGGTGACAACGCCGCCCATCGGTGTATGACAATGTATAAGTTCATAAATTTTATATATCCACAATATTTTTTAACTTCTATAGAATTCCACTTATTGCCTGTGTTTACTGAAAAGTCTAGTTTTGACTATCCTCGAAAATTTTGCAAAACTCTGTTATTTAGTAACAAATTAGTAACAGATTATATTAGTTAATTGATAGTGTATTCGAATTTCATAATAGGTTCTCCATTTTGTTTTTTTAGTTTTTCAACCCCTGCCTAACCCTAAAATAAATTGCTATATCATCTATGTTTTCAAACTTATTTTACATACGCCCTTGGTTCTTATAGCTACAAATATGTTTATCACTTACCTTTGGGATGTTCATCAGTAAATGCTGTTTTTGTCTTTTACCCTTACAACTAATTAACTAACTTTTTTATTTTCTGTTATTGTGGATTAAAAATCAACTAGTTTTTATAAAAACTTCAAAAGTTGATTTTTAATCCACAAAATAGTAAAATTACATATAGGAAAGGGGGGATGGTTGTGAAAGATAAAAAAAATGTGTTTCTTAAAGCACTTGGAAATAACATCAAATTATACCGAGAAGAAAAAGGATTTTCCCAGGAAGAACTTGCTAACCTATGTGGATGGAATACAAACAACGCACGGTCAACCATTTCAAAGATTGAATCAGGAACTAATGATGTCCCAGCATCCAAGTTAAAGGTTATTGCAGAAAAACTTGGTGTGTCAGTTTGTAATCTAATGGACTGTTCAAAAGTTCAGAGGCAAGATGAACCTATTGAGTTTATAAAACAGGTTTACAGTGAAGAAATCAGTGATATTGTTTTTTCTTGCCTAAAGCTTGACTCTGTTGATAGAATAAAAATCATTGAACGCATAAATACATTACTTGATTCTAAAAAATATTCTTTCAAAAAGGAATGGTCAAAAAATTAAACATCATATGGGCTTACCTTTTAAAAAGTGACTATATTTAAGGTGTTTCATTTATAAAAGATATTTGGTTACTACAATACAGGAAGGTAAAAATATATGTTTAGGAAGAAAAAATTGGGTATATCTATTTTATGAACTATTAAAACATTAAAGGATTTGTGACCAATTATTCCTGCAGAATTAAAGATAAAATATGATATGCCTGAGATCTAAGCCTAAAATCACGTTCACACCTTTGCTAAATAGAATTAAATCATTTTTAGAAATAAGAGAGGAAAACTTCATGCTGAAATACCATGGTCAAACAAAGAATACATCCAAGATTAAAGGTATCAATACTTATTACTTAGTTGTGGAATATGACAATATCATTACATGCCTTTTGAATTATAGATAAATAAAAAAATAGACCATATCCGATGTATCAGATATGGTCAGGATAGCCAAATACCGACCAAGGAATAGGTTGATATAGGCTATGTAATTACAATTATATTATCCATTCCTTGAAATTTTAATCAAGAAGGAATGATATTAATGACAAGAAGAAATCCGAACGGTTACGGTTGCGTAACCAAATTAAATGGTAATAGATCAAGACCGTGGATTGCCAAAGTAACCATATATGACGAACAAGGGCACGCCAAACAGTCCCCTATTGGCTACGCTGAAACAGAAAAAAAAGCAAATATTCTATTGGCTGAATATAATAACAACCCTTGGGATATTGATCGAGAAAGGGTTACCTTGGTTGTACTCTACCAACGTTGGTCTGAAATTAAACTGCCAAAGTTAGGAAAGTCAAGTCAACTGTCCTTGCGTTCAGCATTCAAGCATTGTTCAAAATACTATGGTGTTAAGTACCGATCAATGAAATCCTATCAGATGCAAGACTGCATTGACAACTGTGGCTGTGGTTATGCAACACAATGGTCAATCAAAAACCTGTTCGGACACCTTGACAGATTCGCATTTGAAATTGACCTAATAGACAAAATGTATTCACAAATTACCACCGCTCCACCAATACCTGATACTACCCGGGAGCCATTCACGACGGAACAGGTTGATGCACTTTGGAAAATAAAAGATGACCCTTGGGTCAACACCGTACTGATCTACATTTATACCGGGTTCAGATTACAGGAACTTCTTGGTATGAAAACTGAGCAGGTGAACATCAAAAACTGGTATTTTGAAGGTGGAATTAAAACCGCTGCCGGAAAATGCCGTATTGTTCCTATACATAACCGCATCAAGCCATTTGTGAAAGTACTAGTTGACGAAAGTAATAAGTATTTGTTCACTTATCAAGGCAAAAGGTTTAGTAAGGCAAATTACTATAAGTGTTGGAGTGAAGTGATGGAAAAGATAAATGCAAATAAGACTCCACATGAAGCAAGGCACACATTCGAAACCAACCTTGACAACGCCAAAGGCAACAGAAAATGTATTGATATGTTAATGGGTCACAAGTCAAAAGATGTTGGAAATCGGGTCTATAATCATAAAACCATTGAACAGTTAAGAGACACGATTGCCTTATTAAAATAGTACTCTTTGTAGTAGATTAGTAACAAATTAGTAACAAAAAAGACGGAAAATGTTGTAAAATCAAACATTTTCCGTCTTTAAAAATATATAAGTTCATAATTTTCGCTATTTATAATATTTTTTAACTGCTTATATGCTTTTATATTATCCATAGAGTATGGAGATCTGTTAAAACAAACATTAAAGTTTTTATCGCAATCTAAAACTTCTTCCTCTCCATCAGATGCATAATGAACTTCATAACCTTGCTCTCTAAACCAACGCATAAAGGGTCTATTAAACTTAGAAAAATTTGCTCTATGCGAGGTAAACAATATTTTAGCCATGCTCTCGCTCCTTTTTAATATTTATCTTAGCAATTATATCATACGATAAATGATACGTCAAACTCACCTAACAAAAAGTATTATCATATAAAACGTTTAATTTACAATAATTATACATAGTCAATTTTATGTAGCAAAAATATTATATATGTAATTAATTAATATTGTGTATGCTTTTGCGCTAGATTCAATCATTTAGTTCGCTAACATTATTACCAAAACTGTCTTTCGTTAAATATATATTATTTCCACACCAAGCTCCGCCAGTTGGTTGACTATCTTTTAATATTACATTTTGTTTTCCATTAATCTCACTCCATAAAATATTGTTATGAAATGTTAAGTAAGTTTTATTACCAGTTGTTCCCCAAGCACCGCCAATTCTAAAGACAACTGATGATGCACTTTTTATAACACAATTTTCTAAAATTAACCGTTGATTATCTCCCATGTTAGAAGACCAACTTCCCGCATCGTGCCCAAATAACGCAGTACTTATAAGCCAAGATTCACCATTCCATGCTTGAAGCGACTTTCCTATCAATTCACAATTCCTTAATATTAATTTACAATCCTTTCGTAATCCGAATCCTAATGCTGCATACCAATCACTTTTTAGTATACAATTATTAAACTCTAGCACATTCCCAGCTAACCTCTCAGACTCCACATGAACAGCATATTGTAGCCTTGAAACCGTATCATTTTCATCTTGTACATAATCAGCAGGTTTTTCTGCATATATTGTCATATTATTTACACTACCTGCACCAATTTCGAGAGGTGAATGCAAATACACTCCAGTTGAATTTTTTAGAATGCATGAATATTTATTTACACCTACAATATGTACCATCTTTGAAAATGCTTCTACAGCCTCTATATACGTGCCAGGCATTACCAAAATCGTATCACCATCCTCAGCCTCCTGCACAGCGGAATTGATTGTTGTATAGTCCCTTGAGCCATCCGCTGCTACTATTTTAACAGTTGCTGAACTATTTATTTTACTTAATAATGTTTCTGCTAACTTAGAATCCGTAATAGACAAATTCTTTATTTGTTCTGTAGTTATCAAATCTGTCTTCTTAATATACTTATCTATCGACTCTCCATTAACTAATACTTTTGAAATGGAGTTTAAATCAGCAGGATAGAACTCTGTTTCAAACAGCCAACCAAGATAATACATATCGCATGTCTTTGATGTAAATGTTAAAGTATTCGGGCTAGCAACTAACATACTATTAACACCATCCCAAAAAATATTCAAAGAACCAGATGTATATGATATGGTTTGATTATTTGGCACACTCCAATATCGTTTATTAGACACTATAAGCATATTTGAAGACTTTGTTTTTTGTAAGGTTATTGTCTTATTTATAGTATTAATTGATAGCTGTGTATCTCCTACTAACCAACAGTTCATGTAATTTGTTCCCAATTTTCCATGCAAAACTGAATTATTGGCATATTTATTAGATGTTAAACTACCATCTTCTACACTTGATACAACTGGCGCTGTACCAGCCATAGCCTCTTGAACTTCCTCCGATAAATTTAATAATTTAATTTTATAAGTATCATTTGATATATCCAATTGAGAGGCTTGCAATTTACCATTACCATTTAAGGTAGCCACCCCATTATTTGCTCCTTTGTCAGTTACTGGAATTGCTC
>CAKSJY010000020.1 GCA_934464585.1 uncultured Eubacteriales bacterium
TCAGCTAAAACATCACGTTTAGCAATAGAGCCTCTTCTTGGCACTTTGCTTCCCTCCTTCACAATAATGATATCATAGGTACTCGAAAGGATATACTCCCGTTGGCCAACACAGAGGCGTTATATATTAACACTCCTGCATTGATTTGCTTATATGCAGCCGAGTAAAGTTTCTTTCAGAGTTTTTATTTGCTTGCGCCTGCCTTTGGACGCTTTGCACCGTACTTAGAACGGCTCTGCATACGTTTTGCAACGCCTTGAGCATCAAGAGTTCCACGAACGATATGGTAACGAACACCAGGTAAATCCTTAACACGTCCGCCACGGATTAAGACAACACTGTGCTCTTGTAAGTTATGTCCAACACCTGGGATGTATGAACTAACTTCGATTCCATTTGAAAGTCTTACTCTGGCAATTTTTCTAAGAGCAGAGTTAGGTTTCTTAGGAGTAGCAGTTTTTACAGCTGTACAAACTCCTCTTTTTTGTGGGGAATTTTGGTCTATAGCTACACGCTTTTTAGAGTTCCATCCCTTCAAAAGTGCAGGAGCCTTTGCTTTCTTTTCTGTTACTTCTCTGCCTTTGCGTACTAATTGATTAAAGGTTGGCATATGACACCTCCTTAGATAATGATAATTTGTTAAAAACAAATGTTGAAAATGCTACAAAAAGCATTAACTTTCTGCAAGATTTTTGTCGATATAATGTAAATTTTACCCTATATCATAATCTCATTCAACAATTTTTTATTGTATCACATTAAAACTATTTTTGTCAAGTTTTTTAATTTTTTATTTAAGGATTTTTAAAGACATTTTTGTGTAATTATTTCTATATATTTAACCTTAAATTACCAATAGGTATAAATTTCTAAAAAGGGCTTTCACATATGCAAAAAATATATTATAATAGAAAGAAAAGGTTTTTATAATTAAACTTCTGTGAAAGGATTGACCCTTAAATGGAAAAAAATAAGGTAAAAATTAATATTTGCAATACAGATTATACTATAGTTTCTGAAGACACCCCGGAATATATAACTTCTATAGCTAAAAAAGTTGATGAAGAAATGGAAAATATATTAAAAAATAATACACGTTTTTCGGTTACAATGGCTGCTGTATTAACAGCCCTTAAATATTGCGATGAACTAAGTAAGTCAGTTGCAAATTGTGATAATCTACGCAATCAAATAAAAAATTATCTTGAAGACTCATCTTTATCCCGCTTCGAATCAGACGAGATAAAAAAAGAAAATGGTTTACTTAAAAAGGAAATACAGGCTTTAAGAAAAAGACTTTCAGTCGAAATTCCAAAAATATCTGATGAAAGCGAAACCCCACCACTTTCCCCCATGCCAATTTCATCTGACGAGATTGATGACAGATAAAAAATAAAAGTATATAAAAGGAATGAATCATATTGAATAACAATCTGAAAGTAAAAAAAACAAAGGCATTGGCAACTTTGCCCCAAAGAGCCACCGAGGGTTCTGCCGGATTTGACTTGTTTGCAGCTATTGAAAACTCTATTGATATACTACCCGGGGAAATCTCTATGGTACCAACAGGAATTGCTATTTCAATTGATAATCCGTCATACTTTGGCATGATATGTGCCCGAAGTGGCCTTTCGATAAAACACGGAATAACATTAGCTAACGGTGTTGGAGTTATTGACAGTGATTATCGTGGTGAAATATTTATAGGACTTCATAATATCAGCAATAAAACATACACGATAACTCCAAATCAAAGAATCGCCCAATTAATTATAGTACCAATATCATATACCGGTATTACTGAAATCACACACCTTGATGAAACTGAACGTGGACAAGGCGGATTCGGTTCCACCGGAAAGTAACGTGTCTCTATAACTTTTCAATATATAACACTAACCCCATTAGGAAGAACTACTTTTGGTAATTCCTAATGGGGTTTTTATATTTATTAAATTAAAATTTTACATTGTATAAAACGATGTAAGATCCCCCTTTTCCAAGGCAATATATCCTGTTCTAGCACTCTCCACTATTCCATACTTTTGTAAATTTGTAGAAAGTTCATCAAGTTCCATTGAAGGTCCAAAGGCACTAACCATTAGATGATTCTGACTTATATCTACAACCTGAGCATTATAAGTCTTAAGTATTTTTTGAATAATTGGTCTATCCTGAGCCTGAGCACTAACCTTAATCATCATAAGCTCACCACCAATAGCGTTATCTTTATGTACTAATGATATAGATATAACTTGATCTATTTCGGAAAGACTATTAAGTATGTCACATAAACTCTCAGGATCACAACTGATTATAACCGTTATTCTGTAATCATCAGTATTTTGCGTTTTACCAACAGTTAAACTTTCAATATTTAAAGCATACTCGCTAAACGTTTTCGTTATTTCAAATAAGGCATTAGATTTGTTTTTGACCAGTATAGAAACTATTTGTTTTTTGGGTTTGATATTTTTGTTATTAATATTTGTCATAAGGTTTAATTTCTCTTGCAAGTTATTTCCCCCTCTAAAATATAATGATTATTCAAAAACTATAAAAACATTCTAACAGTATTATACCTTTTTCTTTTCTAAAATTCAAATAAATTCTTTTATTTAAGGATATTTAAAAATTAAAATTATTTTTCTTTATTATTGGAATAATAAGTATTGTGGTGATAAGTATGTTTGAAAACATCTCTAAAAAAAGCATATCGATACTAAGAATTAGATATAGCCTTTTTTCAGCTTTATTAACTTTTTCACTCGGAATATTAGGAGTAATAAACTTTGATCTTTACATTCGAACACTAATAATATATCTTATATTTTTCTTTTTTGTTCTCCTAATTTACTGCCCCATGAAATATAAATGTACTTTATTTTCTGTTTCAGATGAGCATATAAAAATGTCTTATGGGGTAATATTTTCACAAAATATTACCCTTAATATAAATAATATCCAATACATCGAGCTATCACAGAGTATCGAAGAACGCCTACTTTCTGTGGCTACACTAATATTATATACAGCAGGCGGAAAGATAAAAATACCACACCTTTCTACAAAAAGAGCCTTATATATAAAAAAGCAATTATATAGGAGTGTCGGTAATGAATAAACATAGAGTACATCCCTACACTATTTTTGAATATTTGTCCCGCTTTTTATTTGTAATTATAATTCCCTTAATACAACAAGTTATATTTCTTTCATATAACATAACCGAAATCATAAACACCTTAAGCATTAACATTCTGTCAGTTGGCGTCTTAATTTTTCTATGTATACTCGAATATCGAGCCAATATATATCGTGCCGGTCAAAAGTACTTTTATTTAAAAAAAGGGCTTTTTCAAAAAAGAATTATTTCTTTACCATATAATCGAATTCAATTTATAAATATACAGCGAAGTCTTATTCCCTCAATATTCGGTGCTGCAAAATTAAGTTTAGATGCAGCAACCAAGGATCCTACTGCTCCGGATATAAGTATAAACTTATCTAAAAGTGCACTTCTAAAGGCTGCGAAACCATTATTCCCAAAAAAAGACTTACACTATGTCTACAAAGCGGACATATTAAAACTCATAATTACTGCTGCATCCTGGTCAAATCCGGCTACAGGTTTACTTTTGTCTGTACCATTTATAAATAACTTCGGAAAAGTTTTAAGTGCTGAGTTAAATAAGAATTTATACGAAACTGTAAATATAGGAATTAAATTTCTTGCTATAGGTCTACCCCCAGCTGCTGCATGGATAGCGTATATAATGCTTGCAGGATGGGTAGTTGCATTTTCTTTTATGCTTTTAAGATATATAAACTTCAAGGTCTTTAAAAGCAAAGATAATGTTTTGATAACACGTGGGCTAATAAGCCGGGTAACACAAATAATTGATACACAAAATATTAACGCAATACTTCTAAAGCAAACCCTTATAATGAAAATTTTTAAATTATATACAGCATATATTAACGTTATCGGCATAGGAAAAGAAAAAGGAGAACAACGAATGCTAATCGCTGCCTCCTTAAAACAAGATTTAAAAATATTATTAGATGAATTATTATCACTAAACACCAAAAGCACAGATGGTATAAAACCTCCAAAAAAGGCCTTTTTTAGTTATATAAGAACCCCGTTAATCTATATTTCAACTCTGCTAGTGGTACTCTTTTTACTTGCTATCAAATTTAAAATGTACATTAAGATAATAATATTTATCTCGTTATTCATGTTTTTATTGTTGATTTGGTGGCTTATTATAAGAATATTAGGATACAAACATGCAAAGCTTTCTATATCCCAAGAATCAATATTTATAAATGGATACAAGCATCTAAGTTTATTATCAAGCATTATATCATTGAACAAAGTACAATATATACAAATAACCCAAAACCCTCTACAGAGGCATGTATCCCTTGCTAATGTTAAGATCTATTTTTACTCTGAAAGATCAGATTTTTTTAAAATACGACAACTACCAATCAGCGATGTTGAAAACTTTGTTGAAATGTTTGAAAACTCTAATTAAATCTCAACAACCCACCTTGTTTTAAATTGACATCAACGTCTATAAACTTTTAATAACATTGATTACTATGTTCGATGATAAGTCAGCTGCCTGCCTTACAAATTTATTGTAGGAAACCATAACCTCTTTGTCCGCAGTATCAGATATTGCCCTTATTACCGCAAATCTAACATCATTTATATAGCAAACCTGACCTATGCTTCCGCCCTCCATTTCACAAGCAATTGCATTATACTCATGTCTTATTTCCTTTAGTTTATCGCTATCATTTATAAACTGGTCACCTGTTGCTATAGTACCCTTTCGAAATGTAGTATTAGACGAAACTAAAAAGTTTTCGATTTTTTCTACAATATTTTTATCACAAGGTATTTCTACAATATTTATACCTGAAATCATACCCTTAACATCGCCTATAGCACTTGTATCCATATCATGCTGCATAACATTTTCAGCTATTGCTATGTCTCCAACTTTCATACCCGGTGCTATTCCCCCGGCAACACCCGTATTAATTATAGCAACCGGATTATACTTTAATATCATAGTTTGAGTACAAATTGCAGCATTCACCTTCCCTACTCCACTAACAGCACAGACACAATCAACTCCACTTATTTTACCTATATTATATTCTATCCCACTAATAACCTCTGTCTTAAAGCTCTCCATATTATTTTTTAAATTTTCTATTTCTATTTGCATAGCTCCTATGATGCCTATCATTTTTCTTTCCCTCTATTTACTTATTAATATAGTTTAATATTTATATATTTATTTTGAATTTAACAAACTATTTTCAATACAATGCTAGTTTGCCTTATTCTGTTGATTTTAACAACTATCACTATATTGAAAATATTGCGAATTTTCTTAAACTTTTCAACTATATTGCAAACTATTGTTGAAAAACATTCTTTGCTTATCTTTACCAAGTCAAATCATCAGCATAAAAGCCCAAGGGATTTCCTTAGGCTTTTATTTTTATACGTTGGCTTCTTCTGCTTTAGACTCTATATCACTAGATTTATTTTTACTATCTTTAATAAACTTTTTATATATCGCATCTATTATAACCGCTAAAGCATTATCACCTGAAATATTTGCTGCTGTACCAAAGCTATCCTGTGTTATATATAAAGCTATAAGTAAACTTGCAATCGCTCCTTCGGGACTTATTCCAACAATCGGCAAAAACGGCAGTGCTGCCATAATCGACCCACCAGGTGCACCCGGAGATGCTATCATAGCAATACCAAGAGCAAATACTAAAGGCATCATCACTTGGAAACCTACCGGCATATTAAATATTAATAATACGGAAGTAACACAACAGGTAATAGTTATAATACTTCCTGCCATATGTATCGTAGCGCACAAAGGAATTACAAATTCAGATATTTCCTTAGAAGTACCATTATTATATGCACACTCCAAATTTACAGGTATGCACGCAGCAGATGACTGAGTGCCTACAGCAGTTAAATAACCCGGTATTTGGTTTTTTATCAATTTTAGCGGATTTTTCTTTCCAATTCCACCGGCAATAAAGAACAAAGCTGTAATATACAACAAGTGAAGTATAATAACCACCAAAAATACTTTCCACAATACAGAAATTATCGCGAAAGTTTCTCCCGTATATGTCATATTAGCAAATGTTCCTAATATATAAAAAGGTAGGAACGGTATAACAACGCATTCTAAAACTTTTACTATTATCTTTGAAAACTCTGAAAATACATTGTATGAGGTTTCACCTATAATCTTTTTGCTTCTTAGTGTACTCATACCCAATCCCATAATAAACGCAAAAACTATCGCAGAAGTAACATCTAGAAGCGGTGGTATATCTATTTTAAAATATGGCGCTAATGCCGTTTCCTCTGGGTTACCGATAGTTGCTAGCAATGAAGCATCCATAAATTTAGGAAATAATGTTATCGCAACAAAAAACGCTATTGTTCCCGCTATTACATTTGAGGTATACGATAAAACCGTAGTAACCCCTAAAAGTTTACCTGCTCCTTGCGTTAAATCTGCAATTCCAACCGTTACAAATGCAATAATCATAAGTGGAACAATAAATTTTAGAAAAGTTCCAAATAAATCTGAAAATGTTATAAGTATCTTTACTATTCCAGCCGGAAGGAATGCACCAACCAAAATGCCTAATACTATTGCAATAATAAGCTTAGGCACCAAACCAATTTTTTTCATAATTTCACTCCGTTACCAATAAAATACAATTATACGCTGATTTTAACACAGTTAATACTAATGTGTCAATAAAAGTCTTTTATATAACAATCTTTGTTCTGATATAAATTATATCAATATATATATAACTAAAAATCTTCTTTTTTCACAGGACCTACAACAGATACAGAATAATTATCTAAATCAATAATTTCATCCGCTACCTTATTTACATCTGAAATTGTTACTGAATCTATATTTTTTATAAGCTCATCTTCTGAACTGATTTCATTCCTTAATAGCTCGTTTCTTCCCATAAATCCAGCTATTGATGCATTTGATTCAAGTCCCATAAGTGTTCCTGATTTTAGTTGCTCTTTTGCTCGGTTAAACTCCGATTCCTTAACTCCGCATTTTATATCTTTTAAAGTATTTAATATTTCCACATATGCTTCTTTAGCTCTTGCCGGATTAACCGCTGTCTGTACTTCCAAAAGGCCTATCTCTTTATATGAAACTACAGAAGAATACACCGAATATGCTAGACCCAGTTCTTCTCTTATATGCTGAAATAATCTTGATGAACTACTTGAACCCATTATTATATTTAACACATTGAGTGCAAACCTTCTATTGTCAAAACTGCTTACTCCATTAAATGCCAAGCAAATATGTGTTTGTTCGCAATCGTCATCATCTATCTTTTTAGACTGAATATATCTTGCAGGTATAATAATATCATTTTTAGTCGACTTAGGTCTATTTGCAAAATACTTATTTGCAATATCTAAAAATTTCTTTTTATCAAATTTGCCACATATCGCAATAACTATTTTATCTGAGCTATAATTTTCTCCCATATATGAAAGAATAGCATTATTATCTATTTTTTCAAGCGTTTCTGCCTTCCCTAAAATAGGCATAGCTAATGAACAGCCATCAAAAACAGACGAATACATATTTTCAACCACACGGTCATCAGGCATATCATAACTCATATTAATTTCTTCCAAGACTACCTTTTTTTCTGTTTTAATATCCTGAGAATCTAACTTTGGATTGGCTACCATATCACACAAAATCTCAAAGCCTTCCGGTACAGGATAATCCAATGTTTTAGCATAAAAACATGTATAGTCTTTAGCTGTAAAAGCATTTAGCTGACCACCGATATAGTCCATCTGTTCTGCTATTTCCTTAGCATTTCTGGTTTCGCTTCCTTTGAATACCATATGTTCAATGAAATGTGAAATACCATTGTTATGACTATTTTCATATATAGATCCACTTTTTACCCATATACCAAAACACGCAGTTTTTGTGTTTGGCTGGTAGTTCATTAATACTCTAACCCCGTTTTCAAGTGTTACCTTTTCCATTATATCCCCCTAAATTATCTTTAAATATTATACTGCAAGACGCTCAATCCATTGTCCCTTATTAACCTTTACAAAGCCTACCACTGCATTAACAAGCTGGTTAAGCCTTAAGCAAATATACACAACCGCCGGTGGAAAGTGAAAAACAAACGCTGCAACAAGAGAAATCGGTATAGCAACAAACCACATAGAAAACAGATCCATAAAAAGTCCGAATTTCGCTGAACCTCCACCTCTTAATATTCCGATTATGACTGATGTTTCATATGACGTAATTACTGTAAATACGGAAATTACTGTAACAAATTCTCTTGTAAGCTCTTTAGTTTGATCTGAAACCAAATAGAAACTTAAAATAATATCCTTGCTAAAGAATAATATTGCTCCTGCAAATATACCTATTATGATATAGAGTACCTGCATAGTTCTTGCATATTGGTTAGCCTTTTCGATCTTGTTTTCGCCTATAGTCTTTCCTATTATAACCGCTGTAGCATTAGCAGCTCCAAAACATAACACTGTAAGTATCTGGAACATAACAACTGCTATTGAGTTTGCTGCTATCGCCGTTGCACCCATATGGCCAATTATCGCTGACTGAACCGTAATTGCGATTCCCCATAAAGCATCTCCGGAAGCTACAGGTATTGTAACCTTTAGGAAATTTACAAAAAATTCCTTATCAAACTTAAACATCTCTCTAATCTTAATCATTAATTTTTTGTCGCCTATTTTTACATATCCTACAACTATAATACATTCAACAATTCTCGCTGTTAGCGTTGCTATCGCAGCTCCTCTAATTCCAAGTTCAGGGGCACCAAAGTTTCCATATATAAATACATAATTTAGGAAAACGTTTATGCAAAAGGCAATTGCTGAGACTATAAAACCAATTTTTACTGTTTCAACGCTTCTCAAAGCAGAAATAAATATATTTGTTATTGCGAAGAACACATATGAAAAACATACTATATGGATATATCTTATACACTCGGATATAACTTCCTCTTCATTTGTCAACAAAGATAAAATATTTTTCGAAAAAAACATTACAGATAAAAAAAGTATTATTGCAATAGAAACTGCAAAAATCATACCAACTCCAACGGCCTTTTTTATGATAGTAGTGTCTTTCTTTCCCCAATATCTCGAGGAAATTATCATTACTCCGGATCCTATCCCAACAACAAGCATCTGAAGTAAAAATTGAATTTGGTTTGCAATCGCTACAGCTGATAATGAAAGCTCATTATATATCCCAAGCATAATATTATCAGCCATATTAACACTGTATACTATAATATTTTGCAATGCTATCGAACAAGTTATCACCAAAAATGTTTTATAAAAAGATTTTTCTCTTACAAATAATCTCAAAATATACTCCTTTCAAACTAAAATTAACATTAATATACATTATTCCATCTCTATATAAAAGCACAAACTGCATTATAGTTCATGCAGTTTGTGTTTACTATTTAAAGTTTTTTATTTTAATTGTAGATCAGTTGGTTGTTCCTTTTATTTCTGCAATCGCATCTTTTCTAGACAAATTAATTCTTCCTTTATCGTCTATATCGATTACTTTTACAAATATCTCATCATCAACATGAACAACATCCGTAACCTTTTCTGTACGCTTGTTATCAAGCTTTGAGATATGACATAGACCTTCTTTTCCGGGAGCTATTTCTACAAATGCACCAAAGTCCATAATCCTTGTAACTTTACCCTTGTAGATAGCACCGATTTCAGGATCATTAGCTATAGTATTAACAAGTTTTAATGCTTTCTTACAATTTTCACTATCAGTTCCTGAAATAAATACTTGTCCATCTTCTTCGATATCAACCTTAACATCACATTCAGCGCAGATCTTTTGAATAACCTTTCCGCCTGAACCTATAACTTCACGAATTTTGTCTACCGGTATTGTAGATGTAAACATCTTAGGCGCATATTCAGAAAGTTCAGCCCTTGGTTTATCAATAACCTTAAGCATAATATCATCGAGAATATAATCTCTCGCCTTATGAGTTTTTTCCAAAGCCTCTTTTATAATTTCAGGTGTTAAACCATCAATTTTTAAGTCCATTTGTATTGCAGTTATACCTTTGTGAGTTCCTGCAACCTTAAAGTCCATATCCCCAAAGAAGTCTTCAAGCCCTTGAATATCTACCATAGTCAAGAATCTATCGCCTTCAGTTACTAATCCACAAGAAATTCCGGCAACAGGTGCTTTAATCGGTACACCGGCATCCATCAAAGCTAATGTTGATCCGCAAACTGAGGCTTGAGATGTTGAACCATTAGAGCTTAAAACCTCAGATACCAATCTTAATGTATATGGGAATTCTTCAACAGATGGAATAACAGGCAATAGTGCACGCTCTGCAAGTGCTCCATGACCTACTTCTCTACGACCTGGTCCCCTGCTTGGTTTTGTCTCTCCAACAGAATAAGATGGGAAATTGTAATGATGTATATAGCGTTTTACTTCCTCATTATCAATACCATCCAAAAGCTGTTGATCCTTAATTGGGCCTAAGGTTGCTACAGTTAAAACTTGAGTTTGACCTCTTGTAAACATTCCCGAGCCATGTACTCTCGGTAATAAGTCTACTTCTGCAGCTAGAGGTCTTATTTCGTCCATTTTTCTTCCGTCAACACGTTTTTGTTCATCTAATAACCAACGACGTACAATATATTTTTGTGTTTTATACATACATTCATCAATTACAGATTCTTGTTCCGGATATATAGGATCAAAATGTTCATGAACCTTTTCATATATAGGTTTTAGTCTCTCATCACGAACCTTTTTATCGTCGGTATCCAATGCAATCTTTACATCATCTGATGCAAACTCTTTAATTGCTTCAAACATTTCCTTATCAGGTTCATTACTTGGATAACTGAACTTTTCTTTACCTATTTCTTTTTGAATTTCCTTTATAAATGAAATAATCTTTTGGTTTGCCTTGTGGCCCTCCAAAATACCATTTAGCATAACTTCATCGGAAACTTCTTTTGCTCCCGCTTCAATCATCGCAATTTTTTTGTCTGTCGATGCAACAGTAACTGCCATCTGAGAAAGTGCTTTTTGCTCCTGATTTGGATTTATTATATATTCTCCATCAATATATCCAACACTTACTCCAGAAATCGGTCCATTCCATGGTATATCAGAAATACTAATAGCTACAGATGTTCCGATCATAGCCGCGATTTCCGGTGAGCAATCATATTCTACTGACATAACTGTACAGACTACAGAAACATCATTTCTCATATCCTTCGGGAAAAGCGGTCTTATTGGTCTATCAATTACTCTGGAAGTTAAAATAGCCTTGTCTGAAGGTCTTCCTTCTCTTTTTAAAAATGAACCCGGGATCTTACCTACTGCATATAATTTCTCTTCAAAATCTACAGAAAGCGGAAAAAAGTCAACCCCATCACGTGGTTTTTCAGATGCTGTTACAGCAACATGAATACATGTATCACCATATCTTACCAAACAAGAACCATTTGCAAGCTGAGCCATTTTTCCTGTTTCTACAACAAGTGGTCTACCAGCAAGCTCGGTTCTAAACACTTTAAAATTCTCAAACATTTTTATTCCTCCTACATTTTTAAGAGGGCTTTTGTTTAGCAATAAAACCATTGTCCAATCTAGGCAATCGTTTCACTGCTAATACCAAAAGCTACACTCTTCTTTAATAATCTCTTAAAATTGCATTATAGGCAGGTAGCAAAAGCCACCCGCCTATTATATGAGCGCAATTATTTACGGATACCTAATCTTGCAATGATAGAACGATATCTTTCGATATCAGTTTTAATCAAGTAGTTAAGCAAACTTCTTCTTTGACCAACCATTTTTAAAAGGCCACGACGAGAGTGATGGTCTTTTTTGTGAACTCTTAAATGATCAGTTAAATCATTAATTCTCTTTGTTAAAAGAGCGATTTGAACTTCAGGAGAACCTGTATCTCCTTCGTGCTTTGCATATTCTGCAATAATAGCATTTTTTTCTTCTTTAAGCATTCGATTTTCCACCTTTTCAATTTTTAACCCTATTAAAGGAATGCCAATCACAGATATAGGTAGGTGATAAACCTAATGATATTAGGTGTTATCCATATAACCGAGAAAGGGGGCAAACATTCCAAGGGTTAGTATATCATATAAAGTACAATTTGTAAATAGAAAGAAAGTGAAAATGAAATTTTATTTTTAAAAATTAATATGTAAAAGTATGTAATGTTCCCTTTAGTTTATTAGCTATTCTTGTCTTTTTTTACATTAAAAATTTTTCAGCATATAATTCATTGCATACATAAATACTAACATTATGCACTCTTTTAATACTAAATTTTTCTTATTTACAGTTGATTTTTTCTATAAATCAATTTATAATATTATATAATATTTTTATTTACAAAATATTTTTTAATAGCCTTTAGCAAATTAATTATTTAATGGAGGAATGAAAATATGGAAAATAAAGATCAAGAAAACATTAACCAAAATGAAAACTTATCCGATATCGAAAATCCTGAAGTTAAAACAGAAGACCAAAAAATTGATTCTGTAAACTTTGAACCTGAAAACAATGAACCTGAATTAACCCCAGTAAATAACGAAAACTCCGTAAATACACAAGCTCCAAAAACAAAAAAGAACACTATAATAGCTATAGTTGTTACAGTATGTTTAGTAACTTCTGCCTTGGTTATTGCCGGCGTTATTATGTCAAACAAAAATTCTTCTAATCAAAACAACAGTCAATTGAATATTTCCTCATCAATATCAAATATTGTAAATGACAGTCCAAAAACACAAATTGCTGAAGTTGTAAATAACGTCGCCGATTCTGTCGTTGAAATTTCAACAGAAGTAGCTACTACAGACAGCAGATTAAGACAATATATCACAGAAGGTGCAGGAAGTGGTGTAATAATCTCTTCCGATGGATCTATTGTTACCAATAATCATGTTATCGATGGTGCACAAAAAATTACTGTTAACCTAAGAAACGGCCAAACCTATGACGCTAAATTAGTTGCTACAGACTCAAAAACAGATATTGCTTTAATTAAAATAGATGCATCAAACTTAACCGTTGCAACATTTGCAAATTCCGATCTATTACAAGTTGGTGAAACAGCTATTGCTATCGGTAATCCACTTGGTCAATTAGGTGGGACTGTAACTGAAGGAATTATAAGCGCATTAAACAGAGATATCTCTATCGACGGTGAAAGCCGTAATCTACTTCAAACTAGTGCAGCAATTAACCCCGGAAATTCTGGTGGTGGACTATTTAATGCAAATGGTGAACTTATTGGAATTGTAAATTCTAAATCATCAGGTACAGGAATTGAAGGTCTTGGATTTGCTATTCCATCAAATGAAGTTAAAGATGTCGCAACACAACTTAATGACTATGGATATGTAAAAGGTAGAGTTGACTTACAAATGACATTAATAGACATTAATACTGTTCAACAAGCATTTTTATATTCCGTACCAGAAACCGGTGTATATATCTCAAAGGTGTCAAATAACTCCGAAGCTGCAAAAGCCGGATTTGAACAGGGAGACAAAATTGTTTCTATAAATTCACAAGAAATTAATTCTCAAACAGATTTTCAAGAAGCCACAAAAGATTTAAGCGTTGGTGATAATGCTGTATTCGTTGTTAAAAGAGACAACCAACAGATCACCATAAACTTAACATTACAAGAGTACACTCCATCTTTATAAATAAGTTTGCCTTAAACATGAATATTTAATTTTGTTGGGTTAATAATAAGAAAGCGGCTAAGGTGAGCTGCAAAACAATAAAATTAAATATGAGGTGTGTTGAAATGACTAAAAACTATAACTCTTGTATTAAATGTAGCGTTGACCAATGCAAAAATCACAGTGAAAGTGCTGAATACTGTGCTTTAAACGAAGTAAGAATCGGTACTCATGAACAAAATCCTACTATGAAACAATGTGTAGACTGTGAATCCTTTGAATTAAAATAAGTAAATTTATTATCCAATTAATTTTATTATCTAACATCTAAAATATCTTAACGCATAATAATCGCCCCACAAACATTCTGCCCTTCGACAGTATGATTATGGGGCGAATCTTTATTTCTAAATATTATATATTCACCAAATAATAAAAATCTATATTAAATAAATATTCCTTTTTAAAGCCTCATACCATTTAATAAAAAGAAAAGAGTATGCAAACCTAATTAAGTCTACATACTCCATCGTGGTGCGGATAACCAATAGGGACTTGAAGAAAGCCAGTATTAATGCGGGTTTAAGCCAACTACAATGTTTACAATAAAGGTTATCTGACACATTTCAATAAACTCTATAGACTAATATATCACAAAAATAAAAATATGTAAACGAAGTTGTCTTGAAAAAACTCAAGGCAATTT
>CAKSJY010000021.1 GCA_934464585.1 uncultured Eubacteriales bacterium
ATAGAGATTTTTGCTGTTTTTACATAATAAATCATTCATCACTCTATCTCCTAAAAAATTATAATAATACTAATAACATTATAGCATAAAAACTCAAATTTGCCAACCAATTTGTCAAAATATAAAAGGCCTATACAGATTATGTATGCTGTATGGACCTTTTGTTATATTAAGTCTCTGGGCAATATTGAGCAAAGAGAGAACAAAAAAACCACCCGCTATGCAGGTGGGCATCGAAAGTTATGCAAAAAGATTCTCCGAAGTAGTACAATAAGGTTGTTCAGGTCTTAGAGTATAGTGAAAGAGAATTTTAATGGTTAATAATATAACTAGTTTAGCATACACGAAATAGGATTGCAAATATCATATAGTATTTGCACTGAAATATCGTAGGAAAGTATTTTATGGAAAGAAGCGATTAGAGATAAAAAATTATAAGAACCCTATGTCAATGAAAGGTAGTAGAAATAATAGAAAGAGAAGTATGTCCGGATCATATACATTTACTTTTAAGGATACCACCCCAAATTGGGCATGACCGGATTTATGAGATATTTGAATGGTAAGAGTAGCCTGATGATATTTCAAAAGTTTGAAAATATTAAGTTTGCATATAGAAATAGAGAATTTTGGTGCAGGGGATATTATGTAGATACAACGGGGAAAGATAAGATAGCAATAAAGAGATACATAAGGAATCAATTAAATGTAGATAGGAAAGGTAATCGATTGAGTATTTATGATTTAAGGGACCCGTTTACGGATAGAAAGTAATCACATGCATGGCTGATAGGCCCCAAAAAGGACATTTATGACAAGCCAGTTGAGTTAGGATTATGCCCGAGCCTGAAATACCCCACGCTATTCGTGGGGATATTTATTGATTAATGTCTCTAGTTTAACTGGAGATTGTGATTATCATTTAGTAATACTTCTTTAATGTTTTAAGTATATTTAAATATTGGAATAAGTAAATATTAAATGAAGAGAGAGGGAAATATGATAAAGAAGATAGCTTTATATTCTGTAGTTAGTATATGCCTTATAGCCTTGTTCGTTTTAATTGGGAGTCAAGAATTACCTATAACTAGTGCATTAGAATCAAAAAAATCAGAATCAAAGCCTATTATTGTTATAGATGCAGGACATGGTGGAGAGGATGGCGGTGCAATTGGTATATATAAAAAGGTTCAGGAAAAGGATCTTAATTTAGAAATAGCGAAAGAATTAAAAGAAATATTTGTTTTATCCGGATTTGAGGTCAATATGATAAGAGAAGAGGATACTGCCTTATATGATAATGATGCTTCTTCCTCAATTCGGAATAAAAAGGTTTCCGATTTACAAAAACGTGTAGAAATAACGAATTCTAGTTTAAATAATATTTTAATTAGCATTCATCAAAATAAATTTTCGGATAGCAAGTATTTTGGTACTCAAGTTTTTTACTCGCAGAATAATCCGGATAGTATCGTTTTAGCTGAATGTATGAAAAAAGCCTTTGTAGGACTTATACAGCCTGAAAATAAACGTGAAATAAAGCCTGCAGGTAAAAATATATTTTTACTTTCAAAAGCTAAAGTTCCGGCTGTTATTGTGGAATGTGGTTTTTTATCCAACAAGGATGAAGCAGATAAACTTATAGATAAGAATTACCAAAAGCAATTGGCTTTTACTATATATTGCGGATTCATGGATTATTATAATAGCAAATAAGGCTCTTTTATGATACAATTTTATTTAAAGGATTAATTTAAAGGAGCTATTCTTTTATGGCACAGAAAGTAAAAAGTGTATACGTTTGCAGTCAGTGCGGCTTTGAATCTGCAAAGTGGTATGGAAAATGTCCTGGATGTAATGAATGGAATACAATGACAGAGGAGATAAAAAACTCAGGCAGTGTTAACGGAACAAAAAGCAGATCAGGTATAAGAAAGTCGTCCCCAATATTGATGAATGAGATTGATACAGAAGATGAACAAAGATATTATACAGGTTCTAAGGAACTCGACAGAGTTTTGGGTGGAGGCATAGTAAAGGGTTCTTTGGTGCTTCTTGGTGGGGATCCGGGAATAGGTAAGTCAACTATTTTGCTTCAAATATGCAAACACTTAGGGAAAATATTAAATATTTTGTATGTATCTGGAGAAGAATCTAAACGTCAGATAAAACTCAGAGCATCAAGGATGGGTGTAGAGAGTGAAAATTTGTATGTACTAACAGAGACAGACATAGAGTCTGTGTGTGATGAGATTACAGAAAGCAAACCTGATTTGGTTATGATAGATTCTATTCAAACCATGAATTTGAGTAGTGTTTCATCATCTTCGGGTAGTGTTACTCAAGTTAGAGAATGTACTAATTTGCTTATGAGGACAGCAAAGAATCTTGATATTCCTGTTATAATAGTAGGTCATGTCAATAAAGATGGTGCTATTGCAGGACCTAAGGTTTTAGAACACATAGTTGATGCAGTTTTATATTTTGAAGGCGATAGACAGATGTCATACAGAATATTAAGAGCAATAAAAAATAGATATGGCTCTACCAACGAAATAGGCGTATTTCAAATGACAGATGTAGGGCTTAATGAAGTTGAAAATCCATCTATGATGCTTTTGTCAGGTAGACCCAAAAATGTTTCGGGAACCTGTGTTGCTTGTATGATGGAGGGCTCTAGACCTATTTTAGTAGAAATTCAGGGGTTGGTAACTTCCAGTGGATTTGGAAATCCACGTAGGACAGCAACAGGATTTGACTACAATAGACTATCCCTACTACTCGCTGTTTTAGAAAAAAGAGCCGGTTTTTATTTTTCTAATTTGGATACGTATATTAATATAGTAGGAGGTATGAGAATAGATGAGCCGGCTGCAGATTTAGCAGTAGCATTATCTCTAATATCCAGCCTTAAAGACACAGTAATAGATGAATATACAATTGCTTTTGGAGAAATAGGTTTAGCGGGGGAAATACGTTCTGTTTCTCATGCAAAAGAGCGAATTGTGGAGGCTTCAAGGCTTGGATTTAAACGAGCAATAATACCTTACCATAATTATAAATCATTATCCCTTGAAAATTTAGATATAGAAGTATTACCTGCCAGAAGTATTAGACAGGCCTTTGAATTGATGAATTGAATTCTACTTTATTTATATTAGTGGGATTACCGGGACACTTTTTTATATAATGCACGCAACCGTTTCCTGTTTGGTTTGTTATTATAGAGGGACTTTTAAGCATACAGTAACCTTCCTTTTGATAAACGCAGTCAAAATCGCATGTAATAAGATACATATTTCATTCACCTCAAGTATATTGTTCTTTGGTGCAAGGAAAATATTCATTTAAATTTATAAATTTATTTATAATAAAATCGTAAATGATTTCTAATAATAACTCTATACGGAGGGATTATTATGAAAAAATTTATTTTATTATTTTCCGGTACTGCTCTTGCAATAATCGGAATTTTTATCGGAGCAAACTATATTAAGGGGACTGTTATAGAGGTTGAATATAAAGTTATAGAATCAAGAGAAGTTGAAAGTAGTTTAGTATGTTCCGGAAAGGCTGAATATCTTAATAATACAGAAGTTGTGTCTGAGTCGGATTATATAATTGATAACATAAACGTACAACTTGGCGACAGGGTGGAAAAAGATACAAAGCTTATTAGTGTTAGCGAAGCGATTGCTAATAGTTTGCCAAGGAGTGTTTCAGCGAATGATATTGCGTCTGCATTACCAAGCGTAAGTGATGCAGCGAGTATCGAGGAAATTTATAAAAATTACTTATCGTCTAATGATAAAAATAATATGCTTTCCGACAATGTAAGCTTTATAAGAACCGGTAAAAAGTTAGATGTAAGTTCTCCGGTAAAAGGAATAGTTACATCTATAAATGTTAAAAGTCAAGATAGTTGTTATAAGGGTAAACCATTAATTGTTATTTCGGATACGGATAAATATAGAATCCATCTTTCTGTCAATGAATCAAAAATATCTGATCTTAAGATTGGACAAAAGGTTTGTGTTACCGGAACAGGTTTTAAAGGATATGAGTATAGCGGGACAGTTACAGAAATATCAAATGCTGCCCAACAAATATTGAATGCAACAGGATCTGAAACCGTTGTCGATGTATATGTTGATGTAGAGGCTCAGGGATGCGAAATAAAACCGGGACTTACAGCAAAATGTAAAATAACTACTTCAGTGGATGAAGGGGTTAATATTGCACCTTATGAATCAGTAAAAGCGGACAAGGACGGAAAGGAATATGTATATAAATATTCCTTGGGCAGAGCAGTTAAAACATATATATCTACAGACCGTGAATATGATGACGGTTTTGAAGTAACAGAAGGACTTTCACAGGGAGACATCTTAATATTAAATCCTGATGGATTAACTAACTATTGTAGAGTGAAACTTGCGAATAAAAGTGGTGAAGATCTATGATAGATATTATAAGTTATGCACTAAAAAATATTGGCAGAAAAAAGGGACGTAGTTTTTTAACCTCTGCAGGTATTGCGATAGGTGTTGCATCGGTTATATTAATAGGTAATATAAGTCAATGCGGAGCAAATGCTATTAATACGGAACTGGACAGCTTAGGCCTTAGCGGACTTACAATTAGTACTTCATCATTTGGTTCAGAATTTCCTAAATTAACGCAGGATGAATTAAAGATTGTGTTAGATGATAGCGATGTTGAGCGAGCAATGCCGATTATGGTTGAAAATACAGCGGTATATGACAAAAAAGATAATGAACTTAATACGATTTTGTGGGGCATAGACTCTAGTGCAAGTCAAATTATATCGTTGCAACTTTTATATGGACGATATATAAACAATACAGATGTTAATGCCGGCAGTAATGTATGTATGGTAGATGAAAAGTTTTCAAGGGAGATATATGGCAGAGATAATATAGTTGGGAAAAGTATACCTATTCTATGTGGTGGAAATGTTGAAGATTATAAAATAGTCGGAATAATAAAAACAGGCAGTGGATTATTGCAGAACTTTATCGGGGATTATATTCCCAATTTTATATATTTGCCATATAGTACAATGCAGAATACCACAGGAAGAAAGTCTTTTGACCAAATAGCAATAAAAACAAAGAAAAATGTAGATACAGAATCTGTGGGTAGAGATATAGTGCAAAAGTTAGTAAGAAATACGGGAAACAGTAGTTATCAAGCTAATAATTTATCTAAACAAAAGCAGGGACTTACAAATTTGTTGAATATAGTAACTATTATTTTATCTGCAGTAGGTGCGGTTTCACTTTTGGTTGCAAGCTTAAGTATAATGACAGTTATGTTGGTATCAGTTAATGAACGAACAAGAGAAATAGGAATAAAAAAATCTATTGGAGCAAAGAAAAAAGATATATTGTTAGAGTTTTTACTAGAGGCTATATTTTTATCTGCTGTTGGTTGCATTGCAGGGGTTTTTATAGGTAGTTTGATTTCATATGTTGGAGCTACGCTTATTGGTTTGTCGATGAGTATGAGAGGGGACATAATCTTGGTATCGTCTTTGGCATCTATGGTAACAGGGGCTATTTTTGGAGTATATCCTGCATATAGAGCTTCAAAGTTAAGTCCGGTAGACGCTTTAAGGACGGAATGATTTTATAGGTGGTAGCTGACATTAAGTGGACCTTTTTGATGATATGAAAGTTAAAGGTGCATATTTGTAATTGGATGTATATTCGATTTTTATAAACATATTAAAATTAAGTTTATAACGATGCAAATTTTTTATTTTACAAAACACTTGCAAGTATATAAATTTATTGATATAATTAATGGTATAACTATTGGAGGTGCATTCAAGGAATGTCAAATTTTTTATTTTCAGGTATGGGTGACAATCAGTCATCTTTTGTTACAATGCTACTTATCTATGCGGTAATTATAGTAGGTTTCTACTTTATATTTATACGTCCGCAAAATAAAAAGAAAAAGCAAGAAGAAGAAATGAGAAACAATCTAAAGATTGGTGATGAAATAACTACAATTGGCGGGATTGTTGGTAAAATTGTAAGTATTAAAGATGATACAAATTCTATTGTTATTGAGACTGGTATCGATAGAAGCAAAATTAATATAAAAAAATGGGCTTTAGCAAGCCGTAATACAGCCGGAGAACCGGAATCAAAATAAGAATAAGTTATAATTTCCCGAATATATATTTATTATATTTTTTCGGGAGTGGATATAATTGAAAAATGAAAAGCCATTAAGAAAAGATGCTCAACTTTTAAAGAGTATAAAACCTATTCTTGTGGGGGATATTGTTGGAACAGCAATATACATTATCCTAACTATGGTAGTTGCATTGCTGTTTGTACAATCAAAACATGTTCCAAAAGGGATTTTAACTCCTATTATGATGTCAATTGCAGCGATAGGTTCATTTATAGGAAGCTATATTGCAGTAAGAATATCAAAGATAAATGGAATGCTATATGGAATGGCTTGTGGGTTTGTTCTATTTGTGATTTTGTTTATTGGTAGTCTTATTATAGCAAGAGAGCCTTTAACTATGATGGTTGCTATAAAGGCAATATTGCTTATCTTGGTTGGTGCTATAGGTGGAATAATAGGTGTTAACAAAAAAAGATAATATTTAGGAGAATAAAAATGAAACACATTAAAACTTTAAACAATGCAAACTTAAAAGAAAGTGCATCTAAGGGTGGATGCGGAGAATGCCAAGCTTCTTGTCAATCTGCTTGTAAAACATCTTGTACAGTTGCAAACCAAAAGTGTGAAAGATAATTTTAGTTTCTAGACTATAAGGGGCAGCAAAGCTGTCCCTTATAGTTTTTTCAAAGAAAGCAAAGGGTAGGAAAGGGATTTATATAATGATACATAAATACAAATTGAATGGATATAATATCGTGCTTGATATTAATAGTGGTGCTGTACATCTTTTGGACGATATATCATATGAATTATTAGACGAGTTAGAAAAAAGTTCTCAAAATATATTAAGTGATGAAATCATTGATAAGCTAAGCCGTGAATATTCTGTTGAAGATATTAAGGAAACTTATGATGAAATAAAAAGTCTTTGTGAAAAAGACCAACTTTTTTCTGAAGATTGTTATGAATGCTTTGCAGACAAAATGATTAATTCCCCGGTTAAGGCTATGTGCCTAAATATTTCTCATGACTGTAATTTAAGATGCGAATATTGTTTTGCTGCAAAAGGAGACTTTGGCAAGGGTAGAATGCTTATGTCATTTGAAACTGGTAAAAAAGCTATAGACTTTTTAATTGCTAATTCCGGATCAAGACATAATTTAGAGGTGGATTTCTTTGGCGGAGAACCTCTAATGAATTTTGATGTTGTTAAAAAAATTGTAGAATATGCAAGAAGCATTGAAAAACAACATAACAAAAACTTTAGATTTACGATAACGACAAATGGCTTACTTCTTACAGATGATAAAATTGATTTTATTAATAAGGAAATGTCAAATGTAGTTCTATCTTTAGACGGAAGAAAAGAAATAAATGATAAACTAAGAGTTACCTCAAACCAAAAGGGTTCCTATGATGTAATAGTACCTAAATATCAAAAATTAGTTTCTAATCGTAAAGATAAGGACTACTATGTAAGGGGAACCTTTACAAAACATAATTTAGATTTTACCAACGATGTTATGCATATGGTAGATTTAGGATTTGATCAGCTTTCCATCGAACCGGTAGTTTCAGATCCTAAACTTGACTATTCAATAAAAGAAGAGGATTTAGAAAGAGTATTTGAAGAGTACGAAACCTTATCCAAAAAGATTATAGAATGTAAAAAGAATGGACAGAACTTCAACTTTTTCCATTTCATGATAGACCTGGATCAAGGTCCATGTGCTATTAAACGTCTTAGAGGTTGCGGATGTGGAAATGAATATGTTGCAGTTACCCCTCAGGGAGATATTTTTCCATGTCACCAATTTGTAGGAAATGATGATTGGAAAATGGGCAATCTCAACGATGGAACTTTTTCTTTAGATATGAAGAGTGAATTTGCTAAAACAAATGTCTATACAAAAGAAGAGTGTAAAAATTGTTGGGCTAAGTTTTATTGCAGTGGTGGATGCAATGCAAACAATTTCCAATATGAAGGAGATGTTAAGAGGCCGCATAAAATTGCTTGTGAACTTGAAAAGAAAAGACTTGAATGTGCTATTATGATAAAGGTAGCATTGAGTGAAAAATAGGGAGATGTGAATAATTGGCTAATATGATTGGTTTTATAGGTGCCGGAAATATGGCAAATGCTATTATAAATGGAATGCTAAGTTCGAGGAAGTATGACCCAAGTAATATCTATGTATTTGACACTGATGAGTCAAAGAAACATATCATGAAGCTTAAAAATGTTAATGTATGCAAAAGTTCTAAAGAAGTTGTAGAAAATAGTGAATATATAGTTTTGGCTGTTAAACCTCAAAATTATAAGGAAGTCTTGAATGAAATAAAAGATTATGTTTCAGATAGACATGTTTTAATTTCTATTGCTGCCGGAATTTCAATAGATTTTATTAATTCAAATTTAAATCAAAATTGTGATATAGTTAGAGTAATGCCGAATACACCGTTACTTGTTGGGCTTGGAGCATCAGCTATATGTGGAAGTGAAGGCATTCCAAAAGAGAAATTAGATATTGCTGCAGGTTTATTTTCAACGTCAGGAATAGTTGAATTTTTGACTGAGGATAAAATGAATGCAGTTATCTCTGTAAATGGTAGTAGTCCTGCATACATATACCTATTTGCAAAGGCAATGTGTGATTATGCACAGTCTCAGGGAATTAGCTATAAAACTGCCATGAACCTAATTTGCAAGACTATGGAGGGTAGTGCAAAAATGATCATGGAATCTGGTCATACTCCGTCAGAACTAATAAAGATGGTTTCATCTCCTGGCGGAACCACTTTAGCAGCACTTGATGTATTAGACCAAAAAGATTTTTATTGTTCTATAGTAGAAGCTATGAAGGCCTGCACAGATAGAGCGGAGGAACTTGCTAAATAAGTAATATTTTTTGAATTACTAACATACCTATCTTATGTGGACAATCACATAGGAGGATGTTATATATGAAAATGATATTATTTTCTGGGCGTAGGAAAGATAAAAGTAAAACAAGCTTTATAAGCTTAATAAAAAAGTACAAATTATTAACATTGATTGCTTTGTTGCTATTGTCAGGCATGATTTTCGGAACTTTTTGTGTTGGATTTGCCGAGGAGAATACAATTGAAAGTTTAGATTTCTTGTTTGCAAGCAATTTTAAAGTAAGGTCTCAGCAGTCATTGTTTGAAATATTTTCAACATCTTTAACTTCATCATTTGTTTTTGTAGCATTGATGACTTTGTTAGGGCTTTCTGTATGGGGAGTTTTAGCAATACCGATTGTACCTTTTTTTAGAGGTTTTGGGTTAGGCCTTACTGCCGGCTTTTTATATTCAAACTACGGAATTAAGGGCTTTTTGTACCATTTAATAGTATTACTTCCTGGTGTAATAATTTCGTCAGTAGCCATATTGATACATGCAAGGGAGTCCTTGGTTTTTTCAGCAAGACTTATGTCTAAAATATTACCAAAAGGAAATATTGATAGACTTTGGGAAAGAACTAAACTTTATTTCTTAAGAACCGGGTATGTACTTATAATACTAGCAGCTTCTTCGCTTGTTGATATGCTGTTTACAATGCTTTTTTCCGGATACTTTAATTTCTAAGTGCCTTATATTTAGGTATGGATAGAATACATAAAAAGTCTTGATGTTATATTCATTAAGACTTTTTATAATTTATATCTTTATAGATGCAAATCAGTAGAAATATTAAGGTATTATCGGTTTGCAAAAAAGTCATTTTGTGGTATAATTAACAATAGTTGTGGGTTGCGCTGATGTTAGGGCGTAATATACAATTTAGGAATAATAATTTATATAAAGTTAACCTTTATGTTATAGAATATTATTTCTATTTATGCTCGTAATAAAGGCGGTGAATTTTATGGTATCATTTTATAAGTCAGTTAACGGTAAGATAGTACAGACAGAGGAATGTGAACCGGGGTATTGGGTAAATTGTATAGATCCAACGGAAGAAGAAGTAAATTTTTTAATAAGGGATTTTAATATAGAACCGGACTTTCTTAGAGCTTCTTTGGATAAAGAGGAGTCATCTCACCTTGACTCAGAAGCAGATACTACTCTTATAATTATAGATTCTCCTGTTGTTGAAAAGAGTGAAAACAATTTAATTTATCTAACGGCACCTCTTAGTATAATGATAACTAAAAATAATGTTATTACTATTTCTCTAGAAGATAATCCTGTAATAAGTGAATTTGCGGAGGGCGCTTTAAGGAATATAAATACTCATTTAAAGACGCAGTTTGTCTTGCATATAATGCTAAGAATTGCAACTAAATATCTTCAATATCTAAACCAAATTGATAGAATAACATCACAAGTTGAAAAAGAACTTCGTAAGTCGATGAAAAATAAAGAATTAATTCAGCTATTAGAAATAGAAAAATCACTTGTTTATTTTTCATCTTCACTAAAGTCTAATAATGCGACTTTAGAAAAGGTTATGCGTGGAAAATATGTAAAATTGTATGAAGAGGATCATGATTTATTAGAGGATGTTTTAATTGAAATAAAACAGGGACTCGAAATGGCTCAAATATATCTTAATATTTTGTCAGGTACAATGGATGCGTTTGGATCTATTATTTCCAATAATCTCAATATTGTCATGAAGGTGTTGGCTTCAATTACATTAATATTTTCTATTCCGACAGTTATATCCGGAATGTATGGTATGAATGTAGGGCACCTTCCGTTTGCAGATCACTGGATATTTCCAACGTTACTATCTATTGCATTAATGGCAGTAGCTGCATTTATTCTAAAGAAACGGAATCTTTTATAAGCTTAATAAGTTGAATTTAAAGGAGAAAAGTATGGGAATTTATGATGTTTTGCAAGAGCGAGGCCTTATCGCTCAGGTTACAAATGAAGAAAAAGTAAAGGATTTACTTAATAATAAAAAGACAAGTTTTTATATAGGTTTTGATCCTACAGCAGATAGTTTGCATGTTGGACATTTTGTTCAAATTATGGTAATGTCTCATCTCCAAAAAGCAGGCCATACACCGATAGCTGTTTTTGGTGGAGGAACAGGGATGATTGGCGACCCTTCAGGAAAAAGTGATATGCGCAAAATGCTTACAAAGGAAACTATAAACCATAATATTGAATGCTTTAAAAACCAAATGTCTAAATTAATTGATTTTTCTGATGGAAAAGCACTTATGGTAAATAACGCAGACTGGCTTGGAAACTTAAATTATATAGAATTTTTAAGAGATATAGGGGTTCATTTCTCAGTTAATAGAATGTTATCTTTTGAATGTTATAAGCAAAGATTAGAAAGAGGACTTTCTTTCTTCGAACTTAACTATATGTTAATGCAAAGTTATGATTTTCTAATGTTAAATAGAAAATATAATTGCAACTTGGAGCTTGGTGGAGATGACCAATGGAGTAATATAATAGGCGGAGTTGAACTAATACGCCGTTGTGATGGTAAGGAAGCTTATGGCATGACCTTTACTTTATTAACAACAAGTGAAGGTAAAAAAATGGGTAAAACTGAAAATGGTGCTGTTTGGCTTGATCCAAATAAAACGACACCTTTTGAATTTTACCAATACTGGAGAAATGTCGCAGATGCTGACGTTATACGTTGCTTGAAGATACTAACATTTCTTCCAATTGAGGAAATAAATGTGCTTGCTAAGTTGGAAGGCAGTGAGATTAATAAGGCTAAGGAAATATTGGCATTTGAAGTTACAAAACTTATTCATGGTGAGGATGAAGCAAAGAAAGCTATGGAGGCTGCAAAGGCATTATTTTCAAATAATACCAATACGGACAATATGCCATCTACGGATATTGAAAAAAGTAATTTTGTAAATGATGAAGTTTCTGTTATAGATCTTTTAATGCTTACAAAGCTTACATCTTCAAAAGGTGATGCTAAACGTCTTATTACTCAAGGTGGGATATCAGTTGATGGTGATAAGATTACTGAAATAAATGGAAAACTTTCCCTATCGTCTTTTGAAAAAGGATATGTTATAATAAAAAAAGGAAAAAAAGTATATCATAAAGTAACTTTAGCATAAAATTTAATATACTAGAAATATTCCCGAATAGATGTTTTTAAAGCATCTATAAGAAGATTGGCTTCATATCGGGAATATTTATAGGATTAAAAGTTAGCCTAGGATTACAAAATTACAGGTTAGTATTAAATAATATCATAAATTACAAATTTGGATGGTGATAAGTATTAAAACATTAGATAAACTGAAAATAGGAGAATTTGGAGAGGTTATAAAAATAGATGGCTTTGGTGCACTTAGAAGAAGAATTATAGATATGGGAATTACTCCGGGTGCAATAATAATAATGAAAAAAGTAGCTCCGTTTGGTGATCCGATTGAAATAAATGTTAGGGGCTATGAATTAAGCATAAGAAAATCTGAGGCTGCCAAAATAGTGGTTAATACAAAACTTGGAGGAAATTATGGTAGAAACTAAAAAGGAAATAAATAATGGAAAAAATGTTGATAGGTGCCGAAAAAGTGAGCAGAAGGTTCACTTTGCTTTAGTTGGTAATCCTAATTGTGGAAAAACTACTCTGTTTAACCAATTGACAGGAAGTAGCCAGTATGTCGGGAACTGGCCTGGAGTTACAGTTGAGAAAAAGTCAGGTACATTTATGTTTAAAGGCAGAGAAGTCGACATGATCGATTTGCCGGGAATTTACTCGCTTTCTCCATACTCTCCAGAAGAAATTGTTACTAGAAATTGTATTATTAATGAAAATCCTGATTTTATAATAAATATTGTAGACGCTACAAATATTGAAAGAAATTTATATCTAACAATGCAGCTTGCAGAGCTTGGCAGACCAATGATAATTGCATTGAATATGATAGACTTGTTGGAAAAACGAGGAGATATTATTGATTATAAGTTGCTTGAAAAAAAGCTGGGTATACCGATAGTCCCTATATCAGCAAGCAAAGCTACCGGACTTGATGAACTAGTCGAAAGAGCACTTAATATTTGTGATGAAAGGTTACCGTTTCATGTAAAAAATATTTACTCAAAAGATGTGGATTCCGCTTTAAGAGAAATAGAAAATGTTATATTGCATATGCCGACAAGAGCAGAAAATATTGATGTTAGATGGTATGCTGTTAAAGTATTTGAAGGTGACAACATTGTTTTGCAGCAATTTAAATTTAACGAGGCGCAAGCAAGAAGAATTTCCGAGCTTGAGAAAAAAATTAAATCAAGTAAATATGCTGATAGGGAAATGATTATTGCTGATCAAAAATATAAATACATATGTGCTGTTTGTAAAGACACAATTAAAAAGGGACTTAAACCTGGACAATTAACTGTGTCTGATAAAATCGATAAAATTTTAACTCATCGCATTTTAGCAATTCCGATATTCCTTGTCTTTATGCTTATTATATTTTTTATAACATTTGGCCCGTTTGGAAACTTTTTTAAAGAAGCGGTAGAACAGTTTATAACTCAGGATGTTTCCAGCGCTACTTTGAATTTACTTGAGAGCTTGGGTGCGTCTAATTGGTCTAAGAGTCTTGTAGTTGACGGAATCATAGCCGGAATTGGTGCAGTTGTTTCGTTTTTACCTCAAATACTTATATTATTTACATTACTTTCTATATTAGAAGATAGCGGATATATGGCAAGAGCGGCATTTATTAT
>CAKSJY010000022.1 GCA_934464585.1 uncultured Eubacteriales bacterium
TATGATATCATTATTGTGAAGGAGGGAAGCAAAGTGCCAAGAAGAGGCTCTATTGCTAAACGTGATGTTTTAGCTGATCCAGTGTATAACTCAAAGCTAGTTACTCGTCTTATCAACAACGTAATGTATGATGGTAAGCGCGGTGTATCTCAAAAGTTAATATACGGTGCATTCGACATCATCAGTGAAAAAACAGGAAAAGATCCGCTTGAGGTTTTCGAGCAAGCTATGGAAAATATTATGCCGGTTCTTGAAGTTAAAGCTCGCCGTATAGGTGGTGCAACTTATCAAGTACCGATTGAGGTTCGTCCGGAAAGAAGACAAACTTTGGGTCTTCGCTGGTTAACCAAATATGCAAGATTAAGATCTGAAAAGACTATGAAAGAAAGACTTGCAGGAGAAATCCTTGATGCCGTTAATAGTACCGGTGGCGCTGTTAAGAAGCGTGAAGATACTCATAAAATGGCTGAAGCTAACAAAGCATTCGCACACTACAGATGGTAGTTTTAGCTATAAATTGTTTGTAATTAAAGGCGGGGTGTTATGGTGTTTATCGCAGCATTTCATCCCAAATATTTAAGGAGGATACCATGCCAAGGCAAGTTTCACTTGATTTAACACGTAATATCGGTATTATGGCTCACATAGATGCCGGTAAAACAACTACCACAGAGCGTATCCTATTTTATACAGGTGTAAACCATAAAATCGGAGAGACTCATGATGGTGCTGCTACTATGGACTGGATGGAACAAGAGCAAGAAAGAGGTATAACCATTACTTCTGCTGCAACAACTTGTTTCTGGAAAAACCATAGAATTAACATCATCGACACCCCAGGCCACGTTGACTTTACTGTTGAAGTTGAACGTTCTTTGCGTGTATTAGATGGTTCTGTAACTGTTCTATGTGCAAAAGGTGGGGTTGAACCTCAGTCTGAGACTGTTTGGAGACAAGCTGATAAATACGGGGTACCTCGTATGGCTTATGTCAACAAAATGGACATTATGGGAGCAGACTTCTATAATGTTGTAAAGATGATGAAAGAACGTCTAAAATGTAATGCAGTGCCGATCCAATTACCGATAGGTGCTGAGGATACATTTAAAGGAATAATCGACTTAGTAAAGATGGAAGCTGAAATTTACTATGACGATTTAGGAAAAGACGTAAGAATAGAAGAAATTCCTGAAGACATGAAAGAGCTTGCTGAAAAGTATCATGCAGAGCTTCTAGAACATGTTGCAGAACAAGATGATGTGCTTTTAGAAAAATATTTAGGCGGAGAAGAGCTAACTATTGAAGAAATTAAAGCTTGCATCCGTAAGTCTACAATAGCTAATACGATGGTTCCTGTTTGCTGCGGTACTTCTTATCGTAACAAAGGTGTACAACCTCTTTTAGACGCTATAATAGATTTCATGCCATCACCAACAGACGTTCCTGCTATTAGAGGAACTAACCCGGATACAGAGGAAGAAGTAGAAAGCCCATCTTCTGACGATGCTCCATTTGCAGCTCTTGCATTCAAGATTGCAACTGACCCGTTTGTTGGAAAATTATGCTTCTTCAGAGTATATTCAGGTTCTGTTAAGGCTGGTTCTACTGTATATAACTCAACTAAAGATACTTCTGAACGTTTGGGAAGAATTCTACAAATGCACGCAAATCACCGTCAAGACATAGAAGAAGTTTATGCCGGAGATATTGCAGCAGCAGTTGGTTTAAAGAGCACCACAACAGGTGATACTCTATGTACAGAAAAAAATCCTATTATTCTTGAATCAATGGAATTCCCTGATCCTGTTATTAGGGTTGCTATTGAACCAAAGACAAAAGCAGGTCAGGAAAAAATGGGTATAGCTTTAGCAAAGCTTGCTGAAGAAGACCCAACATTTAAGGCATATACAGATGAAGAAACCGGACAAACTATCATTGCCGGAATGGGTGAATTGCACCTAGAAATCATCGTTGACCGTCTACTTCGTGAATTTAAGGTTGAAGCTAACATAGGTAACCCACAGGTTGCTTATAAAGAAACAATCCGTCGCCCTGCAGATGTAGATCAAAAATATGCAAGACAGTCCGGTGGACGTGGTCAATATGGTCATGTTAAAATTAAGGTTGAGCCAAACCCAACTAAGGGTTATGAATTTATTAACTCTGTTGTCGGTGGAGCTATTCCGAAGGAATATATTCCGGCTGTAGACCAAGGTATTAAGGGCGCAATGCTTTCCGGAGTTTTAGCAGGATATAATGTTGTTGACGTTAAGGTTGAACTTTATGATGGTTCTTATCATGAAGTTGACTCATCAGAAATGGCATTTAAGATTGCTGGTTCTATGGCATTCAAAGAAGCTATGAGAAAAGCAGATCCTGTACTTCTAGAGCCTATTATGAAGGTTACTGTTATCGTTCCTGAAGAATACATGGGAGATGTTATTGGTGACATTAACTCTCGTCGTGGTATGATTCAAGGTATGGAAGCAGTTTCCGGTGCTCAAAGAATTAATGCTATGGTTCCGCTTTCTGAAATGTTTGGATATGCAACAGATATGCGTTCTAAGACTCAAGGAAGAGGACAATATTCAATGGAGCCAAGCCATTATGCTGAAGTTCCTAAGTCAGTATCTGAGAATATAATATCCTCAAGAAAAAAGGCTGAATAAGTCTGAAATTAACTATTGATTTTTTTATCTATAATTGTTAGAATATACCCAATAGGTATATAGTTCTAAAACTAAATATTCTTGTTTAAATTAAAAGGGGGAAATTGCCAATGGCAAAGGCTAAATTTGAAAGAAATAAGCCACACGTAAATATTGGTACTATTGGTCACGTTGACCATGGTAAAACTACTTTAACAGCTGCTATCACTAAGGTTCTTAACTTAGGTGGAGCTGCAGACTTTGTTGATTATGCAAATATCGATAAAGCTCCTGAAGAAAGAGAACGTGGTATTACAATAAATACAGCTCACGTTGAATATGAAACAGCAACTCGTCACTATGCACACGTTGACTGCCCAGGCCATGCTGACTATGTTAAAAACATGATCACAGGTGCTGCTCAAATGGACGGTGCTATCCTTGTTGTTTCTGCTGCTGACGGTCCTATGCCTCAGACAAGAGAACACATCCTACTATCTCGTCAGGTTGGCGTTCCTTACATCGTTGTATTCATGAACAAAGCTGACCAAGTTGACGATGAAGAACTTCTTGACTTAGTTGAGATGGAAATTCGTGAACTACTTAACGAATATGACTTCCCAGGCGATGATACACCAATCATTCGTGGATCTGCTCTAGTTGCTCTAGAATCTACTTCTAAGGATCCTAATGCTCCTGAGTACAAATGTATTCATGAACTAATGGATGCTGTTGATTCATTCATTCCAAACCCAGAACGTAAGGCTGATCAACCTTTCCTAATGCCTGTTGAGGACGTTTTCACAATCACAGGTCGTGGAACAGTTGCTACAGGTAGAGTTGAACGTGGACAATTAAAGACTGGTGAAGAAGTTGAACTAGTTGGTCTAAGCGACGAAAAGAGAAAGACTGTTGTTACAGGTATTGAAATGTTCAGAAAGATTCTTGACTATGCTGAAGCAGGAGACAACGTAGGTGTTCTTTTACGTGGTATCCAAAGAAATGAAATTGAACGTGGTCAAGTTCTTGCTAAACCAGGAACAATTCATCCACACACTAAGTTTAGAGGTCAAGTTTATGTCCTAACTAAGGATGAAGGTGGACGTCATACTCCATTCTTCAACAACTATCGTCCTCAATTCTACTTCAGAACAACTGACGTTACAGGTGTTATTTCTCTTCCAGAAGGAACAGAAATGTGCATGCCTGGTGATAATGTTGTTATGGACGTTGAACTTATCACTCCAATAGCTATCGAAGAAGGTCTTCGTTTCGCTATCCGTGAAGGTGGACGTACAGTAGGTTCAGGTGTTGTTACAGCAATTAATGAATAATTAAAAATAAATTTTTTAAAGCGATCTTATTTTCTGATAAGATCGCTTTTTTGTATACAGAAAACTATGTAATAATTGTGTGATTTTAATATATAAAAAATCCTCTGGCGTTTAAGCCTGAGGATTTAATAATATATAGTAGTTATTTTTTTCGTATTATTCGTATCAAAAGCCATAATAAAAGGATGAAAGAGATTATAAATAGGACTAATCCTAAAGCAGAAACTCCAAATATTTTAGGCTCAATATTGGTGGTGATTATAGAGCAAGATCCAATTAAAAAGCTAACAGATACCAAGCACAAAATAAGTTTATTAATTATTTTTTCAATAGATGATAAGGATTCATCTGAGACAGTTAAGTTCATGTTAAACTTAGTCTTTCCATCTACAGCCATTTTTAAGATATCGGATATCTGAGCTACCATGTCGACAGTTTTTTCATTGGAATTTTCCGATGAATGAAGAACGGATATAGGTGGTTGTACTTGAGGAATATTTCCGCTAACAGAAGAAGTTTGTTTTACATCTTGGTTAGTAGTAGAAAGGTTATTAGGTTCACTAGTTTCTGTATTAGGTGTAGATTCTTCAGGACTTTCAGTAGCTTCAACATTAGAATCTACGTTATCCTTATCTTCTGCTTCTGCGTCTTCCTGTGGGTCATCTGTAACATCTGATGGGTATGACTCACAAAATAGTGATATCATGTTGAATTTAGGAGCAATAGTATTAAGTAGAGTATCTAGAGTTATTAATCCGATACATAATAAAGAAAATTGCTCAGGTAAAGCAAGTCCGTTTTCATTTAATAATATAACTAAATCTTTTACAACGGAAACAATTGTAATTTCTCTGATATCCATTTCTCTATATTTATTTAACATTTCTTCAAGCGAGAAGTATAGTTTAGAGTTATTTACTTCTTTATTCGTGGTTGTAATTTCAAGGATAGAATTTTTTAATGCAACAACATCAGATGCTTTTGCAGCTTCAACACCGTTGTTTAATTCAGTTAGCTCTTTTTGAGAAAGTGATCCCATAAGTGAGAAGTTAGACCAAACAATTCTTCCATTCTTTATAGAAATATTGTTAGCGTTTGGTGATGCATGGAAAAATCCATCTTGTAAGAACTGCTTTACATAGTTTGCTGCAAGTGCAGCTGCTATCTCATTTAGGTCATAGCCCCTAGAAGTTAATTCTTCTGTATTATCTATACGTACACTATCAATATATTCAACAACTAAAATGTTTGCTGTGGAATACTTTTCATTTATTTTAGGAATTAACAATAGCTCATTGCTTTCATTTAATTCGATAAACTTCTTGTTATTTTTAAATTCAATTAGATAATTTAGTTCTTGCTGACATATTGTCCAAAGTTCGTCTAAAATTGAGCTAAGGTCAATAGAAGATTTACTTGAAGATTCTAATCTTAAGACACTAAGTGCCTTTTTAAGTAGTGTAATGTCTGTGGAAACTACAGAATGAACATCGGGACGCTGAACTTTTATAATAACATGTGCACCGTCTTTTAATACCGCCTTGTGGGATTGATTTATAGAAGAAAAGTCGATTGGTGTTTCATCAAATTCAGAGAATATTGCATCTATAGATGTGCCATATTCGCTTTCGATTATTGCTTGAAGTGCATTGTAATCCATAGGGGCTGCATTATCGTCAAGTTTTGAGAGTACCTCACGGTATTCCCTGGGTAATATATCTTGCCTTGTAGACATTATATTTCCAAGCTTAATAAAGAATGGGCCTAGTTCTTGCAATATAGAAGACAACTTTTCAGGGGTAAGAGCCTTTGTAGCATCATTGTTCATAAGAATTTCTAAAATTTCTTTTAAGCGTTTTTTCCCGTCAACGCTGTTATTCTGAGGAGAATTGTAATTCATGTTTTTTATCTATCCTTTCTATTTAACAATAGCAAAATTTAAGTTATATAGTATGTTAAAACCGTATGGTTATTATTTAGCATATACACAATATATTATAAATCAAATACCTTTAAAAGTAAACTGCAAAAGTAGCAGAAAATCGAGAGTATTTGGAATATAGATGCACTAAAAGACGAATAGGGTTATTCACTTTTAGTAGTGTTGGAATCTTTAAGTTTTTCTATTAATATTTGAGATATTCGGTGTTCTTCTACCTTTTGAACAGTAAATTTAATATCATCTAATATAATAAAGGGGTGTTCATCTTTAAGTGGAATTCTACCTAAATAATCGACTACTAGACCCGCAATAGTATCATAATCACCTTCAGGAAGTTTTACACGTAAGATTTCAGAAATTTCATCGATTGAAGCGGTTCCCTCTACCGTGAATGAATTTTCACTAATTTTTGTAATTTCTTCGCGTTCATTGTCGTATTCATCCTGTATATTACCAACTATTGATTCAAGCAAATCTTCCATTGTTACGAGGCCCTCTGTACCGCCGTATTCGTCGACTATTATAGCAATTTGAGTTTTAGCATTAGTCATTTGAGCAAACACTTCGTCACATTTCTGTGATTCAGGTACAAACATTGCTTTTCGCATAATATCTTCGATTTTTGGTGTTTGATCATGATCGTAAAAAATATATTTTATTAAGTCCTTTACATAAACTATTCCGATAATATTATCTAAATCGTCCTTGTATACAGGTATACGAGAGTATCCCATTTTATTGGCAAGTTTTGCGACATCGTGTATGTTAGACTTAGATTCAACAGCGGTCATATCTGTTCTGTGGGTCATAACTTCAGTAACAATAGTGTTATTAAAATCGAAAATATTATTTATCATTTGCTTTTCGTTGTCCTGTATTACACCCTTTTCTTCTCCAACATCTACAAGCATTCTAATTTCTTCCTCAGTTACGCTTTGTTCTGATGCCAACGGATCAAAGCCTAAAAGACGTACAACTAAGTTTGTCGACGATGATAAAAATTTTATAAATGGTCCACAGATTGTTGCAATAAACAAAAGGACGCCGACTACTTTAAACGATATTTGTTCGGCCTTTTGCATTGCAATTTTCTTAGGTACAAGCTCGCCTAAAACTAGGGAGAAGTAGGATAGAATTATTGTTATAATAATAGTAGATATAGCACCTATCACAGACTTAGAAAATGGCAAGAAAGACAATGCCTCAGCAAGATTACCCGAGAAGCTTTGAGAAGCAGATGCCGATGTTAAGAATCCTGATAGAGTAACACCTACTTGTATTGTAGCTAAAAATTTACTTGAATTTGATGTAAGCTTAACGATTTTTTTAGCCTTTTTATCGCCGTGGTTTGCGAGTACTTTTATTTTTGTGTCATTAAGAGTAATTAGGGCTATTTCTGACATTGCAAAAAAGCCGTTTAATAAAACTAGAAATAGCAGTACAACTAATTGTATAACTGTATTTTCCATATAAAAAATCATGTCCATTCTTTTTAATATATTAATTTATATTATAATTTAAAAATTATATTATGTCAAATATATAGATATATGCTTTATCAGGTGGTTATAGTGTCGAGAACAAAGAAGTTTAAGGTCAAGTATGTTATTTTTCAAAATCTTAAATTGGGCATAAAATGAAGTTTTCTATTTCCATGCGTCTATAAGTTATTTATGCCGTTTGTTTTGAAAATTTATAACTTTTTTCGAAAGCTCCTCAAGCTCCTCTTTTGATAACTCAGGTAGACGCTCAAGGTCGTAAAGGAATTTTTCCATGCTCTCATTAGCCTTTAGTTTGGTGCTTTCAATATAATAGCTTGTTAATACACCGGGAATAATCCCTACAATAAGGATTGAATAGAGTGAAAGCACAATACTTAAAACCCTTCCTGTTGGAGTAACTGCCGAAATATCACCAAAGCCGATAGTAGACATTACGCTAAAACAATACCAAATGCTATCGCCAATATTGTTAATATTGGGTTCAATTATCATGATGATAATGCTGATCATAGTAAAAAGGCAGATATAACCATATAAAAGTTTGTCTGTACCGGTACGCTTGAGGACACGCCAAATAATTTTATTGTTTTTCATTTGCTGTGTCCTCCGTTTTAGGCTTTTTAGTTGGAATAAGACTTCCTATGAAAGCTGCGAGAAGTATCCATGGGATAATACTTACGTCAAAGCATAATAGTAGTAATAGAGTAACAGCAAGAGGTTTTTTCATAGTAGCACCGAGCAATCCGGCGGTAATTAATGCAGCACAAAATGCAAGATTAATACCGAATAACATACCTATTCCATATCCGATAATTACTCCACAAAATATAACTGGAAAGAAGTGTCCGCCTTTCCAACCTGATTTTATGCATATATTTGTAATAAGCAATTTTAAAACTCCGGATGTAATCAAAAGCCACGGTGCATATTCTTTATAAACCATTTGAATTTCTGTTATACTTTCTTCTCCTGAAAACATAACAAATGGTATATATGTACCGGCGACTCCAAGTATTATTCCACCGAGTATTGTGTTTAAAATGATTCCCATTTTTTTCAGTTTTGAAAAGGTTATATCGGTAACTCTTTCAAATACGATAAATAAAAATCCACAGAACATACCAAGTATAGCAAGGGGTATACCCCATATACGTTCTGTATTTGTTATATTAGTAACTCCAATATGAGGCAACCCTATACTTCCACCGAATAAGGTGTTGAGAAAGTATAGAGTTCCGATTGAAAATATTATGGCAATTATGTTTGAAAGTGTTTTTGTTGACTTAATAATGTCTGAATTTTCGTCAGTATCTGTATCACTTTCCACAGGGGCAATTAATCCAAAAAGGGGAGAACAAAAGATTGCGCTAAGTACAGTGCTAAGACCTAGTTGTGTTAAATCTGGGATATGTTTTCTGGCATATTTCATATTGTCCCCTGCCCAATAGCAAAGTCCAGCAATTACTCCTGTAAGCCCTGCTTCTGGACCAATACTTCCACCGAATATAAGTGCTAGTAATGCAGATATACAGATAAGAATAACATTATTATAAGGATAGAAATTTTCGGTTTTAATTTTATACATTACTGTGTCTAGATCATCAGGAACAGCTTTTGTACATTTTTGAAATATTCCCAAAATAAGTCCTCCGATTGTACAAACGACAATAGGGTAGAACTTAAATTCAAATTTTTGTGGAATGAAATCCCATATAAAATTTATTCCAATACTCATGGCTTTTAAGAATAGCCATATAATCAAGGTGATAATTGTGCCACTAAATCCGCAAAATAGGTAGTAAATCAGATTGTTTGTAATACTTTTGTTTTTCATATTATAGTCACCCACCGATTTTCATTTATATTTGTTGTAAAATATACTTCAATATACATATATTATCATAATTTTTAAATTTATGATAGACATTTTATGTGGATAAAAACTTTAATTGTATTAACGGATATATTTAGGATGAATCTTAGTAAGAATATTGAGTCTTAAAGGAAGAAATTATAATATGTACACATTTTTGGGTATTTAGAGGTTACACCTACTTGGAAGTGGGGTAAATTTCATTTGCTGTGTCAGATAGTTTTTACTAAATCCATAGTCAGCGCTTCTGCACAGTGTGCAGAGGTCTCCACCGGAGACCCGCACCCCTCGGTACGCTCCGCATGCGTTGGTTTCAAGTTATTAAATCTAAGTAAAAATAAAAAAAGACACCCGTAGGTGTCTTTTTATTATTTGGCAGGGGCAGAAGGATTTGGTCTCGCCTGCCGGCTCGGTCGGTGCTTCTGCACAC
>CAKSJY010000023.1 GCA_934464585.1 uncultured Eubacteriales bacterium
AAGACCTGAACGGTCTTATTGTACTCCTTAGGAAATTTTTTTGTATAACTTCCAATACGCACCCGCATAGCGGGGGGTTGTTTCGGACGTCCCGCTCTCAACCGTCTAAGGCCATAAATCAAAAAACCACCCGTCAAACGGGTGGTTATGATTAAATACTATCTAGCTTCTTTGATCTTAGAAAAGCATTCGCTACAATATATAGGGCGATCTTCATGTGGTTTAAAAGGAACTTTTGCTGTTTGACCACATGATGCGCATACTGTCTCATGAATTTCACGTTCAGCTCTCATAGAATTTTTACGTGCATTGCGGCATTCTTTACATCTTTGTGGTTCATTAGTAAAACCTTTTGATTCATAGAATTCTTGTTCGCCTGCAGTAAAGATAAATTCTTTGCCACAATCTTTGCAAATTAGAGTCTTGTCTTCGTACATTTAAAATAACCTCGCTTTGAATTTAGAAATTCGCCCTAGACCGGATTTGCACCGATGCCTTTGAAATAACAACGCTCTACTTAATAAGCTACTCGGGCTTAAGCTTTTATCTTATGATACATTATAAAGTTTAAGATGTCAACTAAAGATTTGATTATTCGCAAATTAAACAAAAATTATGAAATAATATCCCGAAATAGCGTTGATTTCTAATGAATAAACAACTTGGATATATAGACAAATATTACACAGCAGAGCTGCTATTATTATAAAATATTTTTGCCAGATGTATTCATAGACGTAATTAGGACTTGAAATTATAATGTGTTTTTACCTTGTGTTATGGCGTAAAATAATAAAGAAACTCGAAAAATAAAGAAAGAAGAATAGAAGTTTAATTGTATATGATTACTGTGAAAAATAAGCACATGATAATTACTGGATTTTATTTCATTTGCTTGATGTAATTAATTGCCTGAAATGCAGCAATAGCGCCATCCGATGTTGCTGTAACAATCTGACGTAGCGGTTTAGTTCGACAATCTCCAGCAACAAATATTCCTTTAATAGAACAAGTACAGTCTTCGGGAGCAATGATATATCCATTTTTATCTGTTTCTATTATGTCTTTAACGAAATCGATATCCGGTTCGGTTCCTATAGATATAAAAATAGCATTTGCTTTTATGTCTATTAATTTTTTTTCGATTAAGAGATTTGCCTTTATAAGTTCGACACTTGAACTTCCTTGTATTTCTTTAACAGCACAGTTGTATATTACTTCTATTTTGCTGTTTTTTTGGACTGAATCTACTAATACCTTTTCAGCCTTAAAAGTGTCTCTACGGTGAATTATATAGACCTTTTGGCATATTGTAGATAAATATAGTGCATCTTCTAAAGCGGTATTTCCTCCTCCTACAACTACGGCTGTTTTATTTTTAAAAAAGCCTCCATCACATGTTGCACAATATGAAACACCTTTTCCTAAAAAATCTTTTTCTCCGGGGCAGCCCAATTTTTTTCTTTTAGCTCCGCTTGCAATTATCACTGACTTAGAATTATATTCTTTGTTTGAGGTAAATATTGATTTTGTAGATCCAGAAAAATCTACTTTTTTAACTTCATCGAAGATAATTTCGGCACCAAATTCAACGGCTTGTTCATACAATTTAACGGATAATTCGTAGCCACTTATTTGTTTGAATCCGGGATAATTTTCAATTGTGTCACTTATTGCCATCTGTCCACCATATATAAATTTATCTAATACCTTAACGCTAAGCCCTGCTCTTAAAGAATAAATAGCAGATGTAAGGCCTGCCGGGCCGGCACCTATTATTAATATATCTGTCATGAAATCCTCCTCGTAAATGGTAATAAATATAATATGTCATATTTTTGCATTATTTATCCAAGCATTATCTTTTAAAACGATAAAAGTCTTGAAACCAATATATGTGACGTGATAGACTTATATATAGTTAAAGGTATAAATGATGGGTAAAGAGGTACATTATGGATTATAAAGAAAAATTCTTAGAAATTTATGAGCAAAATATAAAAAGAGAAGGATCAAGGGAATTTTTAGAATGGTTAAAAACAACAGACTTTTTTACAACACCGGCAAGTACAAAATTTCATTGTGCATGTGAAGGTGGACTTGTACAACATAGTGTAAGTGTCTACAATGTAATGATGAACAAACACTTTGATCCTGAAGTTGACAATAGAGAAAGTTATGCAATTTGTGCTCTTTTACATGATTTGTGTAAAGCTCAGTTTTATAAAGTATCAACGAGGAATGTAAAGAATGAAAAGACTGGTGCATGGGAAAAGCAGCCATTTTATATGGTGGAGGATAGCTTCCCATATGGTCATGGGGAGAAATCGGTGTTTTTAATAGAACGCTTTATGCGACTTAAGACGAGTGAAGCAATGGCAATAAGGTGGCATATGGGTGGCTTTGATGAATCTGTAAAAGGTGGAAGTTATTCAATGAGTTTAGCCTATGACAAATACCCACTAGCAGTTAAGTTGCATATTTCAGATTTGGAATCTACATATATATGTGAAAAAAACACATCAGCTGTTTCAAGAAAATAATTTAATATTATTTTATTTGGTGAAAGAAGGAAATGAAAGATGGATACGATAGATATATCTATTATTATCCCAATGAAGAATTTAGAAAATAAAATATCATCAATAATTATGGCAGTGTCTTCAGAACTTTGTGATTTAAAGTCGGAATTAATTGTTATTGATATGGGCTCATCAGATTCGTGTATGTTAGAGGCTTTAGCTACAATACAAAGCTTAAATTTAAGGGGCAGTATAGTACAAAATGGAGAATGTACCTTATCCCAAGCACTTAATGTTGGTATATATAAATCTTCGGGTAAATATATAAATTTTCTTTTTCCAAATAGGATGTATTACGGCTATATTCCTGAGTATAAAAAAATGGCTGATTTATGTGAGCATGATCTTATATTTTCTTGTATGTTTGAAGATGAGGAGAAAAATCAAAATAATTTAATTAAGTCTACAAATGGACAAGAGGTATTAATAAGTTATTTAAAAGATAGTATGAAAATAGATATTGCTGCAATATTTGTAAAAAATAAATTTTTATTGGATAATAAGATTCGTTTTTATAGAGATATTGACTATGAAAACATGGAAAGTTTTTTGATGGAGATACTTTTAAAAACCAATAACATAGGAATATCTGATTTTGAGCTTAGACGACATTTTAAATATGAAGTTAGTCAGAATTTAAATAATGACGAAGGCTATTGTCGTAATTGTATTGGTGATATAGAAGCTTTATTGAGATTTTATGAACTATCTAAATACTTTATTTGTAGTAACGTATATTTAAGCTCACTTTTAATTTATCAAAAAATACCTGAGTCAATTATGAATTTAGTGGAAATCATGCTTAACAAGGGATTTAGCTGTAGGGCTGTGAAAAATATGCTTAAAATTCATGAATATGATAAATTGTTGGTGTATAATAAGGTTACATCAGAAAGGTTAAAAAGCAATATACTTAGGTGGAAGATAGCGCCATTTTTGTATCCCTCAAAATAAAAATTGGTAAATGAAATAGTTAGGTACTATTATAAATAGACATAAAAGAGGTATTTTACTGGTAAATATTTAAGGTTGTACAAAATGTGGTTTTTATTTTCATTTGCTGATAAATTATATACAAAAAAATACCTATGCTGTAACTTTTGTTTGTATTAACCTATCAGACTGCTTTTTAGTAGCTTGCTTTGCTTGATGTTAAAGCTTTTTGTTGGGTAACTCCATAGGTATAACCGGTGATTTTTGAAATCAATAATGGGAAAAGCCCTCGCAGAAAGTTTTCTGCGAGGGCTTTGCTGAATTAAAATAAAAGGTGAAAATATTTTGGAATATTTTAATATTAATTGCTTGCTTTCAAAAGGATTAATAGTATATTTTTTTTGTGAATTATACTAATTAGATAAAAAATAGTATACAAACTGCGGTTTATATGCTAATATACATAATAGACTATTATGTCATTAAATCAAAAATTTGGAAGGAGAACTTATACATTGCATAGACCAAATAAAAGACTTAAATTAATCGCTTTGCTTGATATATTTAATAAAAAAACTGATGACGATCATTCATTGACGGCAGCACAATTGTGTGAAGAATTGGGCAAAGTCGGAATTGATGCCGAAAGAAAGTCTGTTTATAGAGATATTGAAGCTTTAATTAGCTATGGTTTTGATATCAATAAAGCTCAAAATAGTAAGCACGGTTTCTATATGGCTACCAGAGAGTTTGAATTTCCTGAGGTCAGACTTCTAGTTGATGCTGTATCTTCGGCTCCTTTTATCACAGAAAAAAAGACAAATGATTTAATAAAAAAGCTAAAGACTTTACTTAGTGATTATCAAG
>CAKSJY010000024.1 GCA_934464585.1 uncultured Eubacteriales bacterium
GAGGCACGTTATGAGCCGTAAACCCTGTAAGCAAAAAATTAGGTCAGGGTGTTACAAAAAAGCTTGACCACAACAAAAGTTGAGATTGGTCCACAAAAACATACAATGGGTTATGTTGCATATACTAAAGGTTCATTTGGTGAAAATAAGGTAAGCAGTATTGGAAAAAAATTCAAAGGCATTAGTAAATTAATTAAGGCGGCACATAAACATAATGAAGATTAGAGGAAGTGTGTTTTTTGCGTAAAAAAAGGATCTTTGTAACATTATTGATAATACTTGCAATCATTACATTGTATATTGTTGGTTGTATAATATCGAATTATTTGTATGAAAATTCTAAAATAATTATAGATTCATATGATACGAATGATACGAAGATGGTTTCAATATCCGAGTTAGAGAATATTGTCAAAGTAAAGTTTACGAATGATAGTATTGAAAATCCGGAAATTGATTTAAAAAGTTCCGGAGGGAATGGCGTTTCTATGGGTGATTGGGTTGCTGCTCCGAATACATTTGTAGATATTTGCTATGAAATTTCTAAAGAAACACTTAATGATAGGGAATATTATAAAGAAACATCCACTGATACTATAAAGGGTATATCAAATTTTGATTATGAAATACTTAATATTATTGATAAAAATAATATTGATGAAGATCAGGTTGAATATGTAAATATAAAGTATGGGACTTGTTCTTATGATATTACAAACGGTGTCAATTATGCAGATTACTATTTTTATGTTATTTTTATTAAAATAACAGATCAAAAATATAAAGTTTTAATATCTGGTGAATATCCATATCCTATAGAACTAAAATAATAGTTTTATTTTTGATCAAAATTCACTTTTAAAGCAACTATGCGAGATATTACAATCTGTCAACTGGCAGATTTATTAGTAGGGACTCCAATTCTGGGAAACCTGGCGAACCACTGAGTTTAAACTTATATACTTACTGTCAGAATAACCCTATTGGTTTTGTGGATTTTAACGGACACGAAAGGATTGTGGTGTCTGGTGGATCAGAAGATGGCGATAAATTTAAGTATCAATTTGTAGAAACAGCTTTAAAACAAGTTGGTGATTGGAAAGCAAAGGATTTCTTACAAGGTGATTTTGATAAGGAAAATGATATTACTTGGATTGTTGCAAATTGGAATTATACAGAAAAAGATATAAAAAACTTTTCAATTACCGCAAGCAAACATGGAATAAACTTTATGGTGATTAATGACAAACAGGAACTTTTTGATTATATAAATAAAGAAAATAGAAGTCAGGATACTATTGATGCTATGTCATTTTTTGCACATGGAACAGCGTTTGATATGCCTGGAGTTTCCAACCCTGGATATGATGGTAAATATGCACTCGCACTTGGTTATGGAGGTCATGGTGAACATAACAACGCTTTAAATATTTTTACATCTGAATTAAACAATATTAATTCATCATCTTTTTCTAAAAAAGCATATACTTATTTTGGGGCTTGTAGAACTGGAAATAATTTTAATGGAGTTTCATTTGCGCAAGAATGGGTTAATATTACCGGTGGTTCTGCTAAAGCTGCTACTGGTAAAGGTGTAATTAATGGTAGAACAGATTATACAAAAATCTTTCCGAGTCCTTTCCCAGGGTTAGATACTATTATGAGTTTATTGGGTGATAGAGGAAAGACAGAACGTCAAAAAGCAAGGGATGTATATGGTTATTCAACTTCAGGTTGTAAGAATTATCCAACAGTAAATGACGGAGGTAAGTGGAAAACTTTTTACCCAAATTAATGGAGTGTTAAAAGTGTTTTTAAAAAAAATAAAAATATACAAAAGGCAAAAACTGTTTTTAATTATACTGATTCCTATTATATTGTCTGTACTTCCTATAAAATTCACATATAATTCTATAGATTCAATAAAGTCAAAGGAATTCTATATAGCAGTATGCATTTCTGAAGGTTCAACAGATTCAGAATCATGGATGATTGTCGGAAGTCAGGATGGAATGTGGGAGGATGGTTTACCTGTATATTTTACTGGAAGTAATCCTAAAAATATTCTTTCATATGATATATGTAATAATTACACAGAGTTTCTTATTTATGGTTCGTTATCAAAGCAGAATAACGAAAGATTTTATACAATTAATAGCGATAAATGGCAAATATATGGCGATGTAAAAAGAGGTAATTATTCATATAGGATACCTTTCAAACATTTTATAACTTTATATGATTTAAAGTGGTTTGATTTTTTGCTTACTGATAAAGGTTACGACTAAAATCGTTTAGTATTGTTAATTATAAAGAGTAAAACAAGCAGTATACCGGCTTAAATCAGCTTATAGGATTTACTGACGGCGAAACAACTGCAAGCTATGCTTACAATGTTGACGGTCTGCGCTATGAGAAAACTGTTGACGGTGAAACTATTAATCATGTCTGGGACGGAAGCAAGCAGATTGTTGCAG
>CAKSJY010000025.1 GCA_934464585.1 uncultured Eubacteriales bacterium
GTGGCCCGGTGGTCAAGCGGTTAAGACACCGCCCTTTCACGGCGGTAACACGAGTTCGATTCTCGTCCGGGTCACCAGATGTAAAACTTACGAGATGTATTGTATTTGCCAGTTTTACAGACGTAGATTCTATAGTTTATTGGTTTTTTATGATTATTTAAGGTTTAGTAAGTTGAATGTATGACGCCTCCGATCGGATTTCGGTGGCGTTTTTTAGTATATTTTTATTTAATAAAATTAGTTACTTTATCAAATGAGGTTGTATTACTTTTAAATACTCAAAATCCTTATGATTTTAGTTATCAATATAAGGATAATATGAAGCACTATACGTGATGTAATGTCCATGATATAAATTTTGCATAGAAATAATTAATCTTAAATTGCCTATAATCGTATTAGACAATTTAAGATTAATTTATATATAGAAACTATATTATATAGACCATAATTTGCGTTCCATAGCACCGAAAACTTTTTTTCTCAATGTTGGATATTTAGTTTCAAGTTCTGCAATTTGTTCTTTCATCCTTTGTCTTTCTGTTACACCATCGGCGGGACATGTGCTTTTTTCAACAGGTAGACTGTATTTTGTTGAAAAATTTATAATTTGCTGTTCACTACAATATATAAGAGGGCGTATTAAGTAAATGTTACGTCTCGAGAGATAGGTAACAGGTGAAAAACAGGAGATACTGCCGCAATCAAAAAGATTCATAAAAAATGTTTCAATTGCATCATCAAAATGATGCCCTAATGCAACTTTATTGCACCCAAGTTCAGTGGCCATTGAATGTAGGATTCCACGCCTCATTTTAGCACATAAACTGCATGGATTTTTTTCTTTTCTTATATCAAATATAATTTCTCCAAGCTGTGTACGTTTTATATAATAGGGAACATTTAAACGTCTGCATAGCTCAGAAACTCTTGAATAATCGGTTTCAATAGATCCAAAGCATGGATCAGCAGTAATAGCTACTAAATCATATTTTTTAGGGTAAAATCGCTTTAGTTCAGCTAGGGCACATAATAAGGCTAAGGAATCCTTCCCTCCTGATATTCCAATAGCAATTTTATCACCGTCTTCAATCATATTATATTTTTGTATCGCAGATCGCGTTAAAGACACTAATTTTCTCAATATATATACATTTCCTTTCAGTTTTAATATAGTGTATATTTATTGTAATAGAGAAACAGGTTGTTTTCAACTTTAATGAATGTATTTCTATTGAATAAAATGATATTATGATATATAATGAACCTATTAAGCTAAAAACGGAGGATATTATTTTGAAGAAAACAATATTAAATAAGTCTTTAAAAAAGGTTATGGCTATAGCTTTATCTATAATTTCTATGGTAGGTCTTGCATCCTGCGGTGCTGGAGATGTTGGACGTGAGGGATATAACCCAAGTAGTACTACCGAAACAGAAAGTAAGTATGAAAAACCTGTAGAAGAATATGATCAAACATTTGATGGCATGTTGGAATGTATGAAAGATAGAGGATATATTCAAGGTGTTCCGATGACAATGTCGGCAGATTTAATTGGTGCGACCAGAGGCTATAGATATAAATATACTTTCGAAAAATCTAATATTACGGTTGAGTTTTATGAATATGACTTGAATAATCTATCAGATAGAGCAAACGAGGTCATAAATCAAGTAAAAAATGATAAAACATTCTCTATGAATGATGATACAGTAAGTGCTGTACTTTCAAATAATTGTAGTTGCCTTATGATTTACAATTATTCAAAGGATGATGAAGCAAACCAGCAACGACTAACAGATGTTGAAAACCTGTTGAAAGAGTTTAAAACTTTATAATATGAAAAGATCGACGGAACAATTAACTGACTCCGCCGATCTTTTTATATATACATCTTAGCAAGTATGAACACAAGTATATTCAAAAGTAAAATAATTATAAACTGCCAAATTTGGTGTAGTAATTCGAAATTGATACGATATTTCAATGTATACACCTCAATGTCTAAAATAGAATTTTTGCCTTATTTATATTATACACAAAATATACTTATATATAAGAAAAGGGACGCTTGTAATTGCTAGAAAAAAATTTTTAAAAAGTTTGAAAAAAGGTGTTGACAAGATAGGTGAGGAAGTGATAGAATAATAAAGCTGTCGAAAAACAGCGGAGTCAATGAAAAGATAAGAA
>CAKSJY010000026.1 GCA_934464585.1 uncultured Eubacteriales bacterium
GATGGTTCAAGAATGTCAATGAACAGTCCAGCGGATGTAAGAAGATTTAATATGCTTAAGCAATTACCGCAGACCTCGCAAGTTAAATCTACCACAGCTCCAGTATCTAAGCCTACACCTATTACGGGGGGGATAACATCACAAAAATCAACTGTAACTTACACCACAATAAGAACTCCTGAACAAATTTATGCTTCACAAAAAAAGAATACAAGTTTCTTATCGAGTATTTTTGGAGCGGAATATTCGGTTGTTGCTGAGGCTGATTACAGTACTAAAGTTTTTTCACCTGGTTCGCCATTAAATGTTACTTGTGTTGATAAAGGAAGTAAAGTTATTGAAAAAATCGGAAATTCAGATAAACCTATCTCTGTATATTGTCAGTCTGTAAGTAATGGTAGCTTTGTGGATAATAGTGTAGGCATGAAACTTAATGTTTGGAAATATAGCATAGATATAAGTATTGGATTAAAAAATACAGGTATAAGTTTGAGTTATACTAATGATAATAATGCTACTTATTTTGGATACAGTGCTTCTTTATATGATTTGGATGTAAGTTGTAATGCCGGAAACATTTACACCGAAGAAGATTCGAGTTGTAATATGGGAGGAAGTGCTTCAATTAATGGTGGTGCGCTTTATATGATGTATTGTTATGTAAATGGTATTCCATATGAAACATCAAAAGAAAAAAGTTATTCGCCAATTCCAGCATACTGATTTATGTTGAATATAATAAAAAACATTGTTTAATATATATGGGTTATTAAAATAACTTTACATACACTCCTCACAATAACACTGAATAAATATTGAAAGTTTAAACAGATAACGTAGGCACATTGTTAAATTGTGAGACGATTAATTCAGAGAGAAAAAATTATATTAAACAGAATAAGCCTTGCTTATTATAGTGGTGAGTATGACATATATAGTTTATCTATAAAAAGCAACTAAATTGTCTTTTGAATGCATAAAAAAAGTAAGCATTTATGTTACATTGCCTATGTAGGTGAAAATAGGGCTTTTAGATGGTATCATAAGTGAATGAGGTATGATATGTTAAAATTACTTAGATATATTATAGCAATATTATTAATAGTTGTAGCTGTAATATGGTTTAAAAAACAAAATGGGAAAAAAAGAATATTAAGGCTAATTTTGAATGTTTTTTTGTCATTAATAGTTTTAATTACACCGGTTGAAAACTTATTTTTAAAGTTTGATACGCCTGAGCAAGCATTTAATTATGCAGTAAGTAATCGGAAAATAATTAAAATTGTTGAAAATAAGCAATCGGCATTAGTGATTTATTCAGAAAAAGGTTCTACCAATGCAACATTAATAAGTGAACATAATGGCAAATGGAAAGCTAACTTTTTACCTGACGATCAAATTCTATCAAGGTTAGATAATAATGAAATTATTATGATCACGAAAGAAAGAGTAATAATTTTTATATAATGATTGCTGTTGGCACTGATGTTAAATCAGTAACTGATAATCAAAACTCACGCTTTGAAGTTTTCTCAAAGGATGGCTATTGGACACATTATGTAGCTTATGTTGTTGATTATAAAGGTGACTATATTATTAGTATAGATGACGACCAATATAAAATTAAAATTTAAAGAGCAGATTATGGATTTTCTACTTCAGGCTGTTTAAATTATCCTATAGTTGATGATGGAGGAAGATTTGAAGAAT
>CAKSJY010000027.1 GCA_934464585.1 uncultured Eubacteriales bacterium
TTTAACGTTGAATTCATATGTGATTTCATTGAAGTTACATCACCTAAAGCAACTTGTAGAGCTGTAAACTCACTACTACTTTCAATTGCACTATCATTCATAGATTTCTCCACATATAAATTGAGTCCCTTAATCTTTAATGTTTCTCCATTTTTAGAAACTACCCTTACTTCCGCATCCCTGTATGTCCCATAAGCATTTGACATTTCTGATGTCAACTCTAATAATACAGTACCATTCTCTGCATCAAGTATAGTTGCTGAATTGTAAATTTCTTTGCCATTCGGTTTGATTAAATAAACCTGTACAGATTTATCGGTTAAATCAAATTTACTTCCATGATTTGTAAGATCAATCTCTAAAAACCTAGAATTAACCTCACCCTGAACAGCTTTTACAAAAACATTATTTTTCCCCCATACATCAAGTGTAATCTTTTTCTGAACCATTTTTTATTTCCTCCTAAATTTATATTTCTCCATAATACAGCAAAAAAACTATGTTTTTTGCACTTTAGAAGGCAAAATAAAAATTATTTTTATTAATATATATCGTTTAATGAATTTCAGGCACAAATACCCTAGTGAATTTAAGTTATATAATACAACTGTCCTTTCCCAATAAACCTCAAAATTTCTTACACACAGCCTAATAATTCATATTTTTTAATATTAAATTAAACACCAATACGCTTTTACATTCTTATTTATAATACTTACTATTTTGTTAATATATCATAATAAATAGCAAGATTTTTCATTACCTAAAATCTACATCCTATAAATTTTATGCGTAAAAATAACTGTATATCCCTAATTTGATTATATTATTTTTTAATTAATATTTTTGCTATTATCCTTGTATAAATATAATTTGAGCCGAACTCTTTTTATATAGGAATTGGGCTCTTTTGGGCCTCTTTTATTAGCTTTATGGTAGCATGACTTTTGTTTTCTTTCAATATATTGTGATAGTTAAATTTCATTTACTTTTAAATCCTATAAGAAGAGTGTTAAGAATATCAAATTGACGATTAGTCAACCCCTCAATGAGAGTTGTTCTATTCTTTTCGACTCCTACCAAATAATCTAAGGAAACACCATAAATCAACGCTATTTTTGTTAATGCTTCAACAGATGGCATACTTTGATTGCTTTCATACTTTGAAAGTTAACATTCAATTTTCTTGATAGTTATGCCTGTGAATACTCCTTTTCTTTTCTTAGTCTCTTTAAATTTAACCCAAAATCAAACATACTTTCACCCCACAATTTTAAATTAAACTATTGATGTTGAATTACGCGAAACCTTATAATACAAAATATTTCTTTTTACGAAACTATAATTCATACAAAATAGAATGAGGTGAAACTATGAAAACATGCTGTTTTACAGGGCATGGAAATTTAACAAATGCGCAAACAGACATTACAACAATCGCATTAGTAGAATGTATATAACCTTAACAAATGAAAGTTATATACGCTTTATAGCCGAAATAGCTAATGATGTTGATCTACTATCCGCAGGAATTATTTTGCAGTTTAAATGCACAATAAATATTCCCACGCATAGTATGGAATATTTCAATTCCGGGCATAACCCTAACTCAACTGTCCTGGCATAAATACTTTTTTATTG
>CAKSJY010000028.1 GCA_934464585.1 uncultured Eubacteriales bacterium
CCCACGCATAGTATGGAATATTTCAATTCCGGGCATAACCCTAACTCAACTGTCCTGGCATAAATACTTTTTTATTGGTCTATCAGCCCTGCATGCGGTTACCTGCTACCCATAAGCAGGTCTCTCGGATTATAAATACTCAATTGATTACTTTCAGTGTTTACTCTTAATCGATTTTTTATATACTTTTTTATTGCTATCGTATCATTCTCTGTTATATATACATAATATTACTTGCATCAAAGTTCTTTACTTCTATTATATGCAAATTTCATATTCCAAAACTTTTGAAATATCATCTTGATGGTATACTTAAAAGTAAATATATGTGGTTCGGTCATACTTTTCCTTCTATTATTTCTACTTCCTTCCATTGGCATAGCGTTCTTATTATTTCTCTTAACTCTAATTCGTTTCTCTCCATAAAATACCTTGCTACAATACTTCGTTGCAAACACCATATGATCTACAATTACATTTCGTGTGTGGTAAACTATCTTTATCATTCATTTGAATATTCTCCTAATGTGTTCTTTGGTCGTAGCTAACAAGTCACTTCCTTATTCCAACACATTAGAAATTCTTTTTTGTCCTCGCCACTTAGGCTTTTTTGAGCCACGCAACTATCGCGTGGTTTTCTTTATGTAACAGACATTAAAATCTATTGCACAATAAAAGTCTAATTTTTTGGTGGACCACCAACTATGCGTGTGAGTATCGAAAGTTATACAAAAAATTCTCCAAATTAGTACAATAAGATTGTTCAGGTCTTAGAGCACAAAGTAAGAGAATTTTAATGGTTAATAACACAGATAGTTTATTACATATAAAATGGTTACGCAAATATCACTTTGTAATAGTTCCTAAATATAGGAGAAAAGTTATATATAATAAACAAAGAGAAAATTTGAGAGAAATTATAAGAGCACTACGTAAGTACCGTGGAGCAGAAATAATAGAATGGCATATGATGCCATACCGTGTGCACTTACTTTTGAGTATATCATCTAGTATAAGTATATCAAGTTTTATAGGGTACTTAAGGGACAGGAGTTCCTTAATGATGTTTGACAAATACGCGAATCTAAAATACAAGTTTGACAACCAACACTTTTGGACGAAGATATTATGTTTAAAAAGTAAACCTAAATGAATTAACAATATATGCTAAGCGTAAAAGAATACGAAGATACATTTAATTAAACTCCCTTAAAGGCAAGGCATCCAAATAGGCAAAGATTCTAAGGCTTGAACAAGGAGAAAGCTCGCGTTCTGAGACACGGGTCAGTAATCTTGCCCTATAGTCCTTGTTTAATTCACCTGTTTGGCAGGCGGTTATGATTCAGGGTTAAGAGGGTAGGCAATTTGCCGAAAAAGGGCTGCTCGATAGGATTGAATTGATTGAAAATGAAAATTTACATACTGGGGCGGGTTATAAAATAAGAAATTTGTCGAAAAGTTTTTTTCAAAATAGGGTGTCAAAAACACCCTCAAAAGACTCTTTATATATATGAGGAGATAATTTATCTTCGGGTACATTGACAATTTAATAAATAATATCTCAGTAACATTTAAAGATACTCCTACCTAGTCACAGTCCGAGCGTTGAAGC